>CAMYPM010000003.1 GCA_947290775.1 uncultured Bacteroidales bacterium | reverse complement strand
CTAAAGTTAGGCACGCATTCTACTATTTTCGTCTGATTCGCCATAGTGATTTATTAAGTGTTATTTTACTATTTTCTTTACTGTTTTCTGAGAAATGTAGTAGTTTATAAGTATAAGAGCTATACAAACCTACTGACCTGATTGCTAAACATACTCTTCTTTCATTACCAATAAAGGAGAATATCGACTTAATCCTCTGCGACACTTATGCCGCAGATCTAATTTCTACTTGCTCCGCTTACAAAGATAGTCAAATTAGAAGGAAAACCTCCTCGTGCTAAGCTGAAAAAATGAATATGTGTAAGGAAAATAATGAGTAATGAAATTTGGTCGATTGTTTAGTGGAAAGATGCAGACTTATTATCAAATAATTCCGCATCTAAGATTACGTATGTAGGAGGTGGAAGAAGAAAGTCTATATCCCGGTAATGATCAGTAGCGGTATCTTTTTAGCACACCACGCATAGAGGATCTCTTATGCATAGAAGCATTGAGGTTTTTTATTTTGCAACGAAATGTTATTATAAGCGTTGCATGAGACGCTTTACAGCGTCATCCTTCCAAAAAGAAAATGTGCCATCAGCTATCTTCTCACGAACTGTTTCCATTAGTCTGAGATAGAAGGCCACATTGTGTATAGAGGCGAGAGTTAGGGCTGTTATCTCTTCTGCTCTGAAAAGGTGATGTAAGTAGGATAGTGAATAACGTTCGTCTATTGGTGAAGCTCCGTTACGTTCAATAGGCTCGAAGCAATTCTTCCATTTACTATTGCGTACATTTATAATGCCATTTTGTGTGAAAAGTTGAGCGTTACGCGCATTACGTGTTGGCATAATACAATCAAACATATCTACACCACGAGCAATTCCTTCCAATAAGTTGGCGGGGGTACCCACACCCATAAGATAACGGGGTCGATCCTTTGGAAGAATTGTATTAACCAACTCAATCATTTCATACATTTTTTCAGTTGGCTCTCCTACGGCAAGTCCACCTATTGCATTCCCTGGAGCATTGTATGCAGCCACCGCTTCGGCTGATTTACGTCTTAGGTCCGGATAGACGCAGCCTTGGACGATTGGGAATAGGGCTTGGGTATATCCATACAAAGGTTCCGTTTCGTTAAAGCGCTTAAAACAGCGTTCCAACCAATGAAGTGTAAGCTCGAGAGAGTTTTTTGCATAGTGATATGAGGCAGTGCCTGGAGGACATTCATCAAAGGCCATTATGATATCACCTCCAATTATTCGTTCAATATCCATTACTCTCTCAGGAGAAAATAAATGTCTTGATCCATCAATATGCGAGGAAAAAGTGACACCTTCTCTTGATATTTTTCTACGATCGGCTAACGAAAACACCTGAAACCCACCACTGTCCGTAAGGATTGGCTTATTCCAAGTGCCAAATTTGTGCAATCCTCCTGCAGCTTGTAAAATAGTTAATCCCGGCCGCAAGTAGAGATGGTATGTGTTCCCCAAAATGATTTTTGCATTGGTTTCTTCTACCTGCTCCATAGTCATTGCTTTTACGCTACCAGCAGTGCCGACAGGCATAAAAATAGGAGTGGGTATAGAACCGTGGTCAGTGGTTATAATGCCACAGCGAGCATCACTATATTTATCAGTAGATGTAATTGTGTAAGTCATTGTTTGTTGTGTAGGGGAACGATTTTAGCAGAGTGGCTTATTCTTATTAATGGATTATGAGAATTAATCATTCTCCTCGTTTTCTTTGTTAGAGGGAGGAGAAGCAAGTTGTGGCCTAATGGAAAGCTCAGTAACAAAGATAGGGCAGATGTGTGGGTTGTTTCCTGAATGAAGCAAAATGGAAAATCGACCATTTTTTATGTCTTTGTCAAAGTATAAGCAAAGGTCTTTCGTCCCATTTGAGGATAGGGTAGTCTGTGCTTTCACAAAATTTCCGTTAGTGTCAATACAAGACACTTCAAGGAGAGGACAGTCTTTCTTTTCTATTTTGTTTGGAAGCCCATAAAGTGTGATCTGTATCGTAATGGTAGTAGTTTTGTATAATGTGTTCCTTACTAGAGTAGAGTAGAAGAGAGCGTCAACGCCATCTGAGAGAAGAATTGTAGACGGATATTGCTCTATGCGGATTAGGTCAGCTAATTCATAGGCGTCTAAGCTCTTTGGAATTTGATACTTCAAACTTTCATCAAGAGTGGAAGGGGTTGCCTTCTTTTGATAATCTTCTAAGTCGGCAGTAATTCCGTCAGCGGCTTTTTGGGCGATAGCTGAGAGACGATCAGACTTATAATGGGCATAGTATGTAATGACGCTATCGAAATCACTTTCAGTAATCTGATACTTTCTGAAAATCGAACGACGAAGGGAAATCAATAGTGTATCTGTCGAGGGGGATGGATCATTTATATAGATATTTTGAGCTACATAAAGCTCTCCAAGAATAGCTTCAATCTCTTTTTCAGAAAGCCTCTTTCCCCATTTATTGCCACATGAGAAACTTAGTCCTATGGTTGTAAAAAGGAGCAAAAGGACAACTACCAAGCGTGCTTTTGAAGGCATTGTGTTTTACTTCTTGACTTTCTCTTTCTGTGTTGTTTGCCGCTTCTCTTCGTTAATGGTTTTCGTGGCTTTCCTAATTCGAGGGTTAGAGAAGTATTCCAAAGCCTCTGTAAATGGACGAACATGGAACACAAGCAATAAAATGACTCCTATTGAGATGCAGCTGTCCGCAAAATTGAATACAGGATCAAAAAAAGTAAACGATTTTCCCCCAATGAAGGGTATCCATGAGGGCCATACTGTATCAATTAGCGGAAAGTATAGCATATCAACCACCTTCCCGTGCATAAAGGTGCCATATCCGCCACCAGTTGGAAATAGCTCTGCTACTTGCCCATGGCTGTCCGAGAAAATGATTCCATAGAACATGGAGTCTATTACATTTCCGATCCCTCCTGCAAAAATAAGAGCCAAACAAGCGAGGAAGCCGAGAGAAAAGTGACGACTCTTAATAAGTATCACAATTGCATAAGCAATAAGCCCCATTGCAATAATGCGGAAAAATGTGAGAAAGAGCTTACTTCCGAGCTCAAGTCCAAAGGCCATTCCCATATTCTCCACAAAGAGAATACGGAACCAATCAAAGACCCTAATTTCTTCTCCCAACTGCATGTGCGTTTTAACCCATATTTTGATCACTTGATCAATGATGAGAGTCAGCAAAACGATTGCACAAACCCAGACGGCTTGCTTGGTTGGGTTTTCTATACTAAAAGGATCCGAGTTATTGGCTCTCGGATCCTTAGGCAATGTGGACCGCTTCTTATCTTTCACTTTTATTTATGGACAAGGTTAATTTGTAGCTTTCCATGTCAATCTCAATTCCATCGCTTACTTTATCTGTAAGTACAAGATCGTCTGCTTGTACCTGCTCTGCAATGTAATCGTGAAATTTCTCAAAAGCCTGATCCATCTCCGTGCCGGATATCACGAATACATTAATATGGTCATTTACCTCCAACCCAATCTGTTTACGCAGGTTCTGTATTCGGTTAACCAACTCTCTTGCTAATCCTTCAACGTAAAGATCAGGTGTGACTGTTACGTCAAGGGCTATCGTATTGCGACCATCTGTGGCAACCAGCCTACCCGGTATATCTTCCACATTAATAGTTACATCTTCTCTCATTAGCAATACCTCGTTGCCCGCTACATGAAGGGTGAGTTGTCCCTTTTGATCTAATTCGGTTATTTTATCTTGTGGAAGGGTAGAAATCTCTTGGGCTACGTCTTTCATGATCTTTCCGTAACGTGGCCCAAGTTTCTTAAAATCAGGTTTAATCGTTCGATGCCATACATCTGCGGAGGCGTCTTCGTAGTTTATCGCCTTTACATTTACCTCATTAAGGATCCACTTGCTCACGGCTTCTATATCCTCTTTTTCTTCTTCGGAGGCTATGAGAATCATTATGGAAGCCAATGGTTGACGCACTTTAATATTTACTTTTCTACGTAAGGCGAGAACCATTCCTGTTAACTCTTGAGCTCGCTTCATTCGGCGCTCAAGCACGCTGTCAATGCCTTCTTGATTTGCAATCGGGAAGTTAGTTAAATGGACAGATTTCTCGCCACAGGTTAAATCTCTATAGAGACGATCTGCATAGAATGGAGCAATTGGTGCAATAAGTTGTGCTACTGTTACCAAGCATTCGTATAGAGTGGCATAGGCACTTTTCTTGTCTTCTGTCATGTCTCCCACCCAGAAGCGTTTACGAGAGAGACGAACATACCAATTGCTTAAATGCGTTTCTACAAACTCTTCAATAGCCCGCCCCGCACGTGTAGGCTCGTAGTCCTCCAATGAGCTCGAGACCTCTCCAATTAGCGTATGAAGCATGGAAATAATCCACCTATCTATTTCAGGTCTCTCTTTGTAGGAAATGCTTTTCTCATCGGGATTAAAGCCATCAAGATTTGCATACATAGCAAAGAATTGGTATGTATTGTATAGTGTTCCAAAGAATTTCCTGCTAACCTCTTTAACTCCCTCGATGTCAAATTTGATGTTATCCCAAGGAGATGCATTGGTAATCATATACCAACGCAATGGATCGGCTCCATATGTATCTATCGTGATAAAGGGATCTACTGCATTGCCAAGTCTCTTGCTCATCTTATTGCCATTCTTGTCAAGGACAAGTCCGTTGGCAAGCACATTCTGATAGGCAACGCTATGCTTAACCATAGTAGCAATCGCATGTAGTGTGAAGAACCAACCTCTTGTTTGGTCAATACCTTCAGCAATAAAATCGGCAGGAAAAAACTTTCCTTCATCTACTGCTTCCTTATTCTCAAATGGATAGTGCAGTTGTGCGAAAGGCATAGCTCCTGAATCTAACCATACATCAACTAGGTCTTTCTCCCTATACATTGCTTTGCCAGTTGAGGATGTTAGGATGATTTCATCTACTATAGGACGATGCAAATCAACATGTGCATAATTCTCATCGCTCATATCTCCGGGCACAAATCCTTTAAATGGATTTTCATGCATCAGCCCAGATTGGATAGAATGCTCAATCTCATTGTATAGCTCTTCTATTGAGGCAATACAACGCTCTTCACTCCCATCTTCTGTACGCCAAATGTTAAGGGGAGTGCCCCAAAACCTGCTTCTAGATAAGTTCCAATCTTGGAGATTCTCTAACCATTTGCCGAAGCGCCCTGTACCAATAGTGGCCGGCTTCCAGCGGATGGACTCATTGAGGCGCATCATCTCTTCGCGACAAGCGGTTGTCTTAATGAACCAACTGTCTAATGGATAATAAAGGACAGGCTTGTCCGTACGCCAGCAGTGAGGATAACTATGCACATGTTTCCCAATCTTAAAGGCTTTGTTCTGCATTTTAAGCATGACACAAAGATCTGTGTCCAGGGTCGGATCTCTTTCTTTGAGACTTTCGTCATAAGCATTCTTTACGTAGCGGCCGGCATAAACATCATAAAGTGATTCATTCATGTATTCAGCCCGAAAGGAGGCATCAATTTCTTCTGTTAGATAGAAGCGACCTCGCATGTCCACCATTGGACGTTCATTGCCTTCGCTATCTATAAGAACCAGGGAAGAAATACCAGCCTTTACAGCTACACGTTTATCGTCTTGACCGAAAGTAGGAGCAATATGCACAATACCGGTTCCATCCTCGGTAGTTACATAATCTCCCGTGATCACTCTAAATGCATCACCCAGTGGCTTGACCCATGGTATAAGTTGCTCATAGCGTATTCCCTCAAGATCACAACCTTTCATCGTAGCAATTCTTTTCCATGGAAGATCCTTTGCCTCTCCATCCCATGTTTCGGGGAGCTTATCACACTCATTAGAAGAGGTAAAGTAAGCTTCTAAGCGTGCCGTGGCAAGCACTACGAACTCGTGGGTATGAGTATAAGGATTGAAAGTTTCTACTAATGTGTAGTCGATACCACTTCCTACGCAAAGGGCCGTATTACTAGGAAGCGTCCAAGGAGTTGTGGTCCAAGCTAAAAAGTAACATTCGTCCGTTATGCCCCAAGAATCCGGTATCTGGGTGATCTTAAACTGCGCTGTGCATACCGTATCTTTTACATCTCGGTAGCAACCCGGTTGGTTAAGCTCGTGTGTACTTAACCCTGTACCAGCAGCGGGTGAATAGGGCTGTATCGTATAGCCTTTATATAGAAGGCCCTTTTTGTAGAGATCAGCGAGTAACCACCAAAGTGTTTCCATGTATTTAGGCTTGTAGGTGATATAAGGCTGATCCATATCTACCCAATAGCCCATCTGCTCGGTAAGCTGTTCCCACTCTTTAGTGTAACGCATTACAGCTTTGCGGCACTCATCATTATATTGACGGATACTGATTTTCTTGCCGATATCTTCTTTTGTGATATTCAGTGCTTTCTCAACACCTAACTCCACAGGAAGTCCGTGAGTATCCCATCCGGCACGTCTTTCGACCAAGAATCCTTGCATCGTTTTATACCTGCAGAAAATATCCTTCAGAGATCGAGCTATAACATGATGGATTCCCGGCATTCCGTTGGCAGAGGGTGGCCCCTCGTAAAAGACAAAAGAGGGTGCGTTACGACGTGCCTCAACACTTTTAGCAAAGAGATCTTCCTCTTGCCATTGTTTTAGTACTTCCTTATTGATACGACTAAAATCCGGGTTTTCGTATGTTGTGAATCTATTTTCCATCTTTCTCTTCTTTTCTACTACTAAGGGCTTTCAGTTCCTCCTTGTATATAGTTGTAATGCAAACTTATTTATGAGAATGCAATATACTTGGCAAAGATAGCTAATCCGCATTTATCTGCAGCGATCTAAGAGATTGACATTTCCGATGATAGTGTCTGTTGGATTGATTCTATGCATTGTGTCAGTCCTTTCTGCAAGCAATGTTGAAGGGAAAAGAGTTATTGTAAACGAGAGTGTCCATTTTATCAACTTCTTTTATTATTCATTCCGTATCGGTGAAGGAGTAACTTACTTCATATCGAATGCTATATTTCTTTTTGCGTTGCGCTCAATTCATTATTGATTATGAACTTTTTCAAATAATGGTTGTTTATCAATTGACATTTAATGCATGTAATGAAAATGAGAAAAAGAAGTCAATATTTACTTGTCGGGATAAGTATATTTATATTGTCGTACCTGGTTTGTTCTCCCCTCATCGCTCAACAGAGGAAGGGTATGGAAGCAATTGAAATTGATGCGGCTTATATGAAAGCCAATATATATGACTGGGAGAAGAATCCAACGAAGTTTGTATATAAAGGGGAAAAACCTTGTGTAATTGATTTTTACGCAGATTGGTGTGGTCCATGTCGTGCCCTAGCTCCTAAATTGGCTGAAGTTGCAGGAGAGTATGCCGGAAAGATTGTTGTGTACAAGGTTAATATAGACAAAGAGAAGGCATTGGCTCAGCTGTTTAAAGTGCAGTCTATTCCTATGTTACTCTTTGTTCCCATGAAAGAGACTCCTTATGTTTCAATGGGTAATGTGCCTAAGGAGTATATAAAAGATGCTATTGACAAGATATTGTGAAGATTTCGTTTTAATATCCAAAATAGTGGTCGTTATTCAAAATAAATGCGTACCTTAGCGAGGTAGAAGGGTAGGAGATACCCAAAACAAGAACAATGACTTGGAAAATTTGATATGATAAAATTTAAAGGAGAGATAGAAATTAAGCTTGGAGGAAAACAGCCGGAGGTAGGGCAGATGGCTCCTGACTTTATGGCTGTGAAGAATGACCTTAGTGAGGCATATCTAAGTGATTATAAAGGCAAAAGGGTAGTCCTGAACGTTTTTCCCAGTGTGGATACCGGTGTGTGCGCTGCAAGTGTGCGTCGCTTTAACAAAGAGGCTGCAGCTTTGAATAATACGGTTGTGTTATGTATCTCAATGGATTTGCCTTTTGCTCAACAAAGATTCTGTGCTGCAGAGGGAATTAAGAATGTTGTAATGCTATCTGCTTTCCGTTGTACCTGTTTTAGTGAAAAGTATGGTTTGCGTATGGAAACAGGACCACTTGCAGGGCTTTTAGCCCGTAGCGTTTTTGTAATTGACGAAGAAGGAAAGCTGGTTTATAGCCAAATTGTACCGGAAGTTACTGAAGAGCCAAACTATGAGGCTGCTCTTGCTAAATTAAAGTAACTTCAAAGAAAGAACCCTTGTGAAAGGGCTTTTCATTATTTCATGTGTTGGTGTGTTGGGTCGTTGTGATACGCTTAGGTGTTTTACAGCGACCCTCTCCACAATCTAAAAGCCTATCTATACATAATGCGTATACACCCAATTCTACTCATCTTGACTATATTAGTCCCACTTTCTTCTTTTGTATCTTGTAAGAATAGAAAGGAGAAAGATAATAATGCTACTACGGTAGTGGCTGACAATCTACCAGTCTCGTCACCTTTTAATGCAGATAGTGCATATTCTTTTGTGTTACGTCAGGTAGAGTTTGGTCCTCGCGTACCGGGTAGTAAAGCTCATAAGGAGTGTGGAGACTGGTTAGCCAATAAGTTGTCAGCGTTTGGAGCGTCTGTGATTGAGCAGAAAGCCCCTCTTACAACACATGATGGCAAACAATTTGAAATGCGTAACATTATCGCTTCTTTTAACCCTGATGAGGCGGAACGTCTGCTTCTCTTTGCCCACTGGGATACACGCCCATGGTGTGATCAGGATGAAGATCCCGCGTGGCATGATAAGCCTTTGGATGGTGCTGATGATGGAGCCAGTGGAGTAGCCGTGCTTCTTGAAATGGCGCGCCTGATACAGGCTGAGAAAAGCAAGTTGGGGGTTGATATTGTACTCTTCGACTTAGAAGACTATGGCAAGTATAACGCTGAAGACTCATGGTGCTTGGGTTCAACTTATTGGAGTCAGCATCCACACAAAGAGGGATACACAGCTCGTTACGGCATTTTACTTGATATGGTCGGTGCTAAGGATGCACGCTTCAAGTGGGAGTACTTTTCAAAGTCAAATGCAAGTCATATATTGTCGAAAGTGTGGAAGAAAGCGAGTGAAAACGGATATACAGACTATTTTATTCCTGCAAGCACCGCTGCTCTGACAGATGACCATATACCCGTAATGCGCTATAGGGGTATCCCTTCAATCAATATTGTGAACTATTGTGAGGATAGAACCAAAGGATTTGGAGATCATTGGCATACGCACGCAGACAATATAAATGTAATTGACAAGAATGTGCTAAAGGCTGTAGGTAGCACGATTTGGAGTACTATAAATGAATAGCACTCTAATTCCGGGATGGTAAAATATAAGTGACAATTATGACAAAAACGATAGAAGAGCTTCAGAATGAACTTATAGACGAGTTTGAACCCTTTGATGATTGGATGGATAGATACCAACTCATCATTGAAATGGGCGACAGTTTGCCCCTGATCTCTGATGCTGAAAAGGTTGATGATAATCTTATAGAGGGTTGTCAAAGTAGAGTGTGGATAGTCTGTAGTCAGGCGCCGGATGGTAAGCTGTATTTTAGAGCAGATAGCGATGCGCTTATTGTAAAAGGTATTGTGGCTATGTTGCTCAGAATCTACGATGGCCAAACTCCGAATGCAATATTACAAACTCCTCTTTTCTTCATAGAAAAACTGAATCTAACGGGACATCTTTCTCCGACGAGAAGTAATGGTCTAATGGCTATGTTAGCTCGTATCAAGGAGTATGCAACAAGCAAATTAGAGGGGTAACAAATGGATTTTAAACCAATACTCCTTGAGGATAGGGATATCTTATATCCTATCTTATTTAAGTCAGGGCGGCCCATTTGTGATCTCTCTTTTACAAATCTCTATGGTTGGAGCTTTCTCTATAACACTTCTTGGGCTGTAGAAGGAGACACCACATTAGTTATTCGCTTTAACGATAAACGGCATAATCATCCGGTTTACTTACTTCCATATTGTATTGATCTTGACTCTTGGCATAATACAATAGAAAGGCTTAAAACGGAAGAAGCTGGAACAGAAAATGAGCCCCTTGTTTTCATGGGGGTCTCTGAAGAATGCTCTCATTTGTTAGAAGAGTATTTCCCGGGAGAATTTAGTCTGTTATGGGATGAGGACTATGCAGACTACATATATAAGAGAGAGAAGCTTGTATATCTGCGTGGAAAGAAACTACAGCCTAAACGAAATCATATTAATAAGTTTAAGCGTAGATATGTAGATTGGCATTTTGAGCCATTGAGCATGTCTCTTTTGGACGAGGTTATAGACTTTTCCGCTCGTTGGTTTGAGGCCTCAGAGCCTTCTGAAGGTCTGAAAAATGAGCAGATTATGATTAGGCGAATACTTAGTCCGGAGGCTTATGAGACGCTACAACTTGAGGGTGGAGTGCTCTACGTGGAAGACCAGATAGTTGCATTTACTTTAGGATCTCCCATTAATAAACAGACGTTTGATATACATGTGGAAAAAGCCCTTCCGGATATAGATGGCGCCTATGCTATGATTAATCAATCCTTTGCTTCTATAGTGCCGGATACCTTTGAGTATATCAATCGAGAGGAGGATTTAGGTATTCCTGGGCTCCGTTTTGCGAAAATGTCCTACCAGCCTGATATACACTTAGCACAAGGAACAGCTGTTTTAAGACGTCCGTAGATGAGTGCAGAGAGATGGATAAGAAGCGTGCTGCATTTGATATATGGAAGGCTATTTTTCAAGATGACGAAGCCTTCATGCAGCTCTTTTTCAGTACGCTATACCATGATCAAAACACCCTTTTAGTACAAAATACTGCCTTTGGAACAGCAAAGGCACACCTCCAGTTTTTGCCGTATAATCTGTGTGTAAATGACAGACTATACCGCTCCTATTATGTCTGTGGGGTGGCAACTCGTCCGGAAATGCGTAGCCGAGGCTTAGCTAAACAGTTACTGCGTGCAGCTCATTATCAAATGTGGCTCAATGGGGCTACATTTAGCTTTCTAATTCCACAAGAGAATTGGTTATATGAATATTATAATAGGGTAGCGCAATACCTTCCATTAGGAGAGAGAGCACAGTGTAAAACAGTTGATGAAAAGCCTTTTTCCCGGAGTCTGACTTCTGATTCTTACAAGCGCTTCTTAGCATTTCGCCAAAGGGCTCTTTCCGTGCCTTATGTAGTGCCTGATTACCTCCAGTGGCGTATTGCCTTACAAACGGCAGTAATGAGTTCCGGAGGATACTTATTTTATACTGCACAACAGATGGACACTTTATTCGAACGCCTTGGCGATTCTTTCATAGCCCCCATTCCGGCAACTAATAGAGAAAAGAATGTCTATCGTTGCGGTATGATAAGGTTAATTAATCCTATAAAGCTGCTGATTGCTTATGCCAAAGAGCTTATGCAGGACTCTTGGAGCTTCTTTCTATACGATGAATCTCTCCCTATGAATAACGGACTCTATATTCTGAAGGGTGGAATGGTTCGTTTTTTTCGACCAACCATTAAGGATGCTTCCAAATATTCAATTCCTGAGGCATTTCAACAAGAAATAATAAAGGAGTGGAATCGCATTTCTAAAAAGACTCCTCGTCCACAAATTTTCACACCCGAATCCTTACTCCTTTTTTTGATGGGTGAAAAGCGATTCTTTTTTGATCAACTGATGGATGGCCTAAGCTTCTAAAACGTATCCTTGCATTTTCTTTTCAAAATCTGTTTTGAAAAACATTCAATCTTAGTTTATTTCTCTTTCAGAAAAAGAAACTCAATGTCCCTTCTTTTATTTCTTTTTGTAGATTGAGTTTCCGAATTCAAACTATTGTATCATCTTTCTGTATTTCTAATCCAGAAATGGAAATGCCAGTATAATAGATAATATGCGATCATTGATAATATATTACAACAAACTATGTATGAGCGAGATACGATGTGTTTGGAATAATATATTTCACTATTTATAGGGCTCGTTGCTCTCTGTACTGGATTATCTTTTTATTTACGTGGGAAATAAACAGCTGTCACTTGAAAATGAATAGAATACATTTTCTTAATTAAATTATTATAGCGTTGAAAAGGGTAGTGTAATTCTTAAGTGCAAAACTTTCCATAATAGAAATAGCAATTAGCAATATATTATTCGGAAATTAGAATTGACGCTCCTGTGTTTCAATTTGCAAATAAGAAAATATGATTTTATCTTTGCTTCTGAAAGGGAAATCAAAAAACGGCTAAACAAAAATGAATGAGCAACTCCCAATAGACAACGAAGCTATCCGCCTTCGTCTGAAAGAGATGATTGATACATTAGGCATCGGAAATACAGGTTTTGCAAATTCTGCTGATATCACTCCTTCCGTTGTTTCCAACATAATGAATGGGAAAAGCAATATTACCTTTGATACCTTAAATAAGGTGTTGACGGCTTACCCTGATTGGGAGAGAGACTGGCTACTTTTTGGAGAGGGCACTCCGTTAGTGGGTCCCAAAGACCATAATACTGACAAAACAGTAAAAGTCTCAGAATCCAATTTGGAATTGACTCTTTCCAATCCATCGCCCTCTGAGCCTATTATAGATAATGCAACTCTACGTTCTATCATTGAAGAAGTGGCGCAAAAGACAGTGAATGGATTGAAAGATGAACTTCTGGAAAACAAACAAAAGGAAATAATTGAAATACGAGTTTTTTACAGTGATGGCAGTTATGAAACCTTTCCCGGGAAACAGTATAGAAGTTAAACCTCTTTGTATGCCTTCCTCTCGGATTGCATTAGCCCTAGACAAACTATCTGTTATGGCGTAGATGCAATATTTAGGAGATAAAAATATTTCTCCTTGAAATATTCGATTTATGCTCTTATTCGAAGTGACCTACATCAAGGTTCAATTTATTCTCTCCGAATTAAGGCATGAAGACCAAAGTAATACATCCCTATCTTTTAACTAAAATATCTGTACCTTTCCACAGAAAGATTCGTATATTTTGATTGAAAAGTATAGATCTTTTGGAAAGGGAGTTTGTCTCCATGTTTTGAGACTATTTTTCTTCCTTATAACCTTAGTAGATAAAAATACGATTAGGTATATTATGTTTAGTTGTATATATTCAAAACACTCTGTGCCCATTGTTGAAACTTATTCTACATACATATACTAGCCACTCTAAGATCTGTATGGAGAAAGATAAAGCTATCCCAAATGAGACTTTCAAAATGCTTTAATTCCAGTACAGTTATTAGGTTATGTACAAGGAACTCCCATCATAACTATAAGGTATGATTGAAGTCAAAAAACATGCCTAGGTAAAGTATTGTACAATGGTATCCGGTTCGAGATAAAAATGAAGCTCTGTCTACCCTATCAATATGTATATATTCCGCATCTCTTTAATCATGTAAGGCAGGTCTTTCTTCTTGTATTTGCGATAACTTTGTGTTAACTTTGCGACACTAAGGATTCTGGCTTGTAAGCCGGGTCTGAGTTCAGAATACAGGCTTATTTTGCCGGCGTTCGTAGTACGTGTTGACATAAGCGTCAGTTTAGATGTACTCTTTTTGTCACACAACATAGGGAAACGTAAGGAAAACGTAGTAAGTAACAAAAGGTATATATCTGATCATCACAGAAATGTGTGTTATTGAGGTGCGTAAGGGTGAAGGATTGGTAGTCACAGAGCTTAATCCGGAGTTTTCTCGCGAGGATGTGATTGCTAATACAGAAGCAACACTTACCTTTGCAAGTGATCTGAAGCCTATGCGTCAGTAAATTTCTGTTGAAACGAGTAAGGAACACCTAATCGTCTCCTCTCAGTTGTATACGGAGAGTTGGAATTGAACAATATTTGATTATATAGATATAGTAAAGAACAATGGATTTTTCACAAACCCCACAGGAGCTTCTCTTCCTTCAGATGATTACTGCTTTCGCAGAAAAGGAAGTAAAGCCCTTAGCAGCCACCGTTGATGAAGAGGAGCGGTTCCCTATAGAAACCGTTCGTAAGATGGCTAAAATCGGACTCTTGGGTATTCCTATTCCCAAAGAGTACGGAGGACAAGGTGGAACTAATCAGATCTACTCCATGTGTGTCGAAGAGCTAAGTCGTGTCTGTGCTACTACAGGCATTATAGTATCGGCACATACTTCGTTGTGCTGCTCACCAATCTTAGAGCATGGTACTGAAGAACAAAAACAGAAGTATCTACCTAAACTCGCTTCCGGAGAGTGGATCGGAGCTTTCGGTCTTACTGAACCTAATGCGGGAACTGATGCAAGTGCTCAGCAAACTTTTGCTGTAGAGGAAGATGATCACTGGGTGCTCAATGGAAATAAGATTTTTATTACCAATGCTGAGTATGCCCATGTGTACATAATCTTTGCAATGACCGACAAGAGCCTTGGCAATAAGGGTATCTCTGCTTTCATCGTTGAGAAAGATATGCCCGGCTTCTCAATTGGTAAGAAGGAATTAAAGCTTGGTATCCGTGGTTCAGCTACGTGCGAGCTGATTATGGAGAACTGTATCGTACCGAAGGAAAATCTGCTCGGTCGTGTAGGTGCCGGTTTTAAGATTGCTATGAAGACTCTTGATGGTGGTCGTATCGGTGTGGCCTCTCAGGCATTGGGTATTGCTCAAGGAGCTATGGATGAGACTATCAAGTATACAAAGGAACGTAAGCAATTCCGTAGGTCTATTTCAGCCTTCCAAAATACGCAGTTTACTTTAGCCGATCTTCAGACAAAGATTGACTGCTCTCGTCTTTTGGTGCGTAAGGCTGCATGGAAAAAAGACAATCAGTTACCCTACTCAATGGATGCAGCTGAAGCAAAGCTCTTTGCTGCTGAGACAGCTATGGAAATGACTGTGAAGGCAGTACAGTTCCATGGTGGATATGGTTATACGCGTGAGTATCCGGTGGAACGTATGATGCGCGATGCCAAGATTACTGAAATATATGAAGGCACCAGCGAAGTTCAGCGCATGGTGATTGCGGCTCACATACTTAAATAAACGAAGACAATCCCTATGATGAAAATTGTAGTCTGCATAAAGCAGGTACCTGATACTACTGAGATCAAACTTGACCCTGTAAAGGGTACTTTGATTCGTGAAGGAGTCCCCAGTATTATGAATCCTGATGATAAGGGTGCTCTTGAGCAAGCTCTTATATTTAAAGATCTATATGGAGCAGAAGTAACTTGTGTTACTATGGGACCTCCTCAGGCAAAAGCTATTATTTATGAAGCATTTGCAATGGGTGTTGATAAGGGTATTTTGATTACCGACCGCCGTTTCGGCGGTGCCGATACTCTTGCTACCAGCTATACCCTTTCACAAGCTATTAAAACGCTCGATTACGATGTGATCTTTGCCGGTCGTCAAGCAATTGATGGAGATACGGCACAGGTTGGGCCTCAGATTGCTGAGCAACTTGACTTGCCTCAGGTTACTTATGTAGAAGAGGTTAAGTATAAAGAAGGAGATAAATTTCTTACTGCGAAGCGTGGCATAGAAGAGGGACATGAAATCGTAGAAGTTGATTTCCCCTGTATGCTCACTTTCCTTGCTTCCGGCTATGAACCTCGCTATATGAGTGTACATGGTATTATGGAAGCTTATGACAAAGAAATACTTGTTATGGATGCTGATAGCTTCCCTGTTGACCCAGAGCGCTTAGGTTTGAAGGGTTCACCCACGAGTGTAAAGAAATCATTTACTAAGGGTGCAAAGGCTATGGGTACGCTTCACGATGAGGTGACTCCGGAAGAAGCAGTTGATATCATATTAGAAAAACTCAAAGAAAAATTCATCCTCTGATTGCCATGGATAAAGAACAATATAAAGGTATCTTAGTCTTTTCCGAACAGCGTGGAGGCGTTATCCAGAATGTCGCCTTCGAACTTTTAGGAAAAGCAACGGAACTAGCCCAATCAATCAACGAAAAGGTAACCGCTCTACTCTGTGGATACGGTGTAACCCCATTGGCGGATGAATTGATCGCAGCCGGTGCGGACCGCGTTATAGTAGTAGATAATGAGTTACTTAAGGACTATCTCACGGAGCCTTATGCACAGGCTGTAAGCCATGTGATTAATACAATTAAGCCGGAGATTTTCCTATTAGGTGCTACAACAATAGGCCGTGACTTGGGACCTCGTCTCTCTGCTCGTATGCATACGGGTCTTACCGCTGACTGTACATCACTTGATATTAACGAGGAACGTAACTTAATGATGACTCGTCCTGCCTTTGGTGGTAACTTAATGGCTACCATTGTATGTAAGGATCATCGTCCTCAAATGTCTACCGTACGTCCCGGAGTGATGCGTCGTAAGCCGTCTGATCCCACACGCAAGGGAGAAATACAAAAGATGGAAGTTCCCTTTGACGTGTCTAAAAGCCACGTGCGTTTGGTTCGCCGTGAGTTGGAGACCAAGAATATGGTGGACATTACTGAAGCAAATGTACTTGTATCCGGAGGTCGCGGAGTGGGTACACATGGAGGCTTTGAGAAGCTCCAGGAGCTTGCCAAGGTAATTCAAGGAGAGGTATCTTCTTCTCGTGCTATGGTTGATGCCGGTGTTATAGGTCATGAGCGTCAGGTTGGACAAACCGGTAAAACCGTTCGTCCTGATGTATACTTTGCAATCGGTATATCGGGTGCTATTCAGCACCTCGCCGGTATGGAAGAGTCTGACTATATTATTGCTATCAATAAGGATAAGTTTGCTCCCATATTCCAGGTAGCCGATCTCGGTGTTGTTGGTGACCTACACAAGATCGTTCCCCTTCTTACTGAGCGCTTGCGTAGTGAATTGAGCAAAAAGAACGCTCAATAATCATCAATTGTTTAAGTCCCCTTTCGGAAATCTCTCCGTAAGGGGACTCTCATTTTACCCCAAACTGCTAAGAGAACAAAGCGACATGAGCATGATTCAGTTACACAACGAGGGAAAGATCGCAACGCTTACCATTCACCGTCCTGAAGCACTTAATGCACTTAACAGTGCTCTTTTGGATGAGTTGAGTAAGGTGGTTCAAGAGCTTTCTACTAATCAAGAAATATCCGTTCTGATCATTACCGGTGAGGATCGTAGTTTTGTAGCCGGTGCCGATATAGCTGAGATGGCACAATATACCCCCGAAGAGGCACTTTCATTTGCTCGCAAAGGGGCTGGCCTATTTCGCAAGATCAACTTTTACCTCAGGTAGTGATAGCTTCGATCAATGGTTTCTGCTTGGGAGGTGGATGCGAATTAGCAATGGCGTGCGATCTGCGTATCGCTTCGGAAAAAGCCAAGATGGGACAACCTGAAACCGGGCTTGGAATACCTCCTGGGTTTGGGGGTACACAGCGTCTTCCAAGACTTGTAGGCATAGAACGGGCAAAAGAATTGATCTTTAGCTCTCGAATTATACGTGCTGATGAAGCACTCGCCATTGGTCTGATTAGCAAGGTTGTTCCTCATGATGAGTTAATGTCTCAGACGATGACATTGGCTCAGTCAATTGCTGCACAATCCCCATCTGCGCTTCGTTTGGCTAAGGATGCTATCAATAGAGGCATACAGAGCGATATTGATACAGCTCTCTCCATTGAGAACGATTTATTTGCACTCGCTTTTGCCTCTCCGGAGCAAAAAGAGGGTATGAGTGCCTTCTTAGAAAAAAGAAGACCACAGTTTTAATTTAATTACTAACTAATAAAGCATTATGAAAATAGCAGTTATTGGAAACGGAACCATGGGACAAGGTCTCGTACAGTGCATTGCACAGCATGGTTTCAAAGTTGTTATGAAGGGACGTAGGAAAGAGTCATTGGATAAGGCTATGATGCGTCTCAATAGCTCTTTTGACAAGCTTGTCACAAAGGGAAAAATGGATCGTACAGCAGCTGACGGCTATCTGGCTAACATAAAGGCGTCTCTGGACTTTGCTGATGTAGCTGATGCGGATCTCATTATCGAGGCGCTCTCTGAAGATATGGAGACCAAGAAAGATCAGTTACGCAAATTGGATGGCATCGTTAAGGAAGATGCTATTTTGGCTACAAACACCTCTTCATTGAGCATCACAGAGCTTGCCAACGAAACAAAGCGTCCCGAAAAGGTCATTGGGTTACATTTCTTCAACCCTGTACCTATGATGAAGTTGGTGGAAGTTATATCCGGTCGTCGCACAGCTCAGGAAGTACAGGACAAGGCCATTGCTTTTTGCAACGAGTTGGGTAAAACTCCCGTTACTGTAGACGAAGCACCCGGATTTGTAGTCAATCGTCTCCTTATTCCTATGATCAACGAAGCTGTAGGGGTATACGCTGAAGGAATAGCTTCAGTTGAAGAGATCGATACGGCTATGAAGTTAGGTGCCAATCATCCTATGGGCCCATTAGAGTTAGGTGACTTTATCGGATTGGATGTTTGTTTGGCTATTATGGAAGTACTTTATATTGAGTTCTCCGATAGTAAGTATCGTCCTCATCCCCTGCTCCGTAAGATGGTGCGTGCCGGTCAATTAGGACGTAAGACAGGACAGGGCTTTTACGACTATACGCGCAAGTAATGTAGCGTTAAATCGTAAAAATAAGATTAGACTAAGGGGAGAATAGCCAAGGCGCTACCCTCCCCTTTTATTATATTATGGCTTACTCAAAATTTCGAAATCGGTGTTTCCGGAGACTTATTATATAGTGGGAAAAGTGAAGTGTTCTTATTTAATCAAGAGTTCATATGGCATGATAGTAACCCAAAATGAGAAAAAGATCTATAACTTTCCTACCAAACTTACAGATCTTTTAGCGAAAAGGTACAGATCTTTGGAAAGAAAGATACAGATGTTTTTTAGAACTCGCAAAAGAAGTTTTTTCCTCACAGAGAGACACTACATAACGTTTACTTGAGTACAAAACATTATATTTGTGTAGTAACAAAATAAGAAAGTAATAGATATAGGTTAATGGATATGATACCACAAAATTATTATACCGAGGCAGCTGAATATATACGCAGTAAAATGCCACATACTGCTAAGATTGCCATTATATTAGGCAGCGGGTTGGGCGAGCTTGGAGAGAAAATAGAGGAACGTACCATTATCCCTTATACAGAGATACCTCACTTCGCTAGCTCTACAGCTATTGGTCACAAGGGAAACTTTATTATCGGCAAATTAGGAGGGAAATGGGTAATTGCTATGCAAGGTCGTTTTCACTTCTATGAGGGATACCCAATGGAGATCGTTACTTTCCCTGTAAGGGTAATGAAGTTGTTAGGTGTGGAAATTCTTTTCGTTTCGAATGCGGCAGGCGGAATTAATCCGAATTTTCATGTGGGCGATTTGATGATGATCAGAGATCATATCAACCAGATGCCTAATCCTCTAATTGGACCGAATAACGACGACTTCGGCGTTCGTTTTCCCGATATGAGCAAGGCTTATGATCGTGAGTTAATGGCCGCTGCAGAAGCAATCGCTCAAAAAGAAGGTATAGAGCTTAAAAAGGGTGTTTATGTGGGTTTAACCGGTCCGAGCTATGAAACTCCGGCAGAGTATCGCTTCTACCAACTGGGTGGGGGTGATGCAATAGGTATGAGTACAGTGCCTGAAGTTATAGTGGCTCGTCATGCCGGAATACGGGTTTTCGGTATATCTGTTATTACCAATGAGGGATGGCACTTTGATGGCAATTACACAAATGATGCTCAAGAGGTAATAGACGCAGCTAATGCAGCCGGAGAACGTATGGCCACTCTCTTCCTTGGTCTTATTGCTCATATTGAGTAGATGCAAACGACGGAGGCAACACTAATCGAAATAAAGAAGGCAGTACGCGCGCGCATGGATGGCGCTACGGCAGCCTTGATGCGCTATAGAGGAGCCTCAGAATGTGACTACATCATGGGGCTCTCTATACCTCAGATTCGAGACCTCGCAAAGCTGTACATACCATCTGAAGAGCTTTCAAGCGAATTGCTGAAGCATAAAATGCGTGAACTGAGGCTGTTAGGGATCCTGCTTTTCCCTCAGGATAAGTTAGGTGTTCAGCAGTTGACTTCTCTTTTATCAAAAGTTGCTTCACGAGAAGAGGCAGAGCTACTTAGTTATCATTTAATTGCTCCGTCTGAAAGCTTTGATTCTTTAATAGATACACTGCTAAGAAGCAATATTCCTTTTGCATCTGAAGCTGCTTACAATGCATTGGCACGAAGAGCATTACTCAAAATGCCAATCAAAAGATCTATACTTGAGCGCGCACTGATCCGTATTGAGAATGATCCTGAATTACATGAATCCTCCATGCACTTTCTTGTACGGCTGCGTGAATATACAGAACTAAAAGAGCTCATGAGTGAGCATGTGAAGCAATGGGCGATAAGCGAAAAGGAAACACTAAGGAGGCTGAGCAACGTGCTGTCAGAAGTAGTAGATTGACAGTAACCCCCACCCCTACTCTTATTATAGAAGCCTCATGGGAAGTTTGTAATAAAGTTGGAGGTATACACACAGTCTTGTCGGGTAGAGCTGCCGAGATGATGCAGCGCCACGATGGACAGGTATTGTTTGTGGGGCCTTTGCAAAGTGAGGAAGCGTTATCAAATAGCTTTGAAGCCTGCGAAATACCCTTCCTTAAAGAGTGGTTAGAGCGAACAGTCCTACCCTTTCAATTCAAATTAGGCAGATGGCGTACTTCGGCTAATCCGCCCGTTTTACTAGTTGATTATTCAGTACCTCAAGAGGAACTTCATCATTTCTACTATAAACTATGGGAGCAATATGGGATTCCCTCTGATAAAGGATTTGGTGACTACCCCGAAGCACTATCCTTCTCTTTACGCGTAGCAGAGGTTATAGCCTCTCTTTATACTTACTACTATAAGAGGCGTCCCATGGTGGCTATCTTCGATGAGTGGACTGTTGGTGGAGCTCTGCTTAGACTGAAGCATTCAGCTCCTACGTTACCCACGATCTTTATAACCCATGCCACTACATTAGGACGCTCTATTGCAAGTAACGGGAAAGAGCTTTATCGTTACCTCGAGCAATATGACAACGATATAATGGCACGAGAACTTAATGTAGAGGCAAAGCATTACGTAGAGCGTGCAGCAGCTCTTACTGCTACCCAATTTGCGACAGTAAGTGATACAACGGCGCAAGAGTGTCAACAATTCTTTGGCCGTAAGCCTGTAGTGCTTCCCAATGGATTTCCTCTTTTTTCGGATAGTGATTATCTCCGTTTGGAAAGAGAGCACCACTCTATAAGGCAGCAGATCCTCAAGGTGGTAGCTACTCTGTATGGGGTGGACTTACCTAAAGACTCCTTACTGGCATTAACTTCCGGACGTTACGAATATCGCAACAAGGGCTTTGATGTAGTCATTGATATGCTCTATAACTTAAGCGTTAAGAAGTGCGCTAAGCCATTAGTTATGATCTTTGCCATACCAGCTTGGGTCGCTATGCCTCGTGGAGATTTAAGAGCTATGCTTCAGGATGTGCAAAACGATATAGGAGAATCTATGCAATGCCCTTTCCTGACCCATTGGCTCCATCATGCAGACTCTGATACGCTGACTCAGGCTTTGATCCGCTTCTATAAAGTCAATGGTCAAAAGGCACCTATTTACCCGGTTTTTATACCCTGCTATTTAGATGGAAATGACGGCATCTTCAATATCCCCTATTATGATTTTGTCTCTGCCTGTGATCTGACTCTTTTCCCCTCCTATTATGAACCATGGGGATATACACCGCATGAGAGTATCGCATTAGGAGTTCCTACAGTGAGTAGCACTTTGTCAGGCTTTGGATTAGCAATGGCAGATCTATTGGGAAGACCGAATGGAGATGTGACAAAAGGTATTGCCGTCGTGGAGCGTAATGATGAAAACTATATGGAGGCTGTAGAGTTCGTTGCCGATATAGTACAATACTTTCAGATGATTCCTACTATCTCTCAAAAGCACCAAATGGCATTGCAAGCAAAGAAGTTGGCATCACAAGCCGATTGGATTCATTTCTACAATTATTATCAGCAACTGATTGACGATATACTTACCCGACATGGTGAAGTATCGAATTAAAAGCACTTAAGAGGAGTCTATCGGGGAAAAGCTACAGGAAGTTTCGCAAAATGCCCCACCCTAATAGGATGAAGGCAATTATAATTAGAGAAATACGATTATTAAGCTTATTGTAGACAAGGTCCATTACCCTATTATGACTCCGAAAGATTCCTGTAAACAACAGGAGTAGTATAAAAGGGATAGCAAGAAGCAGCATTGGATTTAGATGCCACGCCTCAGCAATACGCCCATGAAGCAGTGCATGGCTAGCCCTAAGAGAACCGCATCCCGGGCATTCTACACCTAGTAAATACTTAGTAGGACAAGGAGGATAGAATCCTGAAGTAGAAGGATTATACTTGTATAAGATATAAATGAAAAAAATGCTCAAAGCAGCCATAGTGGCTACTAAGAGCATCTTCTTCATTTGTTGGGGTTGATTACACTTATTTCTCACGTTTGATCGGATCGAATCCTTCTCCATAAACACCGTGTACTACGGCTTGAGAAACAAATGCTTTAGGATCTATTTCACGAACGATATCCATTATATGCACTAGCATATTCTTCCGTACAACTACCATGAGCACTTTGGCAGATTGCTTGCTATAGCCGCCTTGTGCTTCAATTATGGTGCACCCTCGGTGAAGACGATTTATGATCGCATCGCTAATCTCTTCATATTTAAGGCTGCTGATAAAGCACTGCACACTCTGTTTGTTACTATTGAGGAAGAAGTCCATAGTAGTGGCAGTAACTACGATCTCTACCACTGAGAAAGCAAGCTTTCCAAGTGCTTCAGACCACTCGTACTGAGGACCAAAGTAGTGGCTAACCACACTCCCGCATATTACGATGATGGCATCTACGATGATCATGGCACGCCCCAAAGAGATGTTTTTGTACTTATTGATAATAGCTACAATCACATCAGTTCCTCCCGTACTACCATTTACAGAGAATACGCAACCTAGCCCGATACCACACATTACAGCACCGATCATAAGCGCAGCGAAGGGTTCTGTTTCAGTAAGTAAGGGACCTACATTAGGTATAGATTCTCTTAAAAAAGGCCAAATATTCTCATACACAACTGCTTGCTCCACCGGGTCGGTAAAGAGTGCCTGTCCAATAGGAATGGTGAGAAATAGCATACCAACACCGATCACGGTACGTACAGAGAACTTCCATCCCAAGAAAACAAGAGCCAATATAAGAAGTCCTCCATTGATAATGTAGTATGGAATAGTGGCAGGTATATTAGTTGCTAACTGAATAATTGTTGTAACACCAGCCAATCCACCTGATGTAATATTCTGAGAAAGAATGAACGCAGTCCACCCAAAGGTGTAACTAACCACGCCAATGAAGATAATGATAAGCTCGCGTATCACACGCCAAGCAGAACCGCTTTCTGACGGTAACTTAGTACTTATTCCCATATTGTGAATTAAATTGTATTATCCTTTATTTCGATTTAGTCGTTAAGGTTGCTCTAGATCACTATATTTACTATTCTGCCGGGCACTACTATTACCTTTCGTGGTGTCTTCCCCTCAAGCCATTTAGCAGCTTCCGGAGAGGACAGTGCAGCAGTTTCGATTTGCTCTTTGCTACTATCGGCGGGCAGAGCGAGCTTGAATCTTACTTTGCCATTAAAGCTAATCGGATAGGTTATCTCAGACTCTATAAGAAAGCTTTCATCATATTTAGGCCATTCAGCTACCACTATAGAGCTGTCGTGCCCTAATTTTCGATAAAGCCAATCTGTTAAGTGAGGAGCAAAGGGTGAGAGAACGATAAGCAAAGGCTCCAATATCTCAGTACTATGACATTGCTGCTCACTAAGCTCATTGAGTGCTATCATAAAGGCAGACACGGCTGTATTAAGAGAAATGGATTCTATATCCTCCCCTACTTTTTTAATCAGCTTATGCAGGGTCTTGTGTGACTCAGAAGAGGCTTTCTCATTCGTAACTATCCATTCTTCATCTTTCCAAAAAAGACCCATTAAACGCTTTAAGAAGCGATGTACTCCCTCTATACCTTTCGTATCCCAAGGCTTACTCTGCTCAAGCGGTCCTAAAAACATTAAGTAAAGTCTCAGCGTATCAGCTCCGTACTGATCAATTACATCATCAGGATTGACCACGTTATACATGGACTTACTCATCTTTTCAATAGCTGTACCGCAATGATACGTATTGTCTGCTTCAAGAATAAACTCAGCATTCTCAAATTCAGGTCGCCAAGCTCTAAATGCTTCTATATCTAAGCAGCCATCTTTCACTAAATTGATATCTGCATGAATAGCAGTTGTTTCATATTTATCTTTTTGGGACAATGTAACAAAGCGGTTAGTATCCTTTATGCGATATACAAAACAGCTCTTCCCTTGTATCATTCCTTGATTTACCAGTCTCCTGTACGGCTCTGCTTCACAAACCAAGCCCAAGTCATACAAGAACATGCACCAGAAGCGACTGTATAGTAGGTGTCCTGTAGCGTGCTCTGTACCTCCTATATAAAGATCCACATGCCGCCAATACTCATTTGCTTTTTCCCCAACGAGAGCAGCCTCGTTGTGCGGATCCATATAGCGTAAGTAATAGGCACTGCTGCCGGCAAAGCCCGGCATAGTGCTCAACTCAAAGGGATAGCCTTCTTCCGTACACCAGTTTTTAGCCCTTCCCAATGGGGGAATGCCCTCTTTAGTAGGTTTGTAGCTATCAATAGGTGGTAATTCAAGTGGTAATTTATCGTTAGAAAGTAAATGGGGAATATGATCCTTGTAGTAAATAGGAAATGGCTCTCCCCAATAACGCTGCCGGCTAAAGATCGCATCACGCAACCGATAGGTAATGCGACGCTTACCGATACCCTTCTCTTCAACAAGATCCAAAAGCTGCTGTGTGGCTTCCTTTACCGACAAACCATTGTATTGATCTGAATTTACTAAATGCCCCTCTTTAGCAGTTTGGGCATCCTCCCATCCCGAGGTACTCGTAGGCTCTTCTCCATCAGCGCAAATTACTTGGCGAATGGGTAAGTTAAAGTGACGAGCAAAAGCAAAGTCTCGTGTGTCGTGAGCAGCTACAGCCATTACTGCACCTGTTCCATATCCTGCTAATACATAGTCAGCAATCCATATGGGCAAGGCTTCTCTTGTTAGTGGATGTAAAGCATAAGCCCCTGTAAAAGCTCCACTGATGCGACGATCTGCCATACGCTCTCGTTCTGTCTTACGTTTGGTATCTGCAATGTAAGCGTCCACTTCAGCACGTGCAGAGTCAGTTGTGATAGTATCAACTAATTCATGCTCGGGCGCCAAAACGAGAAAAGAAACTCCGTAAATGGTATCTATTCGGGTAGTGAATACCGCAATGTCTTTGTCTGTACCCTGTACTTGGAAATGTAATTCCGCACCTTCAGAACGTCCAATCCAATTGCGCTGTGTTTCCTTTAGGGCATCGGTCCACTCTAAGTCTTCCAATCCTTTCAAAAGACGCTCTCCATAAGCAGAAATACGCAGGCACCACTGAGTCATCTTGCGTTGTATGACAGGATATCCACCGCGTATGCTTATTCCTTCGCTTACTTCATCATTTGCCAGTACAGTGCCCAATTCCGGACACCAGTTAACCATTGATTCGCCTAAGTAAGCTAATCGGTAATGCATCAAAAAGTTACTTTTAGCTGCTTCATCGTATTGATTCCAAGTGACGTTATCAATCTCCGGAGCTGTGGTTGAATAGGCATTCAAACCTTTTGTGCCATACTTTTCAAGATGGGCTATTAGTTCTTTGATGGGCTTTGCCTTTTCTTCTTTCGTGTCGTAGTAATACTCAAAGAGTTGAGAGAAAACCCACTGAGTCCATTTGTAGTAGGATGGATCCGAAGTTACAACCTGCCTTGACCAATCAAAGCTAAAGCCTATTCGATCCAATTGCTTTCTGTAACGTTCACTATTGATACGAGTAGTTTCAGCCGGATGCTGCCCCGTCTGGATAGCGTACTGTTCTGCAGGAAGCCCAAAGGCATCAAATCCCATCGGATGGAGCACCGAAAAGCCTTTAAGGCGTTTGTAGCGTGCGAAAATATCGGAGGCTGTATATCCCAATGGATGCCCCATGTGAAGACCAGCACCGGAGGGATATGGAAACATATCCAAGACGTAGTACGCCGGCTTCGCAGCATCTTCTTCTACTTTGTATATATTTTCTTTGTGCCACGCTGCCTGTATAGTGGCTTCTATCTCACTGAATCGATACTCCATTGTGCACTTTCCTATGCTAACCGAGTGCAAAAGTAGCTATTTCACGGCATAGAAACACAATAGCTTTAGGCGAATACGGTACGAAGAACTAAAAAGGGGATAAGAAATATAAAGGAGCCTGTTTCCTACTTTAGAGGTATGCTGCCGAGAATGATGCTCATAGGCTAAGAAGTTATTCAAAGTCTTGTAAAAAGCTACCTTTGCTATAACAAATACAAATGTACAGTTACAGGTCTTATGCCTATACTATGTAAGTTACACTATTCGCCAAGGGTGATTCTACTCCTCACTACCCTTGCGTCCATGCTTAACCCATTTATTTCCACGTCCGTACAAGTTGCACTGCCTTCGATAGCCCACGAGCTATCACTTGATAACTATATGACCGGATGGATAGCTCTGAGCTATATTGTCGTTAGCGCAGTCTTATTGATTCCTTTTGGCAAGATGGCAGATAGGCGTAGTCATGGCACTCTATTTGTTGTGGGATTGCTACTCTTTTCTATTGCTAATCTATTCTGTTTTATGGCACACTCTCTTCCCTTCTTACTCACTTTTCGCATTGTCAAAGGTGTGGGAGGAGCGCTTATCTATGCTACTGCCATTCCTATTCTGACCCGAGCTTATCCCGATAGTCAGCGTGGGCTTGTAATAGGTATCAATCTAAGTGCTGTCTCTTTCTCGTTACTTGCCGGTCCTCTCCTTGGTGGCTTTATCATCAATTACTTAGGATGGAGGTATCTCTTCTTTATTGTGGGACTTATTGCCTTTGGTACTCTGTTAGGAGCTGTCGGACTGTGGAATACTAATAGGGCAGAAACACCTCAAAAGCACTATGATTACATAGGGGCATTTATTTACATTCCGGCTATTGCACTGCTTATCTTGGGTTTGACACGTCTTTCTGCATATACGGAACCATTCTCCGGGACTGTCCAGGATATCCTTCCCCGACTGTTGCTCCCAGTAGCTATTATCTTACTGATCCTGTTTTTTGTCTACGAAAGGCATAGAGATAATGCCATACTCGCTACAGATCTATTGACACACAATAGACGCTTTCTGTTGGCTTCTCTTGCCGCATGGGCTGCGTATGGAGCAGACTTTACGGTAAATTACATGCTTAGCTTTTGGCTACAACGCTCAGCCGGCCTCCCTTCTCACCTAACCGGTCTTGTCCTTATGAGTCAACCACTTGCTATGATGTTACTTTCTCCCTTCGCAGGTATTTGGAGTGACAAAATAGGCGAACACAAAGTAGTACTCATCGGAAGCTTTATTATGATGTGTGGGTTTATATTGCTCGCTCTGATCCACGAGCATACACCGATATGGTATATTGTTGTGGCAGAACTATGTATGGGTTGTGGGTTTGGTGTTTTCTTATCTCCCAATGTGTCTATGCTTATGGGATCTGTATCCAAGGATAAAGCCGGTACAGCCTCCGCCATGCTTGCCTCTATGAGACAAATCGGTCAATCTACCGGTCTCAGCATGGCTATGCTTGTAGCTACACTAATACCGGGGACCTCCTCAGTTGACACTACCCATAGTACCTATACAGTGATGAGGATCTCACTTGTTCTTATGCTTATTTGTGTGATTACTTCATTGTTTTGCAGAAAGGAAATACATAAATAATCCCATTATATTATGCGGATTTTGATTACCTTTGCTCATAGTGGCAAATAAAAAAGAAAGAACACAGATACAACTTTAGAAAGATATTTATGCGATTGAAAAAACTATTGACACCGCTACTCGTATTAGCGACTTTCCTGATGCCTACTATGGCCGGGGCTCAGGAAAACATGTCACTCCCAATTGATCCGGCTGTTAAGATGGGTACTTTGCCCAATGGATTAACCTACATTATTCGCAAGAATACAGAACCCCAAGGACGTGCACACTTTTACATTGCGCAAAAGGTTGGTTCTATCCTTGAAGATGACAACCAGCAGGGTTTGGCTCACTTTTTGGAGCACATGGCATTTAATGGGACAAAGAACTTCCCCGGTAAAAACCTTATTGGCTTTTTAGAGCGTATTGGTTGTCGTTTCGGTGCAGACCTGAATGCTTATACAGCGTTTGACGAAACTGTATATACGGTAATGGATGCTCCTACCGATAAAGGAAACGAGGTAATTGACAGTTGTATCCTTATCTTACATGACTGGAGTAGCAATATTGAACTGCTCGGCAGTGAAATAGACGAGGAGCGTGGCGTTATTCATGAGGAGTGGCGTATAAGCAACAATGCAGGTATTCGCAACTTTAAGAAGCTCCTTCCCGTTATTCTCCCTAATAATAAGTATGCCAACCGCTTACCTATCGGTACGATGGAAGTAGTTGACAACTTTGAACACAAAGCTATTCGTGATTTCTACCACAAATGGTACCGTCCTGATTTGCAAGGTATTATCATTGTTGGTGACTTGGATCCCGACTACGTAGAAGCAAAAATCAAGGAATACTTTGCCGATATACCCAAGAGAGAAAATCCGGCAGAACGCTATTTTGTACCTGTAGCAGACAATGCAACTCCTATTGCTGCTATCGCTACTGATAAGGAGGCTACAACGACAGAACTGGCCATCATGTTTAAGCATGATCCAATGCCTCGCGAACAAAGAGGTACTATCCTTGGAGCAGCTATGAACTATGCAGACTTCATTGTGAGCACTATATTTGGAGAGCGTTTCCGTGAGATTGTCAGAAAGCCCAATGCTCCCTTTATGCACGCCAGTGCATCCCGTGGCGAGATGCTCGGCTTTGTAAAGACAAAAGATGCCTTTCAGTTCATGGCAATAGCCAAGGATGGAGGATGGGAGGATGCTTTCAAAGCCTTGGTAAAAGAAATTGAAGAGGTTAACCAGTACGGCTTCCTACAGAGTGAATATGATCGTGCTAAGACAAATGTTCTAAAGCGCTACGAAGACCTTTACAATGAGCGTGAGAAGACAACAAACTCATCTTACGTAGAAGAGTACAAGGACTACTTTTTAAACGGAGGATATATCCCCGGTATTGAGATGGAAAAGATGATTGTAGAGCAATACGCACAATCATTAACTCTGGCTGACATTAATGCCTATGTAAAGGAATTGATCTCTTCTGACGGCAAGAATTTGGTAATGTACCTTACCGGTCCTGAAAAGGAAGGACTTACCTATCCGACTGCCGAGGAGATGATTGCATTGTACAACAAGACAGTTTCTGAGCCTATTGAAGCTCGTAAGGAAGAGGTTATCGCAACGACGTTGATCGACAAGCCTCTTAAGGGGGGTAAGATTGTTTCCGAGAAGAAAAATGGTAAGTTTGGTGCTACCGAACTTAAGCTGAACAACGGCATCACTGTTTACATTAAGCCGACAGACTTCAAGGATGACGAAATTCGTCTCTCCGGTATTACGCATGGAGGTAACTACCTTTATACTACCCCTAATGATATCTTACATACCCATGTATTGGGTGATGTAGCTAACTTGAGTAAGGTGGGTAAGTTTAATAGAACTGACTTAACAAAGGTTCTTGCCGGTCGTAGCGCAAGCGTAGCTGCAAGCATTAACGACTTTACTACCTCTATCTCCGGAGCTTCTACAATCAAAGACTTCGAAACAATGCTTCAACTCGTGTATCTCTATCAAACTTCTTTGAATGAGGATACTGAGTCTTTTGAAGCTTACAAAGAAAAGCAGATCTCTTACTTGAAGATGGTTGAGCGTAACCCTATGTCTTCTTTGCAAGACTCTATGCTTTACCTCCTTTACGATAATAGCTTACGTAATAAGAGCTTGAAAGAAGCTGATTTGAATGCTGTCGACTATAATAAGGCTCTCAAAATGGTACGTGAGCGTTTGGGTTCTGCCAATGGATTCCAGTATTACATTGTAGGTAATGTAGATATTGAAGCCGCTAAACCGCTTATTGCTAAGTACCTCGGTAGCATACCAAAGGGCAAGGCTGTTGCAAAGATGGACCGCAAGAAGGAAGAGGATATTCGTAAGGGTCAGATGACTATCGAGTACAAGAAGGACTTTGATACGCCGACAGCAGTAGTTGTTGACCACTTGCAAGGGGCTGTCAAATACGACCTTAAGGCAAGCTTAACGGGCGAGATTCTCAACAACGTGCTGGATCAGACCTTAATTGCTTCTATTCGTGAGCGCGAGAGCGGTACATACTCTCCTTATGCCGGAGTTAGTGTAGATGAATTCCCCGAAGGTTCTGCATCTGTGATTGTACAGTTTATCTGTGATCCGCTGAAAGCAGCTTCTTTGAATGAAGTCGTTTATGTAGAGTTTGACAAGATAGTAAAAGAAGGCGTTGATCAGGCAGCTTTCGACAAGTCAATTACCAGTATCAAAAAGCGTCATGCAGAGTCTCTTCGTGACAATGGGTATTGGCTGAATCAGCTCAAGCTTTATCACTTCTTTGGAAAGAACTATGCAGATACGTTTGATGCTACATTGAATAGCATTACAACGAAGGACATTACCGATATGCTTAACTCCATTATAAGCTCAGGTAATCGCTTGGAACTTATCCTACGCAGCAATCAAACAGAAGCTGATAAGAAGTAACACACACTCTTAGAGCAAAAGTTATTGGAAAGGGTTGTACCGCTTTGGTACAGCCCTTTTCTTTATATTGCTTATCTTAGTACTCCATATTCTTAAGAGGCTGAAAGCAAAAACAACGCTTTGAATAAGGAGCATTAGGTAAAGGTCTCATAAATGTGGACAAATAATAAATATATAACAATGAACAAATGACAGCAATGATCAAAATAATTTATCTGGCGGGCGGTTGCTTTTGGGGTATGCAGGCCTATTTTGATGGGATACAAGGAGTTACTAAAACAGAAGTGGGATATGCTAACTCTTTGATTGAGAATCCTCGCTATGAAGACACGAATAGTGATTATGCGGAAACTATTGCCGTGCACTACGATAGCGACCAAGTACCACTCAGCTTTATTCTTGAAATGTACTTCAAGGTTGTAGATCCCACAATATTGAACCGACAAGGCAATGATGTGGGACGCAGCTATCGAACCGGTATCTACTTTACGGCCCCGGAGGATGAGAAAGTCATTCAAAGTATAATAGCTTCAGAGCAAAAAAAGTATGCATCGCCCATTGTAGTAGAGGTTATGTCATTGAAAAACTTCTATCCGGCCGAAGAGTACCACCAAAAGTATTTAGAAAAGCATCCCGGTGGGTATTGTCACATCAGTCGCTCCAAAATTAGAGAAGCACATCGCACACGCTATATCGATAAAGAGCTTCTCAAGCAACGCCTTACCCCATTGCAATACCAAGTTACATTAGAAGCCGCTACCGAGCCTCCTTATGCCAATGAGTACAACAACACTTTCGAACCGGGCATCTATGTGGACATAGTGGATGGCACTCCATTGTTTATATCTTGCGACAAGTATGAGAGTGGTTGTGGATGGCCTGCTTTCACACGTCCCATTAGTGAAACCGCTGTAACTGAACATACAGACCGCTCCCATGGTATGCTTCGCACTGAGGTCAAAGGCGCGTCAAGTGGTATTCATCTGGGACACGTATTTGAAGATGGTCCTCTAGAAGATGGGGGACTTCGCTACTGTATTAACAGTGCTGCACTGCGATTTATTCCTTTAAAGGATATGGAGGCGGAGGGCTATGGGCAGTACATCCCAATGATCAAAGAATAGACTTCACGAAAGGTACTGATCCATGAAATGAAATATCAGTACCTTTCATTTGAAACATCTGTATCTTTTGTGGAAAAGATATAGATCTATTTTCATAGCCCAAAGAGGATATGTTGCCCATCACATAAAAGGGAATCTTATGATCCTTAAACAATGCGGCTGACGAGTGTTTGTATCACACGCAGAACGGAACCTTTATTCATCGATTTCTCCTCGGTATACGAAACTTTCATTTCTTGGCTCGTCACTTACTTCCGCATAAAAGCTGTGGGGAAAACACTTTTCCTAGACTACTACTCTCTTCTTCTGCTACGCTGATAAAAGAAGAAGTAATCCTTCTAATTTTGTCTATCTTTGTACGGGTAAAAGAAAGAGAATAAATGCATTGAGACTTTTGAAAAAGTCTCTAACTACGAAGGAATTTGAATATCCATTTTACTGAAAGTGTCTCTTCTACCGAGTTGGATAGGAGGCATTTACTTGTAAGATAAGCGGTTATTCAACAACATGTCTTTTATAGTGTGAAGAGAATTGACTATCCTGAAATAGAGCGTGCCTCCTATGTGTTAGAGGAAAGATTGCTTAGACGAAATCTTGCTACTATCAAAGAGGTATCCGATGAAAGTGGTGCCGAGATTATCTTGGCGTTTAAGTCGTATGCACTTTGGCGTACGTTCCCCATATTTAGAGAGTATGGTTTTTCCTCTACGGCAAGCTCTCTTTGGGAGGCTCGCTTGGGGTATGAAGAGATGAAGTCTCAAGTACATGCTTTCACCCCTGCATACCTACCAAACGAATGGGCACAATGGCAACAATATGCCTCTCACATCTCCTTCAATTCTCTTTCTCAATACGAACGATATAAAGGAAATTTATCTCCTAATGTGTCGTATGGTATCCGTATCAATCCGGAATACTCTCCTGTAGAAACTGACTTATATAATCCGGCTCTTCCAGGTAGCCGATTCGGTGTTACCGCCGAAGCCTTGGACAAAGGATTGCCCGAAGGTATTGAAGGATTACACTTTCATGTATTGTGCGAAGGAAATAGCTTTCAGTTAGAGCGTACTTTGGGTATTATTTCCAAGAAATTTGATACAGCCCTACGCCAAGCCCAATGGCTTAATATGGGAGGGGGGCATTTAATGACGCATAAAGAGTACAATATAGAGCATCTTGTAGAGGTTCTCAAGGGCTTTAAGCAGCGCTATCCACATCTAAAACTAATCCTTGAACCGGGAAGTGCCTTTGCATGGCAAACAGGTTTTTTAATTAGTCATGTAGTGGACATAGTGTCTCATGCAGGTATTCAAACCGCTATTCTGGATGTGTCGTTTACTTGCCATATGCCGGATTGCTTAGAAATGCCCTACAACCCCATTGTTAGAGGTGCGCATCAAGAACCTATCAATGGTCTTCCAACCTATCGCTTGGGGGGGATGAGCTGCTTAAGTGGTGACTATATAGGGTCATGGAGCTTTGACGAACCACTTGAAATAGGAGATGAAATTATATTTGAGGATATGCTACACTACACCACAGTAAAAACGAATATGTTTAATGGAGTAGCGCATCCGGATATTGTGCTGCTACATGAAGAGGGCGGCTATGAAGTGCTCAGACACTTCACCTATGAGGATTACAAAAGAAGAATGGATTAAGTTTGAGATATGGGATTATTTGGCATCTTCTCTAAGAAGAAAAAAGAGACACTTGACGAAGGGCTTTCTAAAAGCAAAGAGAATGTGGTTGGCAAGCTCACACGAGCTATAGTAGGTAAGTCAACGGTTGACGACGAAGTACTGGATAATCTGGAAGATGTACTCGTAACAAGCGATGTGGGGGTTGATACAACGCTGAAAATAATCAAACGTATCGAGGCGCGTGTAGCACGTGACAAATATGTATCAACTAGTGAGCTCAATGTGATTCTTAAAGAGGAAATTGAGGCTTTGCTCACAGAAAATGGATTAGTAGATGGGGATAGTTTTTCTCTGGAAGGGGTTAAGCGTCCTTATGTAATTATGGTAGTGGGGGTCAATGGTGTAGGAAAAACGACGACTATTGGCAAACTCGCCTATCAATTTAAGAAAGCAGGTCACAAGGTAGTAATCGGAGCGGCAGATACATTTCGTGCAGCAGCTATTGATCAATTAGAAGTATGGGCGCAACGGGTAGACGTACCTATTGTAAAGCAAACAATGGGCAGTGATCCGGCTTCTGTAGCTTTTGATACGCTGTCGTCGGCAGTTTCTCAGGGGGCTGATATTGTACTTATTGATACAGCCGGTCGGCTACACAATAAAGTGGGACTGATGAATGAGCTTACCAAGATTAAGCGCGTGATGCAAAAAGTTGTACCGGATGCGCCTCAGGAAGTATTGCTAGTATTAGATGGATCTACAGGTCAGAATGCCTTTGAACAAGCCAAGCAATTCACAGCTGCCACAGAGGTAACTGCCCTTGCTATTACTAAGCTGGATGGAACAGCTAAAGGAGGTGTAGTAATCGGCATATCAGATCAATTTAAGGTTCCGGTAAAATATATCGGAATAGGAGAAAAGATAGATGATTTGCAGCTCTTCAGGAAGAAAGAATTTGTTGATTCTCTATTTGGATAAATGCATCGAGGAGAGGTTAATATCATCACTTTAGGCTGCTCGAAGAATCTTGTTGATAGCGAGCAATTAATTCGATTGTTCGCTTCATCCGGCTATCGTGTGCGGCACGATCCGAAAAGGATTACCGGAGAGATCGTAGTAGTTAATACTTGTGGGTTTATTGCGGCCGCACAGGAGGAGTCTATCAATACAATCCTGGGCTTTGTAGAGGCTAAAAAAAGTGGACGAATTGCCAAGTTGATCGTAATGGGCTGTCTAAGTGAACGCTTCCGTGATGAATTGGAATCCGAAATACCTGAGGTGGATGCTTTCTACGGGAAATTCGATTGGCATAAAATGCTTTCAGATCTGGGAGTAGCGACCAGAGCTATCTTAGGCGAGAGGACGCTTACTACTCCACATCATTATGCCTATATGAAAATCTCGGAAGGATGTAATCGGTACTGTTCTTACTGTGCTATCCCGATTATTACAGGCAATATGAAGTCTCGCCCGATATCTGAATTGGTTCAAGAGGGTAAAACACTGGCTTCTAAAGGAGTCACAGAGATACAACTCATCGCTCAAGACCTTACTTCCTACGGATCGGATATTGGCAAGAATGGCGCCTTACGTGATCTCCTATTGAGTCTGAGCGATATAAAGGATATAAGAAGAATCCGTCTGCATTACGCTTATCCTACAGGCTTCCCGAGAGAGATTATCCCTGTAATTCGAGAGCGGGAGAATATATGCCATTACCTTGATATTGCTTTGCAACATGCATCAAATAAAATGTTGCGCTTAATGCGACGAGGTATTACGAAGGAGGAGACTATCGACCTGATCCAATATATTCGTAGTGAGGTACCTGACATAGTGCTTCGCACTACCATGATGGTGGGACATCCGGGAGAGGAGGAAAAAGATTTTGACGAATTACTAGATTTCGTTGAGTCAACTCGATTTGAACGCTTGGGGGCCTTTGCCTATTCGCATGAGAAAGACACTTACGCATACAAGTACTATGAGGATAATGTGCCTCAAGAAATAAAGGCAGAGCGCTTGGAGCAACTCATGAATTGTCAGGAACCAATTGGGGCTTCCTTTAGTGATAGCTTAATAGGAAAGCAGATGGAAGTGCTGATCGATCGTACAGAAAGTGATTATTATATAGGGCGAACTGAATACGATTCCCCTGAAGTAGATCCGGAAGTACTTATTCCAAAGGAGCAAACAAGAGGACTTGTCACCGGACACTACTACATGTGTGAGATTACGGCAACGGAAGGATTTGATCTTGTCGCTCACCCTATCGTACAATAGACAAAATTGCTCTTTAATTTGAGACTCTAATATGATTGAAACGGCACAGTGGTTAATTAAACTATCGGAGGCATCATCTTTAGATTATGATACCGTAAAGACTGTTTGGGAAAAGCTAATTGAGCTTACTGTCCAGCGTCTTTCATCCGAATATACAGTTTCCGGGACTACCCTGCCGGGCATTGTTGAACTATCTACCCTGAAGGAGGGAGAATTTGTGGCACACCTATCTAATGGTGAGTCCTGGATCATTCCGCCTCATATTAGGCTCGTTGTCTCCCCTGTTACCATACAAGGAACCGACCTTATCAATCAGTTACTCATTGAAACACTATCCTACACTAAAGAGACAATTCTTAAGGTGTCTAATGCTATAAAAGATTCCTTTAAAGAGTGTATGTGTGCGGGGTACTGTTTGCAGTGGCAACACATAGGTACCTTTAGCGCTACCTCCGATGGAAGTAAGATTTTTTTGACTCCTTCACAAGAGCTTTTAAACAATATCAATAAGCCATTTTCAGCTCTATCCCCGACAAAGCTCAATAACGAAAATATTTTATCAGGCATAAGGGAGCAATCATTTCCCTCACTTATGGAAGCTCTTAGGTACGAACCTCTCTATATTCCTCTTGCTCTTCGTAGAACAACACCTCCTGAACTGCCACAAAAAGCTATTCTTCCCCCACCTATTAAAAAGATCTCACAGACTACTACCCCCCCACCCATTAGAGATACCAAAGAAAAGAAGCAGAAGAAAGATGGGGCAGGGCTAAAGGTATGGCTACTTGTAATATTGATTCTTTCTTTAGGATACTTTATTATTTCAATTGTCCCTCACTTACGTCAATCGCAAGGTTGTACCTCTCTATCTCGTGAAGACGCAGTAGCTTCGGTGCCTCAAACTACTATTACTGAAGAAAAAGAGCCTACTTGTGCACCTTATTCAGAATCTTCTGTTCGCGAGGATAAAAAAGACTCTACAGACCGGCAACCTACTGTTGCTGTTCAGCAAGTTGATACTAAACCTAAAGTGAATAGGTCTCAGAAGCTTGATCTTCGTGTAGAATCAGGTTATACGCCTTATGTCGTTAGAAGTGGGGATACATTAGCATCGATTGCTACCAAAACTTATGGGAATAGGGTCTTCTGGGTTTATATATATAATGCCAATAAGGATGTGCTCTTGTCATTTGACCATCTTGAGCCCAATACAAAGATCTATCTTCCCCCATTAGAGTCATGGGGTATTTCAGCAAATAATACTGAATCGATACAGGCAGCCGAGGAACTTCAGTCTAAGCTAAAGCATTCGGATGCAGACAAGCTATAAGGGGGCTTTACTTCTTCTGCTTCTCGGGTATAGGGTGCATAGTGCATTTGGAGCATCCCGGACAATGTGGAGCCCCTTTTCCCCCTTTAGACCTTAGCATCTTTAACAAGCGTCGTACAATGAGAGTGATTGTTAACGCGGCTATTATATAGACAATGATTAATTGTACCGAGGTGCTCATAATCAAAAGTAACACACATTCACTTATACAAATCCCAACAATAATCCCCCTTGATAAACAAGGAAGGAGACAATCCAAGCCAGCAGACAGGTATATGCAATCGTAATGCCTCCCCACTTCCAGCTTCCGGCTTCGCGACTAATAGCTACAATAGTAGCTACACAGGGGAAATAGAGCAACACAAAGAGCATGAAGGAAACTGCTACCAGAGGAGTAAGACCGGAGCCCTCTGTTCCGTTTTGGTCTGCTTTAAGCTTTTCCGATAGACGAAAGGTTGACTCCTCAGAGTCATCACTTTGACCAGTATAGAGCACACCTAATGTACTGACTACTACTTCTTTTGCAGGAATACCGCTTACTATGGCGATGCTCACCTTCCAATCAAAGCCTAAAGGAGCAAGAATAGGCTGTATGCCGAAGCCAATGCGTCCCAAGTAAGACTGCCTTTGCTGCTCAGATCGGAAAGCCTCTGTTGTCTCTTTCTTTTGCAGCTCCTTCATAGTCTCAGAGAGTGTTTGGTTTTGCTCAATCTTATTTATGGCAACCTCTTCTCTTTGCATTATATCTTTTCGGGGAAAGTAACTTAGCATCCATATTACAATTGAGGCTGCTAATATTATAGTACCCATTTTTTGGAGATATTCTTTTGACTTTTCCCACATGTGGATCAGCAACGACTTAGAAGTAGGTATGCGATAAGGTGGCAATTCCATCACAAAGGGAATATCTTCCTCTTTAAATAGGGCTTTGCGGAAGAGTCGTGCTATCACAACTGCAAGTAACACGCCCAAGGCATACATTATGAATAATACTAATCCAGCTTGGTTTGGGAAGAATGCTCCGGCTAAGAGTAGATAGATAGGCAGACGTGCACTACAACTCATCAATGGGGTTATCAACATTGTGATAAGCCTGCTTTGTGGGCTCTCTATTGTTCTACTTGCCATTACAGCTGGCACATTACAACCAAAGCCCATAATCAGCGGGATAAAACTCTTACCGTGGAGTCCCATCTTGTGCATCACCTTATCCATAATGAAGGCAGCTCTCGCCATATAGCCGGTATCTTCAAAGAAGGAGATGAATAGGTAGAGAATCAATATTTGAGGTAAGAAAACAATGACTCCGCCCACTCCACTGATAATTCCATCCACAATCAGATCGCGCAGTGGTCCGGATGGCATTGCGTCTGTGATGGTACTACCTAACCAGTCGACCAAGGACTCTATCCATCCCTGCGGATACTTCCCCAGAGAGAAGGTCGCCTGGAACATTAGTGCAATGCATAAGATAAAGATAGGAAAGCCCCACCATCGATGTATCAACCAATGGTCAATCCGATCAGTCTTTGTTCGTTTGCTCCTTTGAGCGGGGCGATAGGTTTCGCGTAAAGCTCCCGATATAAATCCGTATAGAGCGTCTGTAATAACTGTTTCAACCTCTTCTCCGCCTAAGAGACGATTGATCTTTTCGTACTCATACTTTGCTTTAGCAAGGATAAACCCACCTTTTTTATCTTGTTGGACTATTCGTTCTATTTCCGAATCCCTTTCAAGTAATTTGACCGCCACATACCGCGAGGAAATATAAATGGGAAGCCGAAGGTGTAGCTCTATACTATCACTTAACTCTTTGACAGATGGCTCTATGTTAGTTCCGTATGGAATTCGAATAAAACGGTCTTCTGATGCCGGTTTTTCGTATAGGGCAACAGCTGCATCAAAAAGATCCTCCAGTCCTTGTCCTGTCCTTCCAACAGTTGGCACGAGGGGTATATCCAATAGCTTGCTGAGTTGTTGTTCATCGAGCTTTGCGTTGCTTTTCTCTAACTCATCATGCATGTTGAGGGCTACAACCATTCTTAGCCCCATCTCTTTTATCTGCATGGTTAAGTACAGATTGCGCTCCAGATTACCACTATCTACGACATCAATTACAATATCCGGACGTGTTTTTTCATCCGTCAAATAGCGGCGAATGAAAAGTTCTTCGGGGCTGTAGGGGGAAAGAGAATAGCTACCGGGTAGATCCACTATTTCTATATTGTAGTTCTTATGTCTGAAGTGACTTTTTTGTGCATCTACTGTCACTCCACTATAATTACCCACCCGTTCATGTGCCCCACTGGCAGCATTGAAGATGGTTGTTTTACCACAATTAGGATTACCCACTAGTACTACTCTTATGGTAGGACGTTTATGCACTTTATCCACTATTGCGAGCTCGCTCTTCTCTCTTTCACAGGTAGAAGATTGGATTAAGTTCTCCTCTTGTGTTGCGCTCTCTAATTCATGAGGTTCAATCAGCTCTATTTGGATCAGTTTCGCCTCGTTTATTCGCATGGAAACATTGTACCCCATTACTCTAAAGTAGAGGGGGTCTTTCATGGGAGCAGCTTGAAGCATGGTAACCTCTTTACCGCGCAGAAATCCCATTTCAAGGATTCTTTTGCGAAAAGCTCCGCTGCCACCTACACGTAGTATGCGTGCTGTTTGTCCTGGTTGTAGCTCTGAAAGTTTCATCTCCACAAAGTTACACAGCGTTTCTCGTTTTCATCCCCCATTTCTCGGCCATTACTATACCCAAAAGTAGGTATTGATATGAGATAGTGTCACAAATCTCTTTAGTCTAGGTACCTACTTACCTTACAATACTTATAGATCTTTAATTCAAAAAGTATAGATGTTTGAATTGAAAAGTATAGATGTTTCAAATGAAAGATATAGATGTTTTTTTCTCGGGTGATATACAGTGCTTTATACTATGTCTAATAAACGCGAAAAAATTGATGGGCATATCTAACTACCTTTGATGAATACCTATTTATAACGACCCGTACCTTAAAGGTCTTTCAGATAGATTATATCACACGAAGTAATATTCTTATCTTTGTCATAAGTTGAGAAGCAAATCTTCTGACCTACTGGAAGTAATTGCAATAACAAAGAGAACAGATACGAGCGACAAAAGTCCCTTTCTATGAAACTACAGCAACCTCGTTACTATACTAGTGACACCTTTATTAGCGACCTTATTGCGGAGTGCTACGACATTCTACTTGTAATGACTCGATTTGGCATCCCTTTAGGGTTCGGAGATAATGCTACAATAGGAGATGTAAGTAAAAGAAATAATGTACACACTCCTACTCTACTGGCTACTATCAATGTAATAACGAACGATATAGATTATAACGAAATAATGCAGCTTGGGTCGGAAGAACTCTCCCCTGCAGCCCTGATTGACTACTTAAAGCGAAGCCATCACTACTTCCTCTCCTATCGTCTCCCCATGCTTCGCAAAGAGCTTTTAGCTGCTATTGCAGATGGGCCAAAGGAGATCACCCAACTGATTATTAAATTCTACGATGAGTATGTAGAAGAGGTAAATAAACATATGGGATATGAAAACAAGACCGTTTTCCCCTATGTAGAGCGGATACTTGAGGGCAATACCAACGAACATGACGAACACTATAATATTGCCGTTTATGGTAGACGCCACGACAAAGTAGAAGCGAAAATAAGTGAACTAAAGAATATTCTAATAAAGTATTACCCCGATGGCAAGGGATATGATCTCACTTTTGTAGTACACGAGCTATTTGAAACGGAACATGATTTGGCAATGCATAATTCTGTTGAAGATAACCTCTTTATACCATTGATAAGCGCACTAGAAGCAAAAAGAAAGGCATAGTTTTACATCATGATAAGATCCATAACGAAAGTACTCGTTGCAGATCCAACCCCTATAGTGGCCTTGGGATGTGAAGCAGTGCTAAGAAGAGCGAATAAATTTCGCACTCAAGTCCTGATAAATCCAGATTTAGAAGAGCTGACAGAGGTTGTCAGCACCTATAAACCAGATTTAGTAATAGTCAATCCACTCATCTGTGGGGTAAAGTTAGATAGCAAGATATTGCCCCATATAAGAGATACGAAAGTGATCGGGCTTTTGTATGGTGGCATGCAAGAGCTCAAGTTTGTCGGTTATCATGCCTTTATTGATGTGGACTGTAAAGAAGATGTGCTTTTGAATCTGATCAATAGTCAGCTGGATGCACCTACCGAGAAAGCAGAAGAGCAAACTGCTCTATCCCCGAGAGAAGAGAATGTGGTTACCTTGGTAGCCAAAGGACTGACTAATAAGGAAATTGCCGCCAAACTCTCTCTCTCCATTCATACGGTGATTACCCACCGAAGGAATATTGCCAAGAAACTTCAGATCCATAGCCCGAGCGGACTAACTATTTATGCGATCACCAATAAGCTGGTGAGCATAGATGAGACTAAGCTGTAACGCAATCAGCACACTTTCTTCATGTTGTCCCTCGGCTCTATTCTTTTTGAGCTAAGGAGAGGGCATTTTAGAGAATGACTTTGTTGTTGAAAAGTAAACAACAAAACTCTTGCCTTAGGAAGGTTGATCATGTACCTTTGTATCGTGGTAATGACTACCCTTTAATAAGATGAAGGTATTGTCGTGATGCTACTTTTATACATTGCCCAAAGAATAAGACTATTATGAACCCATTTGTTCACTTACATGTACACACCTACTACTCCACATTGGATGGTCTCTCCAGCATAGAAGAACTTATCTCCAAAGCCCGTGCGGATGGTATGCGAGGTATGGCTATTACGGACCATGGGGTGATGTATGGGATAAAGTATTTTACTGACCAGGTTAATCAGATCAACTCCGGAACTCTTGATCAGATTCACGAGATAGAAAGTCAGATAAAAGGGAAAAAGGAACAGAATGATACTGAAGAAATTCCTGAGCTGGAAGACAAAATAACAGAGCTAAAGAAAGAACTATTCATACCCATTGTGGGCTGTGAGGCATATTGTGCGCGAAGATCACGTTTCCTTAAAGAAAAAAATGTTCCACACCCCTATGCTCCCAATAAATCTATTGATAGTTCGGGGTGGCACCTTATTCTTCTTGCCAAAAACTATACCGGCTACCAGAATCTAATCAAGATGGTCTCCCTTGCTTACACAGAGGGAGAATACTACAAGCCTCGCATTGATAAGGAACTTTTGGAGAAATATCACGAAGGCATTATTGTGTCTACTGCCTGTATTGCAGGAGAGATCCCACAGCATATATTAGGCGGGCGAAAGGACTTGGCTGAGGAAACCATACGCTGGTTCAAAGGAATATTTGGGGATGACTTTTACTTGGAGGTACAGCTACACCAAACCTCACGCAAAGGATATAATAAGCATACCTATCAAAAACAACTCATAGTAAATGAAGCTCTTTATGAGCTTTCTGAGAAGTGTGGCGTAAAGGTTATTGCCACTAATGACGTCCACTTCCTCAATCGTGAAGATGCTGATGTACATAAGCGATTGCTCTGTGTAGGCTTGGGTAAAGAACTTGCTGATATGGAGGTCACTGATGATGAGGATAAAGGGATGAGCTATTCCGGAGAGGAGTGGTTCAAAACACAGGAGGAGATGAATGAAATATTCAAAGATCATCCTGAAGTGCTCTCTAATACACTTGAGATATTAGAAAAGGTTGAGCTTTATTCAATCAATCACGATGCTCTTATGCCGGAATTTGCTATACCGGAACCCTTTAAGACCCCAAGCGAATACCTTAAGCATCTCACTGATGTCGGAGCTGCAGAGCGATATGGTACTCCTCTTCCCGACGTTGTGCGGGAGCGTCTTGACTTTGAGTTAGAAACTATAAATAGAATGGGGTTCCCGACCTACTTCCTTGTAGTGTGGGATTTGATAAAAGCAGCCCGAGATATGGGCGTTTCAATAGGGCCGGGCAGAGGCTCTGCTGCCGGTAGTGTAGTCGCATACACACTTAATATCACCAAAATAGACCCTATTAAGTATGACCTTCTTTTTGAGCGATTCCTCAATCCGGACCGAACCTCATTACCTGATATCGACATAGATATTGAAGATGTAGGGCGTGATAAGGTGCTGGAGTATGTTACCGAAAAGTATGGAAAGGAAAAAGTAGCTCATATCGTCACCTTCTCTCAGTTGAAAGCCAAGAGTGCAGTTCAAGATATGGGGCGCATTGAAAAAATGCCTCAAAGAGAGCGCGACCGAATCTCCAAACTCATTCCAAGCAAGATCCCCGGTGTAAAAGAGGTAACGATTGAGGCTGCTATAGAGAATGTACCTGACCTCAAAGAAATTGCGGACAACGGAAGCGAACTGGATAAGACTGTCCTATCCTATGCTACTCGTGTTGAAAATCGCGTAAGAGGAACCGGTGTACATGCCAGTGGAGTTATTATTTCTGCTACTGATCTTAGCAAAGTGGTACCTTTAGCGACCGCGAAGAAACAACGTACTGTCAATGAAGGAGAAAAGGGAGATACAGAAAAAGTAGTTGTCACCCAGTATCCCGGAGACGTGATCGAGTCAACCGGATTGATCAAAATGGACTTCCTGGGATTACAAGGATTAGCCATTATCAAAGAAACACTTCGCTTGATTAAGGAGACTACCGGAGAAGATGTCGATATTGATCACATTTCGTTGGAGGACAAAAAAACCTTTGATCTGTTTTCTTCAGGTCGTACGGTGGCAATCTTCCAGTTTGAATCTCCCGGTATGCAAAAGCACCTAATGGCACTTCATCCTTCCCGTTTCGAAGATATTATCGCTATGAATGCCCTTTATCGACCGGGTCCCATGGATAGTATCCCTGAATATATCAACCGCCGACATGGCAAATCAGAGATAAACTATACGCTTCCCGAAGAGGAAGAGGTGCTCAAAGAAACCTATGGTATCACCGTATACCAAGAGCAGGTCATGCGTCTTTCTCGATCTATTGCCGGCTTCACGAGAGGAGAGAGTGATAAACTTCGTAAAGGGATGGCAAAGAAACGGGAGAAAATCCTTGCGGCCCTTGAAACGAAATTTATGAAGGGAGGCGAGGCTAATGGTCACTCCACAGAAACACTTTCTAAGATCTGGCAAGGGTGGAAAAGCTTTGCACAATATGCCTTCAATAAGAGCCACTCAGCCTGCTATGCCTATGTATCCTATCAAGAAGCCTATCTAAAAGCACACTACCCCAGTGAATTTATGGCCGGTAACTTGAGTTGCATGCTACGTAAGGCAGATGAAGTGGCCAAGCTAATGAAGGAGTGCAACGCTATGGGAATTAATGTGCTACCTCCCGATATTAACGAGTCTCATAACACATTTAGCGTAACTGACAAAGGAGATATTCGCTTTGGCATAGGAGCGATAAAAGGTGTTAGCTCTTCTGCAGTAGCTGCTATCATAGAAGAGAGGAATACAAACGGACATTTTAAGGACGTGTACGACTTTTTCAAGAGAGTCCCCTATCAGTCACTTAACAGAAAAACGATCGAATGTTTTATCAAGAGTGGCACTTTCGATTGCTTTGATCTCAATAGAGATGACTATTTTGCTATTCCGAAGAACGGCACTGATGCAGACTTTATAGCTGCTTTGATAGCCTATAGCAAGACCTGTCAGCAAGAATCAAAAGAAAGTAGCATATCGCTGTTCGGAGAAGCCCATCCTATCGATATTAACAAGCCGGAACCTACTGAGGGGGCAAGGCGTAGCCGTTTAGAAGAACTACTTGATGAGAGCAGTCTCATTGGTATATTTTTAAGCGGTAATCCATTAGATCCGTATGAATTCATTATCAAAAACTATTGTACCAATACAACTGACGATCTAAAGAATCCTGCGGATTTAGTTGGTACGGAAGTGCGTGTTGCCGGTTATATCTCCAAGGTAACTTCGGGAACATGGCAAAGTGCAAATGGAAATATTACAAAGGAGTACTCCTCTATTGTAATCAACGACTATTCCGGAAGCCATGAACTGCGCATCTGGGGTGAAGAAAACTATAAGTTTAGAGGCTACTTCAAAGAGAATGAATTTCTCTTACTTACCCTCAATGCCAGTCGTCCGAAATATGATAAGACCGGAGAACGCGTTTACTTAAATGTACAGGATGTAAATGCACTGCCCAATGTGGCAGATACACTCGTTAACGAAGTCATCTTACAATTAAATCTGGCTATGGTAGACGAGAGTTATATTGAGGACTTCATCGAAGAGTTAGTGGATGGATGCAAGGAAAACAAAGGAAAATCCGAACTTTCATTCAATTTGTGCGATCCTCAGAAACATTATTCCATAGATGTAGCCTCCAGACGGTTTCGGATACATCCCGGATCATGGCTATGTCGAATAATTGAAAAGTATGAACTTCGCTGTAAAGTCAAATAGATTAGCTATTTTTGCAATAGTAAAGGCTCTCTTTGTGGACAGCAAAGGTAGGGTGAGGTTAAACTGATTAAATATCAAAGCAGATTTATTTTATGGCAATGGAAATAACGGACGCTTCCTATGAAGCAATTATGGCAGAAGGACTTCCTGTAATCATCGACTTTTGGGCTACGTGGTGTGGTCCTTGTCAAATGGTTGGTCCTATGATCAACGAACTCGCTGATGAATATGCCGGGAAGATCATTGTTGGTAAGATTGATGTGGATGCTAATAGCGAAATACCTGCTAAGTATGGCGTGAGAAATATTCCTACTATTCTTTTCTTCAACAAAAGTGGTGAAGTGGTAAAGAAACTAGTAGGAGTTCAATCAAAAGCAACCCTAAAAGCAGAGGCAGAAAATCTTCTCAAGTAACAAGAAGTAGAGAGAATCGGATTACGAAAGGCACTCTGTTGAATATGCTGCATAACTAATATAGCGTAGTTTGACAGAGTGTTTTTATTGTTATTGTATAAAGCATTTTGGACTGAATAATTAATCAAAAGGATATACTTATGGAATTGATGGATCAAATAATAGCACGAGCTAAGGAAGATATGCAACGGATCGTGCTACCCGAAGGGACAGAACCTCGTACCCTTACGGCTGCTGACAAACTTATTGCGGACAAAGTAGTTCGTCCTATCCTATTAGGCAAGCACGATGAAATCATCGCAAAGGCAAAGGAATTGGGTCTGACTAACATTGAAAAGAGCGAAATTATCAATCCGGTAGATAGTAAAAAGCGAGCAAGCTATGTAGATCTGCTCGTTGAACTTCGCAAGAGCAAAGGATTGACTCGTGAGGAAGCTGAAAAGCTTGTAAACGATCCTCTTTACTATGGTTGCTTAATGGTGAAGGCCGGAGATGCTGATGGCTTTGTAGCCGGTGCCATTAGTTATACGAAGGATGTGCTTCGCCCTGCCCTGCAAATCATTAAAACGAAACCCGGGATCAAGTGTGTAAGTGGGGCTTTCCTTCTTCTGACGAATAGCCCCTACGGAGATAATGGTTTTGTACTTGTAGCTGATGTAGCTGTTACCCCACGTCCTACAGCACAAGAAATGGCTGAGATAGCGGTATGTTCTGCAGAGACTGCTCGTGATGTATGTGGCATAGATCCTCGTGTTGCCCTCTTGAGCTACTCAACTTTAGGCAGCGGCAAGGGAGATGACGTAGATAAGGTAGTAGAAGCCACACGCATTGCAAAGGAAATGGCACCGAATTTGGCTATTGATGGTGAACTCCAAGCAGATGCTGCATTAGTAGAGTCTATTGGAAAGCTTAAGGCACCTAATAGTAAAGTTGCCGGTCGTGCCAACGTACTTGTATTCCCCTCTCTGGAAGTAGGTAATATAGCTTATAAGATGGTAGAGCGTCTTGGTGGAGCAACAACTATTGGTCCTGTATTCCAAGGTATGGGTGCTCCGGTGAATGATTTGAGTCGTGGTTGTGCTGCTATAGATATTTATAATCTCGTAGCTATGACAGCTAATCAGGCTATTTCACTCAAGAAATCCAATAAGAAGTAATAATCATCTACAGGAAGAACAGACATGAAAATATTAGTACTTAACTGCGGAAGTAGCTCTGTAAAGTATAAACTCATAGACATGCCGGAAGGTACTGTCGTTGCACAAGGTCAAGTTGAGAAATTGGGGCTCAAGGGAAGCTTCTTAAAGGTAAAGTTGCCCAATGGAGAAAAGGTTATCCTTGAGAAGCCACTTAATGAGCATACTGCAGCTATAGACTTCATCCTTCAGACTATGCTAAGCAAGGAGTATGGCTGCCTAAAGAGTTTGGATGAAATAGGAGCAGTTGGTCATCGTTTGGTACACGGTGGTGATCGCTATAGTACCAGCACTTTAATTACTGAAGATGTTATCAACGATGTAAATGCCTTTACTAATCTTGCCCCTTTGCACAATCCGGCTACGGTAAGTGGAGTTCGTGCTGTAACGGAATTGTTGCCTAAAGTGCCACAAGTAGGAGTCTTTGATACAGCATTCCAGCAATCTATGCCGGAGTATGTGTATCGCTATGCGCTTCCCTATGAATACTGCGAAAAGTATGGTATTCGTAAGTATGGATTCCACGGTACCAGCCATCGCTATATTAGCAAACGTGCTTGTGAAATAACCGGTATAGATTTCAATCACTCTAAGATAGTTACTGCCCATATTGGTAACGGAGCTTCTATGAATGCCATAGTCAATGGTAAGGTTCTTGACACATCCCTTGGTATGACTACTATGGAAGGACTTATTATGGGAACGCGCAGCGGTAACTTAGATGCAGGCGCGCTTCTTTTCCTTGGTAAGGAAGCAGGGATGAGCTACGATGAGTTGTCGGATGTTATATATAAGAAGAGCGGTGTAGTTGGCGTTAGCGGGGTTTCTTCCGATATGCGTGAAATAGAAGAAGCCATATCACAAGGAAACGAGCGCGCTAAGTTAGCACTAAAGATGTATGACTATCAGATCCGCAAATATTTAGGTGCTCTTGCTGCTGCTATGGGCGGATTGGATATCTTGGTATTTGCAGGTGGCGTAGGTGAAAATCAAGTTTCTACTCGTGAGTTTGTATGTGATAATATGGAGTTCATGGGCATAGAAATTGATAAGAAACTCAATGCTTCTGTGCATGGTACAGAAGCAGTAATCAGCACTCCAAATAGTCGCGTTAAGGTACTCGTTGTACCGACAGACGAGGAGCTGATGATAGCCTCCGATACTTACGAAATAGTAAATAAGTAACCATTTGCCTCATTGGTTAGCAACTAAGAAGTCTGTACTAAATCAGTACAGACTTCTTTTGGCACTCATACTTTCATCCCTAAAATATAATCAAAAACACAATGTTCAAGTTAGAAAAACTACTAACCGTAGCAATTGCTTGTAGCTTCTCTCCTTCTCTCATTCATGCGCAATCCGCAGCCGAGACGAGAGATTCTCTTGCTACTGTACGTCTTGGTGAGGTTGTAGTCACATCTCCGTCTCGAGAAACGAATGCAGAGCGCTCACTCCCCACAGCACGTACTTATATAAACCCCACCGTACTGGAGCAGAGTGGCTTTCGTAATGTAAGGGATCTTTCTGCTATAGTCCCTAATCTTCATATTCCCGAATATGGCTCAGCGGCTTCAAGTGCTTTTTATATTAGAGGAGTCGGCTCACGTTATGGAGGACAGTCTATAGGAGTCTACGTAGATGGAGTTCCTCAGATGAACCGCAATGGACTGCTTTTTTCCACTCCCATGATACATTCAATAGAAGTGCTCCGTGGACCTCAAGGCACACTTTATGGGCGCAATGCATTAGGAGGTATTATTAACGTGCGTACCTATTCGCCTTTTGATCGTCGTTTAGAGCAGTACAGTATAACCGGTGGATATCCGGGGCTCTTTGCTTTTCAAACTGCCACTTCTTTTGTATATAACCCACGAGTTGCACACAGTATAGCGACCAAGGGAAGCTTTCGTAAAGGGTATTGGACAAATAGTGTAACAGGTAAACCTGCCGATTCTGAAAAAGACCTCTCTATCTTATTAAAAGTCGGCTGGCATCCCAATGTAATTGACAATCTCTCTTTTCAGCTCTATGGCAATTGGGTGGATCAAGGCGCCTTCCCATATCGTCCCTACAATGCAGAAAAGGATGTTATGGAACCACTTGCACTCAATGCTCCCTCCAATTATGAGCGTGGTATAGCTTCAATGCGTTTGCTATGGCTTCGTCAACGTGAGCAGACCTCTTTCAACTTAGCATTAAGTGGCGAGTATCTTACGGATAAGATGCAGATGGACCAAGACTACTCTCCTCGGAATTTATTTACGGTTCAACAGCGTCAAAAGGCTTTTGCCACTACAGCTGAAGCCCTTTTCAAGTGGCACAGTAAGGACAACCGACATCAGTTATCCACAGGCGCATTTGCCTATTACAAAGGGGTAGATCTTAATTCTCCCATCACATTTGGAATAGATGCTTTGAAAGGTATGTTTGCTCCTCAGTTTAATAAACTGAATGATAAGCTGCCAATGCCTGCTCGCTTAGTACTGCGCACCGATGCACCACAGGGAGTGGACCTTTCTTTTAAAAAGCCTGAGTTAGGCGGATCTATCTATGCACAATATGCACTCAATGATCTCTTTACCCTTCGTGGTCTAACCTTAACCTTAGGTATGCATCTTGGAATTGATCGCTTAGCCTTAGACTACGACACGGGCATGGCGCTTTCATTTGATCTCGTAGATAAGGATGGTAATAAAAAGCCCTTTTCAGCCCCAACTCAGCTAAACGGCAAGCTGCATCGAACATTCGTACAGGGCTCGCCTAAGGTTGCTCTTCAGTATAGCTGTACTCCGAATGTGACGACCTACTTCTCCTATTCACAAGGATATAAAGCCGGTGGCTACAACGAACAGGCCTTTGCTGAAGTGTTACAAGGGCGACAAGTGACCGATATTGTATCTGCACTAATGCATAAACCTGCAGCCCCACAGCCGGATCTGAGTGAACGCTTGAGCTACAAGCCAGAACGGAGCAATAACCTAGAACTTGGATTCAATAGTCTCCTATTCAACAAACGCTTACAATTTGATGTGGCACTCTTTGCTACTCGTACGTCAGATCTACAGCTTACCGACTTTGTGGCCTCAGGCCTTGGTAGACAGCAGACTAACTATGGAACGGGGAAATATCTTGGTGCAGAAGTAAGTTTGGTGTACAAGCCTATATCCTCTTTATTGTTGGCTGCTGATTATGGCTACACCCACGCTCGCTTACGCATTCCGGAGAGAGAGTCTAATCCAGCCTACGAAGTGAAAATTCCATATGTACCTGCACATACCCTTTCGCTACGCGCTAACTATACGCACAGACTTAAGCCAAGTGCCTTTATCAGCAGTTGGAGCATTGGAGCAGATTTAAATGGCACCGGCTCTATCTATTGGAGTACGAAAGAGGATCTCAAAGAACCTTTTAATGTAGTCCTCGGAGCACAAGCCTCCGTGACTAAGGGGCATTTCACATTAAGTGCGTGCATACGTAACATCACCAACAATGAGCGCCGCGCTTTCCTCTTCTCTTCTTTAGGACGGAACTTATTCCAGTCTATTGCTCCGCGTCGCATAGAGTGTACGCTTACTTATACGCCTTGGAAGTAAGCTAACTAAATGCTCTCGATACTATTCGTTTTCATTGGAGGAGGTGTAGGTGCCTTGTTGCGCTACGGAGTAACGGCAGTTGCAGGTAGCTTGGGATGGCATGGTCGGACTGCTACTTTGTTGGTTAATGTTGTAGGATCATTTCTTCTGGGTTGGATTGCGACACGCTATTCGGCACCTATTCACCGAGATAACTCTATACGACTTCTACTCGCTGTGGGTCTGTGTGGGGGATTCACCACTTTCAGTACATTCTCAATGGACACAGTTACACTTCTAAAGAATGGCGCTTGGCTACAAGCTTTAGGATATGTCTTCTTGTCCTTAACATTGAGTTTTCTTGCATTGGGATTGGCGATTCATTTAGCCTCAAACCTTCGGACTTGACTTTCTGTATCGAAATTGCATTTATACTTAGAGAGGGTACTACGTAAGTGGCTCCCTCTCTTTTTTTGAAGGAGGGGAGAATACACGCTCAGCCTATCACGAAACCACTCCACTCTATTATACGTCTTTCCTATTTGTAGACGGCTCCAAATTAGGTGATACTTCAATCTCCTCTGTACTCGGCCAAATTAGGTCACGTACAAAAAAATTTTTCTTCGTGATGAAAAATCTTTTTGTTCACGTAGAAAAATTTTTTTCTACGTGATGTAATTTTCGTTTGGTCACGATATTATTTTGCTACCTCGTAGACAACTTAGTTACAACAAACGACCCTATTCATCCGTTATAAGACTAAGCATTAGGGAATGTAAATATGAAGTATAAGTTGCCCACTCAATATAAGAAAAGGCAGTGTTGCATAGAAGTTCCAATCTTTATTTCCTCTATGCCCTATAGCAAAAGCTATCTCATTCGCGTAATGGGCATGATGGCTTTGGAAGGCTCTATTTCTTCCCTCAGAGAATGGTCTCCCGGCCTGAAAGGTTGCGATGACGTAGCTCTGATGCAACAAGCAGTACTGTCTCTACTTGATGGAGAAAGTAACACCATATTTGTAGGTGCATCAGGGGCTGTTTGGCGCTTTATGATAGCCATTGCTTCTCTGAAAACGAATCGACCTATCCATTTTGAGACAAGCGGCAGACTTGCACAAAGACCCATTCTTCCCCTAATTAACCAACTCAATGAATGGGGTGCCTGTATTCATTGGCATAAATCAGACAAAGGAATCGAAGTAACCGTATTTCCTGCAAAAAAGCCACTCAGCGGAGGGGTATTGGACGATGAAATAGACCGTGATACAAGCCAGTTCCGCTCTGCAATCTTGCTTATCGCCCCCTACTTATCCGAATCGCTTACCCTCTCTCAGCCTACGGAAGCTCTATCAGGCAGCTATTTAGCTTTAACCCAAGCTCTTATGTGCAAAGCAGGAGGAAAAATAAAAGAAGGGAGTAGCGGCCTGATCATTCAGCCTTCATCCTACAATGCTGTAACACTACGACAAATGCTCCTCTGTCCGGAGCGAGACTGGTCTGCAGCCTCCTATCTATACGGATGGGTAGCTCAAGAAAAGGGCCCTACTACTCTACTATTGGAGGGCTACAAGTGCGGTGATCTTCAGGGGGATAAACGAATTGCATACGATTTCTACCAACTGGGCGTAGTAACTATTTTCGGAAAGGATGGCATACTCCTACAGCGCGATAGAGAACTACCTATAGCAAGTAAACTGCAGTTTCAGTTGGATGAATGCCCCGACTTAGCGCCTGCCTATTTAGCTGCCCTATTAGGTCAGCATAAGCAGTTTAAACTCTCTGGATTAACACGGCTCGCACACAAAGAAAGTGATCGATTTGAGAGCCTTGTGGACTTAGCCGCTGCATTCGGCTACAAAGTGACGCACGACTCGGACAGCCTTAGCTTCGAAGGTCAATGGAGTGCGCCAAAAGGTCCGATTCATATTGATCCTATAGGCGATCACCGCATCGCTATGGCAGCAACTATCCTCACGGTAGCTACCGAAAGAGAGACTATTATCCTTGAACCTGAAGTTGTGAGCAAGAGTTTCCTCTCTTTTTATACAATAGCCCGACAAGTTGGCTTTACTACATAGCCTCAATTGATTAACTTTGAAACATGATTTGGAAGAGTCTTATTACCTTCTTGCCCGGTATTGTGCTATTAGCACTGTTCATCTACTACTGGCAAGTTAAAGCCAAGCGGAGAGGACAACGCACCTTGCATCTCCACGACCTTGACGAAAGTATTGAATCGTGGGGACAAAAGCCAACTCCCTCAACGCCCTGCTCTACTTGTGTAGGGGGAGATTGTTGCACGGAGCACCACAAGCCAATAAAGAAATCCAACATCGTGTACTATGATGATGAGGAGTTAGATCTATACAAAGGACGTACCTCTACCCAATACAAAGATGAAGAGGCCGAGGAGTTTCGTGAGGTATTTGAAACTCTACGACCAGAGGAGAGGCTTGACTGGCTGGCTAGTATATCCAAAAGGGGCATTGCGCTTCCCATACAACTTAAGACAACGATAGAAAAGGCGACTCAAACGGAGCTATAGTGCGAGATGAAACATTTAGCCTACCTTGCTTTCTCTCTGTTGTTTATTTTGCTGCTCTCATTCGGCATAGGTTGCTCTGTACAAAATAACACTGCTTCAACTCGTTTCTATCATAACTTCACTACACGCTATAACGTTTACTACAATGGAGCAACCGCCTTCGATCAAAGCTACACGACACTTCTTCAGAACTACAACGAAACCTATACAGAGCGTCTCTCTATGGAACCCCTGCAAACTAAAGCCGCAGAGGAGAAAACCACTTCGGGAGGAGCCTTTGATGGGGCTTTAGAGAAGGGCAGAAAGGCTATACGTATGCACTCTATTCGTACAAAGCCTAAGCAACCGAGAGGTAAAAGACAAGCTAATACAGCTTTTTATCGAAAGAAAGAATACAATACATTTATCTACAATGCTTGGATACTGGTAGGTAAGTCTCAGTACTACAATGGGGACTTCTTAGATGCTATGGCTACCTTTTCCTATATGGCTCGTTTGTATCGAGACGAACCGAATATTCGTGCCATAGCACGTCTTTGGCAGTCTCGATGTTATATTGCATTAGGTTGGGTGCCGGATGCAGAGCGCACCCTTGCGACAGTATCATCGGAGGATACTCGAAAGCAAAAAGGGCTGTATGCAAAGGCATTGGCAGATGTAGCCCTTACTAAGGACGATCCTTCAGAGGCAATAGAACCGCTGAAACGTGCAATCAAATATGAGAAGGATAAGCTCACCCGAATACGACTGCGCTTCCTATTGGGACAAATACAGCAAGAGTGCGGACGAAATAGTGAGGCAAAGCACTCCTTCAAGAAGGTTATTTCCGCTGCTCCTCCTTTCGAAGCCGAGGTAGCCGCCCGACTGAATATAATCGGTATTGATGCGGCATCGAACAAACAGAATGCCCTTCGCCAGCTGAAGAGTATGCAGCACAATGGGCGCTATAAAACAGTTGTCGACAGAGTATCTTATACGAAAGGAATGCTTCTGCTTGAAGCAAGAGATACCATTAAAGCGATCGAAGCTTTTTCCTTTGGAATAGAACATAGTACCGAACAAAAGCACGCTTACGCACTCAATGCAATTACTTTAGCAGAGATATATTTAGCACAAAATGACTTTATCGCAGCCCAAGAGATGCTTTCTTTAGGAATGGGAGCTCTGGATCATAACTTTGAACGTTATGACACGCTCTCAACGCTAAGCAAACAGCTTGATAAGCTCGCGATACACTTTCGCAGTGTAAGGGAGCAGGATAGTTTGCGCTCTTTAGCTTCTATGCCGGAGCAAGAGCGCTTTCGCATCATTGACAGTGCCATTACTGCATACAAAAAGGAACAGCGTGAGTCTAAGCGAACGGCCCAAATGGAAGAGCAACAATCACGTTCGCAAAGCTTCAATGAACAGATGGGAGAGAGGGGTACCGAGGAAATCCTCCCTCCTGCCGGTACAATCAATGATAATTCATTCTATTTCTACAATCCTCAACTAATCGAAAGAGGAAAGACCCTATTCAAAAAGAAATGGGGAAGCCGTGCATTAGAAGATGATTGGCAGCGACGTAATAAGCAGCTGGTACCCGGGAAGGGCTTCTCTACACTGGAAAGCACTTCACAGCCTACTCAAGGAGATGACAGTACAGCTACAGAGGTTAGCAATACCCCTACAGAGGAAGAGCAAGAAGCCTCACAAGACCCAACAAAACGAGAGTACTACCTTGCACAGCTTCCTTTTTCGGAAGAGGCTATTACGGCAAGTGATGCTATTATACAAAAAGATCTATCCGAGGCAGGTGCTATCCTAAACGAGGAAATGGAGCTCTTTGAACCGGCTATACACACTTATGAAGACCTGCTCAGGCGTTATCCGGATTATGAAAATCGATTCCGAGTTTATTATACTCTTTATATGATTTGCGAGCGAATCAATAAAGCGGAGGAAGCGATGAAGTGGCGCAATATGATGATCAAGTACTACCCCAACGAAGTACTGACTAAAAAAGTAGCGAGTCCTGATTACCTTCTCTCTCTCAAGCAACAAGAAGATAGAGAGAATGAGCTCTATCAACATGCTTACGATGCCTATTTCCGAGGAGATGCCTCTTCTGTACTAACGACTCTCGACTCATTGATAAGCACATATCCATTAACTGAACTAAAACCCAAGGCGCTATTTTTACAAGGACTTGCCTATGCCTTAAAAGGAAATGCAAATAACTTTTCAGAGAAGCTAACGGCTCTCGTTAGTGAGTACAGTAAGGACGAAACTGCACTCATAGCTCAAGAAATGCTTGCCGGACTTAAAGCCGGACGAACGTTGGTTCCCGGAGGCTACTCAGGGTTAGACTACTCATCAATCTTTGGCACCGGAGATAATGAGTTTGCAGTGGATAGTCTTACTTTCTCCCACTCATTTGAAACCGATAAGTACCATGCATTACTCATAGCTTCACCAGAGATTGAGCGTAATGCCCTTCTATTTACTATTGCTACATTCAATTTTGCGCATTATACAGATTATATAATGGACTTAAAGCTTGAGGAGCATGCCGACTATCTTCTCATTGATATAGCTCCTATACCTGATAAGACGATTATGAGAAGCTATATGCGTAAAGCCTACTCTCCGGACGGTTTCATGAAAGAGTTGTCCGATAATGCCCTATTGCTTCCCATCAGTGAGGATAATCTGCAAAAGATTAAAGCGGGACTTTCTCTACCACATTACATTAACTATTTAGCCGATACACTAATTACCTCCCTACCGGAAGCGGCTATCCCGTTAGAGCATTATGCCGAACAGCGAATCCTCAAAGAGGAAGGAAATAGTAACGCAGAGCCTACTACAGATAGGCCAAAAGATACAGTTAGAGAATTACCTGATCAGCCTAATGAGGTTCACAAGGAAGTTAAGCCGATTGAACCGCTTCCACTACCCCAGGACTCTACCACCTCAAGAAATAAAAAACTCCCTCTCCCCGTAGACTCCGTAACTATTTCCACAGGAGTGGTGGATAGTGCTATAGTAGATAGTGCTATAGTAGATAGTGCTATTATGCTCACTGATAGCACTACCATAGCCGAAACTCCTATTAAATATGAAGATGTACGCAAGCTACGTCAAGAGCGTATAAAAGCGGAACGAAAAGCGAAAAGGGAGCGTCAGGAGGCCCTGAAGAGAGCAAAAAAAGAGCGTGAAGAGCAGCTTAAAGCACGTAAAAAGGAAAGAGAAAAGAAAGAGCGATTACGCAAAGAGCAGCAACGGCAACGCGAGAAAGAACGCAGAGCTCAGCAGCGAAGTAAACAGCGGAAAAGATAATAGGGAATAAAAACAGTAATGAGAAAAGGAGTGGAGCGTATCGGACTCGAACCGATCACCTCGACACTGCCAGTGTCGCGCTCTAGCCAGATGAGCTAACGCCCCTTGCGACACGCCACTTTCGTTGCGTGCGCTGCAAAGATAGTAAAAGAAAAGGGAATTCACTACTTTTGCCATCCGTAAGGATACCTCTACCAAGGCTGAATAAATACATAATGGACCTGAGCAAAATAGAAAAAATCAGAAGGGAGTTCCCCATATTCAATAACGGATCACAGGAATCGTTTATTTATTTCGATAGTGCAGCCACAACACAAAAGCCGGCTTGTGTTATTGATTCTATTTCAGAGGCATATCGCTTCTGCAACGCAAATGTTCATCGCGGCACCTATAGGATGAGCCGAGAAGCTACCGAGCACCACGAAAATGCTCGTAAAACCATTGCTAACTGGATTGGAGCTTCTCCGGAAGAGATCATCTTTACTTCCGGTACTACTGCCTCTCTCAACATGATTGCTTATTCGTTTGGTGATATGCTTCTAAAGCAAGGGGATAGTCTCGTGACCACGCTGATGGAGCATCATTCCAATTTTGTTCCTTGGCAGCAGTTGGCTCTTCGTAAGAATGCGCATTTGCATGTGGTTTCTCTCACGGAAACGGGAGAAATAGATCGCAAGGCCTTTACAAAGGCGCTTTCAGACCATCCTAAGATAGTAGCTATTGCCCATGTGAGTAACGTACTGGGCACAGTAAATCCGGTGAAGGAATTAGTAGCAGAGGCACATGAAGCCGGAGCTTTTGTCGTAGTAGATGGAGCTCAGGCAATCGCACACAGGGCAGTGAATGTAAAAGAGATTGATGCCGATTTTTATGCATTTTCGGGCCACAAGATGTACGGACCAACAGGAATAGGCGTTCTTTATGGGAAAAGAAAATTGTTAGAAGAGATGCCGCCCTTCTTCTTTGGAGGAGAAATGATCGACAAGGTCACAACTGAGCGCACCACTTTTGCTCCACTACCCTATAAGTTTGAGGCCGGCACTCCCGACTTCGTATCCTCTGTCGCATTAGCTAAAGCTGTGGACTTCATCAACCGCATAGGATTTGATACTATCTCCCAGCACGAGCAATTACTACTCCATAAGCTAACCGATGGTTTGGAGACAATTGAGGGTATCAGAATCCTTGGATCGGCTCCCTGTAAAGAGGCTGTGGTCACTTTTGTATGTGATGGCGTCCATCCCTACGATTTGGGAATTCTTTTAGATGAGTTAGGTTTTGCTCTACGAAGTGGCCATCACTGTGCCGAACCTCTTATGAATGCTTGCTCAGTAACCGCTACGCTGAGAGCCTCTATGGGCATTTATAATACAGAGGAAGAGGTGGACAAACTTATTCAAGCCGTTCAACGTGCCGTAAAAATATTACGTCGCTGATGCTGGCACCCTATTTCATTAATGATGGCTTGTTAGAAGCCGGATGCGATGAAGCCGGTAGAGGGGCCTTGGTTGGGGATGTATATGCAGCTGCTGTCATATGGAATCCTGAAATTGCTCTCCCCGGCATCAATGACTCTAAGCAACTTACCAAGCATCAGCGAAATAAGCTGAGGACCTTAATCGAGCAAGAGGCTATTGCATGGGCCGTAGGAGTAGCCACACAAGAGGAAATTGATCGCATCAATATACTGCATGCTTCATTTTTAGCAATGCATCGTGCGATTCAAGCCTTGCAGCAAATTCCTGACAGACTGCTTATTGATGGCAATCGCTTTACCCCATATCCGAGTATTCCTCATCGATGTATTGTCAAAGGGGATGCCACACTTCTTCCTATTGCTGCAGCTTCTATTCTTGCTAAGACACACCGTGATGAGTACATGGATCGTTTAGCTATCGAGTATCCCCAATACGGCTGGGAGCATAATGCCGGATATCCCACCAAAGAGCATCGTGCAGCTATCGCCAGATATGGACTGACTCAATACCATAGAAAGAGTTTCCGATGCTTGCCGGAAGAGAATCTATTCGTCGAAAAAGACTCCGTAAAGGGCGCCTAAATCAGATTTCAACCGGCCGACCTCACTCCGTCTAAGCCTTATTTCAAGCAGAGACAGCCCATCCGCATAACCGTGAGCTATTATCTCTCCGCCCGCATTATGCACTCGGTTCATCACGATGCCGGTTAACTCGGGATTGAAGCGTATGGAGAGCTGCTCTTTAAGTATGATTTCCTTCTTGGAAGCACTCTCTAATGCCATTTTAGCACATTCTCCATAAGCACTGATTAATCCGGACGTGCCCAATTTAACCCCACCAAAGTAGCGAACAACCAAGACAACAACGTCACTGACATTCTGTGACAGGATGGCGCCATAAATAGGCCGCCCTGCTGTACCGGAAGGCTCTCCATCATCATTGGCCCTATTGGGCTCTCTATCAATTCCTATTGCGTAAGCCCATGCTACGTGTGTAGCATCAAAGAATCGCTTTTGGTAGACAGCAATAATAGATTTTCCTTCCTCTTCACTTCGCACAGGATGGGCAAAACCGATGAAGCGACTACGCTGAATCGTATAGCGAGCTTCACTCTCTTCAGCTATCGAGTAATAACTATCCTTATCGCACATATGCAAAAAAGAGGAGGTAATGGCATGAATACATGATCATTTCCTCCTCTTCACTTACCTCTAACTCTCCCGGGTGGCCGGTGGGGCTCGAACCCACGACAACCAGAACCACAATCTGGGACTCTGCCAGCTGAGCTACGACCACCATTTTACTGCATTTTGCAGCAACTGTTCTCTAAACAGTGGTGCAAAGATAGAGAAAGACTTTAACATGACAAAATTTCCGCTCCCCTTGAACCTCACAAAGCAGACTACTTTCGTACATACGCGTAAGTTAATGTATACTTATATCGGTAGGAAAAAGATATTAAGCAAAGGAATTAAAAGGTATAGATGTTTCAAATGAAAGATATAGATCTATTGTTCAAAAGGTATTGATAAGTAAATCAAAAGATACAGATGTTTTTTTCGGAGCAATATGGGTTGAAATATAATATTGATCATAGGAATAATGAAATATAGATAGGGAGCGTGATCTGTGTGTACACTATTCGAAAAAAATGACCTTACCGGATGAGTGAGCTGGCCCCATCAAGAGAGTACTCGTATCGTACAAAGTATCCCTTTGTCAATACATTATTTATGGTTACTTTTGAGGTAGAATAAGAATAATGTCAAATGCCAAAGATGCGTTTGTCACACACTGAGTGAACAACAATAACAACCCTTGTACTTTCCTTTCGTAATAGGAGCTTATCAATGGACTTTTGTGCAGTAAATTCCGCTATCCAAATAGGGCTCAAAGAGAGAAGCTAAAAACTCTCACGGGAACGGATGGCATCGGTATATGCCAAACTATTTTTTAAGTAAAAGGGGAAAAGAAGAATTGCTAAATGAACAAAATAAAAATTAGGCACCTCGTTGTAATAGTGCTATGGAGTATGCTGAGTTGTATACTTCCTAAATGGAGCAAAGGAGAAAACATATTGCCGCACGAGGCCGCAGCAGCCGATACGCTTTCACAGCCGGTTCGACACACCATAAGCTTGCTTGTAGTTCCCTCTCTGGAAGAGCATATTTGGACTATCTATGGGCATGCAGCAGTGAGAGTGGTTAGTAGCGATGGGCAAGACCGTGTATACAATTGGGGTATTTTTGACTTTGAGGCGCCCGGATTTATACGACGCTTTGTAGCAGGTACAAGTACAGACTACATGCTGGCAGAGCAACCTACAGAGCAATACATATACAACTATACCTCTGATGGCTGTGAAGTAAGCGAATTGGTGCTTAATCTATCTCAAGAAGAGGCAGAGCACTTTCTCTCTTTAGTAGAAGAGAATCTCAAGCCGGAGAATCGTTTTTACCACTATGACTTCGTTTTTGATAACTGCGCTACCCGACCTATTGTTCTCTTAGAGAAATCGTTACAAGGAAGACTTATCCTACCCAAAAATACCCCCACCACTACACGCCGCACCATGGTTGACCAAAGCAGCAAACAGCGTCCGTGGCTTAAGTTTGGGACGGATATGGTATTAGGCAAACCGGCTGATACACCAATTGAAGCTCATGATCAGCTATTCCTTCCAATCTACATGAGAAATATTATTAGAGAGGCACAGTTTGAGGATACAGCAGGAAAAGTGCGTCAGGCAGTAATAGCCGAGCAAACCTATCCAGAGCTAAAGGAGCAGGAACCACTCAAAAGTACTCCATGGGTATTTCAACCCTTTGCAGTATGCCTTTATCTACTGCTTATAACCCTCATTGGAGCACTTACTGCGCGAGGGAAAGCTTATTTCATGCGTACATGGAGTGCAATTATGCTGGGTGTTATGGGATTAGCCGGCTGTCTTACCTTCTTCCTAACAGTAATATCGCTACACCCACTAACAGCTCCAAATTGGACATTAGTAAGCATTCATCCGCTCCACGTCTTTTTGGGACTACCCCTGTTGCTTTTCTTCCGCAATAGCCTCGTCGCACATTTGTACCATTATATAAATATATTGCTACAATTACTCTTTCTCTTAGTCCTCTCGTGGAGTACGGGACAGCACTTCAGTCCCTCTCTTTATATGCTGTCAGTAGCTTTACTACTTATATCTTTTTGGGTATCTCGTTACAATAAGTTGTTACCACGCACAACACCTCGATTAAGGATAAAAAAGCAACGACATGCGTAAAGCACTACTTCATAGGGTGATGAAAGCAGTATTGCTCACTAATAACTAAAAATGACCTAACTTTGCTTCTTGTAAGCACTAAATAAAAGAAACAATGGCATTGACCCAATTCTTATCCAAAGTATTTGGAAACAAATCACAACGTGACCTTAAAGAGGTTACTCCATACGTGACTAAAATCAAGGAAATATATCCTACTATAGAAAAACTCTCCAATGATGAATTGCGAGCCCGCACCGATGCACTACGCAAACGTATCGCTGACTATACGCAAGATAAGGTAGACGAAATAGAAAAGCTTAAGGAGGGTCTCGAAGAGCTCAATTTAGAGCAACGTGACGAGGCTTGGAAGCATATAGATAAACTAAGGGAAGAAATATTAGACAAGAATGAGGAGATCCTCGATGAAATACTTCCTGAAGCATTTGCTATAATGAAGGATACAGCTCGTCGCTTTAAGGAAAACGAGCATATCATTGTTCAGGCAAACGAACAAGATAAAAAATTAGCTGCTACGAAGGACTTTGTCACTATTGAAGGAGATCAGGCCATCTACCAAAACCACTGGATGGCAGGAGGTAATGAGATTATATGGGACATGGTTCACTACGATGTACAGCTCATCGGAGGTGTAGTTCTTCATAAAGGAAAGATCGCAGAGATGGCCACCGGAGAAGGAAAAACACTCGTCGCTACCCTGCCGGTATTCCTTAATGCACTTACCGGACGAGGGGTTCATGTGGTAACCGTAAATGATTATCTTTCCAAACGAGATGCTGAGTGGATGGGGCCTCTCTACATGTTCCATGGACTCACGGTAGACTGTATTGACAACCATAAACCCAACTCGGATGGGCGTCGTACTGCCTATAATGCAGATATAACCTTTGGTACAAACAATGAGTTTGGCTTCGACTACTTGCGTGATAATATGGCAGTGTCTCCCTCCGATTTAGTTCAGCGGAAGCATAACTATGCAATTGTCGATGAGGTTGACTCTGTGCTCATTGATGATGCGCGAACTCCGTTGATTATCTCAGGACCCACCCCAAAAGGTGAAGAGCAACTTTTTGAGACCTATCTTCCTAATGTAGAGAAGGTAGTAGAGGCGCAGCGCAAACTTTGCAGTCAACTCTTAATTGACGCAAAGAAAAAGATGCAGAGCACAGATAAGAAGGAGCAAGAAGAGGGAGCTCTACTTTTATTTAGATCATACAAGGGACTTCCTAAGAATAAAGCTTTAATCAAGTATCTCAGTGAACCTGGCGTCAAGAGCACAATGCTCAAAACAGAGGAACTCTACATGCAAGACAATATGCGCCAAATGCATATTGTAACTGATCCTTTGTACTTTGTGATTGATGAAAAGATGCAAAGCATCAATTTGACAGACTTAGGGCAGGAATTCCTTTCTCGAGGTACACAAGATTCGCAATTCTTCGTATTGCCTGACATAGCTTCACAGCTCTCTATGCTCGATGCTGAAGCACTTACTCCAGAAGCAAAAGCAGAAAAAAGAGATGAGATAGTTACTGATTATGCTATCAAGAGTGAGCGCGTACACACAGTCAACCAGCTTTTCAAGGCCTACGCATTATTTGAAAAGGATGACCAGTATGTAGTCATTGACAATAAAGTGATGATTGTTGATGAACAGACCGGCCGTATAATGGAAGGGCGCCGCTATTCCGATGGGTTACATCAGGCAATTGAGGCAAAGGAGCGAGTTAAAGTAGAAGCAGCTACGCAAACATTTGCTACTATTACGCTTCAGAACTATTTCCGTATGTATCATAAGCTCGCAGGAATGACCGGTACAGCCGAGACGGAAGCAGGTGAATTCTGGGACATATACAAACTTGATGTGGTCGTTATTCCTACCAACAAGCCGGTTATTCGAAAGGATATGAATGACCGTATCTACAAAACAGCTCGTGAGAAGTACAAAGCTGTCATCGATGAGATAGAAAGCTTGATTAACGAAGGACGTCCTGTATTGGTAGGTACTACCTCCGTGGAGATCAGTGAATTGCTCAGCAAGATGCTTTCTCTTAAGAAGATTCCTCACAATGTATTGAATGCTAAATTACATCAGAAGGAGGCAGAGATCGTAGCAGAAGCAGGAAAGAAGGGAACAGTAACCATAGCCACCAACATGGCCGGCCGTGGTACGGACATCAAGCTATCTCAAGAAGTTCGTGATGCCGGTGGTTTAGCTATCATAGGCACAGAGCGTCATGAGTCACGCCGAGTAGACCGTCAGTTGCGAGGACGAAGCGGACGTCAGGGAGACCCGGGTTCATCCGTCTTCTTTATCTCATTAGAAGACCATTTGATGCGCCTTTTTGCCAGTGATCGAATAGCTGGCTTGATGGATAGAATGGGCTTCAAGGAGGGAGATGTATTGGAAAATAAAATGCTCTCTAAGAATGTTGAACGAGCCCAAAAGAAGGTTGAAGAGAATAACTTTGGTATTCGTAAGCGATTGCTCGAGTACGATGACGTAATGAATTCACAACGTGAAGTGATCTATACACGTCGTCGCCATGCATTGATGGGAGAACGTATTGGATTGGATACACTCAACACTCTCTATGACGTCACAGAGCAAATTGTAGAAAAAAATAAAGAAGCCGATGACTTTGAAACCTTCAAACATGAGATGCTCAGCACACTCGCTGTTGAAAGCTCAATAAGTGAAGAGCAATTCCATAAGACAAAGGCGGACGTATTAGCAGCGGATGTATTTGATCAGGTCTATGCATCTTATAAGAGAAAGCTTGATACCATTGCTGCTATTGCCTATCCTATTATACATCAGGTGCGAGAGCAGCGTGGAGATAAGTTTGAGCGTATCATTGTACCCATTACCGATGGCAAGCGTGCCTACAACATTGCGACTAACCTTAAGGAATCAGATGAAACAGAGGGGCGTGCACTACTCAAAGATATTGAGAAGAGCATTTCTCTCTATACGATTGATGAGGCGTGGAAAGAGCACTTGCGGGAAATGGATGAACTGCGCAACTCTGTACAAAGTGCTGCTTATGAGAACAAAGATCCTCTACTCATTTATAAGCTTGAAAGCTACGAACTATTTAAGAACATGGTAGAAACCATGAACAGAAAGACTGCCTCTATTCTGATGCGTGCACATATTCCCATGCCGGATCAAGGAAGCGGTGAACAGAATGTAAATGTTCGCGAAGCTGCTCCTGAACGCAGAAGCGATATGAGCCGATATAGTACTCGTAAGGATGACGTATTGGAAGAGTCGCGACAAATGCAACGCACTGCCTCTCAGAGTGCCGGTGGTAATGCGCCTGTTAAGCAGCAGCCAATCATAGCAGAGAAAAAAATCGGCCGCAATGACCCATGCCCTTGCGGAAGTGGGAAAAAATATAAGAACTGCCACGGCAAAGATCTGTAATTGATATGATAAGCTCCATGACAGGCTTTGGTACAGCCACGGCTACCTTGGACAACAAGAGCTACACGCTCACTATAAAAACTCTCAACAGCAAGCAGGCGGATATAACTATCCGCTTGCCTCAGTCCTATAAGGACCTGGAATCTGTTATTAGAGCCACAGTTGTACAAGCACTTACAAGAGGGCGAATAGAGGTTGCACTAAATATCTCGGATATATCAACAGACACTCCCTCCCCAATGAGCAAGCTAATTGATATGACTTGCTTAACCTCTTATAATGAGGAATGCCAAAGAGCGGCAATGAAACTTGGGTTGACTGTACAAGATCCTTTCTTTATTAAGTTGCTCTCTATGCCCGGAGTTATTCTCCCTCGCGAAGAAACACAATACAAAGAAATGACACCTGAGGAGGAACAGCTTATTCAACAGCTTACTGAGGAGGCTTTACAAGGCGTTAATGCTTTCAGAGCAAGTGAGGGTAAGATGCTTGAGAAGATCTTAATGGATAATCTGCACGCTATTGAGCAAGAGCGTATTGAGACTGTAGCTTTAGCTCCGCAACGCATCACTAATATTCGGGAAAAACTGAGCGAAGCTCTCTCTCTCACAGAAGGAGTAGTGGAGTATGATAAAGGGCGTTTAGAACAAGAGCTTATCTATTATATTGAGAAGCTTGATGTAAACGAAGAGGTAAACCGTCTTGCTAAACATATTGCATATTTTACCGAGACAATCAATAGTAATATTGCTCAAGGGGTTGGGAAAAAGCTTGGCTTTATTGCACAAGAAATGGGACGTGAGATCAATACGTTAGGTTCAAAGAGCAACGAGAGTACTATGCAACACAAGGTGGTTCGCATGAAGGATTATTTAGAGCAAATTAAAGAGCAGATTCTCAACGTACTTTAATACTCATGGCAGATACTCAACCAAAAATCATCATCATATCAGCGCCCAGTGGAACAGGAAAGAGTACAGTCATTTCCCGCATTATAGATGATCCTACACTGAATCTCAGCTTTTCTATATCTGCTACTAATAGGCCGCCTCGTATAGGCGAACAAGACGGAGTTGACTACTACTTTCTCTCTGAGGAACGCTTACAAACGCTCCGTAATGAAGGGGGATTCATTGAGTGTGTAGAAGTTTATCCGGGGCGTTTTTATGGCACGTTGCATAGCGAGCTGGTTCGTATTTCAGAGGCAAATAGGAATCTCCTTTTGGATATTGATGTCGAGGGTGCGCTAAGCATCAAAGAGCGATTTGGAGCCACAGCATTTGCTATTTTCTTGGAGCCGCCTTCCTTAGAGATACTGCGTGAACGCTTAATAAATAGAGCTACTGACTCGGCAGAGGTAATTGAGCAGCGACTAAGCCGTGCAGCTTATGAATTAAGCCTTGCACCACGCTTTGATATTGCTATTATCAATGACAACTTAGATAGAGCGGTTATAGAAGTTGCTGACGCTATTCGCACGTTCTTAAGAAAAGAATAGTATGATAAGGGTTTATCCATTATCTGACAATTCCATTGAGCAGCAGATACTCCCTCTTGTAGATGGCGGAGTCAAAGCCGGATTTCCCACACCGGCTCCGGATGTGGAAGAGATTGGCATTAACCTTAACGAAGAGCTTATTCATCATCCTGCGACTACTTTCCTTGCCAGAGTGGATGGGAACTCTATGGAAGAGGCCAATATATTAGACAAAGATATCCTTGTGGTGGATAGAGACCTTGATCCCCAAGAGGGGGATGTGGTCATTTGTTGTCTTAATAACGAATTCACTGTCAAGCGTCTACAACACATTAACGGTGTCCTTTACCTCGTTCCTGCCAACAAAGAGTTTGAGAAAATAGAAGTGGTAGAAGGGGACGATCTCTTTATTTGGGGAGTTGTAACTTATTGCATTCACAAAGTTAGATAATTGTCTGCAAGAGCACCGGCACTCTATGATAGGGCTCATTGATTGCAATAACTTCTTCGTGTCATGCGAACGGGTCTTTCATCCCGAATTGAACAACCTTCCCGTTGTTGTATTGTCTAATAATGACGGCTGCGTCATAGCCAGATCCGAAGAGGCTAAACAACTTGGGATTCCTATGGGAATACCTCTATTTAAAGCGTCTCCGATAATCAAAGCACATAATGTAATCGTACGCTCTTCGAATTACGAACTCTACGGTGATTTATCTCTTCGCATCATGACGCTAATAGCAGAGCATTTTCCGGAGCAAGAGATATATTCTATTGATGAGTGCTTCGTGATGATGCCACAGCTTCCCCAGGCAGAAGAAGAAGCTCGTGCACTACGCAAACGTATTCTGAAAGGGATCGGCATTCCAGTAAGTATAGGAATTGCCCACACAAAAACTCTTGCTAAAATAGCCTCTAAAGAAGCTAAAAAGCACATTGAGTTAGGAGGGGTAAAGGTACTTACTGACGCGACAGAATGCAAGGCAATTCTTCAGCAGGTACCCATAGGAGATGTATGGGGAATTGGCCGGCGTCACACAGCTCGTCTTATGGTTAAGGGAATTCTTAATGCCTACGATTTTACGCAACTGAGAAGTGAGTGGGTGCTAAAGAATATGACTATCCAAGGGGAACAAACCCGCTTAGAGCTTCTTGGTCAGAGAGTTATTCCATTAAAAAGAGAGCGACCCCGTGCCTCTATATCACACTCTCGCTCGTTAGCCATACCCCTCACAGAGTTTGATCCGCTACTCTCTCTGATTATACATTTTGCAGATCTCTGTACTACAGAATTACGGAAGCAGGGACTATCTGCGACAAGATGCTCCCTATTCATTTCTCCCAGTCGATTTGACGAACGATACAAAGGAGAGGCCCGTATGATTGAAATTCAATTTGATAATCCCACTAATTCGCTTAGCATCATTGCCCCCCTACTCCGCTCTGCCTTGACCTCTATTTTCAAAGAAAGAATTCCATATAAGCAATGCGGTATTATATATACCCACTTGGTACCGGAAGGTACAAATACCAATCTTTTTGTTTCTCACGAAGTAGAGCAAGCGGCTAATAGACTTTCAAAGACGATTGATACACTACGAAATCAATTCGGTAAGAACGCTCTTATGCCTGCATCTGCCATTACTAATACTTTGGAAAAAGTTACCAACCATAAAAACGTATCGCCTCGTTACTCTACACGCTGGGATGAGATACTAACGGTTAAATAAAGTCCATAATGGCTAAGTAAGCCGGTCCGTTTTGTGCGGGCAAGCGCTTCCACCATTTTATTTATACTTATATGACCTATTGCGTTGTTAGGTCGTAATAAAAAAGTGGAGTACCGCGTCAGTACTCCACTTTCATTATAAAACTTGCTTATCGCTTTATTACTTGATAGAAGCCTCATACACCGACTCTATAGAATCAGCAAATAGCTTATTAAACTCATCATCTGTCTGGCTTGCCTTTAGTCCCTCGCACAGAGCACGCGAGAAAGAAGCAATCATACCATGATTAGCCGCTAACTTCTTGTTAGCATCTTCGCGGGTATACCCCCCTGAGAGAGCTACCATGCGAATTAGATTGGGATGAGAGATCAACTCTTCATAGAAATTTGCTTCTGTAGGTATGCTCAGCTTAAAGATTACAGGGGCACTCACTTTGTCAAGATGACGCTTCAATTCATCTCTAAGGATTACTTCTGCTTCCTTTTTATCAGTTGCATGAATGTCCACTTCAGGCTCAATAATAGGTACAAGACCTGCTTTCAGAATCCGCTCAGCCCACTCAAATTGCTGATCTACGATAGCTTTAATACCTTCTTTATTAGCCGACTTGATGAAGCTACGCATCTTAGTACCAAATACATGATACTTGACACCATCGGCAAGAAGTTCTTCCAAGCCGGGGAAGTCCTTCATCAGCTGAACACCATTCTTTTCCTCTTGTAGACCTTTATCTACCTTAAGGAAAGGAACAATGCCTTTCTTTTCCCACACGTAGTCAGCCGTTGGCATTCCTTCCACTTTATCGCGCATGGTACGCTCAAACAAGATTACACCAATGATGCGATCTCCCTTGAATGCAGGAGAAGTCATCATACGCGTTCTCATCTCGTGAACGAGCTTAAACATTTCTTCATCTCCGTTGTATTGATCAGCCTCAATACCATACGTTCTAAGGGCCTTAGGCGTTGAGCCTCCACTTTGGTCAAGTGCAGCGATGAAGCCTTTTCCTTGCTTCATTTTCGCGAGTTGTTCTTTGTTCATGTCGATTTGTCGAGGTTTAGAAATTTGTTACTTCCTTCTACCACAAAGATACGCTTTTAATGCGAGAATAGAAAGCCGGCATTTACTTTCGGTATTATACCCCACCCATTATTATCTGCTTTGCACATTACAACGGAAACGATGCCCTATTATGTTTTGTTAAAGAGTACGATAAAATTCCATTCTTTCATCATAGTTCTCTCACAAAACACTTATACTTTTTCCCAAAAAGGCTATAGGGTTTCTGCAAATACCCTATAGGGTTTCCATAAATACCCTATAGGGTTTTTGCAATTTACACTGAAGGAAAAAGCAGCAATAGCTGAATTAGAGAAATACATTATCGGGGTATCAAAAAAAGAGCCCTCGGGGAAGTTCCCGAGAGCTCCTTTATTTGCCTCTAAGCTATTAAATGCTTAGTTACTTACTTAATCTCTATACTTCTACTTTCTATCTTTTGCACTTCCGGCTCCCTCTTTGGAATCAATACTTCAAGTACCCCATTGTCAAACGAAGCTGCAATATCCTCACGTTTTATCTCTTCAGGTAATGCAATACGCTTTACAAAGCTCTGGTGAGAGAATTCACGACAGAGATACTTTACCGGTCGATTTGTTCCATTCTCAAACTCTTTCTCTTGTTCATTCTCCTTTTGAGCACTAAAAGATACCTCTAAGACATTATTTTCATCAAGATCTATCTTTATATCCTCTTTCTTAGCACCCGGTACAGCTATTTCCACCTTGTAGTTTTTATCTCCCTCTACAACATTCATCGCAGGAAAGAGTGTGTTGTGCGTCTTCATCATCCCTTTAGGGAAAAAGTTATCTCCCCAGAAGGAATCAAAAAAATCATCTCCAAACCAATCGTAATTACTTCTATTACTTAAACCACTTTCGTTATTTCTTTTGATCAAACTCATAATCATTCCTTTCTTATTAATGTTTACTTTTCAACTTCACTTTCTTATAAGCAATAACTATACCAAATTAGCATTTCGGTCAAATAGTAGTATAATTTAAGCAGAGCATACCTCCAACAGGTACAATGAATTATAAGGGTGCAGAAGCTGCTTCATACTGTATACAAACCTTTTTCACTACTCTACCATCCCTATCACACACTGCGTAAAGCTGCATACTAGCCGTCCGTGTACTCCAGTACGCATCGTGCTGCTGCGCACTTATCGGATTGCCTAATGCTTTCCAAGCTTCGTCTGCTTTTTTGTCTCAGGTCGCTTTGGAGTGAAAGATGTTTCATATCTTTGCCGGTGAGGGCAGAAGATGGTATTGGTTCACCCGCCGTTGATGTAAAGCCCTTGGTAGGCTGATTGAGTATATCGATTAGCCTACCTTTTTCTATGGCAGTAAACTCCTAATCGTAGTATCTCTTACGCCTCTAGATTTGAAAGCAAGACACAAGAATTATGAGCTGAAAGAAAAAAGGCATCTCCAAATCAAGATACCTTTAATGAACTTATATTAAGATAGAATGGTTAGAGAATCTCGCCAATACTATCGAGATGATGCAATATGAAGGATACTAACTTATCCTCATCATCGTCCGGAATAATCTTCAATATGGGGAGTGACAGCTGGGCTTGACTATAAACACTCTCTCGCTTGGCTAACTCTTGTTGAACAAAGGGAAATATTTCATCACTTGACAATGCCTTAATAGCAGGGCGGGTTCGCTTACATTTCTCTAAACGAACCGCTAGCTCCTCAGGTGTGCGCTGTAGATAGACAGTATATCCGGTTTCATTGAGCACTTCCATAAGATTATTGTAGCAGGGCAATCCTCCTCCGGTCGCAATTACTGTCTGGGGCATACCCGCTATTTCCTCCATAATGGCAAACTCACGCTTTCGGAAGGTTGCTTCACCTTCGTGAAGAAATATTTCGTCTACACTCTTTCTAAAACGATTAACTATATACAGATCCGTATCTATAAAGTTGTAGCCAAGTCCTGCAGCTACTTTCCGACCGACGGTACTTTTACCCGATCCCATAAAGCCTACAAAATAAATTGGTATGCCGCTAACCATTACACAGTAATCGATAATTTATTCATTCTCAGAGTTCTCTTCTACAGCAGACCGCACCGCTTCCCCTTCTTGGTAATTCATCTTGGGATAGGCAATACGTGCGTGGTATATAGTCTGTAGCTTTTCAATGAAGACCTGCTTAATCTGTGTGATATCTTTGAAGGAAAGAGGAGTTTCATCAAGTAAGCGAGACTCAATAATACCGTCAACTATACGATTGACAAGCTCTGTTATAGTATCTTCGTTGTAGTCACCTAAACTACGACTTGCTGCTTCACAAGCATCGGCAAGCATAAGGATACCGGTCTCTTTAGTAAAGGGATTTGGACCGGGATAAGAGAAGGGCTTAGGATCAGGGGTCTCCTCCGGATGCTCATTGTAGTATCTCGTATAGAAATACTTAGCAACTCCACAACCATGGTGGGTGAGTATAAAGTCCTTAATGGCTTTGGGGAGATTGTTCTTTTCTGCCATTTTCTCACCATCTGTCACATGTGCAATAATGATAGCGGCACTCTCTTTATAGTCTAAGTCATCATGAGGATTAGTACCACCTTGATTCTCAGTAAAGAAAGAAGGATTGAGCATTTTGCCAATATCATGGTATAAGGCTCCGGTACGAGTCAGTTGCACATCCGCTCCTATACGCTGCGCTGCCTCCGTGGCTAAAATAGACACTTGCATAGAGTGCTGGAATGTGCCGGGTGCCCGTTCGGAGAGCTGTCTAAGAAGTGGTGTGTTGACATCGCTCATCTCAACCAAACTAATATTCGAAACGTAGCCAAAGAGCTTTTCTACAGGGTATACAAGTGTATAGGTAAACATCAAGAATATGAGGTTTATTCCGAAATAAAGCAGGTTTTCCCAGTCGCCTGCCTCAAATTCTCCATTCTGCATAATGGAGATAGCTAACGAAACAACTACATAAGAAATGAATACAAGAAAAGTTGCTTTAATAAGCTGTGCTCTGGAGGTAAGGCTCTTCAAGCTAAACAAAGAAGCCATTCCGGCAGTCACTTGTAGCAAAATAAAATCCAATGGAAATGGGACAAATAAAGCAGAGGTAAGTACCGTTACAACGTGTATAAAGAAAGCAGTACGAGAATGTAAAAAGGTACGTAGCAGGATAATAAAGATCACGTAAGGGATCACGTACACACTAAAGAGGGATAGCGATACGGCCAGCTCGGTAAGCACCACAAAGAGGACAAGCCCCAAAACGATGAAAAGAGTATTCTTGAGCCTTACCAATAAGACAGGCACAAAGGAGAGGATAAAAAGCCAAATGGATACTAACAACAACGCAACAATAATGAACGTACCCACGAAACGTCCAATCTGAACCGTATCGGCTCCTGTTCGTGACTCATACACCTTCTTGAAAGAGTTAAGTACGTTGTAGGTATAAGCATCTACAATCTCTCCCTTATCTACAATACGTTGGCCGGCTTGTACTACACCGGTTGAGTTTGGAATATTTCGTATCTCCTCTTGAAGCACGCGAGCCTGCATTACCTCATTGGGTATCACATTCGGTTTTAAGTAGTTGGCTACGTTCAGAGCAGCAATATTAGCAGGATCTAAATTATCGGGTACATCCTCCTTAGTAATAGCGAGATAAGCTTCTTTGATATTGTAAAACAATCCTATTGGATGCCCTTCTTGAACGGTATTTCCTACCATTAAATTAACCTCACGAAGAGTATTTTCATCTCTTATCTTGGTTAATTCTTCATCCGTTATAACCCCTCTTTCGTAAAGTGCAGTCAGCTCATGCTTTACATACTGATAATAGCTCTCATCTACCGTAGTATGCCAAATGCTTTGATAGTCAGTTTCCCACTTTTCAAGCATTTCTTCAGCGATCTGTGCATCAAGTGTATAATAAGGACTAATTGAATTACGCACGCTATCCTGCTCCATCTCAAGTTGCTCAGTTGGCTTATAGATGGGGAAGCTATAGGGAGCAGTTAGCAGTTCATACTGCCAAGGCTTGCCCTCCACGAAGGTATACATAAACTTATGTTCTCGTGGCGCAAAGAAAAGAATCACGACCGCTCCTAATAGGAATAGGATAAAAGATTGATACTTTGGACTTATTCGCCTTTTAAGTTTTATCCTATTTTTTCTATTGATTGAGTCTGCCATTGATTTAAATAGTTCTCATTATGATGCAAAGATAGTCGTTCCCAACCATTACGCTGCATCTACTCCATTTCCATAGATACCCTATAACGTAGCTGTCCTCTATAAGAGGGAACGCTTTTCTGACGCCGCAAATAATGTATTAATGCGTCTGCTGAAGTACACCCTACTGAAGATGCCGGCTGGACATGATCAAAGGGATAGGAAGCATCAATATAAGAGTTATAAGCGACCTTGTAACGTCTATTGTTATCAAGAAGCTTACCATCAGGAGTGTATAGCTCAATAGAGGTTAGCTTTCTATCTTTAGAGATGGTATAAGCTATTTTCACACCGGAGCAAAGCATAGGTTTTTCTCCTTCGCGGATCCAACAATAGCGCAGGAAAGATTTAATTTCCTCTACACTTAGCTCTACTTTCATAAGTTCATTACCGAAAGGATCCATCGTATACACATCCAATACTGATATAGGACCCTTTAATAGATTAGACGAACGCACTCCTCCGTGATTATGAAATGCAAAATCCGCCTCTGCTTCTTCACGCATAGCATCGCACATTAGATAGCCCAATTCCGTTGGATTAGTAAAATGGTCTTCTGCCTGTGAAAGCTTTTCTTGAAAGATAGGATTATTCCCAAAAAGATCTACTGCCAAGCGATAAATAGCACTCTCCTGTCCTTGTGCTTGATCAATCTCAAAAGAGTGAATTTTTATATCAATTGGCTTTCCACTTTCATCCAAAGTCACCAAAGTAAGTGCACAGTGCTTGAGCTTATTCTGAGATTGAGTGATAGCCACTCCATTAACTTCTAGTTTGCCGTTTATATAGGTATGCGAATGCCCTCCAACGATCAAGTCAATCCAAGGGTTTAGGGAAGCTATATACTTATCCTCTTCCACTCCTAGGTGCGTAAGCATCACTACCAAGTTAGCAGAATCTTTAAGCGGTCTAAATTGCTCTACCATTTCTCGCATAGGACGAAATGAGAAGTCTTTTACGCGAGCAGGATGAGTAGAGGGTATTCCTCCACTACCAATTTCAACTCCTCCAAATACGGCAACCTTGATTCCATTAGAGAGGGTTAGTATTGTATAAGGCTTTATATGACCTTTCCACTCCTTTGAGGGGAAGATATTTGCGCTCAGAAAAGGGAACGTAGCCTCTTTAGTAATCTCTGCAAATCGCTCAGGCCCTACATCAAATTCATGATTACCTACCGCAGAAAGGTTGAAGCCCAATGCATTCATTAGAGCAATAATAGGATACCCTTTGGGCTTATATTGATCATTAATCGGATTTCCACTCTGTAAATCCCCTGCACTGAATAGCAATAAATCCGGATAAATAGTTCGCAAGCTGTCTACTATGTAGGCAAAGCGGGGAAAACGTTGCATCTCTGCATGAACATCATTCACTGACACGATAGCAACTTGTGTCTGCTTCCTCACACTCTGTGCAGTAGCAACTTGTGAAAGAGTGAAGAGAGAAAGCGAGATAAAGAATGGAAGTATTAGCCTTGATTTCATATTTGTTTCTATACTCTGAGATAAGTTGAGGAATATATAGGAGAGAATTTACGCATTAGAAAAGTGCAGAATACGGTAATAGTGATCATCTCCACGTATAATACGCAAAGAAGGACAAGCACCTTCCAATACGTTGGCGTTAGCAAGAGCTTTCAGACTCTGAGATGGCTCTGCTGGATATATAGAGAGGGATGCCATAAGTAGCGATGGCATCCCTTCAGTCCGAGTTCCCATCTGTGCATATAGGGAAAGAAACTCCATATCAGTAGCAGGCAGTTTATTAAGCAATACCGCTACCCCATCACCTTTCATGTATCGTCTAGCGTCAATGTGCCCTAATACGATGCGTTGTGCCGATAGTGCAGAACCCAATAATAAGACCACAAAAGCACTGCAAAGGACTCTCCTAATCGACCTACTAGTAAGCATTTTTCGGGAAAGGAATGAGCTTAGAAACCCATTAGAAAGGTGATTCAGTTATCATTAAAGGTCGTACAATTCCTCTAAGTCAATATTGTTTCCCCCTAAGTTTACTATCACAGTGTACCATACGATAAAGAGTACTACTGCAAGCACAAAACCTATCACAGCAGTCCATATAGAGAAGAGCTTTGCATTTTTACTTCTACGTTTAGCGGTCTCTATATCCCCTCTTGAAAAAGCGGAACTAACCCCTGACGCATTAATTATGGCAGCTATACCTAACGGCCAAAAGCAAAGTATCGTTGTAAGGATGGCCCATACCAAGTAAGTTGGAGGCATTGGCTCATTAGAAGGAGTCATCTGCGCTTGTGGCATAGGAGGTTGCTGAGGAGTCGGAGGGAAATTAGACTGAATAGGATTAACGGGAGCTTGAGGAAAGAGATCTGCCAATTCAGGCAATTCACATGCTTGCTGCCAATCTGTCATTCCCTCATGCCATACAAGGGTATTCGGAGTCAAGCCAACGCTCCGAAGAGCATCTAAGTCTACGGGTCCTACAGGTTGCCCTCCTTGATTGTAATAATATTCCATATATAATGTTTATTTGAAGTTCTAATTGAGTATTTCTTATAGATTAGCAGCTCCGAACAGAGCCACGCCGGAAACAGTAAAAAAGATCACAATGAGGTAGACAACCAGAACAATTACATTTGTCAAAGCACTCCACATAGCCCACATACGTGCTTTCTTACTCTTCTGCTGTGCAGCCTCATAGTCACCCCTATTATAGGCATCATCTACTCCGGCAGCCATCACAATAGCCACAATACCAAAGGGGAAAAAGCAAAATATAGTGCTCAATATGGCCCAAACCAAATAATTCTCCGGCTTGATCGGTTTGTTCTGTAGTGTATTGTAAGACTGCGCACTACTTGCATTATTATATTGAGTATAGGATTGCTGGGGGAAGGGAGGCTGCACTGAGGCATTGTTATTTTGGAAAAGACTGCTTAGCTCCGGAAGCTCACCAGCTTTTACCCATGTGCTTAGTCCCTCTCTCCACACCAAAGTGTCGGAAGTTATCCCTCTTTGCCTTAGAATATCCAAACTAACGGGTCCATACTGACTGCCGTTTACATAGTAAAAGTACTGCATCTGAATAGAATTAGCTTTTTATGTCCTTCTTACAAAGCAAAGGTAAGAAGAATTATAAATTAATCCGCTACACCTTCTTTACGTATTGCTACCTCAACTAATCGATCAAATATTTCACCTCTTGAGATAGTTCCATTTACTACAGCTACAGCTTCTACAATTCCCTTGGAAATGGGGGTGCCATCTGTTAGAAATATATCTTGCTGAAAGCACAATTTAGCTCCACTTCGCCTCATAGTAAGCCCGCTTACAAATTGGTCCCCACTCCTTAAGGAACGCAAATAAGTCACCTCAACTCGTCTGACAAAGAGATCAATTCCATCTTTGTGAAGTGACTCAAAATCCTCGTCCAAAGTAAGTAAAAACTCATGCCGGGTATGCTCCATGTAATGCAGATAATTCGCATTATTCACCACCCCCTGTAAATCGCATTCGTAATCACGCACTTTCATTTCTAAGGTATAAAGATAGTCTTTAGGAAGCTTCATATTGTATGTAGTTATCTAGTAGTTGTGTTCATTGAAACTTGAAGGATAGGTTCAAAAAATGATAGTAAATAGTAAGATTGCGCAGAGAGAATTTCATACGAAGGTCACTAATTAGGAGATTATCGATAAGTCAGAGTAAGCATTTTGTTAGCACCAAATAGCTCTTTTGCCACTTGAACAATATCGTCAGCCGACACAGCGGCATAATGTGCAGCCACTTCTTCTCTTGACTCATAACGATTATAGAGCATAAAGCTTTTTCCCATGACCAAGAAAGCATTCTCGCGATTATCTTCCGCTACGGCCATCTGTCCCATTATTTGCCTGCATGCCGCTCGTAAATCAGACTCCTCGATTGGTTCATTAATAAATCGTCTCAGCTCTTTCCACACTCGCTCCGTAGCTTCTTCTAAATGCTCTTTAGCAGCACCGAAATAGATGGAAAAACAACCGGTAGTTGCATAGGGAGAGTAGTTACTTTCTACTGAGTAAACGACCCCTAAATCTTCGCGGAGAATCAAGTTAAGACGTGCATTCATTCCCCGTCCTCCCAAAATGTTATTTAGTAAAGCCAATGCATAACTGCGTTTATCGTATAAAGAGTAAGCCTCACAGCCCATTACACGATGCACCTGATGCGTATTGAAGCGATGAGTTACTCGCTCCCGAAGCATTGGCTTAACACGAATTTCTTGCTGCTTCTGCAAAGTCCTATTCTGTACTGATGGGGGAAATTCTTTGAGAAGATAATCAAACAGTGCATCCAATTGGACTTTTCCTCTAATACAGAAAACCATTCTCTCTGTTCGATAGTATTGACTCATAAAGTTCAGAGCCGCCTCTCTGGTAATACGCTCAAGAGAACGCTCCGTACCTAATATATTATGCCCCAAAGGAGTGGCATGGAAAAGTAGATTTTCAAATTCATCGAATATCATCTCAGAAGGAGTGTCCTTATAGCTATTCAGCTCTTCGAGAATTACATTTTTCTCTTTGGCCATCTCTTCGAGTGGAAATGTACTGTGCTTAACTACGTCTGTCATAAGTTGAATCACTCGAGGCGCATGCTCAGCAAGGGCAGCTGTGTAGATAAAGGTTTCCTCCTTGGTTGTGTAGGCATTAAAGTCCGCCCCAACCTCTTCCATGCGATTAATAATAGCCCGCGCAGAACGAAGTTTGGTCCCCTTGAAAAGCATATGCTCTATAAAGTGTGCCATTCCATGGTAATGCATTGGGTCATTGCCTGATCCGACTGCCACTATATAACCCATGTAGGCAACAGGCTCATCGTCCGGACGATAAATAAGCCTTAAGCCGGAGGGAAAGCGCCATGCCCGATAGCCAATAGCTCCATCATGGGTTATCTCTACTATATTTTGAGATGTACCGCTCTGAGGAGAAGGATCTTCTTGTGACATACTATTAAAAAAGAGACCCTCGCTACAAAAGCAAGGGTCTCGCTTAATTCATATTACAAAACAGAAGCAGAGGAATGGGTCTGCTTACTCTTCTTTTTTAAGCTTCAGTAGCTTCAGTAGCTTCAGCCTCAGGAGCTGCTGCCGGTTCTTCTGCAGGAGCTACCTCAGCACTAAGTGCTTCGGCTTCAGCAGCACGCTTTGCTGCCTCTTCTTCCTCCTTCGCCTTTTCTTCTGCGCGCTTGCGCTCAGCGATTAGTTCCTCGTTCTTTCTGTTTATCTCTTCTTCAGCTGCCAAACGCTTCTTTTCTTCTTCACGCTTAGCTGCTTCGTCCTTACTACGTACTGTATCTAAACGCTGCTGACGCTTTTCTTTCCAAGCTTCAAAGCGTTGCTCTGCCACAGCTTCATCAAATGCGCCCTTCCGGACACCACCTAAAAGATGCTTCTTCAGCAGCACTCCCTCGCGAGAGAGTATGTTGCGTGCAGTATCGGTAGGTTGTGCACCTACAGTAAGCCAATAAAGAGCTCTATCGAACTTCAAATCTACTGTAGCAGGATTGGTATTGGGGTTATACGTGCCTATCCTTTCAATAAACTTTCCATCTCGTGGAGCCCTGCTGTCTGCCACTACAATCTGATAGAAGGGATATCCCTTCCGACCGTGGCGCTGCAATCTAATTTTAGTTGCCATTTAACTCTTGTTCTATTCGTTTCTCTTTATTATATAGCTCGGCAAAGGTACTACATTATTTTGAATTAACCTCTCTTTCAAACTATCTGAACCTTTTGATCAAAACATATAGATGTTTCAACTAAAAGGTTCTAATCTTTCACTTGAAACATCTATATCTTTTTTCAACCCACTTGCTATTTCTCCTAACGCACTATAAATCAATTAGTAAGCACATCTACCAACAAATAGCCTCTTTACCCTGTGCCACTAAATATTGATTGGCTTGCGTAAAGTGCTTGCACCCGAAAAAACCTCGCGATGCAGAGAGCGGAGAGGGATGTGGAGCACATAGGATTAAGTGCCGTCCCTCTGGGATCAAGCCAATCTTACGCTGCGCATAGCTCCCCCATAACATAAAAACCAACCCACTTCGCTCTGTGGCCAGACTCTTAATGGCAGCATCTGTAAAAGTCTCCCAGCCATGACCGGCATGAGAGGCGGCTCGTCCCTTCGCTACGGTAAGCGTACTATTAAGCAATAGTACCCCTTGCTGCGCCCACGGGCCTAAATGACCTCCTACAATGATTGAAGGGTTACCCGTATCCTTCTCAATCTCACTCAATATGTTGCGTAGGCTGGGTGGAATCGGCTTATCTTGAGGAACTGAAAATGCTAACCCTTCTGCTGCTCCAGGAGTATGGTAAGGATCCTGACCTAAGATAACCACCTTTACCCTACTAAAAGGCGTCTCATCAAAAGCACGGAAAATATACCTTCCGGGCGGATAACACTCTTCACTTGCATAAGCGTGTTTTACAAAGGAAACAAGCTCTTGAAAATAAAAGCGATCAAACTCTTTACAAAGATGCTCTTTCCACTCCTCATTGATATGTACATTCATGATAGCGCTTTGCTTCTCTTTATACCCATACTTCCTACTTGTACAAAAGTACGTATTATTATTCATCAACAGAATTTTGAATCCATGAGACTCATCAAGCGATGGTATAATAAGGAGTAAGAATAAGAGAAATACATTAGCGTGTTAGCTACCTAATGAGACTTTTCGAAGAGCTTTGTAACCGACATTTAATTTATATCATGTACATTTGCAATTGAAGGGTGGGTAAACACATCTAAATTATACTATCGAGTAATCAATTAGAGAGATTAACCTTCCCCAAATTATGTAGCCGGAATAAATAATACCAAATATAGATAGAAGAGAATTAGAAGAAGACCAATTCTATATAATATGATGAAATCATTCTTTCGTACTTCACTAACCGCATTAGCGGTCGTTGCTGCATTCTCGTCTTGTAATTCAGACAAAGGAGTATGCCCTCGCGACACAATCATGGTTGGCGATCAACCTATTACACTTAGCTCCAATATTCGCACTAATCCTCTCAAGGCATATGATGCCACTTGGGAAGCGAACGATAAAATTGGGGTTTACATGGTTGCCTCCGGAGTAGCCCTTGATCAAGCCACTCCCGAACAACTCTACGCAGACAATAAGGTATATACTACTGCCACCGGTGGTGATGGAACGCAACAATTTAAAGCTGCGACAGATGCCGACAAAATGTTCTTCCCCAAGAACGAAGCCAAAGTGGACTTTATCGCCTTTTGGCCACAAGCCACTCCCGTATCTGCCGATAGAACCATCACCATTAACACAGCAGGCGAACAGCCCGGACTAGATCTGCTTTATAGCAATAATTTAAAAGAGAAAAATAGTACAGCAACTATCGGTCAGCTGGTACTCACTTTCCGTCACGTACTCTCTGCTGTCCGTATAGAGCTAAGAGACGTAGCTAATAACCCGCTTCCGGGTGCTACCATTAAGGTTGAAGGGTTCAATACAAAAGGCACTTTCGCATTAGCTAACGGCTCGTTCAGCAACATCAATACCCAGGCTGATATGAATCTTAGTGAAAGCACTAAAACCCCGGCCCAATTCAATGCCTACGTATTACCTCAAACTCTATCCGATGGTAAAATAATTGCTACAATTGCTGGTAAACAATATTCCTACAACATTCCTGCAAATACTGAGTTTATTAATGGGAAGCGCATTTCATTTGTACTAAAGCTTCAAGGCGAGTCTCTCGTTGAGGTGCCGGGCTTAAATGGTACGATCACAGACTGGAATGACGTTGAACCTATCAATGGAGAACTTACTCCGGACGAAAAAACCTCCTCTACGCTTACTATCACAGGTATTCAAGCAGGCGAAACTATGGAAGTAGGCGCAGAAGCCGCTACAAAAAACTATCCTGTCGTTACTAATGCAGCAAGCTGGACCGTACAGTCTTCTAACGAAAGTGCTGTAGTAGCTACTAAAGAAGGTGAAAATCTGAAGCTTGACATAAAGGCAAATACTACTGCTACTGAAAGGACTGCCATTATCACAATAACTTACACCGTTGCGACAAAGACACGTGGAGAAGAAAGTAAGACTTTCACATTCACCGTCAAGCAGGCCGGAAAGTCAGAAGAACCCAATAAAGAATTAGATGGTGGATTAGCTGCAATACTAGCTAAATATCCCGGTGCCGGAACGGTCACAGAGGATGTAACAATTCGTGTTGTGCGTATCAGTGGGAAGGACAATATGAACAGCTTATCTAACCTCTATTTAGGCGATAGTAAAGCGGGAGTAATGGTTCGGCTTAAAGAAAAGGCAACAAAGGAGATGAATGAATCTATCCCGATGAACAAGATTATCTCAATCAATCTGAAGGACAAATCATTTACTCTTTATAATTCGACTCAGCAACTCAGCCTTTCAATAAACGATCTTGTAATCACTGACGAAGAATTCGTTCTTAAGCCTATCGTATTTGACACTCCGGAAGAACTCCTTGCCCGTCGGACAGAGATGAATAACCGCTTAGTTACACTTCGCGACGTGCAGTTCTCCGGTTGGAAGGAAGGGAGCGTATATAACCCCATGCCGGATAAAGGAACTTTCCATGGCAAACTTGAAAAGAGCGAAGCGGATGGAACTTCAGGCATTTCTGCAGAAACAAGCAAATTTGCACCATGGAAAAGCGATGCAAGACCAGGAGGAAATGGTTCCATCACGGGCGTATTCGTTGCCAGTGGCTCTTTCAACAATATTTGGTACCGTACACTTGACGACATCCAATTCACGGGTGCCCGCAAGTAATAGTCGGTTACACAGCATCTAATCGTACAAGGGAGAGCTTCCACCGGAAGCCCTCCCTTATTCTTTAGCAAAGGCACCTACCGAGCATTGCCGCCAACACCACCAATCCATCCCGATAAACTCTGATAGGTTTTGATAAACTCCGATAAGTTCCGATCACACAAACATACGTATCCCCTCAACCATTTTGTATGTACATCCTCAATAAATCCTTTTAATGATTTGTAGAAAAGGTACGTACCAATGGTCGTAAAGCCTCGAAGCAACAATCAAGAGAATAGGAAGCAGTCCCCGACAACGGACGTTTAAGTGGCCGAATGGGTACGAATGGGTAGATTGATATTAGCGCAAAGGTATCGGCAAAGAGTTGGAAGAGAAAGTGAAAGAAGGAGCTCTGTAGCGCAAAAGGTACAGGGTTATTATGGAGTCGTAGGGGAATATTTTCTCATACTGTACTCAGGAGAGCTCGTTCCATCTGGAACGAGCTGGTCAAGAATAGGAAGAAGGCAATCCGGAAGATACCCCCGCATTGCCTTCTCTAATGCTAAGATGTGCCCCTTAGGGTTATTCCTTGACGAGCAGTTGCGTGTACTCGTTTATGCGTAGGAGATAGATTCCCGAGGGAACGGATTCCGCATCAATAACGGTTGTAGCATCAAGCAGCCTGACCTGCTTCATTGTTTCTCCGCGCATGTTGGTCAGGAATGCCGTTTGTCCCACAGCTTGTTCCGGCACCTTTATGACGATACGGTCTGTAAAGGGATTGGGATAGGCGATAAAGGCAGCATTGTTGCATGCATCCAAAGCTTCGGTGCGGTAATTTATCTTGACCAAGGATGCCGGCTTGTTCGCCTTGTCAAGTACAAACGCGAGGGTGTAGTCCGTGCCTCCGAAGGTAAAGGAATGATTGCCGGCCACACCCTCTTCGGGAACAGAAACCTTGGCGCGTACAAGCTCTATCTGCTTAAATCCGCCAATTGCATAAGGGAACGGCACTTCCGCAGTACCGGAAACAACCGATTCGGCATTAACAGAAGCATCTTCGATACGTAACGTGCATCCTGCACTCCACACTCCGTGAATGGCTCCCACACCGGTTTCGGAAGTGGTTTTCACCTCCACAAAGCACTCTTTGCCCTTTATCACGAGCGAAGCTCCACTACCTACGGAGATACCGGAACGTTCCTCGTTGGCAACGAGCATCTTGCCCTGTCCCATAATGGTCAGATTGCTTTCCGTGGAGAGCTGTCCCGTTAAGTTGTTGGTTCCGGATAGTTCCACGGTAAAGTTATCGTTACTTTTAGCGAAAAGCAGGGCCGATGGGGCTTCCAGAGTTACATTCTTGAGTGATAGTTTGCGTGTCTCTGCATCATAGCGGATATAGCCTTCGTCACCTACCGATACGCCTTCCAGCCTATCGAGCTGTTCAACGTTGGCGGAAGTAACCGGAATTCCTGCAATGTCAATGCCGTATGACTTGGGACCATCCCCTTTGAAGAAGGCAGCTACAGTTACGTTTTGCTCCAAAGTGATAATCATTTTGGTACCTTCGAGCTTCGTTTTTTCCGATTCAACAGCCTTTTGTCCGTTCAAAGTCCAGTAATCGAATTCGTATCCCTCCAGAGGAGTCGCTTCGAACGTAACTTTCGTTTGCGCAGGGAGCATATCACCAGAAGCAATGAGCGTAGCTATGTATTGGAAGTTTGTGTTCTTCAGATAGGTAGCCTTAACAGAGCCTTTTTCGGAGGTTGCCTCGTAGTTTACGGCGTACTTCACGATTTTGTGATATTGAGCTTCTATGCGAGAATCCGCTTTAACGGTAACTGCCGGCTTGAGATTATCGGCGGCGGCTAAAGGTTCTCCGTTGCAAGTCCAGGAATCGATTACATAATCCTCCTTGAGGGTAGCAATAAACTCCACAAAAGTGCCTTCAATAACCGTCTGTTCCGGGCTTACATCGTATTTTTTGCCTTTATCGTAGTAGAACGCTTTAAGCGAGCCCCACTCGTTGTCAGCAGTAAAGCTTACCTTGTACTGAGGCTTTTGCTTGGCTTTATATACGGGATGTACATAGGTATTGTCCGTAATAACGAGATTGGCAAGGCGAAGGGGATTGTATTTGTCGCATGCTTTCTTTTCGTCATTTACTTCCCAATGGTCTAATTCAAAGCCTTCGTTAAGCGTAACTTCAAAGGTCATTTCGGTACCGGAGGGGACTTCGTCTCCAGACTTAATATAGACCTCTTTATATCCGCTGAATCCTTCGTCTTTAAGATAATATGCTTTCATCTTACCGCCTTCTAAATTATCATCAAACATCACGATGCAGGGCTCGACTTTGGAGCATACTACCGCCACAGTCATATCTTCCGTAGCTTTTACGGTAAGCATTTCGGGGTTTGGCGTTGGGGTCTTTTCTCCATTATAGGTCCAATGATCTATAGTATATCCTTCCTTAACGGTAGCGCGGAAGGATATCATATAGCCTGCTTCCACCTGTTCGCCCGGTTGGATATTTACCCTACCACCTTGCTTATCGTAATAGGCAACGAGTGTGCCCCATTCGTTATCTTTGGTGTAGTTAATGGTACATTGCTTGTTAGGCGTTTCTGCTTTGAAGGAAACCGTAACGTTCATATCATTGCGAACGGTACGTTGCAATTCGGGTTTTCCGGCAAAGAGCTGCTGGTTTTGTCCGTCTACCATCCACTGATCCACTACATAACCATTATCGGGTTTTGCCTTAAAGGTGACATTGCTATACTGAGGTAAGCGATCGCCACTCTTAACAGCTGTCTTTTCTTTGGTTAATATGGCAGAAAGGCTTCCGCCCACTCCGGCAGAATAGGTTACCACAAAAGTAGGTTCATCCTTCGTAAATACAGCTTCAACAGTAGTAACGGAGGTAATTTTAACGATAGTCATCCGACGCTGTTCCTCGGATTCATGTTCATCACTATCCACTTTTGTGCCGTTAACGATCCAATGCTTAAAGGAATAACCCTCCTTAGGCGTTGCTTCAAAGGTTACCCTCGTACCGGAGATTATCTCTGCTCCGGAGAGCACTTCTATCTTCTGGAATACCGGCGTGTACTGTTGATAATAAGCCTTCACGGCTCCCCCTGTGGCGGAACTATTATACGTTACCACATACTTTGGTATTTGATGCGCATTTACGACAATAGTAACATCGTCACGAACAACGATACTATAGCTACGCTTTTCATTATAGGAATCCACGGGATTACCGTTACAAGTCCAGCCATCTATAATAAAGCCCTCATTGGGAGTAGCCGTAAAGAATATCTCCGTACCTATGGGGACCTGCATTCCCGAGGTAACATTTACCTCAGCTCCGTTAGGTTTATTGTAGGTTGCCGCTAATGTACCCCAATCGTTCTGTGCTGTGTAAGTAACTGTATAATCTCTGTTTTGTTTAAAAAGTACTTCTACTTTCAGCGGAGCACTGCCCAATCGTTCATTGATTGAACTCTTTCCTGTATATTTTGGATTCTCACTTCCGTTAATTAGCCACTTATCTACCACGAATTCCTCATCGGGAGTTGCCGTAAAAGTGATATACGAACCTTCGGGCACTTCGTCTCCCGAAGCAAAGGGGGAGCCTATTATTGCCGCCTCTATGCTTCCTCCCGCACCGGCGGAGTAGGTTACCTTTTGTTTGGGGGTAGCCGTTATTGCCACACGAATCGTGCTATTTTCGTTTACGGTGAAGGTGTAAGTTTTCTTTCCCTTGGTACTTGCCACGGGTTGATTGTTAAGATACCACACGTCCACTTTATAGCCTTTTTGCAATTCAACCTCAAAATCCACTTCCACTCCTTTGGGAATATTGCCACCACTTTGGAATGCTATGTAATTATAGGTGCTCCGATCGTAGTACGTGGCGCTTTTCATTGTAGCACCCTCATCCACAGTATATGTAATGGTAACCATATTTTCCTGTGGTTGCTGCATTAGGTATATAGGTTTTCCAGAGTCCTTTGGGATAAGAGTATTATCGAGATCCCCGTCAGGGAGCCATGCAACGTAGCGCGCAGCCGATCCCCATTGAGGAGGCATGTAGTTTACCGCATTGAACGGTTGGTCTGTTCGAGCCTGTACGCCCATCGTCCAGCCACAGAGGAGGATTAAGAGCGTAAAGATGAACAAATAGTGTTTTTTTCGTGTCATAGTTATATTGTTATTAATTAGGGTTATTGTTTTTTACTCTATTATGATCTTACGGACGTATGTACCTATCTGCAAGATGTATATACCATAAGGAAGTGCTACAAACTGCTCACTTTGGGTTAAAGGGATATGACGGATTTGCTCTCCAGATAGCATATAAACGGACAATACACCCGGATCTTCTTTGCCCAGCGGGTCAATGTGGATTCCACGGTTATCGGTACGTATTTTGTAAGGAGCATCCTTTGTTGCCGAAACGGCTACGGACGGTGTTCCCTCAAAAGGTATCCATTTATTGTCTTTAGCATCCCACTTGCATGCCTGCCATCCCTTTTCCTTTGCTTCTTTGACCCGCTTGTCGCTCACAAGATTCCCTTCGGGCAGGAAACTATCATCGTAAATCCCGAGCAATCCCGGCTTCTTTTCGCCCGCTATGGTGGGTAATGCGATCAAAAGAGAGCCTAACGCCTTATCGCACAACTGGTTTTGGCTGCAAAGAAGCGTCCTGAACTCCGCGTTTTCACTACCTGTAATTAAAGCAATGATGTTGTTCCGACAATCCAAAGCGGTGATGTATTTTGCCAAAGTAAGGTCTACCACCTTCAAACCGCAGTGATCCACCGTCACTTCACGTAAATGATGCCCTGTGATATCAATTATCGGTCCCGTAACAAGATAGGATATGCGCTCACCATTATGCCATTCCCCTTGAATGCCTTTACCCATATTAATGGTTTCGCCTTCCGGTACCGTAACGACAAAAGAGATGTTTTTATCGAGCATATCGTCCCCAACCTCAAGCAGAACGGACGTACGTTCGCCGGGAGGAACTGTTCCGTTGTGAGCATACTCATCGAGATAAGGTTGGTAATACTCCTTGTCCATACGGCATTTAAGCGTCCATCCTTTTTCCTTCATGACTGCGGTTTGCGCTTCTGTAAAGTAGTTTTTCTCGCACGGATCAATGGTACTGAGCAATACAATCGCTCCTTTTTGATCATTGATTGAGAGCTTGGGCATATGAGCGATAAGGGCATCAACACCTTTTCCCCGAAACCTATTGGAATACACAAAGAGCTGGTTGAGATACGGACACTCCGAAAGATCCAGCGAAGAGAGTAGATTGTCGCTACAATTTACCGTCGAGAGCAACGTACAAGCGGATAAATCAAGTTCCGTCAGATAGTTATTGTCGACAAAGAGTTGCTGTAGCGATTCGTTTTGCAGTAGATTAAGCTCCTTAAGCTGATTATTAGCACATTGCAACTGTGCCAAAGCGCTGCATTCGGAGAGATCCAAGTACCTGAGCATATTGTCATTCAGCGAGAGCCAAACGAGTGATTTCGGGAGAGTTATGTAAAAACTGGTAATGGAGCACCCATTGGCATTAAAGTCGGTTATAGGTCCACGCAGGATTATCTCCTGAGATACCACCTTGTAGGAAACATCCACTGCCGGATCGTACTCACCCTCTAAGCCCTCAATAGTTATTTGGTCGTCTGCTATAATATTGAGGGTAATGGTTTCGCCTACTGCCTTGGCAGTAGTAAAACTGATTGTTTGCTCCTGTTGCCCCCATAGATTGAGGGAAGTAAATATGGATATCAGCCAAAAGAAACATTTATGCATCTTCAAACTTTTCTAAGATTATGTGATTATTATATGCATGGAGCGTATGGCGGTATTCCGACAGGGTGATTTACCTTAGGAATATCGCCAAACTGATCTCCGGGAAAAGGTATATACCTTTTCAGCGAAACTTATATACCTTTCGCATCAAACTTATATACCTTTCCTACAAGACTTATATACCTTTTATGGAGCGATACACATTAGCGTATCAATAGCTTGCTTTCGCCTCCGTAATAAAGCACTGCCTGATGGAGGGGCGTATTTAGTTCAATGCGCTGATTCAAGGCTCCTTTATAGAGCAATGTACCCTCTAAAGAGTAGACAGAAAGCGCTGTGTCGTGTGCAAAGCTATCTGTGGATTTTATAATCCAGCCCGTCTCAGTAGGCAAACAGATTACTTGCTCGGGATGGTTGCGTGCTATACGCTCTGAAGCGGTAATCTCAATTACGCCACCACCCTCCTTCCAGGCATTAACGGTCCATTGCTTTGCTTTTGCCTCTTCCACCAAAGCATCGTTTACTTCATTCTGTTCCAAGGGGGAAGGAGCTCCGTCTGTTTTCACAAAAACGACATTGAAGATTTTGCCTCTGAAGCGTGATGAGGGAGCAATGCTATTCATTTGCGAGATGAGCTTTTGCATCTCTGCAAGCTTTATTTGGTTACGGAATACCGACAACGTTTCCAACTTTGCTAAAGCACTTATATCTACGCTTTTCAATTGGTTGTAAGGCAAGTAGAGCTCTTTTAGGTTGCTGCAGCCGGAGAGGTCTATTGACGTCAGTTTGTTTTCTGAGAGCGAAAGCACGCTAAGATTACTCAATCCATTTACGGAAACGGCTTCGTATCCGTTGGTAACCAAGAAGATTTGTTCAAGCGCGGTATAAGGGGTAAGGTCAATTGTACCCGAAAGTTTGTTGTCGGTAAGGTCAAGGTTCTTCAGGGTATTCCCTTTAGGGAGCTTTATCTCGGTCAGTTCGTTCTCTCTAATCCAAAGCAATTCAATCGAATGAGCTTCAGAAGCATCTGCCTGAACTACATGCATTTGCTCATTGATGCGTAACTCCGTGATTTTCTTGCCGTACAATTTGACTGTTCGCTCCGAACCTAAGGCAATTTGTTGCTTATTTCCTTCAGTAGCATCTACCTCCTCACCGGGGTCACAACTATCGTTTCCGTTTAGATCTATCCAGCATTCCTCGCCTTTTGGAAAGCAAGTTAGAACCGACGGAGCATCCGAATCGAACGTCAAAGAGATACATTCGGAGTGATCGCCTAAATGGGTATCTTCTTCTCCTTCGTACAGTGTTCGTCCGTTGTATACATTCCATCTTTTGCTTTGAGCCGTAGCGACCATTGATTTAGCTATATGATTACCTTCGTTGGTATCTGTCGTTTTCACGGCGTAAAGCTTATGTGGGGGCATTTCGGCATCGCCTTGCGGAAGCGCAAATACCAAATTGCGCATGGCCTTCAGACCGATTTGATTCATTTCGATATGCAACTCCTGCAATGCCTTCATTCCTTGCGGGTTAAATGCAGTAAGCAGGTTGTTGTTAACCCATAGTTGCTGCAACTTTGTGTAGGGAAAAAGCTCAATGGAAGCAAAGCGGTTAAAGGCAAGATTGAGCATGGTCAGCGGTGCCGCATTGGGTAGCAGTACACGCGTCATCTGATTAGTGCTAAGATCCAATTCAGTGAGATTTTTCAGCATGGATAAATCAACGTACTCCAAGGAATTATTGTTTAGATCCAGCACCTCTATATGCGGTGCTTGCGAAAAATCCACCTCCGTCAGAGCATTAAAGGCTAAACGCGCCTTGGTTATATGACTTCCGTAGACAGTAACAATACTTCGTTCTGCCAAACGAACTGTATTTTGCCCGACTTCCAGGGCTTCGCCAGAATCTTGGATGTTGTTTCCGTTTAAATCGATATATAAGTTTTCGCCTTTAAGGTCAATAGTCAGTTCTTCACCTGAGGTACGTGTTGTGGTAAGAATGAATCCTTCTTTGCTCGGATCAATAACGGGATCCGCGCTTCCTCCGTACAATTGTTCCGTACCGCCATAATAGTCATATACATTCCAACCGCGACTGTTCGCCAAAGCCACCGCCGATTTGGAGCAAACATTAGCTTCGCGCGGCGTTACGCCCAAGGTATTTATGGCGAAAATTCGCTTTTCTTCCGTTGATTTGTCATCTGCCGGCAACGAGGCAATCAGCTTCTTCATTGCCTCCAAAGAGAGATGATTTTGGTGAATACGTACCTCCTTAAGGCGTGTGGGATTGACATGTAATGGCAAATCCTTTAGTTCGTTGCACGATAAATCTACCTCTTGTAGCAATGCTCCTCGGGATAAATCCATAGACGAAAGCCCACAACGAGATGCATAAAGAGCCTCCAGAGTTGACAGAGCACGTATAGATAATTCCTTGAGGTTTGGGTTGTTGGATACGCTTACCACCTTAAGATTGGCGCAAGCCATCGGTATATTCAGCTCGGTAAGCATATTGTTTTCAAGATAAATGCGCGATAGAGATACGTCACCGCGCAGGATAGGATTTTCAATAATGCACCTTTCGGCTTCGAGATGCGTTAGGCGATTACAGTCGGTAAGATTAAGTGTTTTGAGCTTCGGACTACCGGAAACATATAATTCCCTTAGGGAATAACAGTTCACGGCATCCACAGCTTCAAGGAAAGAGCTCTCTGCCCTAACCTCCTCTATAGCGGTGCAAGGCTTGAGATCCAATATACCTTCTAACGGATTGCCATTAACGAAAAGCTTGCGAAGGGAGGAGGCTTTTGCCAAATCTATCTTCTTGATTTGGTCCGGTTGCTCCGTATCCCTAATTGATAATTCTTCTATAGTTTTCCCGTATAGTATACAGGGTGTGAGACGATCCGATATACTTTTAACGGATTTTTCACCGGAGAGGACTTCTTCTCCTGTATCCTGTATGCCGTTGTGGTTTAGGTCAATCCACAATTCACTACCGGAAGCGTGGAAGACAAATTCCGTATAGTTGCCGGTAAAGGTTACTTCTATGCATTCCGCTTTACTCTGTGCGCAAAGACGTGACGATAGTGCCAAGAATAGCGTGGTCAATACTATTCCCAAAATGGTAAACTGTTTGCTCATAAGCGATTGTATAATTAAATTAGATTTGAACTGTAAGGGTACAACGGAAGCCGTACGAGTGGCTTCTTGATGGTATATTTTCGGGATTACTGAAGATGCCTGATGTGGTGGAAGGCGTCCCTTTGTATAGGGGAAATCCACGCATCAAAGTTTCCGGAGCATAGAATGCCTCTACACCTAAAAGAAGACACTTTTTTCGCGGTAGGGATATACCTATGCGGTTACTCCAGCGTAACTCTATTCCGGACTTCAGTTGTCCCACAAGTGGGAGGTATGCCAATTGATAGTCCAACTGATCTTTGAATCCGCTCTCAACCTTATAGATTGCGGAAAGGGGCATGCGATACGCAGCCGAAAAACAGGAAAGAATATGCTGCTTATATCCGTACGAAATGCCCAGCCACGGCCTCAGTACGGCGTAATTCGTGTTGTTGTCGCTTCCTTTGTAGCATTCTTCCCGATAGCGATATCCGGTTCCCAAAGTAAAATCGATATGATGATTGGACGCAATCGGCATCCGGTAGCCCCCTTTTACCTCAGCATTATACTCAGCGAGTGTATAGGTTTGCCGCTTGCCGATAAGCCTTTGGTCCGTAATGGTCAGATGCTCTTCGTCGGGTTGATGTACCGCATAAATATACTCCGTACCGAGACGGCGCAACAGAACACCTTCAGCGGTAAAATACCAACGAGCCTTCTCCACATGGGTGAGGAGGGTTAAGCGGTGATTGGTATGCCCAAAAAGCCCTATGGAAGAGGACTCTTCAGTGCGCATCGTGTAGAGCTGATACGAAAGTAACGCCGTGTACGAAAATGCATCGGGGGAGTTTTGTTTGCTCCGAATTAGTAAATCCGCGGCTCCGCCCCCCATATAGTGCATTCGGGAAGTGCCGAAAAAGATTTTTGTATGCTGAACATCCACCATACCGAATCCGTATGTGAGCGGAAACTTATCCTGCTGCGAAGGGCGCCACAACCATAGATGCATATATTTGCGGTGATAGAGCGCGTGCAGTGTTGCGGAGCATTCCAATTGCGATAAGTGCCGTTTGTAGCCAAGCGTAGCCTGCAATGTGCCGGTAGTATTGTACACTCTCGGATCTTCGTACTTGTAGGCAATTTCACCGGCAAAGTGCAGCCCTGCGCCAAACTCCGAAGCCCCGCGCCGAAGCGCATAGAGTGCTCCGGCGGCATACTGTTCGTAGCGGAAATTGCCCCCCGATGTATCCGCAACAAGGTAGGGCAAATAGAAGTCGGGGTGACGTATTGCCGAATAGCCGATTTCCCCTTCGTAGCCGGCTCCCAATACAGCGTATCCGCTCAGCCTGCCACTTTTCCCAAAGTTTTTAATACCGCTTGCTCTCAATTGTCCCGAAGCAACCGTAGCTCCTTCATAGGGAGCACGCACGCCGCTTCGGGCACCATAGTCGCCCAATACGCCAACACTTGCCCACGATGTATCGGCAGCCGTTTCTGTGGGTATGGAATAAAGCGCCTTATCCAGCCTTGTATGCTTTAGAGGAGTTATCTCTTCAAAGTATCGCCATAGGGCAGATTGATACAGAGCACCCGGTTCGCCGGCAAAAGGAGATGCAAGTGTTTGCGCCCGAAGCCATAGAGGCGCGCACAAAAGCAGAGCCAAAGCGAACAGCCGAACCGATATGCCTAACTTAACCAAGGGTACATCCCGTACCGAATAGTTTGCTTTGTTCCGATACGTATATACCTTTTCACCAATATGTATATACCTTTCGTGCGAAAAGTATATACCTTTCATCTGAAACTTATATACCTTTTTCCGCGCTCTATCCATCCCCTCGTAAAGGAGAGTTATTATTGGGGATACGCATACACACATGTTCTTTTTAGTCATTGCCTTACATTGCTTTTCAATGAATACGCTTCCTTAAAAACTGATCGTAGTTTCCATTCCAAAGTAGGGAATGACCCACTCACGCGCAGTAGTCTGATCCTTTTGGAGGTATTTAGGGGATATGTCAATTATATTATCCACAAAGAACGACAGACGCATATGCTCACCCAACTGTTTTGTTCCTTTGAAGCTCATCCGTACAGAAATTGGCTTGACATTCGCCCTATAGTACAAATCATCCAGGGACATATTGAGATAGCGAAGAGGCGAGGCGGGATCGCGCATCGCGGCAATTTCTTTATCTCCTACCGGCGTTCGATTGCCATCCCTATCCATCAGCTCGTATGGAAAGGCACTTTGCTCACGTCCGTAGTAGGATTTCTCAAACCAGATAACTTGAAAAAAGTTGGTGAGAATAACGCCCCACTCGGGAATGTGCGTTGTAGCCCACAGATTGGTATTCAAACGATGAAAATGACGATGATTCCCTTTCCCGTAGATACCCACATAAGGGAATTTTTCCCCGAACTCAATTACCTCGGGACGATACATAACCGGTATGGCTGAGGCATAGAGCGTATGGTAATATGCACCATTCAACTCAAAGCGTGTGCGGATAGCTTTGTAATACGGGGTACGGAATCGGAACTCAACCCCCTGCTTCTCTGTTCGCTCTGAGTTCTGTACAGTAGCAAGCGACGTAAAGTCTTTTAGCACATCCTCATGGAAGTTTTCCTTCACGGGACGCACATTTGGCGGTAAAACACCGCCTATTGGCCGTTTGTACACGGGATAGGCAATGGGATAATATGCCCCCGAATAGGCAAAACCGTTATTCATATCTTCCCGGAAGAGGGTTAGCGCCAAAGTGTACTCTTTATAGGATAAATCAAGCCCAATCTCCTTCTTTTCATTGCGCATCGCCTTTAGGTCGGGATTGGATGGATTATGCCGAATGGCATAAGTCATCAGATGATCGAGCTCCGGGTTACTGTAATAGGCATTGAGTGACGAAAAGAAGCGATAGGCATAGTCCGGATAGAGGTAATCACCGGTCGGGAGCTTGTGCGCTATGCCGTAGCCGAGCCGAATGGCGGTAGAGAAACCGGCGGGAGCAGTATAACTCCACGACAGACGGAGTCTCGGATCAAGCAGAATCTTATGAGCCAATGCATAGTTTTGGGGCAAATTAAGCATCTGCGTGGCTCGTAGCCCCAAGGTGCTTTCAATACGATGTTTGCCCATGGGAATGAAGATTTTATCCTCAATATAAGCAGCTATGTGCGAAAGTGCCGGAATGGAATAATTGGGACGAGGCCATACGAATGTATTATCCCCCGGATAGGGCGGACGCGAAAGATCCATTACGGCACCACGTCCCAGGTTTTTTGCTACGGAATAAAAGATACCGTAGCGCACGGATTGTTGCAATGATGCGAACCATGGTAGAGCAGTTTCAGCCGAAAGATGCGTTTGGAAAGTCAGTGGTTGGTTATCAATTTTGTAAAAAGCATAATACGAAGTGGGCAAAAACTCCCCCTCTTGCAACCCCATTTCCCTACTTATCGGCATAAAAGCAGGTCCTTGACCCGATATGTATAGATATTTACGATCCAAAAGATCATAAGTATAATCCAAAGTACACCGCCATGACAAGGAGCGGAAGATATTCGATTGCGGAGTCCATAACGCATTCGTTACCAATGTGGTACGGTAGTACTTTGTGTGGTAACGCTCATCTCGTTCCTCAATCAACTCGTCCGTGCGGCTATTTTGTATTGAAGCGGTTTCATGCAAAGTGGCCGTTAGGTCAAGACGTCCGCCCCTATCGCCCAAATCTCTGTGAAAAGCATACGCAAATTGAGCGGTAGCACGCGTATAACGCTCCAACTTTTCGCGCGGATCGCTTCTGTAGTCCACCACATCGGCACCGGCGTGAAGGCTACTATAGCCACTCTTTCCGAGCGAAAATCCTTTACCCAAATAGGCTAACTTATAGAGCGGATCCACTTTTACACGCCCCTCCCACGGCGTAACCCCTCGTTTGGGATGCAATTTGATAGCTCCGCTGCTCAAATTACCTTCCGATGCCGAACTGATTCCTTGCTCAATATCAATCCGATCGTAGTGATTCGTTGAGAGCGTGCGCAAGTCAATTCCAGAGTTTAGAGCGCTTCGCCTTGTGACGATTCTATCCGGCAAAAAAGAGGAAAAACGGCTGGAGCCGGTCAACCCCTGCATCTGTACACGAGTAGCGTCGTTAGTAATGGGTGCTCCGTCCAACATAATTGCCGTACCTAACGAACTGTTATCGTCCTGACCGACTTGCCTGTTGCTGACTCCTTTGAATACACCTATTCCCGGGGTCGTGGTTACAGCTCCCGGCAAAAGAAGCAATATATCTTTGAGAGAAACAGGTTGTATATGTTGCATTGCTTCCTGCTCAATTACCACCTCGCTTTTGTTTTTGCGGTATTGCCCCAGTACCTCCACCTCAGGAAGCTCTATATTAAGCGGTTGGAGGTATATACGTATTTCCTCCATCTTATGCACTGAAACAGCACAACTATACGGAGCAAAACCGACGCAACGCACTATTAGTGTGTAGGTTCCCTCCAGATTTAGGGGCAACGAGAAGCGTCCTTCCGCATCACAAACCGCGCCCTGCCCGGTTTCGGCAATACCAACCGTTGCCCATCCTACGGGGACTTTGCTTTTGGCATTGTATACCACACCCATCACTCCTTTGCGAAGGGGCGGTACTTCTTCCATAGGAGCGGCACAAATGCCCCATAGGAAAAAGCCTAAGTATAGGGTAATAAACAGCGGAAATACTCTGTGATGCATAGAAAGCTATAAGATTTTTGCGTAAAACTGAAAACGGGAACGGAAAACCGTTCTCTTACGTATAACGAACATGGAAGAATTGCACACTTTCCCCACTACTCTTTGCCTAACAACAAAGAGTAAGGAGAAAACGTGCAATGAAGGATGATGTTATTTCTTTGGATATGCGTTTTGTCCTTGAACGCGTTCGTAATCGTTCGTTGAATTGTTAGTATCTATCCAATAGGTTCTACCATTGCGCATTTCTGTTTTACGATGCGCCAATTGCTGACGATGGCATCCGGTTACGAAAAAGTTACCCTGATCAACTGTAACGGGCAGGGCTCTAGTTTTGAATTGTCCCTCACAACCTGTTTCAACTCCATCCAAAATCATATCCGTAGGTATCGTATAGTAGTTCTGCAACTTACCGTTTTTATCTTTTACCTGCATAATATGTTGTTGCAAGAATGCCTTAACATCGCCTTTAATCTTAAAGAGGCACGGAGGCCAGAACCCACGAGGATGAGCTATAGCTGTACCGAAGAAGGCATCGACAATGATATTGAGATTGGGAACATCCGGATTATCAGTATCGGTAACCTTATATCCGTTCGGTAGTTCTGCATCGGGGAAAACAAGCTCAAAGTCGGCTCCGGAAAGATCTACTGAATTGGGTTGATCCTCCGTGTGATGGTTAATAGCCGTTGCGGCAATAATGACGTATTTGCCCGGTTCCAAGGGATAATTCTTGCCGTTCCCGGGAATCTGATAGATGCAACTCAGTGGCAATTCATTCTTTTCCATAAGAAATTTGCTCCAAGGAGTCTCCGGCTGCGGATTGGCATGTGCGGTGATTCCATAGCAAAGACCATCGAGATACTCTATTTTATCCCCATTATTCACTACCATAAAATATTGGTCCGGATGCATCATTTGGGCATTAGTTTCGCCGTTAAAGAAAATGTCACCAAATATAAGATGGCACTTTTCATCCGTAACAGGTGGTTCACCGAGGCGTAGCGGTAGAGTCAGGCTCATCGCTTCCTTAACTACTACACTTTCTTTTTTCCCTATTATGGTACGCTTATCTGCGGTTTCGCCGGATACGGAAAAGTTGTATGTACCAGCATCCAACATAATTTCCGCAGAAAGACTCTTTTTATCGACATCTTGCTTTGTTTCCTTAAGCGTACGCATATCAGTTACGGTAAGCGTAAGGGTTTCGGGTTCAACCTTTTCGGGGAACTCCATTTTCAAGGTTACTTTGCATTGTTTCGCTGTTTCGCCACCGCCTTTCGGCTCCTGTTTACAGCTTACCGCTAAAAGGAGGGAGCTTGCGCTAAGCAAAAGGGCGTAAAGAATAGATTTTGATGTTTTCATTTTAGATTGATTCGATTTTTTCTGTTCTTTTTTCTTATGTATATTTTGTGTGGAAAGGGATTCGCTTTTCCCTTACCAATTTTTTTGTAAAGGTAGGAGCTTACAAAGCGCTAAAAAAACGACATCTTTAGGTATTTCGCTCCTTTTTATTTACCCAAATATGGCTATACAACACTGCTTTCTACCGTTCCCGAAATGGCGCAACATCCTTTTGCGCCAAGTATAGGAAATTTGTTGCGTCAAGTATAGGAAATTTGCTAACTTTGTACTTTGTAACAAGGAAGAAAAGAAAGAAATAGCAAACCAAATGAATAGCTCAGTTAAAAGAGAGGAGCCGCTGAGAGCGGTGATCACGATAGAAATAACGTCTGACGATTATAAGGACGAGTATAAAACGCGTCGCAATAAATTAGCACGCGATGCTAAGTTCCCCGGATTCCGCCCAGGTAAAGTCCCTACCTCTCTTATTGAAAAGCGTTTTGGCGCCGGCTTGAAAACAGAAGTAGTCAACGACACCCTCAATAAGGAGCTTATGCGACTCGCTGATGAAGAAAAGCTACACCTCTTCGGACAACCATTGTTAATCAATGAGAAAGAGCTTTCTTTTGATGCAGATCCTATTACATTTATCTTCCATGCGGCACTGCGTCCGGAAGTAAATATACCATTGGATAAATCAATTGAACTTCCCTACTATACAAGCACTGTTTCCGAAGCTTCAATAGACAAGGAAGATCAGCGTCTTCGCGACCGCAATCGCAATCAAATCAATCCGGAGAGCGTTTCTGTAGAGGCTAAGGATATGCTAATCGGTAAGCTGACAGAAGTAGAACCGGAAGAGGGACAAGAGCCGGTAGTGGTTGAAAAGACTTACCTTATGCCCTCCATGATGAAAAACAAAGCGGGAGATGCTTTTGAAGGTAAGAAAGTGGGCGACATCGTTCGTTATAATCCCTTTAATGCAGCCGAGGGCAATGAGCAAGAGCTTGCCTCTACCCTTCGCCTTGATAAAGAAAAGGCAGTAAACCATAAGGGAGACTTCGATTTCACAATAGAAGAAATCTCTCGTTCAATAGCTCCTGAGTTAGGCGAAGAGTACTATAAGAAGTGCTTTGGGGAGAGTACCGATATAAAGGAAGAGACATCCTATCGTAATAAGTTGAAAGAGCTAATTGAGGAAAGCCAAAAAGAACGTGCCAATACCATATTTGAGAATCAACTTCAGGAAGTATTGAAAGAGCGCTTGGGTAACCCCGAATTAGACAGAGAAACACTTATGAAGGTCTTCTTCAAAGAGGAAGAACTGGAAAAGCTAAGTAAGGACGAAGTTGAAAAGCGCTATAACAACTTAACCAAGGCTCTCTTGCACACAACGTTAATTGATGAGACAGCTCGCAACAACGATATAAAAGTAGAGCAAGAGGAAATAAGTAAATACATTGCCGACATGACGTGGCGTCAGCTCCTTCAATATGGGATTCCACCCGAAATGATCGGTCAGTTTGGACAAGACTTCCTAAAGCGTAATTTGGAAAATGAGGAGATGATCTACAATGCTCACTACTCTGTGCTAAGTCGCAAACTAGCAGAAGCAGCCAAAGAACGTATAAGCGTAAAGGAAGAGTCACTTAGCGAAGAGGATTTCGAGGCTAAATTCAACGAGATCCTTGCAGCTCAAGCAGCTGAAGAAGAAGAGCAGAAGACTCAAGAAGAGCAGACTGAAAAGACTGACAATTAGTATATCGTTCCCACTGGATTATAGTTATGGGCATTTCCTATGACTATGTACAGAGGGGAAGCACTATACAAAAGCCCCACAGGTGTCTTTTAAAGATCCTGAGGGGCTTCGCTCTTCAAGTAGGATCTATGTCATGGATCCAAATTCTCTTTTGGGAAGCCCCTACACATTTCTCCGAGCGAGGGGCTAGAGCATCCGACAAAAGTCTCTAAATAGAGGTAATATTGCTATCTTTGCTTCGTAAAAACAGATAAAGAACCGAGAGCAAATGACCAGAGAGGCATATTTGGTAGCGGAGCACGTTGTGAAACGCTACGCAAAGCATTTGGCATTGGATGATGTATCCATACAAGTGCACCGTGGAACTGTCTTTGGACTATTAGGACCCAACGGAGCCGGTAAAACGACACTTATCCGAATTATCAATAGAATCACCGCTCCTGACTCAGGTAAAATTTACCTGGATGGGAAGCCATTCAGTACTGCTGACGTGGCCCGCATCGGGTATCTTCCGGAAGAGAGAGGGCTCTATCGCAAAATGAAAGTTGGTGAACAGGCTATCTACTTGGCACGCCTCAAAGGAGTGGACAAAGCAACAGCCGCAAAACGCCTACGCGAGTGGTTTGAAAAGTTTGATATCAACGACTGGTGGAACAAAAAAGTAGAGGAACTGAGTAAAGGGATGCAACAGAAAGTGCAATTTATTTGCACCGTTATCCATGACCCCGACTTACTTATTTTTGACGAACCCTTTAGTGGCTTTGACCCTGTGAACGCGGAGTTACTAAAGCGCGAGATACTCGCTCTAAGAGATAGAGGAAAGACGGTTATCTTTTCCACACACAATATGCAATCAGTGGAAGAACTCTGTGATGATATAGCTCTGATCAACCATTCAAAAGTTGTGCTGAGCGGACAAGTATCTGAAGTGAGAGAGCAATTCGGTAAGGGAATTATCAATGTAATACTCCGTTGTAGTACACCGCTGACAGATGAAGAACTATCTGCTTTCGTTGTGCGAGAAAAGAAGTTTGAAGGAGATAAACAAACGCTTCGAATAGAACGAAACAGAGAGCAAAGCAACCGTTCAATCATTGAGGCTCTACCGACTCGCTGTGAAATACAACTCTTTGAGGAAGAGATTCCTTCGATGAATGATATCTTTATTTCTACAGTAGAACAACAAAAGGAGATAGTAAGATGAAGAGAGGAAATAAAATAGGTATTGTCATTGGGAGAGAATTCAATACTCGTGTAAGGAAACGCTCCTTCATTGTTGTAACTTTGATTGTTCCTATTCTGATGATTGCTTTAATCGCATTACCCATCTTTTTAGGAATGCTAAGCATAGGAAAGGAAAAGATCGCTGTTATAGATCATACAAACGAACACTACGCGAGCGTTCTGCAGGGAAATAGCGACTACAGCTTTGTAGAAACGCAGTACACCCTTGAAGAACTGCAGAAAACAGAATTGAATGGTGAAGAGGACTTTACCGGAGTACTCGTCATAGATAATGATCTCGTCACTCACCCGGATGCTATTGCTTTGTATTCATATAAGCAGATGCCTGCTACTTTGACCGGGTATATCACCGACAAGCTCTCTGAGCACGTATCAGATCTCAAATTAAAGGCTTATGAGACAAGCGATATAGAGCAAATCGTAGCAGATATTCGCTTCACCTTATCCATACCTACCTACCGATGGAAAGAAAATGGAGAGATACAGCGTTCAAGTGGTACAATGGCCGGTATAATCGGTATGATTTTCGCATTTGTTAGCTTCTACTTTATTTCTTCATTCGGAGGTTCTGTCATGAACGGAGTAATGGAGGAAAAGAAGAATCGTATTATGGAGGTAATGGTTTCAAGTGTTAAGCCCTTTGACCTCATGGCTGGCAAAATATTGGGAATAGGATTAGTTGGATTACTCCAAATGCTACTATGGATTGCCTTTGGAGGTCTATTACTATTCATTCTTATGCTAATCATGGTGGGTTCTGCAGTAGATTTAAGCTCCTTAGTAACGATGCAACAAGCTGATATCACCGGTATGGCGGCTGGGATGGGAGCTGATAGTTTCAAAGAGTTACAAGATTCTATTAGTATTCTCTCTTCAGTCAACTTCCCACACTTGATATCGATGTTCATTCTTTTCTTTGTTGGGGGCTATCTGCTTTTTGCAGCTCTCTTTGCAGCCCTTGGTGCTTCTGTATCAAATGACGAAGATAGTGCACAATTCATTATGCCGGTGATGATACTGCTAATGTTCGGTTTCTATGCCGGTTTTGGTAGCATCAATAATCCTGAGGGGCCACTCGCTATATGGTGCTCCTTTATACCTTTTACCTCACCGGTTGTGATGCTTGTACGCATACCTTTTGGAGTGCCTATCTGGCAACAAATACTAAGTGTACTGATACTATACGGCACTGCATGGCTTATTGTCTGGCTTAGTGCACGCATATATCGGATTGGAATACTTATGTACGGCAAGAAGCCAACCTTGAAAGAGATAGGTAGATGGATCTCCTATAAGTAAAACACCTACAAACTATTGAATATGGACGCAATAACGCTCTTTGGCAAAAAGTTTGTACCCTATATCACTGCAGAGGAAATAGAAGTACAGATTGCTCGCTTGGCTAATGAGATAAGAAAAGATGTAGCGGATCGCGATTGCCTTTTCGTATGCATTATGAATGGGGCTTTCATGTTTGCTTCGGAGCTAATGAAGCAAATTGATATTCCGGCAGAAGTGGGCTTTGCACGCTACTCAAGCTATCAAGGGCTTCATTCATCAGCTTCTCTAAAGGAGATTATGCCTCTTGGAATACCGGTAAAGGGTCGAACCGTGATTATAATAGAAGATTTGATTGATACAGGGTATACGATGGCATGTCTCAAAAAGAAGTATCTTGATGAAGGGGCTGAGGAAGTACGTATAGCCGCTATGCTAATCAAGCCGGAAGCCTTGACTAATGTGGTCACTTGCGACTATGTGGGATTAGAAATTGAGAATAAATTCATAGTAGGGCATGGACTTGACTTCGATGGTCGAGGCAGAATGCTAAAAGACATATACCAAATAGAAGAATAAAATATATGATTAATCTAATACTTTTTGGGCCTCCGGGTAGTGGTAAAGGTACGCAAGGAAAGTTTATTCAAGAACGATATAAACTCTGTACTATTTCTATGGGGGATATACTCCGCAATGAGATTGCTTTGGGTACCGACCTAGGCATAACGGCAAAATCCTATATGGACAAGGGCAACCTGGTGCCGGACGAGGTCGTTGTGGGGATTATTGAGCACACCATGGAACAAAAAAAGGATTGCTCAGGATTCCTTTTTGATGGATTCCCCAGAACAGTTGCTCAAGCAAAAGCTTTGGATACAATGATGCACCACCATGGTATTCAAGTAAGTGCGCTGCTTGAATTAGATGTTCCTGAAGAAGAGTTGGTAAAGCGTTTACTCCTCCGAAAAGAAATTGAAGGGCGTAGTGACGATAATATTGATACTATTAATAATCGTCTGACCGTTTATCGCACACAAACAGCTCCCATCGCTGACTACTATCGTAAGCAGGGCCTGCATCACTTGATTCAAGGGACCGGGAAAGTAGAGGAAATCACAGAACGCCTATATAACGCAATCGATAAATTATAGTGGCTGCTGAAGGCAATTTTGTAGATTGGGTTAAGATATATTGTCGGAGTGGCAGGGGAGGAAACGGCTCTGCACACTTCCGACGAGAGAAATATATCCCCAAAGGAGGTCCGGATGGAGGTGACGGAGGTGACGGAGGTGATATAGTATTGCATGCTAATCGCAATTATCATACGCTCATACATCTGCGTTACAATCGCCATATATTCGCACCGGATGGATCTTCCGGTTCCAGAGCTCTAAAAACAGGTGCTTCCGGTAAGCGGATTGTTATTGAAGTACCGGTAGGTACAACCGTTCACGATGCTACGACCGGGGAATTTATTCTTGAAGTTACTGAGCACAATCAGGAGGCACTTCTCTTAAAAGGGGGCAAGGGAGGCAAAGGCAATACTCACTTCAAGAGCGCGACCAACCAAGCTCCTCGTTACGCACAACCCGGAGGAAAAGCAGAAGAAAAAGAGCTAATTCTTCAAATTAAGACTTTAGCTGATGTGGGGCTTGTAGGAAAGCCTAATGCCGGCAAATCCACTCTTCTTTCGTCAGTAAGTGCCGCCAAACCTAAAATTGCAGATTATCCTTTTACTACGTTAGTGCCTAGCGTAGGTATTGTGGCTGTTCGTGATGGGCTCTCCTTAGTTATGGCGGATATTCCGGGTATTATAGAGGGAGCTGCCGAAGGACGTGGCTTAGGACTTCGTTTTTTAAGACACATTGAGCGCAACAGCCTGCTTCTGTTCGTTATTCCAATTGACACAGAGCACATTGGAGAAGAATTTAAGTTACTTCACGAGGAGATTGTAAAGTACAATCCGGGAATGGCAGACAAGCGAGCTATTCTGGCTATTTCTAAATGCGACTTAGCAGATGAAGAGCTTATCAGCCTTGCTGAAAGCGAATTGCCTAAAGGACTTCCCCACTGCTTTATCTCTTCTGTAACCGGCTATGGACTTACGGAGCTAAAGGACTTGCTGTGGAGTGAGCTACAGCGCGAGCTTCCTTATGACAATAGCGAAATGGTGCGGCAGGATATTTCTGTGGAGGTCCTAACGGGAGAAGAGCAACAGGAACAAACCACAACTGATTCAGAGGGTGAGGAAGATGAGCTAATGGATATAGCTTGGGATGAAGATATCATGAAAGACATTGGTCTTGAGTAATACTACTACATGACACACCATCTAACTATTGATCCTCACTTCGCTACCCTCTTACCTCACTTTGCTATGGCAATGATAGAGGCGCAGGTTGTAAATACCCCCTACTCAATTGAGCTTCAACGCGAAATAGATCGAGAAGTAGCTCATATAGCTCTTACACAGACTATGGAGAGCATCAAGCAGATGGAGTCTATTCACTTCACCCGCAATGCCTATAAAATACTGGGAAAGGATCCCAATAGATACCGCCCGGCAGCAGAGCAACTTCGCCGTCGTATTGTCAATAAAAAAGGACTTTATACAATTAATGCCATAGTGGACTTAGGCAACTTGCTTTCTCTTATTACAGGTTTTTCTATGGGGCTGTTTGATGCGCCATCGGTAGGAAGGGATGTAGTGATGAGAGTGGGGACCAATGCAGACCAATTTGAGGGTATCGGACGTGGAGAGCTGAATGTAGAAGGCTTGCCTCTATATTGCGATGAGCAAGGTCCTTTTGCCAATCCGACAAGTGATTCGGAGCGAACCAAAGTAAAGAATAATACAAGCGAATTACTTCTATTTATTAACTCATTTACCCCATCGGAACAAAATGCCAAAGAGGCTCTCATTGAGGCTACTGAGCTTACTATCTCTATGCTGAAACGCTTTCTTAACGCAAAAGAGATCGTTTCACAATACCATTCTGCAAAAGAAACATTACTTTTGTCTTAGAAGAAGTAAGAACTGTAAAAAAAGAGAATAGAATCATGATATCAGTAAATAACATTGGCGAGAGTGCCGGCATCGTATGGAATGCCCTTAACGATCTGGGCAAGCTTGATATTAAGCAATTAAAAAAGGCAACAAAGCTACGCACCGACAAGGAGCTATTTGCTGCCATCGGCTGGTTAGCCAAAGAAGGAAAGCTTTGCTTTGAAGAAAGCGAAGATGGCACAACGCTTATCACGCTCTGCTATTAAGCAACTCAAAATACTGCCTCTTTTACATTCGCTAAGCAAGTTTTCCCGGTCGTAGCTGCTTTCAAAGAAAAAGAATAAGTATTACTACCCTGCTTTTTCTCTGCATCAAAACGATGTAAGGGGAAGTTCAATTTCCACGCAAGAAATGTTCTGATCTTTCAACTGAAACATCTATATCTTTTATACAGTAGATCTATATCTTTCGAGTGATAGATATAGATCTTTTTTTATGCGCCACTACCGTAATACGAATAAGGAACTATATAAAAAGCTCTGATGGCAGCGTTCAAAATACGTAATAAGCCTACTTTTTAGCTTGGGGGTATTGCATTTCTTTTTTCTTTTTGTACCTTTGCATCACGCTTTCAGAAAAGAAACTCTGAAAGAGTGTCGGCGAGATAGCTCAGCTGGTTAGAGCGCATGATTCATAATCATGAGGTCGAGGGTTCAAGTCCCTCTCTCGCTACAGCTAGGAAACAGCATTTGTACTGAGATCAGGCTCCTCTCTGCAAGGGGCTTGATTTTTTTTTGTAACTACGATATCCTATTGCTGATTATTTTTAGTGTACTCTATCCTCCTTATTATTTATGCTGTAATATAATGCCCCCTTTGGGGGAAAATGAGCCTTTTGCTAAGCTTCTGCTTTTTTGAAGTGCAATAAGGCATTGAACGTCCAATCCAACGTTTTCAGCAGTATTCCAATCTGGTTGGGCAGCAATAAAAGAAAAAGTTTCTATTATTCATCTTTTTCATCTGTGGGTTGGCTAGTGATTTACTATCTTTGTAAGACTGAATAAAAAAATGAGTTGGTGGCAAAAAATAAAAAGGAATAGCGAACAAGGCATTCCGGAAGGCTTGGAGGATGAATTAAAGCAACGTAGCAATTTATGGCATCGTTGTAAGAACTTCATCAATACTCATTGGTGGATTATGTATGCCACTGCCGCATTTATTTTCATTCTTTTTTCTTTAATCTTGGGACCTGATAGTTTGCCGGTTCAAATGGATCACAAAAAGCGCATAAGCACTTTGGAGCATAACTTAAAAGAGGCTCAAGAGGCTTTCCAAAGAGACAGTATACGTTTAGAGGGAGTTCAAAACAGCGATTTGGACGAATTAGAGCGAATTGCTCGCGAACGCTTCAAAATGAGGCGTGCAAATGAACTAATATTTCTTCTGGAAGACACAACCGGAATCTCAACAAAGCAATGAAGCAACAAAGCATTCTTAAAAACACTCTGTACATAGTGGGTTGCCTTCTCCTATTAGGCGGGTTGGTGCTAACTATCTTTATACCACAGAGAGTTTTTTCCGGCTGGCTCATTACAATTGGAGCCGTCTGCTACATTATATCTTGGTTTATAAAACGCAGTGAGTCGAAAGACGCTACTACGAATAAGACTACGAATAAGGCCAAGTCACTACGCTACAAACGCTGGATCTCAATGGCCATCCTTAGTGGTTTTTTCTGGCTTATAACCGGTATCTTATTACTCTCTAGCGACTCCCCTTGGTCGGTATGGGCGATTATGGGCTTTATTTTCTATGCCTATAGTAACATTTGCTTGGCCTACAGGAAATAGTAAATCTATGAAGAGACAGCCACATCATAGCAATACCCGTAGGAGGGAGTGCCTTTACCGTATTACCGCAGAGGCACCTACCACGCTGATAGATCTCCTTCTAGATATACGACCATCCCTAAGCCGTAGCCGCATCAAACAGCTTCTAAGCCGCCGTTGTGTAACTGTAGGCAAGGAACCCATTGTACGATTCAATACACCTATTTCTAAGGGAACTATCGTTGAGGTGTATAATATAGGCTTTCCGATGCCTTTCTCACATCCGCTGGCTAAAGAGCTTTGGAGAGACGAATACTTTATTCTAATAGAAAAAAGAGCCGGACTGCCCACCATTGCAAAAGGAGGAATGCAAGGAGATACTCTATTTCGCCTGCTTGCTGCCCACGAAAAGGCAGATAACTCAAGAGCAAAAATATTCCTACTTAATAGATTGGACAGTGCTACCTGCGGACTAATTTTGTTTGCAAGGGATAGAGAGATTCAACAAGAGGTGCTTTCAAATTGGACGCGTTATATCCCGGAGCAAGTATTTGAAGCCGTTGTAGAGGGCATTGTAGAACCTGAAGAGGGCTCTATTAGATGGACGAAGGAGCAAAGTGAGAGAGTGAGTGAAACAAAGTACTCTGTACTTTCCTACGGCCCTTGGTGCACAAAGCTCGAGATATATCTCCTGGGACGCTATAATGCACTCCGTACCGGATTAAAGGGGATGGGACACGCAATAGTTGGAGATCGACATAAAAAGGCTGTACTTGCTTACTCAGAAGGCTTAGCTCTATACCAAAAGGGAATGACCTTCGTACACCCTATTGATGGGAAGAAATATGATTTCATAGTGCAGGAACCAAAACAGTTTGACAAACTTCTACAAAGAAGACTAACACAAAAACAACGAACTACCATAGCTATTATTGAAGCTGAAAAAGAGAAATTAAATCAACGACTCAATTCAAATGAAGCATAAACTATTATTTTTCACACTCTTACTGAGCACTTACTGCATACCCACATTACTCAGTGCACAGCTCTATGATGATGTGATCAAGTGGAGTGCCAAGATAGAGGACTCCGGAGCCGCTGAAAAGACACTTGTTCTAACCGCAACGATTGAGAACGGGTGGCATATGTATGATCAGAATCTTCCTGAAGGAGGTCCCAACTCAACCGAATTCTTATATACTAAACTAATCGGAGCTCAAAAAATAGGAGAGGCTGTATCGGACGAAGTACCGGAAAATGCCTTTGACAAACAGTTTAATATGAACCTCAGGTGGTTTAGCCACAAGGCAACTTTCCGTCAGAAACTTCAAGTCACTAATGCCGACAGCTTTGCCTTAGTGGTTGAAACGAGAGCTCAAGCCTGCAATGATGAGACTTGCCTTGCTCCTTCCGGAGAAACATTTTCGTTTGGTGCAACCACCGCTTCCAATTCGGAAGAACAGCAGCAGCCGGCAGGGGAATTATCATTTCAGAGTCTCAGCGATACAGATAACACGCTTGGAGCTATTTACGAGCCTGTAACGGATGTACTGAAAGCTTATGGAGATGTATCCATGAAACAGGCAAATAGTTCCCTCCTGATGATCTTCTTATTTGGCTTCTTGGGAGGATTCATTGCCCTGCTCACGCCGTGTGTTTGGCCTATGATTCCTATGACCGTAAGCTTCTTTCTTAAAAGGACGAAAAAGAGAAAGGAGGCTATTAGGGATGCAATGGTATATGGGCTTGCCATTATAGTGATATACTTAGTGCTCGGCCTGGCTATTACGCTTATTTTTGGTGCAAGTGCCCTCAATAGTCTTTCCACAAATGCCTTTTTCAACCTAATCTTTTTTGCCCTATTAATCTTCTTTGCTGTTTCCTTCTTCGGAGCCTTTGAGATAGTGCTACCCTCTCGATGGACCAATCGAATGGATAGTAAATCAGATTCAACAAGAGGAATTCTAAGTATTTTCTTTATGGCCTTTACACTAGTACTGGTTTCTTTCTCCTGTACAGGGCCTATTATCGGCACTCTACTTGTACAAGCTGCTTCAATGGGGGAAATACTTGGTCCGGCTATTGGCATGCTGGGGTTTGCCATTGCTCTAGCACTCCCATTTTCTCTCTTTGCTATCTTCCCGAATTGGCTGCAAAGTATGCCAAAAAGTGGAGGATGGCTCAATTCAGTAAAAGTGGTAATGGCTTTCTTAGAATTGGCTCTCTCGCTAAAGTTCCTCTCCGTTGCAGATTTAGCATACGGATGGGGAATATTGGATAGAGAGACATTCTTAGCATTATGGATTGTTATCTTCTTCCTCCTTGGTGTCTATTTATTGGGCAAGATACGCTTCCCACATGATACCCCATTAGAAAAGATTGGTGTAGGAAGATTCTTTTTAGCCGTTGTTTCTTTATCCTTTACCGTATACATGGTTCCGGGACTTTGGGGCGCTCCTCTAAAAGCTATCAGTGCCTTCTCCCCTCCCCCCTATACACAAGACTTTAATTTGTACAATGGCTTTGTACATGCCAAATACGATGACTATGAAGAGGGTATGCGCTATGCGGCAAAGGTCGGTAAGCCGGTACTAATTGACTTCTCCGGCTATGGCTGTGTTAACTGCCGTGAGATGGAAAATAACGTTTGGATTGATCCGGGCGTAAAAAAGATCTTGGAAGAAGATTACGTATTAATCACCCTTATGGTTGATGACAAAACAGCCCTTCCCGAGCCTATCACAGTAAATGATGCCGGCAAGACTCGTGTACTGCGAAATATAGGCGATAAGTGGAGCTACTTCCAAAGGACTAAATTCGGAGCAAGCTCTCAGCCTTTCTACGTGCCTATTGATAACAATGGAGTACCACTTGGGGCCTCCTACAAACGCGACTTAAGTATTGAACGCTATACCAACTTCCTTCGTGAAGGATTAGCGGAATACAAAATGAGGACTGAGCAAAACAAGCCCATACCGGGAAGAGATAATGACAAGTAAGGCAAACAAACTTGAAGCTTTTGCACGCTTATTAGATGTGCTGGATATGCTTCGCAGCTTTTGTCCATGGGACAAAAAGCAGACCAATGAATCGCTTCGCACCAACACAATAGAGGAGGTTTACGAGCTATCTGAAGCTTTACTAAATAAAGAAGATAAAGAGATCAAAAAAGAGCTGGGAGATGTGCTGCTGCATGTACTCTTCTACTCTAAGATTGGCGAAGAGCAGGGAGCTTTTGATATTGCAGATGTTTGTAATACGTTATGTAATAAACTAATCTTCCGTCATCCACATATTTACGGCACGTCTCAGGTTGATACGGCAGAGGCTGTGGTCAGTCAGTGGGAGCGAGTCAAGCAGGTGGAGAAAGGAGGAAATAAAACGCTCCTTAGTGGTGTACCTCAGTCCCTCCCCTCCTTGGTAAAAGCCTATCGGATCAGTGAAAAGGCTGCTGCAGTAGGATTTGATTGGGAAAAGCGTGATGATGTTTGGGACAAGGTAGTAGAAGAACGTAAAGAGTTTGAAGTTGCCGTGAGCGAGGGTAATCCAGATGCCATGGAAGAGGAATTCGGAGATTGGCTCTTTGCTTTGGTGAATGCGGCACGCCTTTATGGGATTAATCCTGATAGTGCCTTAGAGCGCACTAATCGCAAGTTTACCAATCGCATCGGTTATATTGAAGCGCAGGCAAAAGCACAAGGAAAAAAGCTGGGCGACCTCACTTTAGATGAGATGGAAGCATTATGGCAGGATGCAAAGAAACTGGAACATCACAGCAACTAATAACTGATAGAGCCTGCCCAATTTGTGGAGGACAGGACTACATACTTTTAGAAGAAATCTGTGATCAGCTTGTATCCGGTCAATTGTTTCCCCTTCTACGCTGCCGACATTGCGGACTGATTATTACAGGCAACGCGCCCAAAAAGGAAGAACTTGGGCACTACTATCGAAATAAGGCTTATGTATCGCACAGCAATACAAATCAAGGCCTTATCAATAAGCTGTACCATTATATCCGCCATTTCACTCTGAAAAGAAAATACCATCTTATCAAAAGGCTCACCAACGGAAGAAAAGGGATCAGCCTGCTTGATGTAGGAGCAGGTACAGGACATTTTGCAGCGCTTATGAAAAAGAAAGGGTATGCTGTATCTTGTGTTGAACAAGATTCAGAGGCGCGGCTTTTTATGGAGCATAATTTTTCTATTAACTCATTCCCCTACTTAAATGACGTTTCCATACCTTTTGCCAGTCAGGATGTGATCACTCTTTGGCATGTATTAGAACATATTCCGGATTTGGAAAATCATTTTTCTCTTTTTCGTAAGCTTCTCACTGCCGAAGGGTTTCTTATCTTAGCACTTCCTAACCCATCCGGCTATGATGCTGCACACTATGGAAAAGATTGGGCTGCCTACGATGTTCCGCGGCACTTATGGCACTTCTCTCCGGAATTAATATGTAGATTGGCAGAGAAAGAGGGCTTTACCCTTGTAGAGAAGCATATTATGCCTTTTGATGCCTACTACATTGCACTACTTAGCGAGCAACATCGCAACAATAAGGGTATCCGCAGTTACGTCAAAGCATTTACAATTGGCTTGAAAACCAACCTTAAAGCGAGACGACAGTCAAGCTATGCAAGTGCACTAACCTATGTCTTCAGACTGACATAGATGGTATAACTTTTCAGCAAAGATCCCTGCCTTTCATTTGAAAGGTAGGGATCTTTTTTCTACTTAGCCTATTCGTTGCTGTCTCGTATTGAGACCTATAAAAGTGAAATATCCAAAGCGTGCAAGCGGAAGAATAGCTTTCTTACAGAATTGCAGATAGAAAGCAACTTAAAAGCTAAGGAGCTTACACGAAAAAGGAATCAATGAAAATAGATATTCAGGCTACTTTATTATGCTACAATATATCTGTTCAGGCAGATCTTTCTTAATACTCGTCTTCATTAAAGAAGAAATCTTCATTTCGCGGATAGTCAGGCCAAATATCTTCAATGGAATCGAAAGTTTCACCTTCATCCTCTATCTCCGAAAGATTCTCAATCAATTCAAGTGGAGCTCCACTTCTCTGCGCATAGTCTATCAATTCTTCTTTTGTGGCAGGCCAAGGCGCATCGTCCAAACGCGAAGCTAATTCAAGTGTCCAATACATATAAACTTCCTCACACTTAATAGGTTTTGTCTCATTATGGCAGTCTTATATTACTGCTGTCAGCGGCTGCAAAAGTAACATTCTCTAATCAGAAAAACAATTTTGCTCCCAATATATTTCCTTTTCTCCCTCCTTGTGCGCTGCATAACGCGCAAAAACAAAGAGTAAATCACTTAGTCTATTCATGAAGCGTAAGTTTGTTTCCGCTACAGTAGCAGACTTTTCTTCCTCCGGTACAGAGGCAATCAACGTTATTATCTCTCTTTCTGCACGTCGACATACTGTACGAGCGAAATGAGCACTTGAGGCGAGCTGTCCCCCAGAAGGGAGTATAAAGCCCTTCAAGGGAGGAAGCTGTGCATCGTAGTTATCTATTGCCTGCTCTAAAGTCTGCACTGATTTTTCGGGGAGGGAAAAGCGTTTTTTTATTTCGGCATCAGCAGGAAGGGTTGCCAAATCACTTCCTATTAAGAAAAGGGCATTCTGTATCATAAGAAAAAGCTCCCTATCTTCAGGAGAGAGAGGAAAGCCTAATAATACTCCAATCAAAGAATTTAGCTCATCAATAGTTCCGTAGGAGACCAATCGTTGATCTCCTTTGCTTACTCGCTGGCCTCCAACGAGGGCTGTAGTACCTTTGTCCCCGGTTGCCGTATACAACTTACTTTTCTTATTCATATCATTTCAATGGTGCTGTTTGCTATAAACTTAAAGACATCAAATATACTTTTGTTGGCAAAAAAGGATTTCCAAACAATAAAGAGATGTGCGACAAGTGAAGAATAGTCCTATATCCCCTTTCTTCGGCTATGCGGCAGGTCTTGCGCAGTGTGGTATCAGTGAGCATTAAGATCATATTTTCTGCTGCATTAGTATCTGTTCTCCCTTTTTCCACTACAACTTGTGTAGGACACTCCTTAGGGAACGGACCGTCAACCCCTTTTAAGGTATTTGAATTGAGATAATCTGCCATCTTTTGTAAAGTAGTAGGTAGCCCATTCCCTATCTCTATTCTTTCAATTGGGTAAAAAACAGCAAGCCTGTAAAGCACCCATGCTGCTTTTAACTGTTCATAGGTAGCATAGGGATAGAGATGCTCAAGCTCTGTCATTCTATAAAAGTCATAGTGGGGATCCAATACCTCTGTTACCAAATGGTACAAGAAGGGTGAATGGATGCCATAGCCACAGGTTGTAAGCGGGCTCTTAAACTTTGCCACTATACACTGCCATAGCGAGAATGCTTGCTTTGCCAAAACCTCTTATAACGTAATTTCTATTTCTTGCAATGAGCCATCCACGTTTCTTTGTCGGAAATATACAACAGCTCCAAACGACCTGAACTACTTATTGAGATGGTATTGCTCCCCAGCTCGGCATCTTTGAGTATATACCCTCCATTGCCACGCTCTATCATGGAGATACCGTCCAGAGCAGGGATGCCATCTGAAAAGGTAAAAGAAAAGATATTGCCTCTACGCACTACTGTCACAGACCCATTATCCACAGCAATATTTTTACCTCCCTTCTTGTACCCAACTGCTCCCGAATAAGTGCCTACTAATACTTCATCGTTGGGTTCTGAAGAGCAAGAGAACGTGAGAAGCATAAACGAAAGTAATGCTCCAAAGATTAAGAATTTCTGTTTCATAAAACTATTTTCAATATATGTTTTTACTAAAATCAGTCCCAAAAAGCCAATGCCTTTTTAAGCTCTGCGCAAAGGTAACTATTCAGTGTAACTTATAGGATACATAGGGTCACATAGATATTCCACCACCACTCACTAACTTCTTAAGTTCATGCCAGTGGGGCATTTCTTTTAGGAATGAGGCTTTTCCAACCTCATAATCCACTTGAGCGACTATTATAGATCGACCATTAGAAGCGACTAATAAAGGCGCTTTGTAGCGAAGATTATAGGAGAGTAACTGATCCCATACCTTCTCAGTAATAGAAACATCCGGAGCCTTAAATTCAATGATCATCCACACTACTCCACCGGTTCCGAAAACAATAGTGTCGGTACGTCCCCGACGTTTGGTGCCGGGTAGAATCGCTTCATTACTCAATGCGATACGAGGATATCCCAAGTCACCCATCATCCAATGTAGGAAGTGCTGTCGGACCCACTCTTCAGGAGTTAGAGCTACCTCTTTACACCGTACCTCATCATATATGAAAGGAGTATCATTGTGCATGCTCACCTTCACAGGGAAAGAGGGTAAACAAAGCCCATTCTCATTCAGAAAAGGCTCTTTGTTTTCGTTGTACTCATTGCTTTTCATATCTTTGCAAAGATAGTGATACAATGGAGACGAAGAAAGAAATTGTAACGGATTGGTTGAAGCGCTACACAGGACGCGAACCCGAAGACTTTGCACCGTATATATTGTTGTGTAACTTCAATCGCTACTTAGAGTTTTTTGCAGAAAAACATAGTGTACCCATACTCGGGAAAGACCTTGCTATGCCTAATGCGAGTACCAAAGAGGTTACACTTATACAATTTGGGATGGGCAGCCCCAATGCAGCTACTGTGATGGATCTATTGAGTGCTATAATGCCAAAAGGCGTACTTTTCATAGGCAAATGTGGTGCACTCAAAAACAATCTTTCGGTAGGTGACTACCTATTACCAATAGCAGCTATTCGAGGAGAAGGGACTAGCAATAGTTACCTACCTGCAGAAGTGCCCTCTCTCCCATCTTTTCGAATACTACGTGCAGCAGATGAAGCTTTAGAACGCAATAAGCTGCTCTTTGCTGCAGGCACTGTATACACAACGAATAGACGTGTTTGGGAGCATGATCATCACTTCAAACGCTATTTGCATACTACACATGCTGAATGTATCGACATGGAGACAGCGACGCTCTTCACGGTGGGGTATGCAAATCGAATACCTTGTGGTGCTCTCCTGGCTGTCTCTGATCTTCCAATGACTCCCGAGGGGGTAAAGACAGATAAGGGAGATCAAGAGGTAGCGAAGCGATATACAGCCCAACATTTGGCATTGGGAGAAGAAACTTTACATATTCTTCAGTACGAACGCAAAGAGCTGATTGGAATACGGTTCGGTTGGTAGCAATGAGATAACAATGGCAAAACTAAATGCACCTCAAGGGAGCTCCTTATATACACCCTCTCAAGCAATCTCAACAATAAAAGGAATTTTAAATGAAAAGAATTGCCTTCCCGCTGTGATACTCTATTCGGGCGAAGAACAATATTATTTCGAGCAACTCGAGCAACTTATAATCAAGCATTATGGGGAAAACGTAGTTACCCTCTATGGCAATGAAAGTAGCTACTCTGACATTGCTTTGGAGATTCAATCTACTTCTCTATTTGTACAACAGAGAGCCGTAATACTTAAAGAGGCAGAAGCTGTGAAGGATCTGGATAAGCTTATTCCTACCCTCAGCAGATTACCTCAAGGCACTTCCTTAATCCTCGCCTACCAAGGGAATATGGCATTCAATGCCAAAAAACTATTTGCTTCTTTCCAAACCCTACCGAGTGACCAAACGATAATTATCGTTTCGCCTCGTATCACGAGCAAGCGTACAATACTCTCTATTATCAATCAAACAGCAAAAGCGCACGATGTAACCATTACTGCCGAAGCAGCAGAGAAACTGATAGAACGGGTAGGATTCGACGGGGTTACCTCCGCAAAAGAAGTAGCTAAACTTGCTGTTTTAGCTTCCGATAGTGGTCAGATAGAAGCTAATATGGTGGATTTCATTGTAGGGGTATCTATTCAATATTCCGTAGATGACTTATGCCAAGCTTTATATAAGAAACAGAGACGTGAAGCCCTTACTATAGCACAATACATGACCAAGGATCCGGCCAACTACCCTTTGCCTCTTATTGTTGCTACGCTCTACGGTTTTTTCTCTAATCTAATGGTTGCATCCTACCAAAAAGATAGAAGCGAAAAGGCACTTGCTACTGTCCTCAATCTAAAGAATGCGTACCAAGCCAAAAGGTACTCCGATGCGCTTTGGCTATTCAAGGCGATGCAAATATTCTATATTATCCATGAATTACGCTTAGCCGATGCTCGTCTCAAAGGTGCTGAGGATGGAGATTACGATTACGAGGGGATTCTTTTCAACTTAGTGTACTTAATACTCGCCTAAGACAATGTCCTCATTAATTGAACGAGTAAGAGAGAGCAACTTCTCAACTTTCATTCGACGTTACTTTCCAAATGATAAAGTTCAGAAGATATCGGTATCTGCTTCTAATGCTTGCCCGCTTCATGAAAAAGGACGAGGAGAAGTGTGTTCCTATTGTAGTAATAGTGCCTTTAGCCCCGCTTATGCGCTTCGAGATAAACCTCTTGAGGAGCAATTGTCAGAGGGGATAAATTTCTTCCGGCACAAATACCCTTCAATGAAGTATTTGGCCTATTTTCAATCATACACTGCCACTTATAGCAATCCAGATCGACTCATACAGCTATTCCACACAGCATTAGCCTATCCGGAGGTAGTTGGGCTAATTGTAGCTACCCGACCGGACTTAATGCCACAGCGTGTTTTGGAGGCCTTAAAGGAATTATCAAAGAAATACTTCGTAATGGTTGAGTATGGAATAGAGAGTACTCAAGATACTACCCTAAAGCGAGTAAATAGAGGGCATAGTTACTCGGTGGCCTGCGATACCATTCTCCGCACTTATAATGCAGGACTACCCGTAGGGGCACACCTCATATTAGGGCTACCCGGAGAATCCCGTACAGACATGCTCCGGCATGCGGTTAAGCTTAATGAGCTTCCATTGGATACACTTAAACTGCATCATTTACAGATCCTTAAGGGAAGCCGCATGGCAGAAGAATATGCTGCTGATCCTTCTCAATACCATCTCTTTACAATAGATGAATACATTGAGTTGTGCTTGGATTTTTTGAGTTTACTCAAGCCAACCATTACAGTAGAGCGCTTCGTTGCGTCAGCTCCGGACACAGAGCTAATTGCCCCTCGCTGGGGAGTCAAAAACTATGCTTTTATAGATAGATTGCTTAAAGCTGCAGCCGCACGCTAATCCGACTTATTAGCCCCCTTAACTTACTTATCCAATTGTTTTTCATTTGGAGAGCTTTTTTCCTCGATATAAAGTTTTCCTCCTTGGCGTCTAACTCGATGCGTAGCACTTTCTATAACTGCTGGCTCGGGATTGAGAAGCTGCTCAGCAAAGGGAGCAATACGAATACGTGTGAATCCTAACGGATTAAGTATTGCAAAGAGCAAACTAAGAGGCGCTGGAAAGGTTGCAATTAATCGGGCATCATAAAGAGTTCCCTGCTGCGACAAGGTCACTGCTTTAATTTGCTCTTCAAGGGCATAACTAATGAGGGCATCACACTCTCTCAGATTGGCAAAGGTACGAATAAGTGCCTCTGAGAAAGAAGGATTTAAATGATCAAAGAGAGGTCGTATATCGTGACGTATATAGTTACGTCTAATGGCAGTGTCACTATTCGTTGAGTCGGTACAAAAAGGTTGCTCCAACAAGTTGAGAAAGCTTATAATTTCTTGATGTGGTACTTCAAGTAGTGGACGAATAATCCTTTCCCGCTGAATAGGAATACCGCGTACGCCTTTGATGCCACAACCTTTTGCTAAATTGCCAATCAGTGTTTCAAAGTTATCCTCAAGGTGATGAGCAACTGCAACGTAATGCAATTGATATTTTTGTCGACACTTTTCAAAAAAGTCGTAACGTAAGTTACGGGCAGCCTCTTCAACAGAGAGAGCATGCTCCTTTGCATACGCAACTGTATCAAAATCCGCTTTGCTAAGAGGTACTTGCAATTCGTTGCAGAGAGCCTCTACAAAAGCCTCATCCCTGTTGCTCTCGTCCCCTCTTAAGTGGAAGTTACAGTGCGCTGCTGATACAGGGAACCCCAAGAACAAGAGTGCCCTGAGTAGAGCCACGGAATCCGCCCCTCCACTCAGAGCTACTAATATAGAATCATTTGGAGCTAATCTAAGCTCACGCTTCATTGTAGCCCTAATGCGTTGTATCAGCGGATGCTGATACACGCTCCTGGGCATTCGTAGTGTCATTTAGACTCTTCCTCAAAAAGATCCGGGTCTACAACAATCCTACCACAATACTCGCACACAATTATCTTCTTGGCAAGCTTAATCTCAAGCTGTCGCTGAGGGGGAATACGATTGAAGCATCCTCCACATGCATCTCTGTCAATAGGCACTACGGCAAGACCATTATGTGCAGCACTACGAATGCGATGGAAGGCTTTTAGAAGACGTTCATCCTCCACCTTTGCTTCACATTCCTTCGCCTCCTTAACCAGCTTTTGCTCTTCTGCTTCTGTTTCTTCTATGATCTCATCCAGCTCCCCTTTCTTTGCACTTAAATCTCCGGAACGCAGCTCATAAGTTTCTTTCAGCTTCGCAATATCCTCCTTTCGTCCATTCAGCTCTGCCGTGTATTCTTTGATTCGCTTTTCCGACAACTGAAGCTCTAAGTCCTGGTACTCAATCTCTTTGGAAAGGCTATCGTATTCACGATTATTTCTCACATGATCCAATTGGCGACGATACTTCTCCAAAAGCTCTCTTGAGGAAGAGATTTTGTTTCGCTCATTTGTAATAGAGGTTGTGAGAGCCTTTGCCGCAGCAGAATAGTTATCCAAACGAGTTTGAATGCCGGCAAGATTATCCTCTATGTGCTGTACTTCTAATGGCAACTCCCCGCGGAGCGTCTTAATCTTGTCAATAGAAGAGAGTACGGTCTGAAGCCGAGCTACAGAACGCAGCTTAATTTCGATCTTATTAACCGGTTTAACCTCCTTTACGGCAGTCTCAGTTTCAGCAGGAGCATCCTCTTTTACTGTATCTGCTTTTTTCTTAGAAGTCTTCTTTGCAGTATTTTTGGAGGAAGTTGTCACTTCCTTTTTTTTAGATATCTTGTCTTCGCTCTTTTTTGTTGCCATATCTATCGTCTATAATGGATCGGATTATTGTCACTATCAGCTATCTGGAATGCAAAGTTAGGCATTTTCTGCTTCATAACACGCTGAAAGAGTTCCCTAGCGATCTGCTCACTCTCCCAATGTCCTATAACAACAAGAAGGATCCTTCCTTGTGCATCTAAATAATCGTTGTAGCGTGCCTCTCCGGTGAGAAGCACATCCACACCTCTTGCCATTGCTTTATTCAGAAATGAGCCTCCACTTCCGGTTACTATCGCTATGCGCTGCACAGGACGATCAAGAGGTTTTGAATGTGCTACAGATGTCACACTTGGCAGTAAAGCTATCCTCTTAAGTACGTCTTCCTCGCTCAAGGATCCTTTTAGGCTCGCAATAAGTCCGGAAGAGAAATCCTTTCGTCCATTCTGAAGAGGAATTATATCGTATGCCGGCTCCTCATAAGGATGGGCCTTTATCATAGCAGAGAGCACTGCGCTCATACGCTCATGCGGCACTAATACCGACACGCACGCTTCCTCTACTTTGCACACTTCTCCCACATCACCAATGTAGGGATCCGCCCCATCTAATGGCCTAAACTGCCCCTCACCGGAGATTGTGAAGGCACAAGCCTCGTACGCTCCAACATGTCCGGCTCCTGCTGCGAACAAAGCTTCTTTCAGCGCTTCTTGATTCTCTGTAGGTACCATTATCGAGAGCTTTGAAAGAGCACCTTTCTTTTCTTCAAGAGGCTCTAAGCTCCCATACGGCAAATCCAAGGAATCAAGCAACTGTCTATTAAGTCCCACAAAAGCATTATCTGCATTCGTATGGGCTGCATAGATTACCACATTCTCTCTAATAGCGAGAGAAACCGTTCGCTCTTGATAGGTCCGGGACGTAAGACGATAGAGCGGATGAAATAGAATGGGATGGTGCGCAATCAGCAAGTTACACCCTTTTTCAACGCACTCTTGCACCGTAGCTTCTGTAGCCTCAACAGCAATAAGTACTCCGGTACACTCTCGATCAGCATCCCCTACCTGAAGGCCTGAGTGATCCCATTCTTCAGCCCACAGAGGAGGGAACTCCTCCTCCATGATCGCAATAACATCTCTAATAAGCGGCATACTCACTTATTTAGGCAATGAGGCCAATCGAATATGCAACTCTTGGAGTTGCTCCTCATCCAAACGTGAGGGAGCATCTATCATTACGTCACGCCCTGCATTATTCTTCGGGAAAGCTATGCAGTCTCTGATACTATCCAATCCTGCCATAATCGACACCCAACGGTCTAAGCCAAATGCAATTCCTCCATGAGGAGGTGCGCCAAAGCGGAAAGCATTCATGAGGAAGCCAAAGCGCTCATCTGCATCCTCCTTGGTAAAGCCTAATAGCTCAAACATCTTGTGCTGAAGTACAGAGTCGTGTATTCTAATAGAGCCACCACCTACTTCTACTCCATTGATCACCATATCATAAGCGTCTGCTCTGACTTTTCCGGGATCAGTGTCAAGCAAAGGAATATCGCTTTCTTTGGGAGCAGTAAAAGGATGATGTACTGCGTAATAGCGTTGTGTCTCGTCGTCCCATTCCAAAAGCGGGAAGTCAACTACATAAAGGCACTCAAAGTGATTAGGATCCTTCAAGCCTTCTATATCGGCTATATGCAATCGAAGAGTACCCAATTGCTTCAAGGTGGCATATCGCTCTGTACCGGAAATAACAAGTATTAAATCTCCCTTTTCTGCCTTTAGTGATTCAGCTAATGAGGCGAGTATATCTTGTGCAAAAAACTTGTCTACAGTACTCTTTAGAGAGCCATCCTCATTATATTTAATCCAGATCAGCCCCTTTGCCCCAACTTGTGGCTTCTTCACAAAGTCCGTCAAAGCATCAAGTTGCTTACGTGTATAGGACGCACACTTCTTGACTACAATCGCTCCGATATAGGCAGCTTCATCTAATATAGACATGCCATTGCCCTGCATTTGTGCCGTAATATCGTTGATTTCCATACCAAAACGAAGGTCCGGCTTATCGCTGCCGTAGTAGCTCATTGCATCTTCCCAGCACATTCTCCGGAAAGGAATAGGAAGTTTTATTCCTCTAATCTTCTCAAAAAGGTGTGCTGCAAGTCCTTCAAAGGTAGTGAGTACATCATCACGACGAACAAAACTCATCTCGCAGTCAATTTGGGTAAACTCAGGCTGTCTATCAGCACGTAAGTCCTCATCACGGAAACACTTTACTATCTGGAAATACCTGTCCATTCCGGCTACCATCAGCAACTGCTTGAAGGTTTGTGGAGACTGAGGTAAAGCATAGAATTCACCTGAATTCATTCGACTTGGCACCACAAAATCACGCGCTCCTTCAGGGGTAGACTTGATGAGCATAGGAGTCTCAATCTCCAAGAAACCAAGTGAATCCATATACTTTCTCACTTCGAGAGCCATCTTGTGACGGAGTATAAGGTTTTGCTTCACCGGTTCGCGCCTTATGTCTAAGTAACGGTATTTCATTCTCAAGTCGTCTCCTCCGTCAGACTCCGTCTCTATGGTGAAAGGAGGCACTTCACTTGGATTGAGTACAGAGAGATTTGTAACCTCAACCTCTATTTCTCCGGTAGGCAGTGCCGTATTCTTAGCTGACCGCTCGCGTACAATCCCTTCTGCCTGAACAACCCATTCGCGTCCTATACGATGTAAAATATCGTTATGAGTTGCCTCTTCTCCCCCAAATACCAGCTGCGTTGTACCATAGCGATCCCTCAGATCCACAAATGTCATTCCGCCTAAGCGACGTACTTTACTTACCCAACCGGCGAGTGTAACTTGCTTTCCTGCATCACAGATGCGAAGAGCTCCACAATCAACTGTTCTATACATTATCTATCTTTCTGGAAGCAAAGCGAAAAAGAAACCCTTCTTCGTCTTCTGTTTTCATCTTAATTCTTACTCTACAAAGATACTAAAAAGCATACTATTCAGATCTGAAAAAACATCAGTATCTTTCATTTGAAACATCTATACTATTGAAACAAAACATCTGTATCTTCCGTTTGAATCAACAATACTTTTTTGCAGCACTTGAGAACATCTATAGTAGACTTATACATCAATACTTTTGCTGAACACAACATCTGCGCTATCACTACCTAAATTCAAGTTCTGCCATTTGCATTAAATACGATAATATAAAAGAGCTTCACCATTCGACAAACGAAAGATGAAGCTCTAATCAGACTAACAAATTGCAGTGAACTGCCCGGGGCTCGAACCCGGGACCCCATCATTAAAAGTGATGTGCTCTACCTACTGAGCTAGCAATTCTTCCATATTAATTTTGCATATAGAGCAACACAGCGCATCTGCATTACCATCCAATGCGAGTGCAAAGGTAACAAATAAACAGAGAATACAAAAGGATATTCTCTACGAGATACGTAATTTTCCTATTATTTGATCCAAATGATACAGCTGCTTACGCTCCATGTAAGCGACCAAATCCTCTGTAAGTCTCTCACATATAGTCGGATCGACAAAATTATATGTTCCCACCTGCACTGCAGAAGCTCCGGCCAATAGAAATTCAATTACATCACTTATAGAAGTAATTCCTCCTAATCCTACTAAAGGTACTGCAACGGCATGGCTCACCTGCCACACCATACGTAAAGCAACCGGCTTTATGGCCGGTCCTGATAAACCACCAGTCACTGTAGAAAGGATAGGACGCCATGACTCTGCATCAATAGCCATACCCAAAAGTGTATTGATCAGCGAGATACTATCAGCTCCGGCACCTTCTGCTGCCCGAGCCATCTCAGTTATATCGGTCACATTGGGAGAGAGCTTTACCATCAGATGCTTCTTATAGACCTTACGTACAGCCGAGACAACTTCTGAAACACCTCCACAAGTAACTCCAAATGCCATACCACCCTCCTTCACATTGGGGCAAGATATGTTTAGTTCTATTGCAGGGATTCCATCGAGAGAATTGATGCGTTCAGCAGTGGCCACATAATCTTCCAATTGAGACCCACCCACATTAACAATGATCGCACAGTCAGACTCCTTAATTTCCGGATAGATATGATCCACAAAGTAGTCAACGCCTTTATTTTGGAGTCCTACAGCATTCAGCATACCGCAGGGAGTCTCCGCCATACGGGGATAGGGATTTCCTTCACGTGGATGTAATGTAGTTCCCTTTGTGACAAAGCCACCTAGCGAAGAAAGGGAAAGAAAAGGAACATATTCTATCCCATAGCCATAAGTACCACTGGCCCCCAATATGGGATTACGTAGTACTAATCCCTTTCCCAAATCAACTTGCGTAATCACTGCCATAGGAGTAAGTCACTATTAAAAACCGGTCCTTCTGAGCAACAGCATATATTGCCACGTTTTGTAGCCTCTACACAGCAAAGACAAACACCTATCCCACATGCCATCTTATTCTCGAGAGAAACCTCACAAGATAAGCCCCTTTCTTTTGCAAAACCAACAATGGCACGCATCATAATCAATGGTCCACAAGTATAGATAGAGGTTATCGAATCATGCAAAACCGGATGGTCGGTAACACGCCCTTTCACTCCATATGAGCCATCGTCAGTAGTGCAATACACTGATCCCAATAATGCAAATTCACGCTTATATAATAACAACGACTCCGTACGAGCACCCAATAGGATATGAGGAGTTACGTTTTTTCTCTGCAGTTCCTTGGCTAAAAAGAATAAAGGCGCAACACCTACTCCCCCCCCAATCAGGAGCGGATGAGCACCTGAGAAGGATGCATCCAAAGAGAAACCGACTCCAAGAGGCCCTATGAGATCCAATATGCTACCTACCGGAAGCTTTCGCCATGCTCGGGAAGCCTTTCCTACCTCTTGTATAACAAGACTTAATAACCCATTTTCCGCATCGTAGTCTGCAATTGAAATAGGACGTCGCAACAAGACTCCGGGGGCATCTGCTTTGATCTGTACAAATTGCCCGGCTTTTGGTGCAAACTTTTCACGCTTCAACTCAGGAATGCGAACCAACAGTAAATAATATGCTTCGTTGAGCTCCTTATGCTCGACCAATTCGGCTTGAATACACTGCATGCTATTATATTTCACAATACAAAGTTAGTGAAGATAAATTCAGAATAGATAGTACAGGACGAAGCCAATAAATCCCATAACACCGATTAGGGCAATAGGATGTAACCAACGCTTTATCATTGCGACAAAGGTAATGAGGAATATCAGCACGCTCTTATAGTCCGGAAAGTTATCCGTTACGATAACCTGATCAAGAGGAAAGGGCCCCTGTCCGGCAGAGACTATATTAGCTATAAATCGACTTCTAAAAGTAAGCATAAGAGCAGCCGCCGCAACCAATCCTACAGAAGCCGGACGTATTCCTAAAAAAGCCGCTTCAACCCAGCGATTATTACGCACTTTATTAAAGGCTACCGCAATAGAAAATACAAGAATGATGGAAGGGATACAAACTGCTACTGTAGCAAGAACGGAGCCCCATACGCTACCGGTTACCGTATAACCTACGTACGTGGCACTATTGATCCCTATTGGGCCCGGAGTAACCTGGCTCACGGCTATAATATCAGTAAACTGCTGCTCTGTGAGCCATCCGTGCCGCGTTACTATCTCATCTTGAATAAGAGATAGCATGGCATATCCACCTCCAAAACCGAAAAGTCCAACCTTTAGATATACGAGAAGTAATTGCCAGTAAACCATGAGACTATTTACCTTCTTTCTTGCTCTTTTTTCCCATCCCTCGAGCCTCTATATTTGTCCTAATAACCATATAGACGATTCCGATAAATCCGGACAAAAGTATAACCCATACGGGTGAAAAGTTGAAATACCACACTACTATTGCTACCACAACAGGAATAACAAGCATGTATCGCTTGAGATTCATAGCTTTCCAGATAGTAATAACGGGTATCACGATCATAGCTACTACTGCGGGGCGGATACCGCTCATAATAGCACTTACCACCTGATTATCACGAACTGACTCAAAAAACAGGGCTAAGAGAAGGATAATAATAAAAGAGGGCAGGATGGTCCCTAATGCAGCTACCAAACCTCCAATAAAGCCGGCCTTACGGTAGCCAATGAAAATGGATATATTAACAGCAAAGACGCCCGGAAGAGACTGTGAAACAGCAAATACATCCAAAAAGTCCTCTTCAGAGAGCCACTTATGCTTTTCTACTATATCCCTCTGTATGAGAGGAAGCATAGCATGCCCTCCACCAAATGTAAAGGCTCCGATACGAGAAAAACAAAGGAATAACTCCAGCAGTTGGGACATACTCCTTCCTAAAAGCGTCCTCGTGCAGAACGTTTATTACCGCTTTGCTGACGACTACTAGTACTATTCTTCTGCTTCTTAGACTTTGCCGACTGACGCTTTGCGCGCTCTGTTTTAAGACTTTTCTCTTTTGCTACAGTTTTTTCAGTCACGCCATTAGCTTTGTCAGAGGAATCCACTTCAGTTTCCTTAACTGAAGAGCCTCTCCATAAGGACTCATCAAAAGAGGCTAATTGAGCTTCTATACGAGCTTGCTCAGCCCGAAGCGAGTCCGCAGTAGGGCAATACTGAGCCAATGCTTTACCCAAGCGGTTCTGTGTCTTATAAATTTCGCCTTTGTACAATCCGCGTCTGAAATAACTATCCAAAGAAGCGGTATTCGCATTGTTGTCATCAGAAAGGAGAACCTCTTGCGTACCTAAATAAGGCTTGCAGTCACTATACTTAACCCAAAACAAAGGATAACGAAGAACCTCTTCCGGATTGATATCATCTATAAGGATAGGGCAAATAGCCACAACCTTTACATCTATATTACTTGTTATGGGGTCGAAATAGTACTCCTCTTTGATATAATAAGAGCGAACAATATCCCCGGGTACGTCAGCCGCAGCGACCTCTATTTTTCCATTATGCTCCTCATAAAGAACTCCGAAACGCTCTAAGAAATCTTTGAAATTCAAGCGATGTGCCGGATCAAATATCTCTGCTCCATCAATATATTCGTAAGCAGGGATCTTGTTCTCTTCTATCAAACGGAAAAGCGTATAGAAGAGATTCTGCTTCCCTTCCGTAGGACGAGCCGGATAGTATAATGCTGCATTTTCGGGTGAATAAAGATTTATTTCCCTATAAATAATTCTCTTCCAAGGCGTATTATCCGTATTCTGAAGTAAACGCTCGTTAAAAGCTTGACGCCGCACCGATACATCGTTTTCTGAAGTACCCTCCTTCTTCTCTCGCTCAGCTGCCGTTCTACGGCGAATTACGCTCTTTCGTGGAGGCTCTGTAGCTGTACTCTCTTCAGTAGTCTGAGCATTACCCGATACAACAGCCTCTGCCATCAAAAGAACCGCTGCAAACCAAGGTATTAATCTGCGTAACATAGAGGTTCTTATACTTAACTGCATCATTCCGTATTTATCCATTCCCTTTTACCTTACGATCACCTCGATCGTTGGTATCTTTCTTTCAATTCCATCCGGTCCTTTTGCCAAAACATCGCTTATGTAGAAACGCTTTCCACGGGACAGATTACGAATCTTTTGCTTTTGTCTATCTGAAAAATTGCTTCCATTTGACACTTCGGGCATAGCATTTCCCATCGCATCAAAAAAGGTCAAGGAGAAATGTATTACCGTATAGTTGACATCTAATATATCATCATCTATAGCAGCCTTTACCCCACCGGCAGCGAGAAGATCTCTTTTACTGATTTGTCCTCCCTTGAAACGCTTTACTGCCCCATTAGCATCGGTATATTCAATATAAGGTAAAGGATCCGGCAATTGTCGTACACGAAGTTTAGAAGTAGCTACTTGGGTCATAGCACCATTAGCTCCACGAACCGAAACGGTAATCACAGCCTCTTGTCCCACCTTATTGGGTCGAGCAACCCAAACACCTCCTTTTGCCACTAATGAACCATTAGTCATTGTGGCCGATATCTGTTGTTGTGCTACTCCGGGGACAGCTATAGCAAGAGGATTGTCTATTCCTGCATAGAGCACATTCATCAAGGTAGGCGCGATAGAGGCCATTGGCTCCGTTACTATATATTCGCTTTTGAAAGGACGTCTAATCTTACTGCCATCACCTGCGGTAGTTTCCACATACCCCTCTATTGGGAAAGTACCGCTTGTAGGTGTAGCTGCCACATAAACCCCCTGATCTGCTGCTGAAAGACTTCTCCCATTTACTACTATGTTAGGAGCAGCCGTTGAGTCAATACTACTCATAATCACATGCGCCCTATAGGGTGTGCCTTTCATTACGATACGACTATCGGGTACCACTTGAGCTTCTATTTTATTCACCCTTAAGTCTCCCCTATCAATACTTCGAATCAAATTGTTCAGCACTTCCCCTTCCACACTGCGCACATCATTTTGTAGTTTTGTAAGCATCGTAACAGCTGCAATAGTAGGCACTCCCTCAAAGAGTTGATTCTCCCAGCTGAGGGTTCCTTTTGGTGTAGTTGAAAGTGTTTCCTCTATCATTTGTCGCTTATTTGCATCCACAACTGAAGCTACACTAAGCGTACGGAAATGATCTACTTGCTTACGCAAATGTACCCCCTTAGGATCTAATGGATTGAGCATGACTGAAGAAGGTGCATTCATATCATCCTTCCGGTCAATATTCTTCACATCTGCATTTTTGCCGTCGCTCTTTTGTACTATAAGCCTTTTAGCCTCCTCAATTGCTGCATATAAACTATCCGCAGCCAACTGTAGTTCTTTTCCTTTCATAAAAGCATGGGCTGCTTTTTCAGGATACAACTCGTGAGCTAAATTAAGTTCACTAACAGCTTGTTCGTTACGCTGCATTGTACCGGCCAGCATAGTATCAAGTCCCTTCTCTACTCTGTCAAAGCCTGTCAATACATCCCCTGACACATTCAAAGCCACCATAGCAATAAACACTAAGTACATCAGATTGATCATCTTCTGTCTATTGCGATTGCCACTCGATCCTACTGCCATAATATTATGTCGGGTTTATAAGTCTTAATATTGAGTTTGCAGCAATCCATCAATGCTCATTACTATTGCGATACTCGGGATAGTGTCGATCGTCCGGCATGCTATCGTAGCGATGCGGTGCAGAATAGGAATCTCTGTAAGAACCTCTATCGTAAGGCATCCCAACGGGGGCAGCCATATTGACTGTCATAGCCTCTAAAAGACGTGCATAAATCCTATTCAAGTCACGCAACTGACGAGCCATTACCGCATTTTCGGTACGGAAAGCATTACTATCAGCAAGACTATCCGCATAGGAGTGAGCAAGATCTTCCAAACGGCGATTGATCTGCTCAATAGCTCCTACCTGTCCGGTAATATCTTTCAACTGCGATTCGTACAATGAACTCAGGCCTTCCAAATTACGATTGAGTGACTCCATGTACTCTTTATACCGCTCAGTTTGCTGTCCCACCTCAATAGGAGTAGCTTTCATCTCTTCCCATTGCGACAAAGCTGTGGCACTCATTTCTCCCAAATTCGACAGTGTATCAATAGCTTGAGAAAGACGAGCAATACTCTGCGACAGACGAGTTACGTCCTCTTCCGGTAAGCCTGCTAAGCTTACCTGTTGTACCATAGTAGGCACTGACTCGCCCGCATGCCCATTTTGTTGGACAAACTGATCGTTCTCTGTCATCACAGCACGCTCTTGTGCCTCTTTTGCCTTGCGCTTAAGATATGCACGACGAGCTTCCATTTCCTCCTGATCCATTGGATTTTTGGAATCCAACTCAGGGAATACTTGCTCCCAGCGATACTGCTCCTCCGGCTTCTCAAAGCCTGAGATAAAGAATACAAAGAACTCTGTCATCATACCGATAAAGAGCATCTGATCCCCAAAAGGCCAGTGCAGCAACTTAAACAGAGCCCCAATGATCACAACTGCTGCACCCCAGCTATAGGCTACGTTTAACAGACGACGCCCCTTGTGAGAAGCGAGGAACATCTCTACAGTATTTTTATATGAACGATATCTCTTACTCATTTTTTGTCTACTCTAACCTAATAGAATCCACTTCTTATTTCTTCTTCTTGGATTTTTTCACGGCTTTCATATCGGCAGGTCGGAAAGAAATGGCACTGCGCACACATCTAAAGCCTATATAAGACCGCTGTTTATCTTGTATTTCCTTATTTCTGGTAGCCGACTGAATAAAGCGAGCTACATCTTTCCACGATCCTCCGCGTATCACTTTTTGTTTAAAGGTCACCGGATCATCTACCTCTGCATAGTAACGAAGCTCAGGATTGATATCGTCTACCTCTTTATAAGCAGAAGCGGAATAGGTGGTACTGGTCCACTCCGATACATTCCCTGCCATATCATAGACACCAAAATCATTGGGCATATAGGAGCCTACTTGAGAGGTAATCAGATAACCATCCGGAGTATAATTACCATCGTCAGGCTTAAAATTACCATTGTAGCACCCATTATCGCGCTGTGTATCAGCGGCTGACCAAGGGTACCTTCGATTGCTGTCTCCTGCCCTAGCAGCATATTCCCATTCTGCTTCAGTTGGTAGTCGGAAGGACTCAATGACTGTACCCTCCGGAGCATCAATACCTTTCATATAGAAAGAGGAGCGCCAAGCACAAAAAGCCTCCGCTTGCTCCCAAGATACACCTACAACGGGATAATTATCGTATCCGGGATGATTGAAATATTGATGCGTATATTGCTCATTGTGAGCATTGGGGAAGTCATTTACCCAACAAGATTCATCGGGATATATCGGCACTATATACGTATTAAGAAAGTCATATTCACTACTCAACCTGCGCGTAATCGTCTCTCTCATAACGATTCCACTATCATCTATATAAGCGGTATCCTTAGAGATCATAGGAAGGGAGGCATCTTCTTGCGCATTATAATCCGCTGCATGAGGCATGCGAAGCCGCAGCAAAGCATCAGAATAGAGAGCGGCTGCGTGATAATCATAGCGAGTATACTTATACAGCATCTGGTTAGGATCTAATTTTTTTTCTCGTGTAACCGGATTAGTATAATAAACACTATTCATAGCCGCCAATTCCTCATCAAAAGCCCTCCGTTCATTCGGTAGGGGACGAGACCAATCCAAATAGGGCACCTCCAAAGGATCTCCGTAGCGGTCTGTCGTTATCTTATAATCGGGATTGCCGCCAAAAGCCGGATCTGCTAAGCGCTCTCGAATAATAGAATCACGCACATAATAGACAAACTGACGGTACTGTGCATTGGTTATTTCATACTGATCCATCCAAAAAGCATCTACCGAAATAGCTCTTGAGTCTTTTTGCATTCCCCAAACAGAATCGCTCTCCGAATGTCCCAACACAATACTTCCTCTCGGAATAAGTACCATACCTAATGGCTGCGGCTCTTTCCATGCAGCAAGGGGAGCTCCTACCAGTTCACCACCTACACCCCCACGACGCGATGAAGCACAACCACTCAGGAGTAGCATCATCAGCAATCCAAACAAGATACCGCACTCTCTTCTTTCTATCATATATCGCTCTTTTCTTTTCTTCTTTCTTGCAAAGTTACAAAAGGCGTGCACTAACTACACGCAATCCCTTATCCTTGGCAGGCATAAGGGGCATGGAGTAGCTTACCATTAGTTCGTGACTGCCCCACGTATTACGTGCCAAAGCACTTATAGGCATCATAAACCCATACTGTATGCGAAACTGACCCCACTTCATTCCTACCGCAAATCCGGCTGCTTCAACCGGCCGAAACGATACAGCAGCGAACCATCGATCATTATATGCCATCTGCACATTCAAATCAATGGTATAGACCTGCCAATCCGTTAAGGCGATCACAGACGGTTGCCAACTGAATAACGAACCATGTCGTTTTATATTGTATCCGGCTGCCAAACTATATGTTCGCACCAGCCGATGGTAAAAGTTTCCATCAAAGGTAACTTTTGAACCAATCAAATGCTTTGCTGCAAAGCCGACAAAAAGATTCTTGCGTACATAATACACCCCTGTACCCAAATCAAAAGAACGCCCGGATACGCGCTGAGTGGGCAGCCCCGGATCATTGGGCGAAAGCCCCTCCCCTTCCGGTATCTCTATTTTTGTACCATCAAAGGATAAATTGTATAGACCTGCCTCAAGTCCTATTCCCAGTACTCCTTTCCAGAGTTTGAATCGAAAGGCATACTGCCCCATTAACTCGGTTGACGTAAACAAGCCTCTTTTACTTCCGGATAACAAAATACCCACACCATGAGTCCGCTGGGCAATAGTAATTGGTGCAGAGACCGAAAGTCCATAATATCCGGGCGCACCCGATACTCCTATCCATTGCTGTCGATAAAAAGCACCCGTAGTGAGCATATCACTGCTCCCTGCAGCTGCGGAATTATAGTATGCAGGTAATACGTACCAGTTACTCAGCACCGCCTCCTCCTGTGCTTGAAGAGCCGGAAGGAAGAAAAGTGAGCCGAGCATCCACAAAAGGAATTGCCTTATGATACCATATAACTTCACGTAAGCATAACGTAATAACAGCTCATTTATTATATCAAACGCCACAAAAAGCCTGCAGAGCATTCCGTAAAGGTGTGAATAAGTATCAGCAGTAAAGAATGGGCGCAGTGAAGACTCCCCCTTAGCGCCAATCCCTTCCCTGCCGGAACTTGTCAGAAGAGAGCCAATATTTTCTGATTAGTTCAATTAATTCCGATATTCTTTAACGAACCGCCCACTGCTTCACCGGCAGTTGCACGCACACTCCCCTACTTTCCTTCTGCTTCGTCGCTACTTTGCGTCCTCCGGTACAGACTTTTTCCCCCTTTGTTCCTTGCTTACTGCGCACTTGTAGCCACTTTTTCGTTGTTTTCTTGCCAACTATTCATTTTTTTATCGCAATAAAACGCACAAAAGGCTATAGGTTTTTTATGAAAACCCTATAGCCTTTTTCGAAATACCCTATAGCCTTTTTATGGAAACCCTATAGCCTTTTCTCTAATTAGATGGGAAGAAAAATCTGATCCTTCGCCACTTTTCCACCCACTTGTAGCGAAAAAAATGCTGCCTTCCACATAGGGAAAGCAGCATTTCAGTATAGGAAAATCTAAAAGACTATCAGCGAGCAATCGATAATTGCTTTGCAACCGAATGGCCAGCTATATCCTTACAGCTTACTAGATACTGTCCTTCAGGCAAAGCTGCCAGTGAAATGCCAAGCGCACCATCAGCACCGGCCCAAAGCGTCTGTACAAGGCGTCCCTCCATATCATACAGGCTTACCTCGGAATGAGGCATAACACCCTGCAAATTGGCTACTACAGCAGCAGGATTGGGGAATAGCTTAACCTCAACTTGCTGTGCTACTATATTCTCGTTGGGTAGGTCAGCCACCACACTTACGAGAAGCTCTTTACGCTCCATCATGTCCACCACCTTTTCTGCGGAAGGATCATAGAGATAGGCTTTGAATAAAAGCATTTCCCCTTTACGTGGATAAAAGTATTCCGGACTGAGACTCAACTCAACTTCTCCACCGGTAAATCCTATTTGCTCCCAACCCGAATCGTATCCTTGTCTCTGATCATTTACTTTAACCAGTATCCAACGAAGATAAAGGGACTGATCATCATCTTGCCACGGACCGATCTTCTTAAAGCGTATGGGTGAGAGTTCATTTTCCTTCTTGCCATAGACTAATACCTCATCCACAGACTCCATAATTACAGCGTTGGCATAATCATCGGTAGCCGATATCGTGTACTTAGGCAGCCTGATCACCTGCATTTGATTTAGCTCATCAACATAATAGAGGACTAAGGAATAGCTATTATCACTGAATGGGAAGCGGGGCACGTTGAATCTTATCGTTTGCGTCTTGCCCGCATCAATTGCAGGAAGCATATTCGCAATACCGTTCAGATTGCCATTGGCATCCATTCCGGCTAAATAGAGAAAACCGTGAAATTCCTTGCTACCCGTATTCTTAAGGTCTATGGAAATATAGCTTTCGCTATAACGGACAATTTTATAATCAAAGGAGCTGTCTACCGTCTGCAAGTTGAAGCGGGATTTCATCTTTTCATGCGTCACGGTGTATTTCCCATTCTCTTTTTTGATCGTGTAGAATTGACTTCCTACCGTACCCCATTGATACTGAGAATTGGCACGCCAATACCTGTCTCCATTGGGACGAGTAGCCAAATGCCCGAGGAACACTTCATAGGTACCCTCATCCATAGGTCCGTAAGCATGCTTAGATACACTGAAGGGCATTTCATCAAACAGATCGATGAACTCCACATCCATCGCAATATCTTCAACCCAAATAGTATCGCTCGAGGCGACCTTGGTAATACCCACCGTTATTTTGCCTTTATACTTATAGCTATCGCTAAGGAAAGCAGAAGCTTCTGCACTAATGGAAATGTCGGAGCCACCCAACAAACGAATGTCGGATTTATTGGTGCAGAGCAGCGGGTCGTTGTATTCTTTAGAAGAGCCGTTGCGGTCGGGCTTGAAGCCTACAATAATTTCCTGCCCCATGCTAAATCCTCCACCGGCACCACCTCCGATACCCATTGCGGAAGGAACTAAGAAATTGAGATTGAAGTAGCCGTTACTCATACCGGCCCATCCCCAATTGAAGTGGAAAAGGCCTTCACTATTATAGCCGTCACAAACAAAAGCATGCCCCCCGCCTTGTCCGTAACCGGAGTAATAGACAGGACGTCCTGCGTCTAACTCAGCCATGATCATAGCTTCCCAAGTACTCTGGGTAAAGTCGATTCGTCTTTTCATTGCGACCCCCTTGTCGTAGCGGAAATGCTCCTTCAAAGCTCTGAGTACATAGGGCGAGTAAGTACCGCTTCCATCCGGTGCGTAAGCCATATCAACCGCTACACCGGCATGAAAAGATAATGTGGCGAGGGCTTTCTCTTGAGCAGATGTAGCAGCCTGAGGAGTAGGCAGTGACTCCGGCATATTAGCCCAATCGTAATTAACATTGAATTCGACAGAAAGGTAATTTTGGGATTGTTTGTCGTAGTAAGAGTATTTACCTTCCCCTTGATCCGGCCAACGATAATAACGCATAATCTGCGTATAGGCAGTAGCTACACAGCCGACGGGCATATGTTCGCCCTGATAAGTAGGCGTTTGATTATTCCACGGATAACTCTGATTCCACAAGATTCCACCGAGCAGCGGTGCTACACTACTGCGAAGTCCATTTTGATGAGGCTCCGGGTGCAAATCACTACAAGAATAATCGCTGCCCTCAGAGAGTAGATTCGCAATCACTAAGCGACAGTGCTCCATGAAAGCCGCTAAGTTGGATGGCATGTGCTCACTCGAAAAATGGCCGGTCGTAGAATAACCGATATAAGGAGTGAGGCGATCGTCGCCTGATACAATTACAAAGCCATCATGATCACCGCGATTGTATATAAAGTAGTAACATGCATCGTCATTAGAGGAATTTCTTAGGAGCGTGCCGTCTACTCGAGGTGCCGATTCTAAGGTTAGAACCCATGAATTAGCATAATGAATATTGCCTTGCACGGAAAGTGCCTGTGCAGTAAAGAACTGCTCTGCAAGACGCTTCGCCTCTCCGGCAGTTCGTGGTGCTGCTTCTGCTATGATAGCGGTCATAAACAGAAGCGAAATCACGGATAGTAAATGTAATTTGATTCTTCTCATTTATCTTTCTATTATTTCCATATACGTTTTTGTCAAAAAGAAAGCCCCCTTTTAAGAGCTCTCCATTTGCTTTTCAACTGCCGCAAAGATAGTTTTTTCCGGCAAATGAGAATCAGTTATTGCAACAAAATACACATTTTTAAGACAAATTCGTGTAGAAAAGTCTCCTAATCCACTAAGAATTTACATAGTGTAATCCTGTCTCCTTACCTATAGAAAGGCATTCAAAGGATTCATTCAATTGTATGCTCTCATTGTATTCTTCTAATAAAAAAGCCCTGCCCACTTAACGTGGCAGGGCCTTTTTGCTAGTATACAGCTAAGTGGAGGAGATTACTTCACCTCCCATACATCACTCTTCATAAAGAGTTCGCGAAGAGTGCGAGTAGGATTCTTAGCTTGTTGTTCTTCTATCTGAGCATGTACAGCCTCGTCATACGTAGGAGCTTCTACATCACGAATTACTCCCATTGCTACCGGAAGCGTTTCACCATCCATCATAGCAAGCATAGTATGCAGCGTAGGATCTTGTTCATGCGCATCGTGAATGAGGATATCATCCATAGTATAGCCATCCTCACCAATTGTTACAGCCTTCAGTTTGAGACCATCCAATACAAGACCACGATTCAAGTCCTTACCAAATATCATGCGCTTACCATGTTCGAGAGTAATAGTCTTGTCGGCACGTACCTCTTTAGAAGAAAGCCACTTATGTGCACCATCGTTAAAGATTACGCAGTTAACCAAGACTTCCGTTACCGCAGCACCCTTATGCTTGGCTCCCTCTTTCAAACAGTTGACCAAATTAGGCATATCCACATCGAAAGAGCGAGCGAAGAAGCGACCGCGTGCTCCCAAAGTAAGCTCTGCAGGGTTAAACGGATCTTCAACCGTACCGTAAGGCGAGCTCTTCGAAACGAAACCGCGAGGTGACGTAGGCGAATACTGTCCTTTCGTAAGTCCGTAGATACGATTATTGAAGAGTACAATATTGATGTCTATATTACGACGAATGGCATGAATGAAGTGATTACCCCCGATTGCCAAACTATCCCCGTCACCGGAAGCAAGCCACACACTTAGGTCAGGTCTTGCTGTCTTAAGCCCGGTTGCAATAGCCGCGCCTCGGCCATGGATCGTATGGAAACCATACGTACCCATATAATAGATCAAACGCGAAGAACAGCCAATACCGCTGATCACTGCGGTTTGATGGGGAGCTATACCCAACTCAGCCATAGCCTTCTGTACACCCATCAGTACACCATGGTCGCCACAACCGGGACACCAACGTACATACTGGTCACTCTTGAAGTCCTTTGCTGTATATGCCACTGCTGTAGGAGCAGTTGTATTAATATCTTTATTTACAGGTGCCATGATTATTCCTCCATTATCTTGGTAAATTCTTCTATCAACAGACCAACATTAAAAGGCTGTCCTTCTACACGATTGTACTGAAGCGGGGAGAAGCCGGAGAAGCATCCTCTTAAATAGGAAGCAAACTGACCTGTATTCTGCTCTGCAACAACTACCTTCTTATAACTACGAAGTACTTTTTCGGTATTCTTAGGCAACGGATTGATAAAGCGGAAGTGTGCATGGGCTACCTTCTTTCCATTGAGACGCATACTCTCCACAGCTTCGTGAAGGTGACCATAAGTACCACCCCATCCTACAACCAGCAGATCTGCATCCTTATCGCCTTCAACCTCAAGCGGATCAATATAGTCAGCGATGTTGCGAATCTTCTGTTGACGCTTATCGACCATCAACTGGTGATTTTCGGGATTTGTACTTATCGCACTGGTCAAGTTATCCTTTTCCAAACCGCCTAAACGATGCTGAAAGCCTTCATCACCGGGGATAGCCCAATAGCGAACTAAAGTTTTCTCATCTCTGAAATAAGGCTTCCAAGGCTCGGTACCCTTATAATTCTTCACATAGTTAGGCTTGATAGCCGGGAACTTTTCGTACTCGGGTATCTTCCATGCTACAGAGCCATTAGCTGTAAATGCATCAGTAAGCAAAATAACCGGAGTCATATGCTCCAACGCAATCTTAGCAGCATCGTAAGCAGCGCGGAAGCAATCGGCAGTGCTCTTAGCAGAAAGCACTACTAACGGAGACTCACCATTCCGACCATATAAAGCTTGCATTAGGTCGGTCTGCTCACTCTTTGTAGGCATACCGGTAGAGGGACCTCCACGCTGTACATCAATAAGCACTAAGGGCAATTCAGCCATCACGCAGAGACCAAGTGCCTCACTCTTAAGAGCCAAACCGGGACCCGAAGTAGAGGTAATAGCCAGCTTACCACCAAATGAAGCACCGATTGCGGTACATATACCACTAATCTCATCCTCGGCCTGTACTGTAATTACATTCAGTGATTTATGCTTAGCGAGCTCATGCAAAATATCCGTAGCAGGAGTAATAGGATAACTTCCCAAGAAAAGCTGTAATCCGGACTTTTCAGCAGCAGCAATAAAGCCTAATGCAGTAGCCTTATTACCACTCATATCCATATAGAAGCCCGGCTCTTGCTGTTGACCAGCTACATGGTATGTAGTGCCGATAGAAGCGTGTGTATTGTGTGCGTAGTCGTAGCCATCATTCAATGCCTTAATATTTGCCTGACGAATAAGTTCCTTCTTGGCAAAACGGCGATTGATGAAATCAATAGCATGCTCTAACGGACGATCGAATAGCCAGCACACGATACCGAGTGAGAACATATTCTTACATCTAAGAGCAGCTTTATTGTCAAGCTTTAGTTCCTTTACGCTATCCTTCACCATCGTAGAGATGGGAGCCGAGAGCACACGATCCGGATTCAAACCCAACTCTTTGATCGGATCTAATGTTTTGAAAAGAGCCTTCTCCAAATCAGATTGCTGAAAAGAATCTGAGTCTATAATGATCAGAGAGTCCTTACGAATGTGGTTGATATTCACTTTAAGGGCTGCCGGATTCATGGCTACGAGCACATCGGCAAAGTCTCCCGGGGTATATACCGGATTAGTACCAATGTGAACTTGGAAACCGGACACTCCTCCCAAAGTTCCTTGCGGAGCACGTATCTCAGCCGGATAATCAGGGAAAGTGGCAATTGAATTGCCGTATACAGCAGAAAGTTCAGAGAAGATAGTTCCGGTCAGCTGCATGCCGTCACCCGAGTCGCCCGAGAAGCGTATTACGACCTCTTCCTGGCGTCTCACCTCTTTAGTTTCATTCATGATAACTTCTTGTAATAAGCCAAATGACTATATGATTACTATTTTTCGTTTCTCATTCACAGAAAGGAAGCAAAAACATCCAGTAGGGACCCTCTCGTTACCAAGAGTACGTTCTCCCGAACAGTATATTTCTCTCTTAGCTTCCTTGCCTTATGTTTACTATTTGCAAAGGTACATTCTTTATCTCAATAAAGCACTATTACGACGCTCATTAAGATCTATAAGTCGCTGATTACTACTTCCTCTAAAGAGCAAGTCAGGCTTCTTCAATGCCATTACAAAAGGGCCATCTATCAGCAGATCAATATAGGGTAATGGTTTACTAAGTGTCGGATTAGTTTCTATTTGCTCAATCGTATAACCTGTATAACACAATATGGGAAGTCCTGTTTCTTCTTTCAATCGTTTGGTCAGTACAGCTAATTCATCAGGAAACATAAAGGGATCACCCCCGGAAATAGTAATGCCATCCAACAACGGATTGTCCAATATCTCTTCTATTATTCCCTCAAGCACAAGCTCATCGAGAGGGATACCCCCCGCCGGATCCCAGCTCTGTGGGTTGTGACATCCCAGACAGCGATGTGGACAACCGGCCAAGTATATGGAATAACGCAAGCCGGGACCATCCGTAATAGTTTCTCCATAGCGATTCAATAAATGCATCTCTGATGAGCAAAGCATTAAGGCACCCTCAAAAGGGTGCCTTACCTATCACAAAACGAAAGACTTAATGATGCTTTACGCGATCTCGCTCTTCAGCTCGCTTAGCACTATTCCAACTCTCCAGGCTGCCTGTTAAGTAGCCTGTAATACGGCGGAGACGTGTTATATTGTCACTTCCACATACAGGACACTTATCAAATATGACACCCTTATAACCACAACCACGGCATGTATCCACCGGATGATTGATGGAGCCATAGCCAATACCCTCATCATGCATTACCTTAACAAGCTTCAACAGCACAGAGGGATTCTTTTTAGCTTCACCATCCAGCTCTACATAGGTAATATGACCTCCTCCTGTGATTGCGTGAAATGGAGCCTCCAATTTAATTTTCTCTACCATGGAGACCTCTTCTTTCACATCGATATGGAAGCTATTAACGTAATACTCTAGATCGGTTACTCCGGGTATTACCCCATATTTCTTTCGATCCATTTTAGTAAATCGCCCTGCAAGACCTTCAGCAGGAGTTGCCAATACGGAGAAATTGAGGTTATACTTACGTTTGTATTCTTTTACGACATCATTCATTGTCTCAATGGCATGATAAAGGGTTTGCCATGCCTCTTTATTATGTGCATGTCCCTCATCATAAATAGCGACCATTGCGTTGTGTCCACCAATGAAACCTATTCCTAGCGTACCCGTTGCAATTACATCTCCTACCTGATCCGTTGGTTGTAAGTTTTTACCGCCCTTCCATACATCATTACCCATCATAAAGGGGAACTGACGGGCTAAAGCTGTCTTCTGATAGGAGAAGCGCTCATACAACTGATCTGCACAAAGCTCAGCCATATGACGCACGCTATCCAAAAAGATACACTTTGCCTCATTTCTAATGGTGTGCTTATCTGCATCCGGATAACGCTCTTCTGCCGTTCTGCGTGCCTCAATCGCCAAACGAGGCATATTGATGGTCGTAAAGGAGGTATTTCCTCTACCGATACTCGTCTTCTCTCCTCTTAGATTTTCGAATACACGTGTACGGCACCCCATAGTTGCCAACTCATAATACCAGCGATGAGGATCGTCCGGGTTCCACTTTTCATTCTTGTTGAAGGGAGTATCTAAGAATACGAAGTTAGGGAAAAGAGCTTTCGCACTCGTGTAGCAACTTTCCAGAAGCAAGTCAAAGTTGGGAGTGTCAAATTTTATCTTGCCCGCCAAAGCATCATCAAAGCTTCGCATCGCCTTCTTACAATCCTCCTCAGAGTAATTGACACCATCTTTCACCTTAAAGATTTGGATGGGAAAAATAGGTACCTCCCCATGTCCCAAACCCTCAACCGTGGATTTTAGTAGCTCACGAATCACCATACGGCCCTCTTCGCTGGTATCTGTCCCATAGTTGATACTGCTAAATACTACTTGATTACCCCCGCGGGAGTGCATCGTATTTAGGTTGTGGATAAAGCCTTCCATTGCTTGGTGGGTATCCAAACGTGTACGTTCATAGCTATTCTCCAACGAAACCTTTACCTCTTCTAATGAAAGGTTGGGGCAAATAGATGCAATAGCTTCTTTTAAGCGAGCAGCATCCGGAGCATCTGCCGAGAGAGCCGGAGCTACTGTTGCTACGATATCGCGTATTGCTTTTTCTTCCGGCAGCTTAACAGGCTCAGCTGATTCTGCTCCGGTAAGTTCCATCGCAAGGAGCAGTGTAGAAGCAATGTGCTTTGTATAGGTTTTACGTACCCCGGGTGCCATAAAGAAGTCGAATGCCGGTATGGCTTGTCCTCCATGCTGCTCATTCTGATTCGTTTGAAAGACTATGGTAGCAAGCGTTGCATAGGATTGGATACTCTGCGGAGTGCGAACACTTCCATTCTTTGTCCACATTCCCCTGGTAAAGATATCCTCCAAGTCATATTGCACACAAGTAGTTGTCTTTGTGGGGTAATAATCTAAATCATGGATATGTATATCCCCATTCTTATGAGCTCTGGCAAATCTATTACTCAAAAGGTATTTAAGCGTATAGTCCTTCGTCACCTCACTGGCAAAAGTCATCATCTGGCCACTCGGTGTATAAGCACTCATATTGGCATTACTCAAGTTGACATCATTCTTTTCAATTGAGACTATGCCGTCTAAGGTACGTTTCAAATGTGTCCTTTTATCACGTTCTACATTACGCCATTCGCGATAGATAATGTACTTTTTAGCGATAAATGGGTCAAGCCCCATAAGAGCTTCCTCAACCATGTCCTGGATCTGCTCTACTGCCAGTTTTTCTCCTTCATTGTTTCGAGCGAAACTTTCAATACGCTTTACAATAAGGTCTATGCGGGAGCTATCTGGTCGAACTCCTCCGGCTCTATAAGCTTTCATTATGGCGGAGCGAATCTTGTCCGCATCAAACGGCTGCTCACTACCATCCCTCTTCAGAATATAAAGGGTTGTCTCAGTTGATTCCATACCTTTTGAATACTCCTATTCTTCTATCCATTAAGCTGTTTTTATCTGACAGTAAGGAGACTCATGAAGCTGTACAGAAAAAGAGGAGTATCTCAATTTCTCTGTAGTGCTATAGTCCCATTCCGTCACCATGCAAATATACAACATTTAACGAGAAAGAAGGGAAAACCTATATACATCTTCACTACACCTTTGAAGAACATTATTATTTTTCTCTATTGTACTATTATCTTTTTGGATGCCGTCTAATAGTGCTTTAGAACATGCGATTCTGTATATTTGTACCAGGAAGGCAACTTACACGATTAATAGTAATAGAACTAAATAAAAACGATGAAAACAGACATTGAAATAGCTCGTGAAACCAAGCTAAAACCTATTCAGGAGATCTCTCAAGCCATGGGCATTGCACCGGAGCAAGCAGAGCCTTACGGGCACTACATAGCTAAAATCTCACCTCAAGCGATGCGACCGGACCAAATCAAGAAAAATAATCTGATACTTGTTACGGCCATTACGCCAACCAAAGCCGGAGTAGGCAAAACGACCGTTTCCATAGGTCTTGCTTTGGGGCTCAACAAAATAGGCAAAAAAGCTATTGTAGCACTTCGCGAACCCTCTTTAGGCCCTTGCTTCGGGATGAAAGGAGGAGCCGCAGGTGGAGGACATGCACAAGTGCTCCCCATGGACAAAATAAACCTACACTTCACAGGGGACTTCCATGCGATCACCAGTGCCCATAATATGATCACTGCCCTATTAGAGAACTATATATACCAAAACCGCAACAATTGCGAAGGGCTTTCACGCGTACTTTGGAAACGAGTATTGGACGTCAATGACCGCACCTTACGCAACGTAATAACAGGTCTTGGTGCCGTTACAGATGGTATACCTCACGAATCCGGGTTCGATATTACTCCGGCTTCGGAAATCATGGCGATTCTATGCTTAGCAAATGATTTTGATGACTTAAAGCGACGTATCGAAAACATACTCTTGGGATACACCAAAATAGGTCAACCTTTTACCGTGAAGGACTTAGGTATTGCCGGTGCCATCTCTATTCTATTGATGGATGCAATTAAGCCAAATCTCGTACAAACTACAGAAGGCACTCCCGCATTTGTACATGGTGGACCATTTGCCAACATTGCCCATGGTTGTAACTCCATTATTGCGACTAAGATGGCTCTTTCCTATGCGGATTATGCTATTACCGAAGCAGGCTTTGGTGCCGATTTGGGTGCTGAAAAGTTCTTTGACATTAAGTGTCGCATGGGAGGCCTACAACCCAAGTTAACCGTTTTGGTGGCAACCCTACAGGGACTTAAACTCCATGGTGGAGTTGCCGAGAGTGACATCAAAGAGCCTGATATGGAAGGTGCACGTCGTGGCTTAGTTAACCTTGAACGTCATGTACACAACCTGCGTAGCTTTGGACAATCTGTAGTAGTGTGCTTTAATCGCTTTGCCTCAGATCCAGATGACGAAATCGCCATGGTAAAAAAGTACTGCAACGAAACTCTCGGTGTAGGCTTTGCCGTAAATAATGCGTTTTCAGAAGGTGGAGAGGGTGCTGTGGAATTAGCTCACCTTGTAGTAGATACAATTGAGAAAAATCCTTCCCAGCCCCTAAAGTATGCTTATCCGCTCGATGAAAGCATTGAAGAGAAGGTTGACCAAATTGCTAAAAATATCTATTGTGCAAGTAATGTAACTTACAGCTCCAAAGCTTTTAAGGCCATCAAGAAGATCAACGAAATGGGCTTAGCGCACCTGCCCATTTGTATTGCCAAAACGCAATACTCGTTTTCAACCGACCCGAAAGCTTACGGCGATGTGCGCAACTTTGAAATGAAAGTGAGCGATATAGTTATCAATAAAGGTGCAGAGATGATCGTTGTTATCATGGGCGATATCATGCGTATGCCGGGCTTGCCCAAGGAACCTCAAGCTGTAAATATGGATGTAATTAATGGTCAGATTGAGGGACTAAGTTAAAGGAAAGAATCTGTATTCATTTAGAGTTTCCTATATATATAGAGCCGCTGTATGGTTGTGTAACCATACAGCGGCTCTCTTACTTCATTACTCCTTAGATTATTTTTTCAAGTTATCTCTTATCTCACGAAGTAGCTGTACTTCCTCGGATGGCTGAGGAGCAGCTGCTGGCTCTTCCTCTTTCGTACGTCTCAGCTTATTAATTCCCTTTACAAGCATAAATATGACTAATGCAATAATGAAAAAGTCAATTAGTACTTGAATAAAATTACCTATCGTAATAGCCACTTCCGGGCGAACAACTTCTTCGGCTTCTTCAATTCCGGAGCGCAGTACCCACTTCAGATCAGCGAAGTTTCCTTTGTCTGTCAATAAGGTAATAGGCGGCATTATCACATCTTTAACTAGTGAATCAACGATCTTGCCGAAAGCACCGCCTATAATTATACCGACTGCCATATCCATCACACTACCCTTCAGTGCGAACTCTTTAAATTCTTGAATAAACTTTGACATAAGCTATCTCACATTACTACCATTTAAACTTAAAATCGAAATACTACTGCAAATATACCTTTTTTATCAGCGTACAGCACAGCATACAAGAGAAGAAAACTAAGTATTTGAAAAGAGAATAAAAGCGGGGAATGAGGTCTAATCGCATTTAACAATGGCAAAATAATACTTTTTTGCTTATAAAATGGGAAAAAAGCATTGTTAGATAAAAATAATGATTACTTTTGGAGCCGTAAGGGATGCCTATCCAAGAAGCAGATGGCAAGCAGCCGACTCGGATCTCAAGGACCGACAACTGAAGCAGAAGTTTGTATTAGGCAAAACCACAGTTAAGTTGAAAATAAAATATTGATAATAGTACGTAAAAAGAATCTTTTAGTTTAAACAAAGAGTCACTATGAACAAAACAGAATTCATTGCTCAAATAGCAGAAAAATCAGGACTGACGAAGGCACAGGCACAAAAGTCTGTAGCCGCTTTTACAGAGGTGATCGCCGAGCAAATGCACGCAGGTGAAAAGGTATCTATCCTCGGGTTTGGTACTTTCTCAGTAACGGAAAGAAAGGCTCGCACAGGTATCAATCCTCAAACGAAGAAAGAAATCAAGATCCCTGCACGCAAGAGCGTTAAATTCAAAGCCGGTTCCGGACTTGATCTTACAAAGAAGAAATAAGATCTTCAAGGAATAGAGGCAGAATTTGAGCATCCTATATTGGACGCTCTACTTTCATGGCAACAAGACCGCTTAGGTAGATTTACCAAGCGGTCTTGAGTTATAAAAAGTATTTTTCTTCATTCATTTGACATAAATAGTCCGTGTTTGTAGTATTTATTTTGTAGCTTTGCGGAAGCGGAGTGACTATTTAGATACTGCTTAGATAATAAATCACTCGGTGAGATAGACTAAAGCAATAAAAGAAAAAAAGAGCAACATAGCTGATGAAGACATTAATTCGAATATTAATTGGAATAGCCGTTGTTGTAATGGCTTATCTCTGCGTGATGAGCATCTACACACCGGAGCAGTTTGACCGTGAACAAAGCAAACGGGAACAAGTTATTGAGGAGCGTCTCAAAGAACTTACTCAGTACCAATTAGCTTACAGAAGTGTCCATGGATCTTTTGCTAATGCGGAGCAGTTGGTAGATTTCTTACAAAATGGGCGTATCTACTACATCAACGCTGAAGGGGACTACACAGATGCCATGCGTGAAAAGGGTATTACTGAAGAACAGGCTGCACACCAAGGCCTAATCCAACGCGATACCGTATACGTAAGTGCTAAGGACTCTCTTCTAAAGAAGGATGTAGATCCTGCCGACTTGGTTAAGGTTCCCAATATGCCCAACGAAAAGATTGACATTCAAGCTTCTACCATTGACCAATATATAGGTCAGGATACAGTTCAAGTAGCCGTATTCAGAATGGGAGTCCCCATGGATATATATCTTCAGGGTATGGACGCTCAGTTAATAGAAGCAAAGAAGCAGGAAGCCATGGCTCGTAATAATGGCAAAGGCTATCCGGGCTTAGTAATTGGTTCACTGGAAGAACTTAAGACAACCGGAAACTGGGAATAACCATCTATGCCTCTTCCTCCCGCATTACCGGTAGCACCGATTAGTGAGGAAAGGACTGCCACACTAAGCCTCGCTATCCGTTTTTTCTCGGATAGCGTGGCTTGTTTTATAAGCGATCGTGGACAAACGATCTGGGCAGTCCACGAAAACCTTCCTACTCAACCATGGGATGAGCAAGACAGCAGTGCTTTCTCCTCTTTATTAGACAGGAATCCATTTCTTACTTATCCTTATAGGAGTGTACATGTTTCTTTCACCCCTAATGCATTTGCACTTATTCCACAGGGCATGTCAGATCCGGAGGGCTGCGATGAATCCTGGCTGCTTCCTTGGTTACTTAAACTCAATGATGCCACCTATATTGATACGTACTTAATAGGACGAGGACAACCCTCTTTGGCTATAGCTTGGAATAGGGAGTTGTACCATTTTCTTAGGCGCACCTACTCCACCGCCTGCATTGAACCTATCACTTTATCCTACATCAAGAAAGCGTTACATTATTCTCGAGGAACAGGAGACTACTCTATTGATTTACTCATAGATGGGACTGAAGTGGACCTTATCGCAGTACAAAACCATAATATTCAGTTGCTGAATCGTTATTCTATTGAAGCGACTCATGATGAAGAAGAGGACTATTCAACTAGTCTCCTATATTATCTTACTGCGTATACCAACTTCATCCATTCAAAATCCATCATTGGCGATCCTTTAGATATTGATATTAGGTTGCACTATCTTCCACATCAGTGGCACTTTTCTTCGGTTCCCTTGCCGACTCTTTCACAAGAGTTACAGCATACTAACTATCAGTATGACGCTCTGCCAATGAGTCTTATTTTTCATGAATAGAAAAAGGTATTATGCGTGTTATCGGAGGGGTTCTTGCAGGAAGACGGTTTAATATAGATCCTAAGTTAAAGCTACGCCCTACAACGGACATGGCGAAAGAGGCTTTATTCAATATGCTTTCCGCACGCTTTGATTTAGGAGGAAGAGTGTTGGATCTTTTCTCGGGGACGGGAGCTATTGGCATAGAGTTCGCCTCTCGAGGTGCTTCAAAAGTGCTCTGTGTGGAAAAAGTAGCTCGCCATGCAGCTTCACTTCGCAAGCTTGTTTCTGTAGCTGGATTAGAAGACATTATGGAAGTGCGTGTAGCGGATGCACTTCGCTTTATTACTTATTCAGCCGATGAGTCACTGCCCCCTTTCGATTTCATTTTCGCAGACCCACCCTACAACCTTAATGAATTAGTGACTATACCGGAGAAGGTATTTGCCTCCACGTTGCTGTCAGATAGGGGTATATTCATCTTAGAACATCCCAAAGAATACGATTTCGGGACTCATCCCTATTTTCGTATACATCGCTCTTATAGCGCAGTCAACTTCTCTCTTTTTTCTCGCTCTAACTGCTTCTAACACCTCCTACCTTCCCTTTGCTTAAGCAAAAAAACAACACACTAACTAAAGGAGAGGATAAGGCATAGGCAAACGGCTTTTAATTCTTCCTTCAAAGTACTTTTTTAATGTCCCCTTGATCCGGGGTTGCCGCTTTTCTTTGCAAAGTAATCATTAAAGTAAGAGATGTGTAGCCACATGTTCAATAATAGATTCTATTCGACTACTCATTTGGGCTCACTTTTTTATTATTACTATTGTACTTTAAATAATCACAATCTATATATCCATTTTCACCATGAATAATAAATCCATATAAAATTATTTTATACATTTGCACCATGATTTACATCAAACACAGTATAATGCTATGGAAACAACTATGCAATCAGTAAGTA
>CAMYPM010000002.1 GCA_947290775.1 uncultured Bacteroidales bacterium | reverse complement strand
CCACACGCTACCAATGTGGCAGAGGGTTATCAGAACGGAACCACGAAGAGTAGCAGCTCCGCCGTCGTAGCGGGAACTCAGAATCTGCCTCTTTCTGATGACAAAGATAAAAAAATTTTCACTTCCAAATGGCTATAGAAAAAGGCAGGCTAATCGATATACTCAATCAGCCTGCCGAGGGCTTTACTGCAACGGCGGGTGAACCAATACCATCTACTGCCCTCGTTGGCAAAGATAAAAAACTTCTTTCACTTCTAAACTTGACGGCTATAGAAAAAGGCAGGCTAATCGATATACTCAATCAGCCTGCCGAGGGCTTTACTACAACGGCGGTCGGACCAATACCATCTTCTTCCCTCGTAGGCAAAGATAAAAAACTTCTTTTACTTCCGAGCAGCTATAGAAAAAGGCAGGCTAATCGATATGCTCAATCAGCCTGCCGAGGGCTTTAAACCGATGGCGGTCGAACCAATACCATCTTATTCCCTCGTAGGCAAAGATAAAAAAACTTCTTTCACTTCCGAGCAGCTATAGAAAAAGGCAGGCTAATCGATATGCTCAATCAGCTTGCCGAGGGCTTTAAACCGACGGCGGGTGAACCAATACCATCTTATTCCCTCGTAGGCAAAGATAAAAAACTTCTTTCACTTCCGAACGAGTTGAGCCCCCACAAGCAGGCGAATCGGTGCGCGCTGACTACGCAGTACGGAGCGGCACGTGCCGGCGGGCAGGGAGCAATACTAAACCTTTCGCGGAAAAACATTCGGAGCATTTGCTCAAAAGGTATAGATGTTTGGGTTGAAAGATATAGATGTTTTGCTCAAAATATATAGATGTTTTACTTGAAAGAAAAGGATGAATGGACCACATGATCAGAGTCCCTTATAAATGGGCAGGATAGGCTTTGCAGCGTGTGCCCTGTTTCTTCACAAAAAGAGTCTCTAAGCTTCATATAAAAATGCTACCTTTGTGTCAGGTAGGTAGACGAAGTTTTTGTGATGTTTGCCGTGCCGGGTATATAAGAAATATGGATGAACCTATTGCCAATGCCTAATATGCGACTTTTTTGTAGGAATTTAATTCCGTTTATTCTGATTCTCTTGCTTTCTACCCAGATAGTAGTCGGGCAGGAGAAAGTAAATGCAGGTTATGTGTATGCCTCATCTAATCGTGCACCTCTTCAGGGGGTTGTGATCTCTTTGGCGGATGATACGCATGATGTGCTGGCGGTGTCCGATACGCGCGGCTACTACGTAATGCCAAAGCTTGAGGCCGGTAGCTATCAAGTGCTGTATAGTTGCGATGGATATGTTTCGCAGGTAGTGACTGTTATACTGCCCACTTTAGGAGATTTACTGCCGGAAGTAGTACTTCACGAGAATGAGAAGTCAGCGCGTGAAGCTGATTACCTGAATGAATTATCTGCCTTTGTCGTAGAGGAGGTAGCCGGAGCAAATGAGGAGGGAGAAGGAAAGATATCTACATTCTTAACCGCCTCACGCGATCCCTACAATAATAAGGCAGGCTACCAATTTAGTCCCTCTCGTTTCAGAATAAGAGGGTATGACTCACCTTACCAGAAGCAGTATCTCAACGGAATGCAAATGAACAACATGTCCAATGGATACAACGCTTACTTCTTGTGGAATGGTCTGAATAATGTGGTTGTCAATCAGGATGGTACAGATGGCTTGTTGCCCTCCTCCTTTACGTTTGGGGATTTGGGAGGTGCAGTCAATATCATTACACAGCCCTCTCAATTCAGTCCGGGAAGCCGCTTTACTTATTCGCTTTCTAATAGGAGCTATACGCATCGTACCATGTTTACTTACTCATCGGGAATGCTCTCTTCGGGATGGGCTTTTACCCTATCTTTATCCAAAAGGTGGGGTGATGAAGGGTATGTAGAGGGTACCTTTTATGATGCTTATGGATACTTCCTGGGAATTGAAAAGAAGCTCTCTCCACGCCATTCGCTCTCTTTCATTACATTAGCCGCTCCTACCAAGCGGGGTGTGGCATCCGGCGCTACGCAGGAGGTGTATGAGTTGACAGGAAACAATTTCTATAACCCCAATATAGGCTTACAAAACGGCAAGTGGCGCAATGCGAGAGTAAGAGATAATTTTGAGCCTATCTTCCAATTGCTTCATACTTGGAATATAGCAGATGGCTATACGCTTACCTCCGGAGTAACCTATCGCTTTGGGTACAGTGCTTATTCGGCACTGAACTGGCATAATGCACCGGATCCCCGTCCGGATTATTATCGCAATCTGCCCTCCTACTATAGTTATATGACGAGCAATCCTGATCCCTATACAGAGCAGTATTATCGTGACTTGTGGGCAGAGGATCCTAATGTGGCACACATTAATTGGGATAGAATGTATGAGGTTAACCGCAATAACTACCAGCGTATATATAATGCCAAAGGGGAGTTTATCGCAGAGGGACGCAGAAGTGAATATGTGGTAGAGGATCGGCATATTGACCAAAAGCAATGGAATGCATCTACCGTGCTCAATGCTGTATTCTCCGAAAACCTCAAATTAGATGTCGGGGCTAACTATCGCTTTAATCGGACGCATAACTACAATGTATTGAAGGACTTGCTCGGAGGGGACTTTTGGTATGATGTGGATAAGTTCTCAGAGCGTGACTTCCCGAACGATCCCGATAAGTCGCAGCTCGACCTGAATAACCCTGATAGAGTAGTGCGTGAGGGAGATACCTATAGCCATAACTACTACGGGCAAATGCAGAATGCACAACTTTGGGCTACACTCACCGCTTCTCTGCGCTACTTCGATTTCTATTTATCGTTGGATGGAGAGTGGACAAATATGTTCCGAGATGGTAAGCAGCGTCGCGGTCTATTCCCCGAAAATTCTTACGGAAAGAGTGATGTGCTCAACTTCCTTTCCTATGGCGTAAAAGGTGGGGCTACGTGGAAGATCAACGGGCGTAACTTCATTCAGGCGAATGGAGCCTTTTTGTCTCGCGCACCCTACTTTAATTCGCTCTTTATCTCTCCCCGTACACGCAATAGCTATGTGGAAAATCCCTCGAACGAAAAAATCGTCTCGGGAGATATTAGCTATATAGTGCGCCATCCCTTCATTAAGGGACGTATTACATTCTACTGCACGCAGTTTATGGATGGTATGCGTAATATGAGCTTCTATGATGATGGTTACCGAGCTTTCTCTAACTATGTGCTGACTCATATCGATCGTCGTCATATGGGAGTAGAGGTTGGTGCAGAAGTGAAAATAACGCCTGCCCTAACGGCTACCGGAGTATTCTCTTACGGTAACTATATATATACCAATAATCCCGACTATATTCAGACGGTGGACAATAGTAATGAGGTACTGGAGCAGGAAAGTGTCTATTGGAGCCGCTTCCATGTGTCGGGCACCCCTCAGATAGCTGCCAACCTGAGCTTGCAGTATCAGACACCTTTCTATGTATGGTTGGGCGTAGATGCCAATTACTTTGGTAGAAACTACCTTGATGCAAACCCAATGAGGCGCACCGATAAGGCCTACGATGGTCTTGCAGATGAATTTGTAGAGCAAGAGCAGTTCAAGGGGGGCTTTACTTTGGATGCCAATGTGGGATGGTCCTATCGTATTAAGAGTGGTACCTACTTGCGACTCAATCTCTCTGTAACCAATATCCTCAACAATACAAACTTACGTACCGGTGGCTATGAGCAACTCCGTATTCGTTATGATAAGGAGGGCAAGATGATGCGTCCCTTTGACCCTCGTTACTTCTACATGTACGGAACTAACTATTATCTCAATGTTGCCTTGGTATTCTAATCCGCTTTGTCATTATGGAAAGAATTAAGAAGTTATTTCAATTAATCATATTGGCTCTGCCTCTGGTCTTTGCAGCGTGCCAGTACAATAAGTTTGACGAGCCTAAGGAAAAGGAAGAAGTTCCTCTGCCTGCTGCTACCCATACAATTGCTCAAGTGCGCTCCTTCTACCAAGAGGGCAAGGGCGGCAACTTGATCCCCGGTGAGGTAGTTATCAGAGGGGTCGTTGCTTCGGAGGATACAAAAGGCAATTTCTATCGCTCTATATTTATTCAGGATGCAACCGGTGGTATAGAGCTTAAGATGGGAATGGTCAATATGACACTTTTCTATAAGCAGGGACAGGAGGTAGCGCTTCGTTGTCAGGGATTGGCTATCGGTAAGTATGGCGATGTGATCAGTATAGGATATCAGAGCAATGATCCCAATTATGAAACCTCTTTTGTCCCCGAGTTAATTGTACCTAAGGTGCTGCTTGCCGGTCGCTATGTCGGAATAAATCCCATTGACCTAACACTGGATAAGCTTGCCCTTAAGTACAGCGGTATGCTGGTGAAGATAAAGGATGTACAGTTCCTTGAATCTGAGCTTAACCAAACTTATGCTAATCCGGAGCAAAAGAATAGTGTTACGGCCGTCAATCATACTTTGCTGGATCGTAACGGTAACCAATTGATAGTACGTACCAGTAGCTTTGCCACCTTTGCAGGGCATAAGCTGCCGGAGGGATCCGGAGATATCATTGGTATTCTAACCTATTTCCGTGCAACGCCGCAGCTCGTTATCATTGACGATACTCGCGATGTACAACTAAATAATCCCCGTTTTTAACTCACTTAATTACATCATAAACAGAAATGAAACAGTTTAGATTAAGTAACTTACTTCTCGCTTCTTTGGCTCTTTTAGTTGGCTTCACCGCCTGTAAGCCGGAGCCCAAGCATGAGAAAGCAAAAATAGAAATATCTCCCCGCCCTGAAGACAATACGTATAAGTTTGAGAAGGAGGGGGGTACACAAGAGTTTACCCTAAAGGTTAATCGTCGTTGGACTATTACCAATGCGGGTAAAGAGGATTGGTTTACCATAACCCCTTCTCAAGGCGAGGAGAAGGAAGGGGGTGAGTATACGATCACCATTTCTGTTCTCCCCAATAGTGGCTCAGCACGCGTAGGGCAGTTTGTGCTTAAAGCCTCTACGCAGGTGGAAACCTTTACCGTAATGCAAAAGAGCAGTGAGGGCAAGGAGCTTACCTATGAATCGCTGAGTGTGCTTACTGAGATAGCTGCCGGCACGGACAGAGATCACGCCAAAACAATTGATCGCGATTTATGGATAAAGGCTATCGTTACTACTCACTTTGAGGCTAAGCAGTTCCCCTTTGCCGGCTATCATCATATACAGGATGCAGGGGGCAATGCGGTTGTAATGACTTTAACACGCGACACCGGCTCGCCCATTCCCTTTGGTACGGAAGTGGTCGGCAACCTAAAGGGCGCAAATGTCAAAAACTATAGTGGCACTATACAGATTGAAGTAAACGGAGCTAACTTATCCTTGACTCCGGATAAGGGTATTGAGCCTCGTGTCGTAACGATTGAGAATATTCAAAATGGCGAATGTGTCAATCAATATGTGCGTCTTGACGGGGTCCAATTTACAAAATATGAAGGGGTCAAGTACTATGATGGTAGCTATTCGACCAAGCGTCACGATATTGAGGATGCCTTTGGTAATAAGATGACACTCGAGATCTACAAAAATTGCGTTTGGAAGGATAAGAACGTGCCTCAAGGTAGTGGCTATATGATAGGGGTTGCTACCATTAATATTTCGCAGTCAGGTCAGACATTCTATAACTTCCGTCCTACACTGGAAGAGAATATAGTACTTAATCAGCCTCGCCTTTCCGGTGAGGATAGACCTCTCTCTATTTCTCCGGCCCCGGCCAATAATACTTATGTAGTACCCAAGAGTGGGGGATCGTATCAGTTTACCGTGTATGCGCCTGCTGCTTGGACTTTAGAGGTACAAGGTAATTGGGCACATCTCTCCGCTACCGGAGGTAACAAGAAGATGGAGGGAGTTACCCTCACTGTAGATGCCAACCAAGGTGAGGCGCGTACCTCCGTGATGACCCTAAGTGATGGCACTAAGCGTATTGATTTCGCTATAGAGCAGGCTGCAGGAAACAAAGTTCAGGAAGCTTTGGACGGAGGGCTTGCTGCGTTGCTGAGCAAGTACCCTGGCACCGGTACTATTGCGGAGGATATTACTATTCGTGTGGTACGACTCAGTGGTAAAGACAATATGAATGCCTTTAGCAATATGTATTTTGGGGATAGTAAGGCCGGTATGATGGTTCGCTTCTCAGACGCTAAAAAGAATACGAGTGACGCTATACCCATGAATACCATTCTGACCATTAATCTCAAGGGTAAAGCAATCACTGAGTATCAAGGAACATTGCAATTTAACCTCTCTGTTAATGACATTGTTTCTACCGGTGAAGAGTATTTCCTTGAGCCTGTAGTCTTCAGTACGCCTGAGGAACTTTTGGCTAAGCGTGCCGAGATGAATAATCGTCTGGTCACTATCCGTGATGTGCAGTTTAGTGGTTGGAAGGAAGGCGATAAGTATAATCCTTTCTCCGAAACCGGTACGAACCACGCTAAGTTAGAGAAGAGTGCTGCTGCGGGTGCTTGCGGTATTTCTGCTGAAACCAGCAAATTCGCTCCTTGGGTAAGCCAGTCTGCTCCGGGTGGAAATGGCTCTATTACAGGTGTATTTGTGTCCAACAGCAGATTTAATAACCTTTGGTATCGTACTTTGGACGATATCCAATTTACTAACCCTCGCAAGTAGCAAATCGCACATCCTTGCTTAAGAGAGGCAGCGCTTACGAGTGCTGCCTCTCTTTTATGTGGCTTGGAGGTCGGATTTTCCGGTAAAGTTTGAAGCGGTAGCATTCGTAGCGTACCGAAAAAGTATAGCGGTGTGAAGTAAAGCCTATAGCTGTTTCTTATTGGAGGGCAAGGAGTGTATTTTGGCGCACCTATATAGCAGGCTGAGCGAAGAGAATGTACTATCTTTGCAAGTAGAAAATACAGAGGTATTTCCTTAAGGAAAAAGCATGCAAGAGAAAATACTTATTTTGGACTTTGGTAGCCAGACGACCCACCTCATAGGACGTCGTTTGCGCGATATGGAGACATACTGTGAAATAGTTCCGTACAATCGATTACCCGAGCATTTAGAGGGTACTAAAGGGATTATTCTTTCCGGTAGTCCTCTCTCGGTGAATGAGGCGGGGGCCTATCATATTGATTTTTCTTCAATCATTGGGCGTTATCCGATATTGGGTATCTGCTATGGAGCACAATTGATGGCCTCTTCTTTGGGGGGACAAGTGCAGTCTGCGCCTACCCGTGAGTATGGACGTGCCAAACTACACCTTATTCGTACAGAAGATCCCTTGCTGAAAGGTATGACACAGGAGAGTGAGGTGTGGATGTCACATGGTGATACCATCACAGACTTGCCGAAAGGCTTTGAATTGATAGCCTCTACGGAGGATGTGAAGTATGCCGCCTTTAGAATGGCTGATCAGCCTGTATGGGGTGTACAATTCCATCCTGAGTTGCATCATACGGAAGAGGGTAATACCCTTCTCTCCAACTTTATCGACATAACCGGCATAGCGCGTTCGTGGCGAGCAGATGCCTATATCCAGGAAACGGTTGAAAGCCTTCGCAGACAGTTGGGGAATGATAAGGTTCTCATGGCACTGAGTGGGGGAGTAGACAGCTCTGTAGCAGCGGTACTCCTGCATCGTGCAATTGGAGATCGGCTGACCAGCGTATTTGTGGATCATGGATTGCTTCGCAAGAATGAGGCACAGCAGGTCCTTCGCGATTATCATTCCTTAGGCCTCAATATAGTTCATATAGATGCATCTAAAACCTTTTTTGAGGCACTACAGGGCGTGACCGATCCGGAGCAGAAACGAAAGATCATAGGCCGGCTCTTTATAGAAACGTTTGAAAAGGAAGCCCATAAAATAGAGGGCGTCAAATGGCTTGGACAGGGTACCATTTATCCCGATGTAATTGAATCGGTCAATATTACGGGTAAGGTGATTAAGAGTCATCATAATGTAGGCGGCTTGCCCGAGCGAATGAATTTGCGCCTTGTAGAGCCTTTGAGAGCGCTCTTTAAGGATGAAGTGCGACGTATCGGTCGGGCTTTGGATATGCCTGCCCATCTGATTGATCGTCACCCCTTCCCCGGTCCGGGGTTGGCCATACGCATTTTGGGAGAAATAACTCCTGAGCGCGTGGCACTTTTACAAGAAGCCGACGCAATCTATACGGATGCCCTTAGAGCACACGGCTTATACAATCAAGTGTGGCAGGCAGGTGCTATACTGCTTCCGATACGTAGCGTTGGGGTAATGGGCGATGAACGTAGCTATGGACACACGGTAGCCCTTCGAGCTGTGGAGAGCGTCGATGCCATGAGTGCTGATTGGGTCCATCTGCCTTATGAATTTCTGGCAGAGGTGTCTAATGCCATTATCAATAAAGTACCCGGTATCAATCGAGTAGTGTATGATATCTCCTCTAAGCCACCGGCTACGATAGAATGGGAATAAGATATTCCTGTATAAAAAGACTTTTTTTCATTAGGTCTCATGCATATTCGGGAGAGTAGTGTCCGCCAAGGCTCTCTTCCGCACGTAAGTATAGAAAGAGTAAGTAAGCTGTAATAAAAAGGAATAAAGATACTATGTCGACTTATCAACCGGAAGACGCTCGCAAGGTAACCACGCGCCGTCTTGTGGAAATGAAAGAGCGTGGCGAAAAGATAGCTATGCTGACTGCGTATGACTACACTATGGCAGGTTTAGTTGATGCGGCAGGAATGGATGTGATCTTAGTAGGGGACTCTGCTTCAAATGTAATGGCAGGAAATACGACTACACTGCCGATTACATTGGACCAAATGATCTATCATGGAAAGAGTGTAATGAAGGCGGTAAAGCGAGCCTTGGTAGTGGTAGATCTTCCCTTTGGTTCCTATCAGGGAAATTCGAAGCAGGCATTGGAAAGTGCTATCAAAGTGATGAAAATCACCCATGCCGATGCTGTGAAAATAGAGGGTGGAGCGGAAATAAAAGAGTCTGTAGAGCGTATTCTATGTGCCGGAATCCCTATTATGGGGCACTTAGGGTTAACCCCTCAGTCCATCAATAAGTTTGGGTCCTACGCAGTGCGTGCTCGAGATGAAGAGGAAGCGGCTAAACTAAGAAGCGATGCCCATTTGCTTGAGGAATTGGGCTGTTTCGCCCTTGTGCTCGAGAAGATACCGGCTGCTTTAGCCGAATCAATCGCCAAAGAGTTGACTATACCGGTAATAGGCATTGGCGCCGGTGGCGGAGTCGATGGACAAGTGCTGGTTTTGCACGATATGTTGGGTCTTAATGAATCATTCCATCCGCGCTTTCTACGTCAGTATGCACAATTAGGGGGAGTGATAAAAGAGTCTCTGGGGCATTATATAGAGGATGTAAAAGAGAGAGACTTTCCCAACGAAAAAGAACAGTATTAATTAAGTCTTATTTGCTATTATGTTTTGCTCTAATCAGGCATACCGAAAGGGATTTCGTTTATTACTAATAGCCCTTTTATCCTCCTTTACGTTAGCGGTGATAGCTCAAAAGCCTATTTTAAAGGAATATACCGTGCAGAAAGGCGAGACTGTATACAGTATAGCAAAGCGTAATGGCCTGAAAGAGCAGGATATCTATCGCCATAACCCGGGTAGCGAAATGGGGATTAGAGAGGGACAAACGCTCCTTATCCCACAGCTAAATGCTAAGCTGCCCAATACGATAGAGAATGTACCTCCGACCCATTTAGGCACCTATACAGTAGTAGCAGGGGATACTTTCTATGCGGTGGCGCGTAAGTTTAATATATCACCTGCTATTCTGCGACAGTATAATCCAGATATAGATCCTGATCAGTTGCGCCCCGGTATGGTACTGCGCGTAGCAATGCCGGATGGCACCTCTATAGAAGCTGTTTCCGATAAGGTGGTGGTGATAGGTGCTAATGGCTTGAATACGGTACGTGTGGCGCTTTTACTACCTGTAAACGGAAGTGGACCCGATCGGTATGTGCGCTTTTACGAGGGATTCCTAATGGGGGTAGAGGAGCTTAGAAAGAATGGTATCTCAATGGATGTGTATGTGTACCAGACACCCTCTACCACAGACTTGCGTAGCTTGATGTCTCAATCTGCTTCCTTAGAGAAAGCTGATCTTTTGATAGGCGGGCAGAGTGAAGCAGAGGTGAATATGCTTGCCGATTATACAGGGAAAAAGGGTATTACTTATGTATCTCCCTTTATTGCTGCACCGCTTCAGAAAAGCGCCTATGCAAGAAATTATTTCCGGCTTAATACCCCTCAAGAAGAGTTGTATCCTGCACTGGGAAGAAACTTTGCTCACTTTATTAAAGGTAAGTATAAACCGGTCTTTGTGACTGTACCCGGTGCAAATCATGCGCCTGTAGTAGCCGCTTTGCAAAAAGCACTGGCTGCAACGAATATGAAGTATGAGAGTATAAAACTTTCGGAGCTAACACCGGATAGAATTAGCCGACTGTCTGCTGCCGGAGCTATATTGGTACCTAATGACGGCAAGCAGGCGACCCTCAGTAAGATGCTTGATTTATTGGATGCACAAGGCTCAACGTCTAAGAGAATCAGGCTTTTCGGATATCCTGAGTGGCAATCTTATCAAAAAAATCTACTCAGGCGTCTTGGAGGTTATAAGGGTACGATCTACACTACTTTCTTTTACGATAATGACTTGGATAAAGAAAGTGAACGCTTCAGGAAGAGTTATATAGCTTGGTTTGGAAAGAATCTGGATCATCACTTCCCAAAGTATTCGGTGCTTGGCTACGATGTAGCACGCTTCTTTATTCGGGCGATGGCTACCTATGGAGCCGCCTTCCCCGGTTCCTTGGCTCAGTTGCCTACCGATGGATTGCAGAACGATTTTAACTTCAAACCGATTGGCGACCAAAGTGCCTATAGCAGTGTAAATGTCTTTTTCGTTACGTATGATGCTAATGGCGGAATAGTGCGCCGTAAAATGAGTGCTCAATGAAAAAGATATACCTCTTGGTTGTAACCCTCTTTTTCTGTTGCTCTATGCAGGCGCAGAAGATGGATACACCCTCCTTCTATCATCCGGCTATTCATGTGGGGGGACGTGCAGGAGCATCTGTTTCCTTTTTAGACATACGCCCCTCGATCAATCAAGGGGTACATGTTGGTGGGTTAGCCGGTATAACGGCACAGCTTGAGAATGGACCTTATGCAGCGACAGAGCTTTCCGTTATGTACGCTTTACGTGGGTGGACCGAGACCTATCCGGAAGCTGAAGACCCTTTGTCCTACAGTTGTTATCTGCACTGCATTAATATACCCTTAATGATGGCTTTATACTATCCAATCGGTGGTTTTCGTATGGGGATTAAAGCCGGTCCTTCTATAGGAGCAATCTTTGCAGTGCAGCAGGTGAGCAGTGGAGAGAGCTTCCCTGAAGAGGATATACAGCGTCATGCACTCCCTATCAAAGGACGATTTGCATGGGGAGTAGCTGCAGGACCTTACTTCTCCTATTCATTCGGTAAGCATCGAATTGAGTTAGATGCCCGTGCCTACTACAGCTTCAATAATCTGTTTTCTGCCAGGCTTGATGATATGTATGCACGTAGTGCAGAGTTCGTCGCTGAGCTTACCTTAAGCTATCTGTTTCGTGTCTTTTGATTGAAAGGCTATTGTGAGCCGTGGTCTCTCCATAGCGCTACTTTTGCACTCCTACAAGGAGTTTCACTACAGGGCGAATTGCTATAGAGCGCTGTGACGCAAGCGATTTACGCGTGATACAAGTTCCTAATAACAGACTGAGCTACTTCCGTTACACTGTGGTCCGTTGCTAAGATGGTGTCTATATCCGTAGATGAAACGCCCGGAACAAGCTCCATTACTCTTGCCGTTACATTAGCTATGCCGAGGAAGGGGATCTGCCCATTAGCAAAAGCGTGTACAGCAACCGCATCAGCTGCATTGAATATGGCCGGAGTATTCCCCCCAACCCGAAGAGCCTCCAAAGCCATACGGAGCATAGGAAATCGGTTTAGATCGGGAGATTCAAAGTGTAGAGATAGATTGATCCAATCCAGTGTAGGCAAGGAGAGGGTAGGGCGAATACCATCATATAGCGCATAGCTGATTGGGTAGCGCATATCTGGAGGTGACAATAAGGCTTTTACCTGTCCATCTTGAAACTCAACCATAGAGTGTACGATACTTTCGGGATGTATTACCACTTGTATTTTAGAGGGGGGGATGGCAAAAAGATGATGCGCCTCAATTACCTCAAATCCCTTATTGGCGAGAGTGGAAGAGTCAATCGTTACTTTTGGACCCATCTTCCACCGCGGATGTACCAGAGCCTGCTGCGGAGTAACAGATTGGAGTTGTTCCTCAGAGTGAGCTCTAAAAGGTCCTCCGGAAGCTGTAAGCAATAGTTTAGCGGGAGGAGTCGGTTCCCCTACCAGACACTGATAGATTGCAGAGTGCTCCGAGTCAACCGGTACGATGCGTGCATTGTATTTATGCGCAGCTTCCATGACAGACACCCCTGCGGCTACGAGCACCTCCTTATTGGCTAAGGCAATGGTTTTGCCTTTTTCTATTGCTTTTAGGGTAGGTAATATGCCGGCAGAGCCCACCAAAGTAGATAAAACTATATCAGCCTCCTCCATTCCTGCCGCTTCAATTAGAGCCTCCCTACCTGCCGCAGTGCGAATGCCGGAGCCGGCTAACCCATCCTTTAGTACCGAGTAGAGGGATTCATCAGCAATAACGGCTACTAATGGGCGAAACTCAAGCGATAGAGAGATCAAAGACGCTACATTATGGCAAGCTGTAAGTGCAACTAAAGAGAATGTCCCCTCCGCACTCTCTCTAACTATATCCAAAGCCTGTGTGCCAATAGAACCTGTGGCACCTAAAATAGTTAACTTTTTCATCTTCCTCTCTTATAGGTCAATCAACCCCTCCGGAATAGTGATGCCTATTTTCTTTGATGCAGCATCTACATAGGTAATTAGCTCATCTGCAACAGGAATGAGGTATTCCTTACCCTCTTCGTTGCGAATAGTAAAGAGTATATTGGAGGTTGTGTCATCTACCCCGGTAACAACTCCTACTATATGCTCTCGCTCATCTGTAACAGTAAAGCCAATAAAGAAGAGCATAGAGAAAGAAGCCTCTTCACTGAGTAGTGATTCCTCTATACTAATCGTTGCATTGGTGAGAGACTCAGCTTCAGACTTGCTATTGATACGAGTAAACTTAGCAATAAAGCTCTCTTTGTCCTTGTCGCGAAGATACTCTACTCTAAAAGGCACCGCTAAGCCATCAATGGAAAGAAATAAGAAAAGAGGAGCCTCCCCTTGAGATAACTCGAAGAGATACTCCTTTTCTACCGTACTGTAGGTGTTTAATTCCCCTTTAATGCCATGAGGCCGCCCAATGTGTCCAATGGGAATTAGCTGATGAGGGTTGTCCATTGATGAAGTAGTTATTCGCAGCGGCTTATCTTAGCCCCTAAGGAATTCAACCGGTGTTCAATATGTTGGTAGCCGCGGTCAATTTGATCAATGTTGTCGATGCGGCTGGTGCCCTCTGCGCTCATAGCAGCAATGAGTAAGGCAATACCTGCACGTATATCGGGAGAGACAGCTGAGGTCGCTCTTAGAGGAACTCGCTTGTCCAATCCTATCACAGTAGCTCGGTGTGGGTCACAAAGGATAATCTGTGCCCCCATCTCAATCAGTTTATCAACGAAGAAGAGACGGCTCTCAAACATCTTCTGATGAATGAGTACACTTCCTTTGGCTTGCGTGGCAACTACAAGCAGCACGCTTAATAAGTCGGGAGTAAGCCCGGGCCAAGGGGCATCCGCCACTGTGAGAATAGAGCCATCCATAAAAGTATCTATTTCATAGTGCTCGTTGGGAAGGATGTGTATGCTGTCCTCTTTTAGCTCCATTTCTATGCCGAGACGTGCAAAGGAAGAGGGAATAATACCCAATTCACGCAGATTAAGTGGAGCAATTGTAAGATCAGAGCAGGTCATAGCCGCCATGCCTATAAAGCTTCCCACTTCAATCATATCACTCTGCATGGTATGTGTGGCTCCGTGTAAAGCGTCCACTCCTTCGATGCGGAGTAGGTTTGAGCCAATACCATCTATACAAGCGCCCATATCTACAAGTAAGCGACATAATTGTTGTATATATGGTTCGCAGGCTGCATTATAGATAGTGGTCTTGCCCGGAGTAAGTACGGCAGCCATAATGATGTTGGCAGTACCGGTTACACTGGCTTCATCCAACTGCATATAGGCACCGCTTCTTTTGCGTCCATCAATCTCGTAGCATTGAGTGTCTGTGTTGTATTCACATTGTGCACCTAAAGCCATGAGTCCGATGAGGTGTGTGTCTAAGCGTCGTCTCCCTATTTTATCTCCTCCCGGTTTGGGGAAAACTGCGAAGCCGAGGCGTCCGACCAAAGGGCCGACAAGTAGAACGGATCCTCTCAGTGCACGGCTCTCTTTTAAGAAGGCATCGCTACGGATAAAGTCCTCATTAAGCTCTTCTGCTTGAAAGCAATAGCTCTCCTGATCCAATTGAGTTACCTTGACGCCTAAGTGACCGACCAACTTGATCAAGTTCTTAACGTCCAATATGTCAGGCACATTGTGTACCGTAACAGCTTCACGTGTGAGTAAGGTAGCAGAGATGATCTGTAAGGCTTCGTTTTTGGCGCCTTGTGGGCGTATCGTGCCGTTTAGCGAGTGCCCGCCTTCAATAATAAAAGATGCCATGAGAATAAAATTTATTATTTCTTTTTACCCTTCTTGGTATTATTGTCGCTATTTCCGTTATCCAACTTATATTGATCCGGATCAAGCTTTATCTTTCCTTCAGAAAGCTCAAATAGATCCTTAAATATCTGTCGGTCACTTACGTAGCTTTTGTTCCAAGTAATGTAATTGCTTTTCATCCGGTTAGCAATATGGAGTACCAATTCCTCTTTTTCGCTGCTGTCCGGCATATCTTTGACTACGCCAATAAGTTGTTGAATGATTCTTCCGTAGTGACGGTAAATCATATCTTGATCGGGATACTCCACGATATCGGGTTTGGAGCGCATCCCTTGCGTTTTATAAATCTCCACAGGGTAGTCAATATCCAGCTCAAAATTTGCCATTATAGCGAGATGATTCCATAGGATGGGAGAGTTCTTCTCTTTATCTCGATAATCGGGATAGATATTGCCCATGACTTGGATGATGGTTTCGGCACACCACTGACGCTCTGACTTATCTTTGATCGTCTTGCAGTGCTCCACCATAGATTGAATATTACGTCCGTAGGCAGGAAGGATAAGACGCTCCTGCTTACTATTATATTTGTTTATTGTAGGGTCTTCCATAAAATTGTTTCTTGTAGTCTAACTTAAAATAGCCTCCTTACTATCTTAATGAAATGGTGCTTTTGTCTGTTCAATGAATCTCTTTTTTTAGTAGTCGAAACATTTCTTGCTTATAGGCCTCTACTCCCGGTTGGTTGAAGGGATTAATGCCAAGCATATATCCACTGATGGCTACAGACACTTCAAAGAAGAAGAAGAGGGCTCCCAGGTGATAAGCATCTAACTGTTCGATGGATAGCTTTATACAGGGTACTCCACCCATCTGATGTGCTTTCATGGTAGCCTCTTCAGCTATTAGATTAACTTGGTGCAGACTCTTTCCCACAAGGTAATTAAGTCCGTCTAAATTATCCGTATCTGAAGGTATAGGCAGTGACTCCCTTGATTCGCTAACATGAAGAAACGTTTCGAAAATAATTCTCTCTCCGTCTTGTATCCATTGTCCCAAAGAGTGCAAGTCTGTCGTAAAGTCGACAGATGCAGTAAAGAGTGCCCTGTGCTCTTTACCCTCGCTCTCTGCAAAGAGCTGTTTCCACCACTCAGAGAAATAATGTAGTCGAGGCGTGAAAGAGGCTAATATTTCACATTTTTTCCCTCCTCTATAAAGGTAGTTCCTTGCAGTGGCATAGCAAAGTGCCGGATTTGTTTCGCTATGATCGTTCAGGAGTGCTTCTCTTTCTATACGTGCTCCTTGCATCATGTGCCGTATGTCGATGCCTGCAAGAGCCATAGGAAGTAACCCTACGGGCGTTAGTACGGAAAATCTGCCTCCTACATCATCGGGGATAACGAACTGCTTCCATCCCTCTTTCTTAGCTAATGTATGTAATGCCCCTTTCTGTTTATCGGTAATTACTACGATACGTCCAACGGCAGCCTCTTTGCCTATTTCTTCTTCTAACTGTTTGCGCAGTAAGCGAAAGGCAATAGCCGGCTCGGTAGTTGTGCCACTCTTTGAGGTATGGATAATACCCCAGTTACTTCCCTTCAGGTATTGCATTAGATGGAGTAGGTACTCCTGCTCCATATGATTGCCTGCGAATATGATTTCTACCTTTTGGTCAAAAGGATTGGATAGAGCCTCAATAGCTGCACGAGCACCCAAGTAGCTGCCTCCAATGCCTACGCATACAATGCGGTTACATTGCTTTTTTAGGGCTTCGGCTGTGCGAATAATGTCCTCAAGCAAAAGGTCTTCGGTAGTTATCGGTAAGTCTCTCCAGCCTAAGAAGTCATTCCCTTTTCCTGAGCCGTCAAGAAGGGTTTGGAGCGCATTGAGAGCCTCATTGTGTAATGAATGACTCTCTTTTGAATGAGTGGAAAAGGTGATAAGTGATGGTTGCATCTATACGTTTGGTTTTGGTTATCTCTATTTAAACGTTTTAGATAGCTCCAACATGGCCTCTCGTGGATCATCCCTATCGTATAGGATGCTATAGATGGTTTCCATGATAGGCATGTTGAGGCGATACTTGCGATTTATCTCGTGCATGCTTTTAGTGGCATAGTATCCCTCAGCAACCATCTCCATCTCCATTTGTGCAGAGCGTACTGAGTAACCGCGCCCAATCATATTGCCGAAGGTGCGATTTCTACTATGCTGTGAGTAAGCTGTTACGAGCAAGTCGCCTAAATATACAGAGTCGGTAATATCTCTGTATTCAAGGTGTGTGGCATTGAGAAAGTTATTCATCTCAGCAATGGCATTAGACATCAGTACGGACTGGAAGTTGTCGCCAAACATCAGCCCCATAGCTATACCCGAAGCAATAGCATAGATGTTTTTCAGTACAGACGAATACTGAACGCCAATTACATCTTTTGTCGTCACACAAGAAACAAAGTCGTTGCGCATAACCTGCGCAAAAGCCTCTGCCATCATCAAGTCGGTAGCTGCTACCGTAAGGTACGAACGTCTGCCGCGTGCTACCTCTTCAGCGTGGCAAGGGCCACCAACGACAGAGATTAAGTCCTTAGGCACATCGAACTCTCTCTCCAGATACTCAGAGATAAGTATATGTTCGTCCGGCACAAGTCCTTTGATAGCATTTACAATAAACTTTCCGCGAATAGATGACTTGCGCACACGCTTCATCACACCCTTGAAATAGGGTGAGGGAGTTACTAATATGATTGTGTCGCAGCTACGGAAAAAGTTGTTCACTTCCGGATCTGTGAAGAAATGGATACAATTCGTGTCAAACTCGGCAGATGGCAAATAGTTAGGGTTGTGCCCCATCCTCTTAAACTCCTCCACCTGCTCGCTCCTCCTCATATACCAGTTGATCTCCTGCCGGTTAGTGAGGACGATTTTTGCCAATGCGGTTGCCCAGCTCCCTCCTCCTAGTATTCCTATCGTTCCTATATCCTGCATTGCTACCAAACCTTGTAAATATTATAATAGAAAACTAGTTATCTATTCAGTTAGATAATGCCATTTACTCACCTCGTCTATTGACGGCATGGCCAGTTCAAGCTTGTATTTCTTGTTTATCTCTACAATTCGCTGCAAAACCTTTTGAGGATTATCCCAATCGATAGCAGCTACAGTATTATATCCGGCCTTCTGAAGAAGCGGTACTAATTCAGCCGGTATTCCACAAGCTGTATAGCGCTCGGGTTTGTCTATAGTGATGTGCGGTTCCGGCTTCATTTGCGGGAAGAGTATCACTTCCTGAATGCTTTCCTGACCGGTTAGCATCATTACCAAGCGGTCGATACCTATACCTACTCCTGAGGTTGTAGGCATACCATACTCAAGAGCTCGAAGGAAGTCTTGATCGATGAACATAGCTTCGTCGTCCCCTTTCTCGCTCAATCGCAGTTGCTCTTCAAATCGATTGCGTTGATCAATCGGGTCATTAAGTTCACTATAGGCATTTGCCACCTCTTTCCCATTCACCATTAACTCAAAGCGCTCCGTTAGCCCCGGCTTACTGCGGTGTGCCTTAGTAAGAGGCGACATTTCTACCGGATAGTCGGTTATGAAGGTAGGCTGGATAAAGTTCTTTTCGCACTTCTCTCCAAAAATAGCATCGATTAGCTTACCCTTGCCCATTGTTTCATCCTCCTCAATGCCCAAATCACGGCAAGCTCTACGTAGTGCCGCCTCGTCCATGCCGGTGATATCAATGCCTGTATATTCTTTGATGGCATCTGTCATTGTAACACGACGATAGGGTGGTGCAAAGCTAATCGAGTTGCCCCCTATGGTTAGCTCAGTAGTGCCCATTACCTTGTTACATACTTCAGAGAGGAGATTTTCAACAAACTCCATCATCCAAATGTAGTCCTTGTAAGCTACGTACAACTCAACGCAAGTAAACTCGGGATTGTGCGTGCGGTCCATTCCTTCATTACGGAAGTTCTTCCCAAACTCATAAACTCCTTCAAAGCCTCCTACAATAAGCCTCTTTAGGTATAGCTCATCGGCAATACGTAAATAGAGGGGTATATCAAGGGCATTGTGGTGCGTTACAAAAGGACGAGCAGAAGCTCCCCCGGGAATGGGTTGCAAAATAGGTGTCTCGACCTCCATATAGCCGGCCTCGTCAAAGATATGACGCATCGTACTGATAATGCGGCTACGCTTAATAAAAATGTCCTTTACTTGATCATTCACAATCAAGTCTACATAGCGCCTGCGATAGCGTTGCTCCGGATCATTGAAGGCGTCAAACTCTTGTCCCTCTTTGTTGCTTTTGACTATAGGTAGCGGCCTAAGGGCTTTGGCTAAAATAGTCATCTGCTGTGCATGAACAGATATTTCTCCGGTTTGGGTGCGGAAGACAAAACCTTCAATACCTACGAAGTCACCAATATCCAAGCATTTCTTAAAAATAGTATTGTATAAGGACTTATCCTCTCCCGGGCAGAGATCATCGCGTGTTAGGTATATTTGAATTTTACCGGTGCTGTCTGCCAACTCCATAAATGAGGCTTTTCCCATTATACGTCGTGACATAATACGTCCGGCGATATGAACCGTGCGACGAGGAGCTTCCTCTTTGAAGGTAGTAATAATCTCCTTTGCATAGGCATCCACGGGATATGCCTCTGCAGGATAGGGGTTTATACCCGCAGCTTTAAGCTCTTCAAGGCTCTCTCTACGAGCTATTTCTTGATCACTTAGGGTTAGTCTAAGATATTTGTCCATTCCTTACAGTCCGATAAATATATATTATTGCAAATATACGCTTTTCAATACATAAACGGACAATTAAGGGTGCCTTTGCCCCTAATAATTTCGCTCTGTATGGCATATTTAAGAGGCTTGAGGCCTCTTGAAGATTTACGTTTATCCGGCCTATTTTAAAAGAAAAAAATTGCCGGTGGAAGAGACTACCGGTAGAAGAAAAGGGGGTGAGGAGTGATGTTGGTCCTTGTCAATATGCAGCTACTTCAGTAAGCCCTTTCCGGTGAGATAGGGTATAAGCAGCTCCAACTGAGGGAGAATCGGTTTATTCATACCATTAAAGATAGGTATAACCGGTACCTTCGTACTCGTGTAGTGTAGCTGGTCCTGCTGTTGGGCCATACGACCTGCAACTTGCTGATCTGTGGCATGATCGCGTTGCTTAGTGAGAAGCAGTCGTTCTGCTTTGTCGGCTTCAACGAAAAGCACGGCATCGCAGCTATCGACCACAATGCTTTTAAGTAGAATAGCACTCTCCACAGCCACGACCTGAGCGGCACTATCTGTACGCCATTTGATAAAGTCCTTTAGTACTCTTGGATGAACGAGTGACTCTACCGCGGTCAATTTTTCTTTATTGTTAAAAATAATGTCTGCCAGTAGAGGGCGGTTTAGCGTACCCCGGGGAGTGTCGTAGAGCGCCTTCCCCAATAGTCCTATTAAGTCGTCTCGTAAATCAGCATCTGTGTCGTAAAGCGTTTTGGCCGCAGTGTCACAATCATAGACGGGTATCCCGTAGAGTAGCCTTAATAAGTGGGAAATAAGGCTCTTGCCACTTCCAATACCCCCTGTAATACCCAGGGTAAAAGGCATATTTCCCATACTATTTGCTCTCTTTTTTCTCTTCTATGATGTATTGAATTTTTTCGGGGGTAAGGTGATAGCGATCTACCTCTTCCGCCTTTTTAATTACTTGTATAGGAAGTAGGGACGAGCTATCGCTCGGGTTTATGTCATTCCAGTCGACAGCAAGCTCAAACTCCTCTTCACTTATCTTTCCAAAGGATGAGAGCGGTAGTGTGATGGTGAGTTGTGCCCTTCCGGGAAGTGCCCTTAGGTGAACATTTTCCGGTACGTTGAGCAATGTTATGGGTAATTCAAAAGTTTGCTCGGTAAGCTCCTCTATATGCACCTCAACAGCCACCTCATTCTCACTAAGCGTAATCCCATCAATAGGCATTAAATTGATATGCAACTTCTTATTCTTACTGAGATTGTTGAGAGTAAGCGTGTCGGTGTAAACGGCCTTTACGGCATCAACAGTTTTCTTGCTCCCAAAAATAGATATTGAGGCCGGTTCAGTACTGATAGATACTAAACGGAATCCGTTGGCCGGTTGTACCGTAATACGAGGACTGATGAGAACCTCTTTTTCATGCCGTTTGTTGAGTGCCAAGTTAATGGACTGGGGCGAGATGTCGCGTATTCGTGTAGATGAGGAGAGCTGCTCTTGTACGAGTCGCTTCAGCTCGGTTGTGGTTACGGTAAAAGTGCCGCGTTTGATCTGTTTTTTGCTCAGAGTGAGCGGTATGGGACGAGGATGGCTAAAAAGTTGCCTTGAGAGTAGTACCAATCCCTTGTCCTCAATCTCCACGCTGATCTCTCGCGGTAGGTCGGCTTCCGTTACATAGCGTTCATCCCACTGGGAATAATCAAAGGGTATGGTAATAACGGTCTGGTAATTCTTCTGTAAGCTGATTACCAACCACATGAGGGCAGATATCAGCAAACAGAAGATGAATAGGATAATATTGCGAGAAGCGGGTCGCCTCTTTCCCTTTTTGGCACCCTTATTTGATGAGGAAGGGTGATGGTTGCTTATATGGCTTGATGGATAGGACATAATACGCTTCTCATTTATTTACAAATGTGTAGCGGTTACTTATTTAGCCGTATTAGCTCCGTCTTCAGCGGTATACACACTTGTTTTCTCGATCTTAATTCTTACGTCTTTAGCCACCTCAACAGAGAAGTAAGTATCACCTACTTCGCGGATAGTGCCATGGATACCACCGGCTGTGACCACCTTGTCGCCGTTTGTCATGGCATTGCGTTTCTTTTGTAGTTCTTTCTGTTTCTTGTTTTGGGGTCTTATCATGAAGAAATAGAAGATCACAATAATGACGAGCATCATAATGATCATACTCCACGAACCACTCATCGCTCCTGCGGGTTTGGCAGCCCCTGCTGCTTGTAGTAGAAATAAATTATACATACCTATACTCTTGCGTTTACTCTTGCTTTTTGCCGTTATGAGAATTAATTTCCCACAACACTACAAATATAGTAAATAAAAAACCTCACCATATAGACCAACATATTCTCAGGGTCTTACATGGCGAGGTTAGTTTTACTTATTCAGTCTTTTTTATCGCTTAGAAGCGGAATGTAACACCAAGGTTAGCGATGGAGAAGCCGTAACCAAGCTCTGCATTGACAGCAAAGTTAGGAGTGAAATAGTAACGAGCACCAACGTGTAAGCCCCAACCAAACTCGGCACTCACGTCAGAACTTTTATCCGTCTTGATTTTTTGATCTCCCCAATCGATAGAAGTTGTAGTACCACCGGTTAAAATAGCACCAAGGAAGAGCCCTGCATAAGTATCCAACTTATCTACAAATTGATAGTGGAATGAAGCACGACCACCTACAAGTCCGCTGTGAACCCATGTTTTGGCATTTTTATTGCCGTACTTGATAGCGAAGTATCCACCTTCAGCACCTACACCGATGCTACCGTTGTTCCCGTTAATCAGATTGTCGGCAACACAGTATTCATAGGAAAGCAGGATAGGGGGTATACCATCGTTGTACACACCTAAACCAACCAATAGGCTTGCTGTCTGATTGCCCTTGTGGAATATTTCCTGGGCGTTTGCTTGACGAATACCGCAGAAACTCAGTGTTGCGGCAGTGATAATGAATAAAAGAGCTTTTTTCATCGTAATTGTCTGTTTTCTAAATTAATTACTATAGTTTTATTTTTCTCTATTTCTTACTGTTTCTTTCACAAAGGTAACTAAAACCTCGGAATGGGGCTTGGATATGTCTCTTATTAGGCATTTCTAAGCGTGCGTTTGCGTTCCAATTCATCTAAGATGATTTTACGCATTCGCATACTATGTGGAGTGACCTCTACATATTCATCCTGCTTGATGTACTCAAGCGCATCCTCCAAACTGAATACAACAGGTGGGGGAAGTACGATCTTTTCATCGCTACCGGCAGCACGCATATTGGTCAACTTCTTGCTTTTGCACACATTGACTACTATATCGTTATCCTTGCTGTGCTCACCTACTACCTGCCCTGCATATACCTCTTCACCCGGGGCAACAAAGAAGCGACCTCTGGAGCGTAAATTGTTGAGTGCATAAGCAAAGACACGGCCGGATTCGGAGGCAATGATGCTACCATTGGTACGACGCTCTATATCACCGCGCCAAGGCGCATATTCTACAAATCGGTGCGCCATGACTGCTTCTCCCTGTGATGCAGTTAAGATGGCATTGTTCAGCCCAATAATACCTCTTGATGGGATAGAGAATACCAGGAATGTGCGGTCCTCTTTTGACTCCATGGATACCATCTCTCCGCGTCGGCGCGTTACCATGTCGATTATCTTGCTAGCAGTCTCATTAGGTAGGTTGATCGTGAGCTCTTCAATAGGTTCGCACTTAACCCCGTCAATCTCCTTTACGATCACTTCGGGTTGACCTATTTGTAGCTCATATCCCTCCCGACGCATCGTCTCAATCAATACACCCAAGTGCAATACACCACGTCCAAATACGGTCCACCCGTCAGATGTAGGATCTTTCTCTACGCGAAGGGCCAAGTTTTTGTCCAACTCGAGCATTAATCGCTCATGAATATGTCGACTTGTAACGTATTTCCCATCTTGTCCAAAAAATGGAGAATTGTTGATGGTAAAGAACATACTCATCGTAGGCTCATCTACTTTGATGGTAGTGAGTGCTTCGGGATGAGCTGCATCTGCTATGGTATCGCCTATCTCAAAGCCGGAGAGACCAATAAGTGCACAAATGTCTCCGGAGGAAACAGATTCTTTACGCGTTCTGCCGAGACCTTCGAAGCTATCCAACTCCTTAATACGCTCTTGGGTTGCAACGGTACCGTCTCTTTTGAGAATGACGATGTTGTCACCTTCGTGCAGGGTGCCTCTGTGTACTCGGCCGACTGCTATACGGCCTACATAGGAGGAGTAGTCTAACGAGGTGATAAGCATTTGAGCCGGTCCTTCCAGCACTTCCGGAGCAGGTATTTGATCAATAATAGCCTCTAAGAGTGGTTGAATACTATCGGTGCGAATGGCAGGATCATTACTCATCCAACCCTCTTTGGCACTACCAAAAAGAGTTACAAAATCAAGCTGGTCGTCAGTTGCATTCAGCCCGGCCATAAGATCAAAAACCATATCCTGCACTTCCAATGGGCGTGCATTCTGCTTGTCTACCTTATTGACCACAACGATAGGTTTCAAGCCGAGCATAAGTGCCTTCTGTAGCACAAATCGTGTCTGGGGCATAGGACCCTCAAAGGCATCCACCAAAAGTAGACAGCCATCTGCCATATTGAGCACACGCTCCACCTCTCCACCGAAGTCGGCGTGTCCCGGGGTATCGATAATATTTATTTTTATCCCTTTGTATAGGATGCTGACATTTTTAGATACGATGGTGATACCGCGCTCACGCTCGAGGGCATTGTTATCAAGGAATGTAGTTACCTCTTCAACCTTATCTTCGCGGAAAAGATTCCCTGCCAATAGGAGCTTATCTACGAGTGTTGTCTTACCATGGTCGACGTGTGCGATGATCGCTATATTGCGTATAGATTGCATAGTTTGCTTAATAAATCACGGCAAAGTTACAAAAAGCAACCGACTGCTGTATGTTTCTCTCTGCCATAATTGTTCGTTATAGCGCATTGATTCTCCTATTTCTTATCAATGGAGAGCCAATGCACATAGGCAAAGTCTTGTCTATTAGGGAGTGCGGGATGCCAAGGCGATATGCGAATAGCTATGGAGAAGCGACCCGGATTGCGTGGCGTCAATTCAAGTTCGTAGGTGCGAATGTTGCCTTCACGAGCAACTTCCCTGAAGGGGTACACCTTTACGAGGCTGAGCTTTCCGGTAAGAGGGGAAATCTCAGAAACGACTAACTCGGTAATCAGATCTGCATTGAATGCACCGCAATTCAGCACTACTTTGGAGAATATGTTTTTGCCGGTAGGTCGCCCATCGTTGCCTTGTCCGAGTCCTGCTATATCCAGATTTAAGCACTCAATTGTGGACCAGGTATCGCTTACATGGTGCTTCCACTGTACCAATGTATTAGTCAGTGCCAAATTGTCTTTGACTAATTCTTTTGTGCGGTGGGCGAGTGGTTCGTAATACTTGGTGTAGTATTCATCGATCATTCGTCTCATGGTAAAGTGGGGGCTGATCGTCCTCATGGAGTACTTAATGCTGTTTACCCATTCGGTGGGACACCCTTTCTCGTTGCGCATGTAGTACATCGGTACGATCTCCTTTTCAAGAAGCTCATAGAGTACTGCAGCATCCAATTTATCACGCACTTCCGGACCATATTCGAGAGAGCTGAAGTAGGGATGCTCGTTAATAGCCCATCCTCCGCCCTTTCGGTATCCTTCAGCCCACCAACCATCTAATATAGAGGCATTCAGACACCCATTCATTTGTGCCTTCATACCACTCGTGCCACTGGCTTCCATAGGGCGAACCGGTGTATTGAGCCACACATCCACTCCGGGTATAAGTATTTTGGCAAGTGTAAGGTCATAATCTTGAAGGAAGATGATTTTCCCCAGAAATTCGGGTCTTTTACTGATTTCCACTATGTGCTGTATCAGTCCCTGTCCGGCTCCATCAGCAGGGTGGGCTTTACCTGCAAAAATGAAGTGTACCGGCCTGAGCGGATTGTTCATAATTGAGGCCAATCGCTCTAAATCTGTAAAGAGTAAGTGAGCTCGTTTGTATGTAGCGAAACGACGTGCAAAGCCGATGTACATAGCATTAGGACTGAACTGGTCCAGAGCCTTCATCGCAAAGGAGGGATCGGTCCCATTAAATAGTTGTGTGGCAGTCGGGTTATTCTCTATGTAGTCGTACAGGCGTTGCTTTAGTTGCATGCGAAGAGTCCATATTTCATCATTGGGCACAGTCTCAAGCTTTCCCCAGCAGGTCTCTTCGCTTTGATGCTTCAAGAAGTCTTTGCCCAAATGCTCTTCAAAGAATTGATACCACTCCTCCGTAGCCCAGGTGGGAAGGTGTACCCCATTCGTAACGTGCCCCACATGTAGCTCTTCAGGGAAAAAGCCTTTCCACATAGGAGCAAACATTTCCCTACTTACCTCGCCGTGCAGGCGGCTTACTCCATTTGCCCCTATGCAAGTGTTGAGTGCTAAGTGGCTCATAGAGAACTTACCTGCTTCGCCCGAAGTCTCTTTGCCTAAATCTAAAAAATCAGTCCACTCAATCCCCATGCGTCGTGCATAGTCGGACATATAGCGACTGAGGAGTTCTTCATCGAAGTAGTCGTGTCCTGCAGGTACCGGTGTATGCACCGTATACAAGGATGAGGACCTGACAATCTCAAGGGCTTGATCAAAGGAAAGCCCTCCCTCTACCATGTGCGCCAATCGCTCTATGTTGATGAAGGCTGCGTGTCCCTCGTTCATGTGGTACACATCGCTCTCTATGTGGAGGGCACGCAGTAGCTTGATCCCTCCAATGCCAAGCAGTATCTCCTGGCGTAGGCGATTTTCCCAGTCTCCCCCATAAAGTTGCGCTGTAATACTTCGGTCCCATTCCCCGTTGAGGTCTATGTCCGTATCCAGCAGATAGAGAGAGATTCTCCCTACAGCTACTTTCCATACGTGTGCATATACGGTGTTTTGTCCCATAAGCACAGGAATAACAAGCGGCTCACCGCCTTCAGCCGACACCTTAACAAGGGGTAAGTTGTAGAAATTCTCTTTTTGGTTAGAGGCTATCTGTCGGCCATTCTCATCTATTGTTTGAGAAAAATATCCCTGCCTGTAAAGTAACCCTACGGCTACCATCGGTACATTGCTATCGGAAGCCTCTTTTAGGTAATCGCCTGCTAATACCCCTAATCCGCCTGAGTAGATGTGTAGTATGTTGGAGAGTCCGTATTCCATACTGAAGTAAGCTACGGAGGGACGAGAGGTATCGACAGGCTCATTCAAGTAGTCCATAAGAGACTCATGTGCCTGCTCAATACGATCAATCAGTATTTTATCCTCCATTACGGCATCAATGCGTTCGCGAGAAAGCTTTCTTAGAAAGAGAACGGGATTGTGTGCCACATCATCCCATAAGTCAGCATCAATGCGCTCAAAGAGGCTGCTAACATTCGGTTGCCATTCAAAGCGTAAATTGTAGGCTATGTGCTCCAACTTACGGAGCTCCTCAGGTAAATCGCTATACGTGGTAACATGATACCAAGTAGGTGTATTGCTGTTTTTTCTTGCGATCATTACGGTCTCGGATGTATATATTGTTCCTTTCTCTTCTCACAAAGTTAGTAAAGAAAGAGAAAAATGAGGTTGCCGCTTTGTTACAGGGGTATGCTTTAAAGGTTAAGATGCGCTGCTTCACAAAAGCCTCATTTGCAGAAGGAAATCTCTTTGAAAAGGCAATGTTACCTTTGGGGCGATAAAAGATCTATACTTTTCAAACCAAACATCAATACCTTTTGATCAAAAGATACAGATGTTTCAATAAAAAGATCAGAACATTTTTCCCCACACGAAGAATAGGCTTTTGGGGTGGGAGAATAGCTGCTAAATAATTGATGTATAGAAAGAATGATTTGCCTTATAGAGGCTGTCTATTGATTATATCTAAGGATAATCGTTATCTTTGTTACAAAAGAAAAGGAAACAAATATAAGAAGTAAAACATTAAATATTTAAGAGAGAATATGACACACAAGTTGATTGAGTTACCCTATGGAGCAGATGCCCTAGCACCTGTAATTAGTGCAGAAACAATAGCCTATCACCACGGAAAGCACCTCAAGGGGTATGTAGATACCTTGAATAAGTTGATTGCCGGAACCGAGTTTGAAAATATGACGCTTGGTGAAATCGTGAAAAAGGCAGAAGGAAAGATGTACAACCAAGCCGGTCAGGTACTGAACCATAACCTCTATTTCTTGCAGTTTTGTGGTAAGAATGGTGGAGGTAAGCCTTCAGGTAAGTTAGCTGCCGCTATAGATAAAAAATGGGGTAGTTTTGAAAAGTTCCAAGAAGCATTCAACAATGCTTGCACCGGACTCTTTGGAAGTGGTTGGGCTTGGCTTGCAGCAGACGAAAAAGGCGAGCTTAGTATAGAGTCTTGCCCCAATGCAGGTAGTCCCTATCGTGCCGGTTTGAATCCCCTGATGTGCTGCGATGTGTGGGAGCATGCTTATTATTTGAGCTATCAGAATAGACGTGCTGATCACGTAAAGGATTTCTGGAGCATCATTCTTTGGAGCGAAATTGAAAAGCGTTACGAAGAGTGTCCTAAATATTGATCCGGTGATCAATTAGGTTAACTATAGAAAATCCGATAAAGGGAGGGGATCTTGCGTGTTCCCCTCCTTTTTCGTTTATGGAATATACTCCCTTTATGTGAGGGGCCATCATAAAGAGCACTCAGAGGTATTAGCTCCCTGAGTGAGACGCTTGTGTATGAGATGTTGTGTGCTATTTGCCGCTATATTCCTATCTTTGTGGAAGATAGAGACACTAAACAACGTAAAAAAGATATTTATGAGAAGGTTGAATTTATTGTTACTGATTGTAGCTGTTGGCCTATTTCTTCCGAGCTGTGCCGCTCGAAAGAACGCAAAAAAAACGGCAAAACCACTTACAAAGTATGAGCAAACCGTCAAAGGAACCGCGAAGCAGAGTGGGTTCATGGATGTGCATTTGACGGGTAAGCAAAAACTTTATTTCGCCATCCCCGACAGCATACTTGGTAGAGACCTTCTGTTGATTAGTCGTGTGGCGGCTACAAGCAATACGAAAGAATGGGTTGCTTCACAGGTGAATAGCGACATTTTGATTCGCTTTCGTAAGGATACACTAAACGTATATATAGAGTGTCCGCAAACTTCCGCTGTAGTGCCTAATGGGGAGTCTATCACCGGAGCCTTCCATGACAATGCCTTGCCATCGATTATAAAGGCCTTCCCTATTATAGATCGGATGAAAGGTAATTACCTAATTGATGTAACCGATTTCTTCACAACGGATGAAAAGTCTATTTCTCCGCTAATAACTGTGCCGGAAGGAGTAAGAAATAACAATATAAAGGGATCAATTAATAAAAGCGCTTCGGTAATTGTAGATGCCAAAGCCTATCCGCTTAATGCTGAGATAACGAGTGTATTGAATTATGTTACACCTCCCCATGGCAATACTTATACGCTTAAAATGCAGCGCTCTATACTGCTATTGCCTAAAGAACCTATGAAGGCACGCTTGCAGGACAATAGAATTGGATATTTCTTCTCCGGAAAGAAACTCTATTCTACTATGCGCGACAAGGTGGAGTATTACAATATTATTCACCGCTGGCGACTGGAGCCCAAAGATCCGGAGGCCTATTTTCGTGGAGAGCTGACAGAGCCGGTACAGCCTATTGTCTTCTATGTGGATAGTGCATTCCCGGAGAAGTGGCGTCCAACGATTAAACAAGCTGTGGAGGATTGGAATGTAGCCTTTGAGCAGGCCGGGTTTAAGAATGCTATTCAAGCTCGTGATTATCCTACAGATGATCCTAATTTTGATCCTAACGATGTGCGATACAATGTCATTCGCTATGTGACTACTTCCATTGAGAATGCCATGGGCCCCAGTTATGTAGACCCTCGTAGCGGAGAGATTATTTCTGCGCAGGTTATTTGGTATCACAATGTACTAAGTTTGGTTCACGACTGGCGTTTCGTGCAGACCGGTGCTGTGGATAAGCGAACGCATACCAATGTATTTCCTGATGAGGTGATGAAGGAAAGTTTACGTTATGTGGCTGCACACGAAATAGGGCACACGTTGGGGCTTATGCACAATATGGGTGCAAGCTACGCATTTACCATTGATCAGCTGCGTGATCCTGAGTTTACACAGAAGTATGGTACTACTCCGAGTATAATGGACTATGCACGTAATAATTACGTGGCACAGCCGGGCGATTTGGAGCGTGGCGTGCGCCTGGTGCCCCCCATTATTGGTGTGTATGATATAGCAGCTATTGATTGGGGCTATAGAATATATCCCGGAAACCTATCCCTACGTAAGGAAAAAAAACTCTTAGATGCCAAGATAGAGGAACTTTACCAGGATGAAAAGTGCCATTTCGGTGCACAGCAGTTCCCCTATACAGTTGATCCGACAGATCAAACAGAGGACCTTTCTAATGATCACTTCACAGCAAGTGATATGAGTATCAGTAACCTGAAGATCATTGTACGTAATTTGGATAAGTGGCTATTGAAAAAAGGCGAATCATACGATGATCTGTCCGACACCCATAAGCAAATTATGTATCAATACATTCGTCACGTGGGACACATTACTGCCTATATAGGAGGAATAAAGTTTACGGAAGCTCGCCAGGGTGATGGACAGCTCTCATACGAATATATACCAAAGGTAGACCAGCAGAAGGCTGTCAGATGGTTGAGTGCACAAGCCCACTCCGTAGCAGATTGGCTCTGCCCAAAACCCCTTATGCAACGTATATCAAACGGTGTGGCAAGTAGGGGTGACCAAATAACCTCCTATGTGGTAAATTCACTTTTCCGTACGCCAAACATTAAACGAGTATACGACTTTGAAAACAGTGGAGAGCAAAATGCCTATACATTGGATGCCTATACGCGAGATGTGGTGGACGGACTCTTTACAGGCTCTAAAAAGGGCTCGAAGCTGACTCCGCGTGAGAAGATGATTGAGAAGCTTGCTATCGATAGAATGCTTCTGTCTTCAGGTCTTGAAAAAGAGCAAAAGGGAAATGCATTCGCAGCAGTGGAAGAGCAATGGAGCAGAATCGCAACAGAGCCGGCTCTGCCCTGTAGTCTGACCAAACGAGAACAAAAGGAGATGGAAACAAGCACATTCCGCTATACAGGAAACTATGGGGCTATAGATAAGAGTGTAGTAGCTCCCTACTGGATGATGCGTTTGGAAGAAATTGAGAAGCGTTATACGGCTTTGGCTCGCAGTGCAAAGCCTGAAGATGCCGCTTTCTTCCGTTATCATGCAAAGCGGATACATGAAGCACTTTCCATGCGAGATAATAAGTAAATAGAGCAGCGTAGAGCAACGGTAAGGAATGTAAGAGTGTGCGTGTAGTGTGCAAATAACAGGCCCACTGCACTTGCGCATGTCTTGCGTATTTGTTTCTCTATAATTTTGCTACCTTTGCAAGAGTAATAAAATGATATTGAGCGAATAAACTTAAGATGCAAAACAAAGGATTTGTGCTGTTTATATCGGTGGCATTAGCACTTATATGTGCTTATTACCTATCGTTTACCCCGGTAGTAAACCACTATGATCGTAAGGCCGAAGAAATGATTGCCCAAGGCTTGGACGGTAAGGCCTATTTGGATTCTATGGCTAATGAGAAGGTTTGGTTCGGACAGACCTTGAAAAAGGCAAGAACGCAGCAAGTAGGCTTGGGACTTGACCTGAAGGGGGGAATGAATGTCGTGTTGAGAATCAATGCAAAGGACCTTTTGTTGAATTTGTCCGGTCGCAATGATGATCCTCTCTTCCTTAAGGCTTTGGATAATGCTGAATCCTCTACCAAGAGTGGGGATTACATTGATAAGTTTGTCGATGAGTATCATAAGCTGAATCCCAATGGGCAGTTGGCTGCACTTTTCGTAGGAGGTGACCTTCGTGAGCAAATCTCAGCGCGTAGTGCTGATGAAGAGGTTATTAAGGTACTTAAAGAAAAGTTTGTAAGTGCCTCTGAAGCATCGGTGAATGTACTTCGTACTCGTATCGACCGCTTCGGAGTTGTTGCTCCCAATATTCAGCGAATTGAAGGCGAAGGCCGTATTATGGTAGAGCTTCCGGGTGTAACAGAGCCGGAGCGTGTGCGCAACCTTCTTCAAAGAAGTGCTAATCTGCAATTTCGCAGAGTTTATCTCTATAATGAGGTAGAGCAAGATCTGATTGCCGCCAACGAACGATTATCTGCACTGGCTTCAGGCGAAAAAGTAACGGAGCCGGCAGCAGAAGCGGCAGCGCAACCTGAAGCGACGGAAGTAACCGAACCTAAAACGGAAGAAGTAGATACGCCTACAGAGACTCCTGATACCGCAGCACCCGAGGAGCCGAAGCAAACGACTCCGGCAACTGACAAAGCTGCAAAGGATAACGTTCTCTTCAGCCTCTTGCAGCCGACCAATAGGGGCGCAGTAGTGGGCGTTGCGCGTGCTTCCGATATGAACCGTATCGATAGCTTGCTCGAAATAGCTCATGAGCGTGGCTTTATACGTGAAGACTTAATGCTTCTTTGGAGCAATAATCCGATAGTAGACCCTCAAACCAAAAAAGAAACAAACTATTACGAATTGTATGCTATCAGAGGTATACGTAATAGTAAGCCAGACTTGGGTGGAGAAGTGGTAACGAGTGCAAAGAGTGATATTCAACAAGGACAGTTCGCTAATAGAGGTCCTGTGGTTACCATGTCTATGAATGATGAAGGTGCTCGTCGCTGGGCTCGACTCACCAAAGAAAACATTGGTCGTCCTTTGGCCATTATCTTGGATAATGTGGTTTACTCTGCTCCTAACGTAAATGGTGAAATCACCGGAGGAAACAGCGAAATCTCCGGTAACTTTACGGTAGATCAAACTGTTGACTTGGCCAATGTGCTAAACTCCGGTAAGATGGAGGCTTCTGTAATTATTGAACAAGAAAGCGTAGTCGGACCTACTTTAGGACAGGAATCAATCCGCGCCGGCATCATATCATTCTTTATTGCACTGATCCTTTTGATGATCTACATGATCATGATGTATGGATGGATCCCTGGTCTCTTGGCTGATGGTGCACTTATCGTTAACAGCTTCTTTACACTTGGTGTACTGGCTTCATTCCACTCAGTGCTTACCTTATCGGGTATTGCCGGATTGGTATTGACTCTGGGTATGGCAGTGGATGCTAACGTGCTTATCTTTGAACGTATTAAGGAAGAGCTTCGAGCCGGCAAATCTATAACTCGGTCACTTGCTGATGGGTATAACAATGCCTTCTCTGCTATCTTCGACTCCAACTTAACCACTATCATTACAGGTATAGCCCTCTATGTGTTTGGTACAGGTCCTATTCGCGGATTTGCTACGACGCTGATTATTGGTTTGATCGCTTCATTCATTACGGCAGTCTTCTTAACTCGTATTGTGGCTGAGGCTTTAGATAAGCGCGGTAAACTGAATAAGGTTACATATACTACAGCAGTATCTAAGAATTTCTTAGTTGACCCGAAGTTTAATATTCTTGGCTTCCGCAAGTATGGTCCAATGATTCCTTTGGCATTCATTATCTTAGGTATCATCGGAGCCTTTACGATCGGTTTGAATAGAGGTATTGAATTCTCCGGTGGACGCAACTATGTAGTTGCTTTTGACCAGCCGGTTAGCATCGAAAAGCTTCGTGCTGATTTGAATACTCCTCTTGAAAATAAATTGGTGCTCACCTCTATCGGTACGGATGGTATGCAAGTGCGTATCTCTACGAACTATCTAATCGAGAAGGGAAGTGATCCTACCGTAGAGGAAACGCTGAATGATATTTTATATGAGTCTCTGAAGGGTAACTATCAGCAGACTCCGGACAAGGATACTTTCCTTACAGACTATATAGTCAGCTCTCAGAAGGTGAGTGCAAGCATGTCGCGTGATATTAGTAATAAGGCTATATTAGCGGTTGTTCTTTCTCTGCTCTTTATGGCTTTGTACATCCTATTACGCTTCCGCCATTTGAATTACTCGATAGGAGTTTTCGTATCGGTGGCTATGACTACTCTCTCCATCATTGCTACGTATGTACTTCTTTGGAAGATTATGCCTTTCACAATGGAGGTGGATCAAAACTTCATAGCTGCTCTATTGGCCATTATCGGATACTCCATAAACGATACAGTGGTTGTCTTTGACCGAGTAAGAGAAACCTTTAAGCTTTACCCGAATAGGGATAAGTACACTGTGATGAACGATGCTCTTAATAGTACACTAGCACGTACCTTTAACACATCAATCACTACTTTCTTGGTAATGTTTGTGATCTTCATCTTTGGTGGGGCTTCTATGCGTAGCTTTACATTTGCTATCCTTTTAGGGGTTGTTTATGGTACTTACTCAACTTTGTTCGTAGCTGCTCCGATTGCCTATGCATTGCAGAAGAAGGGTAATAAAGAAGAGAAGGTATTAGAACCGGCAAAGAAGTAAACGTTTTAAAAGTACAACCAACCTCTTATCATAAAGAGATGAAGGTGTAATAGTCTTATATATTATAAGTTATGAATAATCAGCATTCCTTCGATGAGAAGCGATTTGAAGAGAGTGTAAGAGAGTTCTTTAGTGTACGGCGTGCACCCTTTTGGATATCCATTGGGGTGGGCGCCGCCTCACTTTTGGGCGGTGTACTCTCCTTTCTTGAGTACCGTAAACGTAATATCAAGCAGAGGGTTTTCTCTTTTGATCGTCAAATAAGAAGCTTACAAATAGGGAGCGGAATTGATCTGTCGCTCTCTTTTGGTACTGAGCAACAGTTGATTATAGAAGCCCCCAGACGTGATCTGGATGGAGTGATCTGTCAGTTGCGTGGCTCTCGTTTAAGCATTCGCTTATTGCCCTATTTAATGGAGCGGGCGGCTAAGCGTAAAGTGAGTGTCAAATTGCAGGTAGAGGCTCTTTCCTCTATTACAATGGGAACCGGTTCTGTAATATGTGCTGATGGAGTGAATAAAGTTAAGGAGTTCTCACTGGAGCAGATGGGGACCGGAAGCCGCACTTTGGGACTTAATGTGGAAGCGCTTCGCACTAAGGTACTGCTTACCGGTAACTTCTATACTGATTTGGCTCTGCAGGGCGGTGCTCTTTGCCTTTCTATGTTAGGTGAGGGAACGGCTGATCTGACACTCCGCAAGGTGGAATCCGTAGAATGTAATATGGGAGGTAAGTGTATGGTCAATATGGAAGGAGATGCACAGTATCTTGCTCATAGAGCATTGGGGCATACGAAAATGCAGGCTTATGCGCTTAATCTGGCGAAGTGTAAGATGAATTTATCGGAGTGTGCTCATGCAGAGGTCGCTTGCGAAGAGGTAGAGACTTCTAATGTGGGAGACGAAGCAAAACTTTTTTTGATGGGGAAGGTAAGCGGGAAGCAGAATATTGACCTGAAAGATAACGCCGAATTAGTATTCTCTGAGCGAATGCTTTAAGAATATCAGGTATATTAGGTTATTTCGTATATTTCGTAGAGTAAAATGATCTTTTGGGGGGATGGGTTAGTATGAAGCATTTAGTTAAGTCGTCGATAAGCGCTTAGCAGTTGCTTGAACATATATCAAATTATTAAATCGGTTACATTGTATGTGTGGTATAGTTGGTTACATGGGAAGTAAAGATGCATATCCTATTTTAATTAAGGGTTTGCAACGTTTAGAGTACCGCGGCTATGATAGTGCGGGCGTAGCACTTCTCAATGCAAATAACGAGTTGCGCGTATATAAGCAGGTAGGTAAGGTAGCAGCCTTAGATGCTTTAGCTAGAGAACAAGATATAACCGGTTCTTTGGGTATTGCTCATACTCGTTGGGCAACTCATGGAGAGCCATCTGCGGTAAATGCTCATCCTATTTATTCTCAGTCCAAGCATATTGTGATTGTTCACAATGGAATAATAGAAAACTATCGCGAAATTAAATCAAAACTCATTGAATTGGGGTATGAATTTCAGAGTGATACCGACACAGAAGTAATAGTCCAACTTATTGAGCATAGAAAGCAGGAGCTGCAGTCCGGTCTATTTGCAGCGGTAAAGAGTGCTTTGTCGAGTTTGATAGGTGCTTATGCTATAGCTGTCATTGATAAGGATGAGCCTGATGCAATGGTAGTAGCCCGTAATAGTAGTCCTTTGGTAATAGGGGTGGAAAACAACTACTCTGAATTTTATATAGGTAGTGATAGTACACCATTTCTTGAGTATACCCGTCAGGTTATTTATCTCCGTGATGGAGAGATCGCTTCTCTCAAATTAGGGCATGCACCGGAGATTTATTCACTTAAGAATGAACCGGTCAATTGCAATCTTAGCTATGTAGACATAGAGATTGGTGCCATTGAGAAGAATGGCTTTGAGCATTTTATGCTCAAAGAAATCTTTGATCAACCGCGTTGTTTAGGCGATTGCTTATCCGGTCGTATTAGTGAACGTGATATGCGTATCAAGCTCTCCTCCTTTGTGGATCACGGAAAGCAGATAGCCTCTGCAGAGCGAATTGTAATGGTAGCTTGTGGTACTTCGTGGCATGCCGCTCTCATAGGCAAACAGCTGATCGAAAGTTTGGCACGTGTGCCTGTGGTCGTTGAGTATGCGTCTGAATTTCGTTATCGCAATCCGGTGATTTTGCCGCATGATGTGGTAATTGCTATCTCTCAGTCCGGGGAGACTGCGGATACGTTAGCAGCCGTCAAGCTGGCTAAAGAGCGAGGGGCTTTTATATATGCCATTTGTAATGTGATTGGATCTTCCATATCAAGAGAAGCCCATACGGGTACTTATACGCACGTGGGACCGGAGATAGGAGTGGCTTCCACCAAGGCTTTTACCGGGCAGGTTACCGTGCTGACCATGTTTGCGCTCTCATTAGCTGAAATTATTGGCACAATCACTACTGAAAAGTATGAAGAATTGGTGCGTGGCTTACTCGATCTGCCGCATCATATAGAACGTATCTTGGAGCATTCAGAAGAGGTTAAGGAAATAGCTCACGTCTTTGCGGAAGTAAAGAATTTTATCTACTTGGGGCGGGGGTATAATTATCCGATAGCACTTGAAGGCGCCCTTAAATTAAAGGAGATAAGTTATATCCATGCTGAGGGTTATCCTGCCGCAGAGATGAAGCATGGTCCTATTGCGTTGGTGGATGAGCATATGCCCATTGTAATGATTGCTCCTCAAGATGACGTGTATGATAAGATTATAAGCAATATACAAGAGCTCAAAGCTCGTAAGGGTCGTATTATAGGCATTATCAGCGAAGGAGATGTGGACATTCAGGAACTTACGGACTATGCAGTACAAATTCCGAGAGTGGCTCCTGAGTTAGAGGCTATCCTCTCCATTATCCCCTTGCAACTGCTTTCGTACTACATAGCAGTTTACAATGGTAAAGATGTAGATCAGCCAAGAAATTTGGCTAAAAGTGTAACAGTAGAATAAGCTAAATAATTATTATGGAAGAAAATTTTGATAATAGACGCCAGCAGGCTACACCGCCTCCACTTTGTGGAGTGGGTGATACATACACTTCAAAAAATATAGGACAGCGCAATTATGCGGCTATGCCCACGAGTGCCATCTTTAATAGGGTCTTCTTGTGGATGTTCGGAGCATTGTTAGTAACCGCTCTTACTGCGTTACTGGTCGTGCATACTCCTCTTTACCTTGCAATACAAGGTGCAGGTATGTGGGTGTGCATCATTGCTGAGTTGGTGTTAGTCTTTGTTTTGTCGGCACGAATTCATAAAATGAGTTTTACTACGGCAACTATAATGATGGTTTGCTATTCGATACTAAATGGGGTGACCCTTAGCGTGATCTTTGCTGTCTATACCATGACATCAATCGCTACTACCTTTTTTGTAACAGCAGGCATGTTTGGAGTTATGGCTTTTGTCGGGTTCTCTGTAAAGCGAGATTTACTTCCTCTTTATAGGTATCTGATGATGGGACTCATAGGACTCATCCTGGCCAGTATCATCTACTTGATCGTAGGTGGGGCTATTCTTAATTTGATTATTTCTCTCATTGGGGTGGTGCTCTTTGTGATCCTTACGGCTGTAGATACGAATAGAATTAAGAAGGATTTGGAGAATTACAACGGAGTACTTGATAATGAATCCGTTCAGAAGATAGCACTCATGGGTGCTTTATCTCTTTACCTTGACTTTATCAATCTCTTCCTGTATCTTCTTCGTTTTATTGGTCGAGTTAGTGACTAAGTCTCTCTTATATGGATTTTTGCAGTAATATGACTTAGTTACCAGATTGAATTGCAGCGAGTAGGGGGGAAAGTTGTGGCAAGCAGCTTTCCCCCCTTTCTCTATTCTCAAAGCTCCTCAACTATATACTTCTTTTTCACAGCAGTAGTAGAATGTATGACTGCAGAAAGTACAGATGCCGGGTGAAAAATATCACTACCTTTCATTCGAAAGATACAGATCTTTTACTCAAAAGGTATAGATGTTTCAATTGAATTATCTATACCTTTTTTTGCCGTTGCGGCAAGACTTGTACAGGTGATATTATAGATTTGACAAACATCACAAGTAATAGGTATACTTAGTTATAGCTCATATAATTTGATATTAAACAAAAATTCGTACCTTTGCGACACGAGAAGAGATGGAAGGATTGTTGAAATCTCCTTGGCTCTCCTCTGTGTGGACGGATTTGTGAAGCTTGCAACCACAGAAAAAACTGCTAAAACTCACGCCCTACTGATGGTTTGGATAGTAAATCATTTGGTTTGGATGCGTATCAACAGTATTTTCCTCAATGCCTGCTCACTACACTGCGTTTCACCGGTAAAGAGGGACAAGCTCAAAAACACTTTCTTTCCTCTCTAAGAAAAGTAAAACAAAAAAATAGAGAGTAGATATGAGTTATTTCTATACGTCTGAATCTGTCTCAGAGGGACATCCGGACAAAGTTTGTGACCAAATAGCCGATGCGTTATTAGATCATTACATAGCAGCCGATGCAGAGTCTAAGGTGGCGCTTGAAGCGTTGACCACGAGAGGGCTACTCATGTTGGGCGGAGAAATCAGCTCAACGGCACATGTGGATTATGATCGTGTAGCGCGCAGCATTATACGGGAAATAGGATATACCAGAAGCGAATACGGCTTTGCAGCGGATAGTTGTGGTATATTAAGTGCCATACATGGACAAAGCCCGGATATTCACCGCGGTGTAATACGTGCTACCCCTGAAGAGCAGGGTGCCGGAGACCAAGGAATCATGTTTGGCTATGCCACCAATGAGACACCCGATTATATGCCGCTCACAACCGACTTGAGCAATGAGCTCCTCAAGACATTGGCAAAAGCAAGAAAAGAGGGTGTACTCCCTTATCTGCGTCCTGATGCTAAAAGTCAGGTAACCGTAGAATACGATGATGCGCATCATCCCATTCGCATTGATACCATTGTGCTATCTACACAGCATGACGAATTTATTCGCCCTAAAGATAGCACTAAAGAGGCGCAGCAAGAGGCGGACGAGGAGATGCGTATGCGTATCCAACAAGATATAGAAAAGTACATTCTTCCACCCGTAATTGACTCTTACGGAGCTGCCTACCGCCCACTCTTTGAAAAGGGTTATAAGCTGCTGGTTAATCCAACAGGTAAATTCGTCATTGGTGGTCCATACGGAGATGCCGGTGTGACAGGTCGAAAGGTTATCGTGGACACATACGGAGGGCGTTCAGGACATGGAGGAGGCGCCTTTTCCGGTAAGGATCCCTCTAAAGTGGATAGATCCGCAGCTTATGCGGCAAGACACATTGCCAAGAACTTAGTTGCTGCAGGCATTGCAGACGAGGTATCTATACAATTAGCTTACGCCATTGGTATTGCAGAGCCGATCAGTATCTATGTAAACACCTTCGGCACCAATAAAACACGCTTCGACGATGGGGAAATTGCAAAGAAAATAGGCGAAATATTTGATTTGCGTCCGTATGCCATTGAACAAAACCTCAAACTTCGCACCCCTATATATCGAGAGACTGCTGCTTATGGTCACTTTGGGCGTACACCGCGTACGCTGACCAAGCATTTTGAATATAGTGATGGCAAATCGGTTGATTGCGAAGTAGAGCTATTCTCCTGGGAAAAGCTGGATGCCGTAGATTTACTGCGTAGCCATCTACTATAAGGATATACCCCCCCATAATGAATAACCGTAGAGCGGTGACTCTTTCCTTAGCGTTAGAGTCACCGTATTCTTGTCCTATAGATCAAATAAAAGATTTGAATGATTTTAATCTTTGACCTATGGGCATCATTCAGGTTGTTTCACAGTCAAAGAGCCTTTGATAAGAATGAATTACGGATAAACGTTCTGTTTAAAAGTGCTATGTTTCACAAAATAATATAGATGTTTCCGACTCATTGTCAGTAGATTAGCAAACATCGCCTGATATGTTGATAACTCATTTTCGGAAGTTGTTGTAATCAAAACTCTTAACCATAAAGTAACAAACATCGGACGAAATGTCGCTCTTGCGAAACGTTGCCCTTTGGGTTACCTTTGCACTGCAACATAGGGAAACCTCCTAAAGTGTTTTGTCTCATAGGAGAACCCTTTTTACACCCGTTTCTGACGAAAAAGAAGCAAAGAGAAAGATAAGAAAAAGAGAAGAAAGAGAAGAATCATGGCACTTGATGAAGGATCAGCGGCGATCAGGGGAATATTTAGTAGTGGGGAAGCGGTACAGCTCTCTCATGAGGAAATATGGAGTGCTGCCCTCTCATTATTCAAGCAACGCTTGGAAGAGAAGGCATTCAATACTTGGTTTCTTCCTATTGAACCCATCAGCTGCATAGATTCTACCCTTACCATACGTGTCCCCTCTAATTTCTTCATTGAGTACATTGAAAAGAACTTCTCGCATATCTTTGCCGATGTATTGACACGGATTATGGGACCGGCGGCGCGCCTCCGATACATAGCCCCTATTGATAGCAGTGTACGACGTGATAATAGTGGCTCCATTACGACGCTCTCGCATCCCGAGAATGCCGGACGCACAGAGGTACAGCCATCGGTGAAGACAAACACAATCGGGTGGAAGCATAACCTGATTGAAAACTTCACTTTCGATACCTTCATCGAAAGCGCTTCAAATATGGTCTCTTATACACTGGCAAAGCATATCAGCCAGAAGCCGGGAATGCTTACTTATAATCCATTTTTCGTTTACGGAGCTCCCGGAGTAGGGAAAACTCATCTTATCAATGCCATTGGCTGGGAAATACTCAAGCTTCATCCGGAAATGCGGGTGCTATACATATCTAGTGACACGTTCCTGCAACAGTTCACGAGTGCTTCCTGCAACCATAAGACGGATGATTTTACGCACTTCTACCAACAGGTAGATGTGCTCCTAATTGATGACATACAGGGACTGATTGGAAAGGAGAAGACACAGATTGCTTTTTTCCAAATCTTCAACCACCTCTTTCAGTTAGGTAAGCAGATTGTGCTATCTTGCGATAAACCACCTGTTGACCTTCAGGGTATGCACGAGCGGTTGGCTTCGCGTATATCCGGCTCTTGCACTACACAGATAGATCGTCCCGATGAAGAACTGAGGCGCAATGTGCTACACCAAAAGATGGAGAGAGAGTCGGTCAGACTCAGCGAGGATGTAGTCAACTACATAGCAAAGAGCGTTACGGGCAATCTGCGTACCTTGGAAGGTACTATATCCACTCTGCTGGCACACTCAGTAGCAAGGGGAGTAAAAGAGATTAACCTGAAGTTTGCGCGAGAAATAATAAGCCTCAATGTACGCATTGATGAGCCGGATCTTACTCTGGATCGCTTTGTTACGCTTGTTTCTGACCGCTTGGGAATCACAATAGAGGAGATGCGTAGCAAAAGCCGTAAGCAAGAAATTGTGATGGCGCGACAAATTGTGATGTACCTCACACATAAGTACACCGATGAGCCCCTCACAGCCATTGGACAAATGTTAGGCGGAAGAACCCATGCTACCGTACTGCACTCCTGCAAAGTGGTGGAAGAGCAAATGGACCAAAATAGACTGATGAAGTCTACAATCAGGGATATAGAGAAAGAGTGCTTACTGTAAGCACTTCGTACCACATCTGCTTTAATTTACTATTTTTGTAAAGACATACATCGCTATGCCTGCGTGGTGAGGTTTGCCCCTTCGAATAGGTATAGCACACGAATTATAGATTATGGAGCAACAAGAAGACCTCTTTAAAAAAATAGTTTCACATTGTAAGGAGTACGGATTTGTATTTCCTTCTTCGGAAATTTATGATGGTTTGGCTGCCGTATATGATTATGGTCAATACGGAGTAGAATTAAAAAATAACCTGAAGCAATATTGGTGGAAGAGCATGACCTTGCTACACGAGAATATCGTGGGTTTGGACAGTGCTATTTTTATGCACCCAAAGATATGGCAAGCCTCGGGACATGTGGATGCTTTCAATGATCCTCTTATCGATAACAAAGACTCTAAAAAACGTTACCGGGCAGATGTATTGATTGAGGACTATCTGGCAAAACTTGAAGGAAAAGTAGACAAAGAGATAGCAAAGGCACGCAAACGATTTGGAGAGAGCTTCGATGAAAAGATGTATCGGGAGACAAATGCACGCGTCAAAGGCTACTTGGATGAGTACGAGGCTCTACACCATGACTTTGCGAAAGCAATGGAGGAGAATGATCTTACCCGACTGCGGGAGCTGATCATTGAAAAGAAGATCGTCTGTCCTATCTCAGGAACTACAAACTGGACTGAAGTTCGTCAGTTCAACCTTATGTTTTCCACAGAAATGGGATCAACCGCAGACAGTAGTATGCGTATTTACCTGCGTCCCGAAACAGCTCAGGGGATCTTTGTAAACTTCTTGAATGTGCAGAAGAGCGGTCGTATGAAGCTTCCCTTCGGTATTGCACAGATAGGAAAGGCTTTCCGTAATGAGATCGTAGCGAGACAATTTGTGTTCCGTATGCGTGAGTTCGAGCAAATGGAGATGCAATTCTTCGTAGCACCGGGAGAGGAGCTTAAATGGTTTGAGTATTGGAAGGACTTGCGGATGAAGTGGCACAAGTCTATTGGCTTGGGCGATGAAAAGTATCGCTATCACGATCATGAAAAGCTGGCTCATTATGCCAATGCAGCTACCGATATCGAATACCAAATGCCTTTTGGCTTCAAGGAGGTAGAGGGTATTCATAGCCGTACAAACTACGACCTTTCGCGTCATGAAGAGTTCTCCGGCAAGAAGATGCGCTACTTCGATACGGTGAAGAACGAAAGCTATATACCCTATGTGGTTGAAACTTCCATTGGTGTAGACCGCCTTTTCTTAAGCGTTATGTGTGGAGCTTATTGCGAGGAGGCTACAGACAACGGAGAATCTCGTGTGGTGCTTAAGTTGCACCCTGCCTTGGCACCTGTCAAACTTGCTGTACTACCTTTAGTGCGCAAGGATGGATTGGATGAAAAGGCGCGAAACGTAGTAGAAAAGCTTCGTTTCAACTTCGCTTGTCAGTATGACGAAAAGGACTCTATAGGCAAACGTTACCGTCGCCAAGACGCAATCGGTACACCCTATTGTATTACGATAGATCACCAAACACTGGAGGACAATACGGTTACTATACGAGATCGCGACACTATGGCGCAAGAACGCATCAATATAGATCAGCTTACTGAAGTGATCGATGCAAAAACCAATATGACTAACCTACTTAAGCAAATAGCACAATGAAAGCTTACCCTACAATAGTCGTATCGCTCATTGCTCTGTTCGCATTTACGGCTTGCCAAGAACGCTACAATGCCACTGAAGAATGGAGAAGAGAAAACGAAAAGGCATTTGAAGACTTTGCCTCTAATAAAGAGTACGAGGCTGTATCTATAGATGGGTCGACTGCCTTTGTGTACATGAAGTATCTCAAGCATGGAACCGGTACTGTGAATCCGATTGAAACATCTCGTATCCAAATCCATTACTCCTGTGCCTACTTAGCCGGCAATAAAGCTGAGATAGACAGTAACTTCGATAGCGAGAAACCTGCCACAATGGCTATCAACAGAGGAGGAGCTAATGATTGTATATTAGGGGTTAGAATAGCTTTGCAAAATATGGTAGTAGGAGATGAAACAGAGGTTATAATTCCCTGGTACTTAGGTTACGGATCATCCACAACTTCATCGGTAAGAGGGTACTCAGCGCTCCGCTTTCACCTACAATTAGATAGTATTATACCTGAATATATTCCATAAAAATTTCAATATGAACCAACCTAACCTTCCAAAGATCTTAATTTCCAACGATGATGGTATCCACGCTCCCGGCTTAACTGCCCTCATTGAAGCATTGCGCCCATTAGGAGAAGTGATAGCAGTGGCTCCTGATGGGCCGAGAAGTGGCGCTTCCTCATCCATTACTTCTATCGTACCCCTTACGATTAAGCAAGTAATTAAGGAACCAAACTTTTCCCTTTATCGTACTACAGGAACGCCAACGGACTGCATCAAATTAGCACTCAACGTACTCTTTAATGATAGACTTCCCGACTTAGTAGTGGCCGGTATTAATCATGGAAGAAACGATGGCGTATGTGTACTTTATAGTGGTACAATAGGCGCTGCCTTAGAGGCAACCATAGCAGGAATACCCTCCCTGGCTGTTTCTCTTAATGATCATAGTGAAGAGGCTAATATGCATTATGCAGCCGGTTATGCTCGGGCTGTTGCGGATTGGATGCTTCATAACCCGACACCAATTCATACCATGCTCAGCCTTAATCTACCTTTAGAGGAGCCGAAGGGTATGAAAGTATGCAAGCAAGCAGTTGGTAAGTTTGTGAATGAGTACCATGAAAGCGAAAATGGACGTGGGGGTAGGGTATATTGGATGACTGGGCATCAAGTGAAAACGGTAGAAGACGAAGCTACTGACTTTGACTTCTTGGGAGAGGGTTTTGCTACACTGACGCCTATCCAAATTGATATGACTAATCATAGTTATCTCAATGAATTGAGGGGTAAGATGGAGCATATTAAGCCCATCTTCTGACTGTTCCTATGCGTTATTTTCTTGTAGCGGGTGAAGCATCCGGAGACTTACATGCCGGGGAGCTGATCAGTGCCCTAAGGAAATTAGACCCTGAAGCAGAATTCGCATTTATGGGAGGAGAAGCAATGGCTAAGGCTGCCGGTACGTCTCCTATACTCCATTACAAGAAAATCGCATACATGGGATTCGGTCCGGTCATCAGGAACTATAGATCGATCCGACACGCTGCCAAGGAAATACAGCGCACGATGCTTCGTTTTGCTCCTGATCGGGTGATTGCGATAGATTCATCCGGCTTTAATCTCCGCTATATTTTATCCTTTGCCTACAAGGCGCTACCCGAAGCAAAACGCTTCTACTATATAGCTCCTAAAGTATGGGCTTGGAAAACAGACAGAGTAAAGCTATTGCGGAAGTATTGTCATGAAGTGCTCTCTATCCTTCCATTTGAAGAAGCCTTCTTTTTAAATCACAATATTCCATGTACCTATGTAGGCAATCCTACTGTAGAGGAACTTGCTCCATATTGCTCTACAGATGGGCACATTGGGTCAAATAATCAACATCAACTACCCATATCTGAGAAAAGACCTCTTATAGCTCTGCTGCCCGGTAGTAGGAAGCAGGAGATACGTCGCAATCTTAAGCTCATGACAGAGGTCGCTGCTCCTTTCACAGATTATCACTTTGTTATTGCGGCAGCTCCGGGTATTGAGGACTCTTTTTATACCCCATACCTAACGGACCATGTATCCATAGTGCGAAATAGTACCTATGCACTCTTGGCGACTTCGAAAGCAGCTTTGGTTACCTCGGGTACTGCAACGCTTGAAACAGCCCTCATTGGTACTCCTCAAGTCGTTATTTACCGAATAAATGGGCAAAGAATATTGAACATTCTATTCGATAAGCTTATTAAAGTACCTTATATCTCTTTGGTAAATCTTATTGCCGGTAGAGAAGTGGTCACTGAGCTATTGGCTGCTGACGCTACTGTACAACGCATCCATAAGGAACTAACAAAGATACTACAGCCTGCCCATGCCGAAGAGATACGCAAAGGATATGAGCAAGTGCGTGTAACGCTCGGGAAAAAGAATGCAGCTATGGGGGCAGCGCAACGAATCTATTATTATTGATTACGTGGATGATACTTGAGGATCTGATCGCGTAAGTGACTCCTATCAATGTGTGTATATATGGATGTGGTGGATATATCTGCATGTCCGAGCATGAGTCTGATGGCTTCTAAATGTGCTCCACCTTCCAATAAATGAGTTGCAAAACTATGACGAAACGTATGAGGGCTTATATTCTTTTGTATATCCGCCTTCTCAGCTAAGTCCTTAACTAATGCAAACACAGTTATGCGCGATATTCTAACCCCTCGTTTAGATAAAAAGAGATAGATTTCTTCTCCACGCTTGGGCTCTGCTCTACCGGGAGAGGAGAGATAGCGCTCAATTGAGCGGATAGCCTTTTGACTCATAGGAACTAGTCGCTCTTTTCTTCCCTTTCCGAATACACGTAAATATTCTTCATCTATGAATATGTCGGCTAATCGAAGAGAACAAAGCTCCGAAACCCGCAACCCGCAACTATAGAGCAACTCAATGATAGCCACGTTCCTTGGCCCCTCTGCGGTATCCACATCCGCAACTTTTATAATAGCGTCTATTTCTTCCACAGTAAGCACTTCTGGAAGATGTACTCCTATTTTAGGTGCTTCCAGCAACTCTGAAGGATCGCTTTCAATGTACTCCTCAAGCAGTAGAAAACGGAAAAAGCTTCTTACACCGGAAATGATGCGTGCCACAGAGCGTGCGGTGATACCTATATCATAGAGCTGAGCAAGGAATTGCTGAAGTGTAGCATAATCAACCTCTCGCCACTCGAGTCTTTCAGTTTCTACGTAGTCGATCAACTTTGCCGAATCCGACAAATAGGCTTCTACACTATTCTCTGTCAGGTTTTGTTCTAAACGAAGGTACTGACGATATTGCTCCAATAGTTTGGCATTTCTATCTATCATTCTCTTACGAATACACTATCTTTGTGACAAAGATAAGCGAAATCAATGCCAATAAACAAGATACTGATCCTCAATGGACCTAATCTAAAGCATGTCGGTAAGCGGGAGCCAGATATTTATGGATCTACTCCTATTGTGCCCTATTTAGAGTCTCTTCAAGCCCTATTTCCTTTTACTATTGAGTGCTGCTACACCAATTCAGAAGGAGAAATAATTGATCGGATTGAAAGCACTGAGGCGGATGGTATTGTGCTGAATGCAGGGGGATATACCCATACTTCTGTAGCTATCGCTGATGCAATTCGTGCTACTGTAGTACCTGTAATAGAGGTGCATATATCCAATATATATGCTCGAGAGAGTTTTCGTCGTCAATCCCTTATCGCTCCTTTCTGTAAAGGCAGTGTATCGGGATTCGGTTTAGACGGCTACCGTTTAGCTCTTATTGGATTAGAGCAAATTATTGCCAACCAAGCCAAGTAAGCAGTATTTAAAGGCTTACCTAATCATCGTGCGTCATACCTGTCTCAACTCATACGCAGCGCTCATCAAAGAGCTCATAGCCTATCAGAGTAAAGAGTAAGTGTTTAGCAGCGGGGAAAAACAGAGAGATTCTAAGCGATTGACCCAATTAAGTAAGCCTACGAACAAAAAATGACACCTTCTATAGAGCAAATAATGGCTTATGCAGAGCGGATGAGTGAACAGGAGCCTCCCTATCTATCTCATATCCGTCGCCAAGCCCACCTACATCTGATGCAACCCCGTATGTTAGTGGGTCCCTACGAAGGACAATTACTTGCCTGGCTTACAGCGGTCATCAATCCTCATCGTGTACTTGAGATCGGCACTTATTGTGGCTACTCCTCTCTCTGCATTGCTTCGGGCCTACAGAGAGAAGGTGCGCTCGTCCTCACCATAGAAAAAAATGACGAATTAGAGGAGCTTATTCGACAAAATATAGCCTCGTCCCCATTTCAAGAGCGTGTGCAGCTGCATATTGGAGATGCCACGGTACTTATTCCGAAGCTTACTGAGGCGCACACCTTTGATCTCGTATATATTGATGCTAATAAACGTGAATATGTCACTTATTACAATCAATTGCTTCCAAAGCTACCCTCAGGAGCTGTCATTATTGCAGATAATACCCTTTGGGATGGGAAAGTAATCCAAGATCCCATGCCTCAAGATGCGCAAACAAAAGGAATTGACGATTTTAACCGTTTAGTTGCATCCGATTCGCGTGTTACATCTTTTCTACTTCCCATACGAGATGGTTTAACCCTGATTCGCATTAAGTAAAACGCATTCATGGGAATATGCTAACTTTGTCGATAAAGATAGAGAATGGAGTGTATATAACATGTCTTCCATAAACAAAGTCATACTGATGGGGTATGTAGGAAAAGATGCCGAAATAAGGTACTACAACGACAATCAAGCCTATACGACCTTTATGCTGGCTACCCATCGTCCCGCTACGCGACAAAAGAGCACTTCAGAGCAAACCGATTGGCACCGCATCGTAGTTTTTGGAGAAGCAGCCGTTACCGCAGGCGAACAGGCCCGAAAAGGTGCACGGCTCTTTATTGAAGGGAGGCTCTCCACCCGTCAATTCACCGATAAGAATAATCTTAAGCGTACCATTACCGAGGTTATTGCTGATCGAATTACCTATTTAGACGCTAATAAGCAGCCTCAGTCAAATGGGGAGGATGCTGAAGCTAAATAATATACTTAACTATTGATGGATCCGGAATCGATTCCACTTTTACTTTCAATCGGCAATTTCTTTGCTAATCTATTCGCCGGGGTCACGATAAATCCCTTTTCTTGGCAGATTGGGATTTCCATAGCAGTTGTAATCTTACTGCTTATTATCTCCGGCTATATGTCTTCCTCCGAGAGTGCCTTCTTCTCACTCACGCCTCAAGACATTCATACCATTCGCAATAGCAACTCAAAAACAGATCAAACGCTCTTATCCCTATTGGGCCGCTCTGAGGAGCTATTAGCTACTATTTTGATCTGTAACAATACGGTCAATATTGCTATTGTGCTTCTGAGCAACTATGCGCTAACCCAACTCTTTGATTTTGGCACATCCCAAACACTCAGCTTCGTAGTACAAACTATCGGCTTAACCCTTCTTCTGCTTCTCTTTGGGGAGATCATCCCGAAAGTATATGCTACACGCAATCCTTTAGCCTTCTGCCGCTTTTCCTGTGTAATCATGGCACCTATTGTCAAATATCTGAGTCCGCTTTCCAAAAGTCTTGTTAAACTGGGTACCCGTATAGAGAGGGGTAACGGCTCCGATAGCTATGATATATCTGTGGATGACCTTTCTAAAGCGGTGGAGTTAACCGTGGAAAGTGGTAGTGAACAGAGCGATATCATGGAGGAGATAGTGCGCTTCTACGATAAAAGAGTCGAAGATATCATGGCGCCTCGTATTGATATGGCCAATATTGACTATAATTGGTCATTTAAGGCCGTGCTTGACTTTATTGTCGAGTGTGGCTATTCGCGTATACCGGTTTATGAAGGTACGCAAGATAACATCCGCGGCATCCTCTATATAAAAGACTGTATTCCCTACATCAATGAATCGGATGATTTTGAGTGGCAAAAACTTATACGTCCTGCCTTTTTTGTACCGGAAAACAAAAAAATAGACGATCTACTGGAAGAACTTAGGGCTAAACGTATTCACATTGCTATTGTAGTAGACGAGTATGGCGGCACATCCGGCTTAGTCACTATGGAGGATATTTTGGAAGAAATTGTGGGAGATATTACCGATGAATATGATGAAGAGGAGCTTCCTTACACACGACTTGCCGATGGTGTTTACCTTTTCGATGCCAAAACTCCGACCAATGATTTCTGTCGCTTGTTGGATATTGACCCCTCCATATTTGCTGAAATAACACAAGAAGTAGATACCTTAAGCGGCTTATTTCTTGAAATTAAGCAGGAGTTACCCCATAGGGGAGACGTGGTCACCTACAAGGACTTCACTTTCGAGGTCACTGCTGTAGATAAGCGTCGTATCCTACAGCTCAAGATAACTCTTCCTGCGTCTTTGGGTATTGCCGACGCAAAGTAAATGGGTGGTATGCTTCCATACCCTTATACCCCTACCGTCGCACATATTGATAGGCTTACTCCCAAGGATGAGGCTCTATCCACTCGCCAAAGAAGCACGGCAGCGGCTTGTCGGCTCCTTGAATTGCTTCTTAATAATCACATTGAATTAGCTCATCTCAATAGTGGAAAGCCTTTCCTCTCTAATTACGCCTGCTCGCTCTCTATCGCACATAGTGAACACTATGTAGCCGTCCTAATTGCCCCCGCTGCTCTCTTCGTAGGAATCGACATTGAAGAGCCTCGGGAAAAGCTCCTCACTTCAGCCCCTCGATTTATGCATCATAAGGAGCTCGCACATTTTCATTCACTTGCGGGCAGACATGAGGCAATGGAATATGCCTTGAAAGTGTGGTGCGCCAAAGAAGCCGCTTTCAAGGCCATTCCTCAAGCATCAGCTGGATTCGCAAGCGATTTCCTGCTCGACAATGGATATATTCTATATTATCCTACGCTCCGATCTTTTCCCGTCAACTTCTACCGCTCACGTGCCTATCTCTTAGCTTCAGTCTGTACTGCAGCGCTTACCGAATAGCAGAAGCGGAAATAAGCAGAAAGATGGGAGAATAGGGTGCAAGCCTTATTTTTTTTATATCCCGGATCTGTTAAAAAAAGATAGAGGATTGGAATAATAGGTTCTGATCTCTCGTTTGAAAAGTACAGATGTTTCATTTGAAAGGTACAGATGTTTTGTCCCTTAAGTACAGATCTATTATCAAGTACTTGCGAGGAACCTTTAGGTAGTAAACAAAAAGCCCCGCCAAAAGTGGCAGGGCTTCTTTATAAAGTGGCATTTCTCCTTTCCCTTTCTTTGAGCGAACAAAACGCCCATGGAAGAAGAGAAGGGGTGCCGCTACATTAATAATTCTCTGGATAGATCTGGAAGAAGCTGCGCGGGTGGTTGCATACAGGGCAAACCTCCGGAGCCTCTTTTCCTATTACAATATGACCGCAATTGATGCACTGCCAAATGGCAGAGCCATCTTTGGCAAATACGACCTTGTCCTCAATGTTCTTCAGAAGCTTGCGATAACGCTCTTCGTGCTTCTTCTCAATAGCAGCTACTGTACGGAACTTGATGGCAATCTCGGGGAAGCCTTCTTCCATTGCTTCCTGAGCCATTTTGTCGTACATGTCTGTCCATTCATAGTTTTCCCCGGCGGCTGCATCAGCTAAGTTCTGCATGGTGTCGGGTATATCGCCCTCATGGAGGAGTTTAAACCATATTTTAGCATGCTCTTTCTCGTTGCGTGCCGTTTCCATGAAAATATCGCCTATTTGTTCGTACCCATCTTTACGGGCTTTAGATGCATAATACTGGTACTTTGCATGTGCCTGGCTCTCTCCGGCAAACGCAGCCATCAAGTTGGCTTCCGTCTTCGTGCCCTTCAGTGCAGAGGGTTTAAACTCCTTGAACTTCTCAGCCTTGACATGACAAACGGGACACTCGGCAGGCGCCTCATTTCCTTCATGAATATAACCGCATACGGGGCAAATAAACTTTTTCTTCTTCATAACAATGTTTCCTTTTCCTAAACGAAATTTCTTATTTCTCTTCTTACTTTCCCAATTTGTAATTGGGACTTTTGCTCCTATTCCTCTGTTATACAGAGAAAATAGCTCTCTGAATAATCTTTTAACTATTCAGATGTCTTGCCTAAGACCCTTTCTTACTGTAATGGTCATTAGGACTATCCTAATTTATTCTCTCCTATACAAAAATAGTCATTTATAGGTATATATCCTAATGTGCTAAAGAAAGTTGTAGTGCGGAAAAAAGTGTAGTGTGCTATAAGCCCCGAGTGATGGGAAAAATCCATTTGCCCGGGGCTTTGATGAGGTGGAAGCGCATTGTCTTCCACAATGAATAAAAATACTTGATGCTTAGAGCGCAGCCGTTACTGAGCCACTACCTTTCGTCCGGCCTTGTCAATGACGATTAACAAAGTATGTGCATAGGGTAAATAGGCTGTGTATGAGTTAGTGAAAGAGGAAACATTCATAAGAAGCTCTCCTGTGAGCGTAAATACCTTTAGTGAGTGGGGTAGATTATCGCCTGCTACAATTTGCAAAACATCATTGTGTAAGATTACTTTACAGAGGTCTGCCGGAGTATTGATCCACTCAGCCTGATCAGCATGTCCGCATTCTCCTCCAAATACCGGATAGCTTAGGTCATTGCTCTCGGTGAAGCAAACGTTTTGCGCTGCCGGCATACCCTCGGCATTTTTACGGACAAATATTATAGAGCCGGACTCTGTGCCGATTCCTTCTACCCACTTGTAATAGCGAAGGGCATCGGCCTGAGAGGCTGTTTTTGAGGCATCAATATCCTCGAAATAGTAGCACTTGCGGTCAGCACCGGCAATTTGCTCGGTGGTTATTTTCTTTAGTGTCGAATAGATGATATCTCCCTCTTGTCCTTTCGTACGAATCGCCTTTTCTGAGTGGAGCGGATAATACTTACCGATCACCCATTTATTGTAATCAATGATGGGGATAGGAAAGTTGTACACCAGCACCTTGCCTTCTGTATCTCGTACGTCAAAGTAAACCGTTCGCGATGCCCCTTTTTTATTTATTCTCCCGATGGAGCTTTCCAATACATAGTATATCTCTTTGTCGTGTACTACCGGTTCTTCAAATTTCATCGTATAATACTGATCTTGGTCGGTCACGTTAAGTGCGCTCCCTTCCGGCAATTTTATACTCCATTTGTGTTTGGGCACAGCGATGGAAAGGAATGTATCGTCTGAGTTTCCTGAGAGAGATGCTCCTGTTGTAGGGGTATTCTTCGGGTATTCGTATGTGGGTAGAGCAGCTCCCTCTTTATGGGCTGACTCACTGTCAGATGGGTGTCCAAATATCCCATACTTGACCCCTTGAGCTTTAGTGAAGTAAATGCACTTAGGGGGGTATGAACCTGTTATTTTACGCGCATCGTAAGAGACAAAATCCCAAGGTGTGCCTAAGCCTTCAATCCAGCAAAAGTCGTCGGTATAATTCAATGTATTTAGGTCGCGATGCTTCTCGGCATATAAATACTCAAAGTAGTATACTCGTCGCATGGCACCTGCCATCTGCACAATGTCTTTCTTGACCAGCCTGACCGGTATTCGCTCCCTTTTTTCGGTGAATTTCTTAAGGAAAAAATAGTCTCCTTCTTCAAGATTGTAGTCGAAGAGCAACTGTTCCTCTTCAGTCTCTGAATACCGAATGTACACCTGATCACCCTCTTCGCGAAGATAGTAGACGATTCGATTGTTGTCCGGATGATTGGGTTGCCTAGAGTTATAGCCATCACTGACTACCGGGTAGTAAGTGGTGTGACCTATGGTAACGGAAGCCCCTATTTTCTTCTTATTGAATTGAGGCGGATTGTCTTGTCCCGAAGGACCCCCCGGGCGGTTCATATTATACATGATGGTCCACTCTTGCCCCGGTATAACAAAAGAGATCTGAGTTTGTCCATCGTTTTTCTCTTTCAAACTATTGCTTTGCGGGGTCTTAACTACAGTCGCTCCCTTATTTGGAGTTGCACCGGCTATAGAGAAGAGAAAGAAGAAAGTAAATAATGAAATAACCGCTACTTCAAGTGTTCTCTTTGTTTTTTTCATAAAAGTGCACCGTTTTAAATTGTTATTTTTACTTTTTGAATTATAGATCCAATGGTAATATTTTATTCTTAAGTATCGTTTAGTTGCATTACAGCTTGACTATTCGATTATAATATATTATTGCCCTCTTTAGTAATTGCTTGTAATGGGTAATTATAGCTTTCAAATCTCTACGGAGGTAAAGGTATAAAACTTTTTTTGAAAAAGTATCACTATGCAACAAATAGTATTGCATTTTTTTATTTCCTGTGAAATAATAAACGTTAAATCCCTTTGCCCGGTGTATCTTCCAACTGAAAAGATTGTTTGTAATAACCGAAGAGAAAACTTTGGGCCGGTAAGTAAGCAGAGGTAGAAATACGTTTTGTGTGGTTTCGCTCTATCTTTGCAGTGAATAGAAGCTCATCTTTGTGAGCAAAAATGGAGTTTGGAAAGGAAATAATGGCGACAAATAGTATAGTACGATGGAAGTTCGTATTTTTGCGTAGTTATTAGAAAGAAGATATATGCTACAAGGAGCAAACAAAGATAATAGTCCGATAACAGGAACCCGAGCAGCCGCTACACATACCGTGGCTTCTTTGGAGGAGGGACTCTCTCACGTAATAATAGGGCAGAAGCACTTAGTGCGTAGTATGATTATTGCCCTTCTGACAGATGGACATTTGTTGGTGGAAGGCGTTCCGGGATTAGCCAAGACATTGGCTATTAAGAGTATGGCGAGCTTAATCAATGCCGATTTTAGCCGAATACAATTTACCCCTGACTTATTACCGGCCGATGTGACCGGAACCTTAGTGTATAACCATGCCAAAGAGACGTTTGTGGTCAAGAAGGGACCTATCTTTGCCCACTTCGTATTGGCGGACGAGATCAACCGCGCACCGGCAAAGGTGCAGAGTGCTCTTTTGGAAGCTATGCAAGAGCGTCAGGTGACAATCGGAGATACAACCTATTCTTTGGAAGAGCCATTTATGGTAATGGCTACCCAGAACCCCATTGAAGAAGAGGGCACTTACCCACTTCCTGAGGCTCAGTTAGACCGTTTTATGATGAAAGTCTTAGTGGACTATCCGACTGCCGAAGAGGAAGAGAAAGTGGTAAGGCTCAATATGCGTGGTGAAATGCCTCAGCTAAAGCCTATCATAGATCGGGAGGACATACGAAGCGCACGCCGTGCAGTAAATGAGGTCCATGCGGACGATAAGATAGTACGCTATGCAGTTAGTCTCGTAATGGCCACTCGTCGTCCGGAAGAGTGCGGACTTGAGTCATTCAAGCCCATGATCCGGTATGGAGCTTCCCCACGTGCTTCGATATTCCTTATCTTAGCAGCGCGTGCTACCGCCTTGTTAGAGGGTAGAGATTTTGTGCTTCCTGAAGATGTGCGAGATGTAGCACACGATGTGCTGCGTCATCGTATCGGCTTGAGCTACGAGGCAGAAGCAGAGCGTATTACAGCAGATCAAATAGTGGACGAAATCCTTAATAAGGTGATTGTACCATAAGTGCCCTATCATTGTGACGAGCAAAGAGCTATTAGAGAGGGTTAAGCGGGTCGAAATAAAGGCAAAAGGGTTAGTAAATAACGCTTTTGCAGGGCGATACCATAGTGCCTTCAAGGGGCGCGGTATGGCATTTAGTGAAGTGCGTGCTTACCAAGCCGGAGACGATGTGCGGGATATTGATTGGAATGTGACCGCTCGGTACGATATGCCCTTTGTCAAGCTTTACGAGGAGGAACGAGAGCTGACCCTTATGCTGGTAGTCGATATGTCGCATAGTTTGGACTTTGGTACGATCGCAGAAACGAAAAGAGACTTAGTGGCTGAGATAGCAGCTACTTTAGCCTTTTCGGCAATGGAAAATAACGATAAAGTGGGGGTGGTGCTCTTCACTGATCATGTGGAGAAATATATTCCGCCTGCTAAGGGGAGACGACACGTATTGTATATCATTAGGGAGTTACTCTCATATCAAGCTACCGGTAGAGCTACAAACGCAGAGGTTGCTCTTGACTTTCTTAATGGTGTGCTCAAAAAGCGGGCTACCGTATTCCTGATGGGTGACTTTATATCGGATGATCTGACTGAATCTTATTGTAAAAGACTCAAACTTACCTCTCTTCGTCATGATCTAATGGCTATTGAGGTAGGGGATCGGAGAGAGGCTATGTTGACCCCTATGGGGTTGGTGCGTTTTGAAGATCTTGAGACCGGACGAACGGCATGGGTAAATACTTCCTCTAAGAAGGTCAGGGATCAATACTATGCTCGTTATGTAGAAGCAAAAGCGCGTCATTCAAATGTGCTGCAACACTTGGGTATAGATTTTACTGAAGTGCAGTGCGGAGAGGATTTTGCCTTGGCTTTATTAAAACTATTTGCAAAAAGATGAAGCGCAGATTATTGGGTATTCTCTTGACTTTCCTAATCAGCTTTGTCGCTCTTGAGGCACAAGAGATAGGTATTACCAGCACTCTGGACAGGGCCGATATTATGATTGGAGAGCAAGCTCTTGTGACGCTGAAGATACGTACTGACCATTTGGATGACACTTATCTGATCATTCCACATGACGAGCAGCTTGGGCAAGCTGAAGCGCTCTCCTTTACCGTTTTAGATACACTTGACTTAGGCGGAACACTTAAGGAAATTACTGCACAGATGGTGGTTACTTCCTTTTCCGAGAATAGTATTGTAGAGCTGCCGGCTTTCGGAGTTAGGGTAGGGCAAAGAGAGTTTTACTCACGGCCCTTGGTGCTGAAGGTTACGATGCCGGAGGTGGATACAGTCCATCCGGAGCGGTTCTATCCCCTGAAGGCTGAGTGGAAATTGAGGTATAGCTGTGCCGAAATAATGGCTCTCATATGGCCTTGGTTGGTGACCCTTTTAGTGTTGGGGGGAGCTGTGTGGGGCTATCTCTTGTGGCGTCGCCGAAGAGCTACTGCAGCATTGCGTCCTACAAAGGCGCCCTTGGTTGAGTCACTCGATCCTTTACAATATTTGAAGAAAGAAATTGAAGCTATTGAAAGGCGTCAGTTACCTGAAAAGGGTGCAGTAAGAGAATTTTTTACCCTGGTGGATGGTGTCTTTAGGGAGTATTTGACCCGTATTGGTGTAGCTGAGGCTACGAAAATGAACTCAAGGCAACTCTATGCTACACTATGCCGGGCTGGACTTATTCCGGATGCAGCACTGGCTCTTCTTAAGCAGCTACTTGAGAATAGTAATGTTGCCAAGTTTGCAGCCTCTTCGCTGCGTCCTAATCTGGCAGAGCAAGCAGGAGACGACTACTTAAGCGTAGCAGAAACATTAGATGCGGCACTTCGTAAGCAAAGAGAGGAGATAGAGCAATGATATTTCTGCATCCTAAATATTTGTGGCTCTTAGTAGTTGTCCCTCTTATAGTCGCATACTATGTAGGGGTGTTTACTCGGCACCATGCTACTTTGAAGATTTCCTCCTTTTATCGTCTTCCCTCGGGAGGAGTGCGTGCTCAATTGCGTCATATTCCTTTCGCTTTGGAGATGTTTGCTTTAGTACTGATAGTGATCGCCTTGGCGCGTCCGCAGAATAGCAATACGATAGAGCGTAACCGAGTAGAGGGTATTGACATTATGCTTGCGCTGGATGCTTCCGGAAGTATGATGGCAATGGATCTGGAGCCTAATCGTTTTGAGGCAGCGAAGAGTGTAGCTATGAGCTTTATAGAAGAGCGACCTAATGATAATATAGGTTTGGTTGTCTTTGCCGGAGAAAGCTTTACGCAGTGTCCGTTGACTACGGATCATGTCACGCTCAAGGAGCGTCTTAGCGAGGTTCAAATAGGCTCCTTAGAGGATGGTACGGCAATAGGTATGGGAATCGCTACAGCATTGAACCGCCTCAAAGAGAGTAAGACAAAGAGTCGGGTAGTGGTACTCCTTACGGATGGTACGAACAATAGTGGAAGCATTTCTCCATCAATGGCAGCTTCAATTGCACAGAGCCTTGGTATTAGGGTCTACACAATAGCCGTAGGTACACTTGGTGAGGCTCCCTATCCACGGCAGACACATTTTGGCGTTGTGGTGGATTATGTGAAAGCAGATATCGATGAGGCCTCCCTAAAGCAAATTGCAGAGGTAACCGGTGCGCATTACTATAGAGCAACGGATAATGCTACACTTAAAGAGATATATCAAGAAATAGATCGATTGGAGAAGAGCAAGCTAATTGTGCGTAATACGGTCGCTTATGAAGAGCTTTATGCCCCATTTGTACTAATCGCATTATTGCTTTTGCTGATATCTTTAGTATTAAGAGCAACTCTATTTAGAACGAATCCATGATTACTTTAGCAAATCCTCAGTATCTGTGGTTACTGTTCGCCTTGCCCATTATTATCGCCCTGCTTTATTACGGTTATCGTAGGAGGAGGCGTGATGAAAGACGTTTTGCTGAGTTGCCCCTTCTTAAGCAACTAAAGCCGGAGGCAACTACCTTACATAGGCTTCTTCGCAATGCACTTGCAATAATAGCAGCAACGTTTCTAATTATTGCTTTAGCTCGGCCGCAGCTTTTTAGAAAGAAGGAGATCCCGAATGAGGAGAAGGGTATTGAGGCAATGATAGTGATAGATGTATCTAACTCAATGCTCGCTACGGATTTATCGCCCAATCGATTGGAGTTTGCCAAGATTACTTCTCAGCGTGTAGTTGATGCACTAAGAGAGAGTAAAATAGGCTTAGTCGTCTTTGCTGCTGATGCTTATACCCATTTGCCCATTACAACTGATATAGCATCGGTGAAAACTTTTATTTCGGACTGTTCTGTAGGAATGTTGACTAGCCAAGGAACTGCTATTGCTCCTGCCATTGAGAAAGCTGCTGCCTCTTTCAGTTCACGAGACGATATAGGGAAGGCGATTATCCTCTTTACGGATGGGGAGAATCATGACTCTGATGCAGTAGCCGCAGCAAAAAAGGCTGCTGAGAGCGGAATAAAAGTATTCGCAGTAACCGTTGGTTCAACCGAGGGTGACCGTATTCCCATCGAGGGGGGCTATCTGAGAGATGAAAATGGGCAAGAAGTAGTATCTCGAGCTAATCCGCAGCTTTGTAAATCTATCGCAGAGGCCGGTGAGGGTGCTGCTTTCGTAGGGGAGAGTGTGGTTACACTAAGCCGTCACCTTAGAGACGAGTTGTATAAGCTACCACAGGGTGCTGTTACTTCCCAAGCCGGTACGACAGAAGAGCTGTATGGTTGGTTTGTAGCTGCTGCCTTTATTTGCTTATTCCTCATGCAGTTTATCCTCATGAAAAAGAACAAGTATATCAGCCGTTTGCACTTATTCGACAGATGAAACAAAAGGTATTATTTTTGGTAATTATCTTGCTCGTCGGGGTATCGAATCCCATTCTTATGGATGGTCAGAATGTCTCTTCCCGGCGTATCTACAGAAGTGCTGTCCGCAGTGCGCATCACAATAAAATGGAAGAGGCAGAAGGAAAGTATCGAGCTGCATTTAAGGCAGATAGCTCGCTTTTGCATGCACAATACGGATTGGGTGGCGCTCTGTATGAGCAAGGCAAGTATGACGAAGCAATTGAGGTGTATGGAAAGGCAGCTGAAAATAAGACTTTGACTGCAGAGGAGGCCGCTGCACTACTCCATAATTTAGGCAATGCTTTTATGAAGAAGCAAGATTATCCTAAGGCTGCCGAAGCGTTTAAGCAATCCCTTAGAATAAACCCTACCGATGAAGAGACTCGTTATAATTTAGCTTTGGCTATGAAACTTATGCCCAAGCAAAACCAAAACCAGAATCAAAATGGAGGGGGCGAGCAGCAGCCGGAGAAGAATCAGCAGCCACAATCGCAGCCTCCCAAGAACCCTTCTCAGAATAATCCAATTGACCAACAAACGGCAGCCCAAATATTAGAATCATTCCGCGAGGATGACGATAAAACGCGTCAGCGTGTAGAGCAGCAACGAAATGATTCCCAACCCCGTAGCAGGAAAGGAAAGCAATGGTAGTAAAGCATACACAGGCTCGATTGGGCTTCTCGCTTTTTCTCTGTTTGGCGTTTTTCTGTTCGCTTAATGCACAGGTTAGATTCACATGCGATGCCCCCAAGCAAGTAGTGGCAGGTGAGCAATTTCAAGTTCGTTTTATTCTTGATGGGGCTAATGGCACTAACTTTACCGCGCCTAAGTATTCCGGTTTATCAGTCCTATTTCCTCCGGAGAATGCGGTTTCAATTGCTAATGTAAATGGGCATGTAAGTACCACTTATACCGGGACCTTTTTAGCCAAGACCAAAGGAAAAGTAACCATTTCCCCAGCATCCATTGTAGCTAATGGTAAGCATTATACTACACGCCAGGTAGTGATTACCGTATTACCCCAAGAAGCGGGAAGTACACGAGGGAACAAGGGCGCTCTCTCCGCCTCTAACAGGGCAGCAAATGAGGAACTCTTTATTCTTGCCATTCCCTCTAAGACTACGGTGTACGAGCATGAAGCTTTGCGGCTCTCATTCAAGCTTTACACCCATAGTAGTCGCATTCAGTTTGAAGAAGCCAAGTTTCCCGAGTATGACGGTTTCATAGAGGAAGAGATCAAGCAGGGTGAGGTGCCTCAATTGGTGATAGAGCATTATAAAGGGAAGAATTACTTCACGGCTGTTATCAGAGAGGTGCTCATTTATCCACAGCATAGTGGCTCGCTTACCATTCCACAAGGCGACTTCGGGTTGATTGTCGCCGTTGAAGAAGACTTTGATACTCCGGAAAAGTTTTTTAGTCAGTCTTCAGTACCTACGGTGCGAAGGCGAGTTATTTCTCCGGCAGTCAATATTAATGTGAAGCCTTTACCTGACGGAGCTCCTAAGGGATTTACGAATGCAGTGGGGAGTAATTTCTCTATTGAATTGGCTTCTCCAAAGGGAACTCCGGAAAAAACAGGTGTGCCCGGATCGGTTAAACTAACTATCAAAGGAACCGGCAATATGAAACTGCTTTCTATGCCTAAGGTTACCTTTCCGGAGAGCTTTGATTGCTATGATCCCGTTACTAATAGTGATATTAATATCTCTCAAAACGGAGCTTCCGGAAGTAAGACAGACACGTATCAATACATAGCCCACAATACCGGTACTTACACACTTCCGGAAATTATCTTCTCCTATTTCGACCCGACTGATGAGGCTTACCATACAGTCAAAAGTAGCCCTCTCTCCCTTAGGGTTGAGGCCGGTGTCGCAGAAAAGGGAAGTAAGGAAGATGGCACATTGCTGGGAAATGACATTGCGCCGTGGAAGAAAATGCGAGGTGGCTATGATGGAACGGTATATCGCTTTCTGGCATCGCCAATTTGGTATATCCTCTTCCTCTTGATCCTATTTACGGGTGGAGCTTGCTATCTCTTATTCCTTCGACATAGAAAACGTAGTGCAGATACGCCTCTTAATCGTAAAAGGAAAGCCTACAGCAATGCCATTGTGGAATTACGTCGTATCGAATCACAAATAGCTGCTGTCGCAGATTTGGATGCTCTATACGAGCTCACCGCTAAAGCCATTTATCAGTTTATCGCAGATCTTTTCATGCTCCCATTGGGTACGCTCAATAAAAACTCTTTGCTAAGTATTGATGCCCCTGAGCAACCCCGCAAGGCATTAAGTGAGGTGATCTCAATAGTAGAAGAGCGACGTTATAGCAGGGACAGCTCCCCCTCTTATGGAGCTGAGGAGCTGCGGCAATTGATCAGTAGGTGCACTCAGGCGATGCAGCAGATAGCAAATGAAAAGAAAGGTGTTTAAGCAATGAGAAAACAACTATACATACTCTTTCTCCTCTCTTTATTTATTGTCCTGCCGGCAAAGGTGTGTGCAGCAGAGTCTGTACAAGCGGTGGTGGAGAAAGCCGAAAAGGCCTATGAATTACAGCAATATAGTGCCTCTTCTGAAATGCTTGAGCAGCTGTTGGCAGCACAACCGGAGGTGAATAATTTTGCAATCTGCTATAATCTGGGCAATTCCTATTATCGTCAAGGCAAATTAGGTAAAGCTATACTTAACTATGAACGGGCACTCCGCTATAAGCCTAACGATAAAGAAACCAAGCATAATCTTTTGTTAGCCAATAGTCAAACGGTAGATCGCTTTGATTATACGCCATCCCTTACTAAAAGTGTGTGGAGAGCCATTGCCTATACGCCCACGGCTACCTTGTCCATCGTGCTTGCCCTTGCTTTTGCCATAACGATGGTGGCTGCTTTACTGCTTTTCTTACTATCCGTTTCTCGAAAAAGGCGGCAAGTGGGATTCTATACAGCTCTTATTGCTCTGTTCCTTACCATTTTTTCTTTATGTATACTTCGTACACGGCGAAGGGATTTCTTTGATAGAAGTGAAGCCGTGATAATCGTAGGAAAAAGCATGCTTCACGCTTCTCCAAACGAAGCTGCTAACTCCATTCAAGCTATTAGCGAAGGAGCAAAAATAACGATCAAAGATCAAAATGATAGCTGGTGTTTAATAGAGACTCCGGACGGCAAGAGCGGTTGGCTCCATAAAGAGCATCTGGAAACTATCGCCCAATAGAAAAAAGATAATGTAAATCGTAATGTTAGAGCAAATTGTTGAATTAGAGAAGTCTTTTTTCTTATCGCTTAATCGTGTGCATACACCTTTCTGGGATGCCTTTATGTATCTAATGTCAGCCCACTTCACATGGGCTGCAGTAGTAATCTGTCTTGTTATTTGGTTGTTTTACAAGAAACCTTGGCAGGAAGCTTTACTGTTTATCCTGATAGTTGTCCTGATGATGGTAGCCGCCGATCTGGTTGTTAGCTCTTTTCTCAAGCCTCTTGTGCAAAGGCTCAGACCAACCCACCATAATATGACGAAAGACTTTGTAACGACAGTTTATGGTCATTTGGCTGGAGGGTATAGTTTTCCCTCCGGCCATGCTACTAATTTCTTCTGTATTACCATGTTCACCTCATTCGTTTTTCGAGATCGTCTCTACTCATGGATAATGTTTACATTAGCCGCTGTAGTGGCCTATAGTCGTATTTACTTGGGGGTGCATTTTATAAGTGATGTGGTTATAGGCGTTTTGTTTGGGTTACTTATAGGATGGTCGTTTTATCGTTTGTATAAGTGGGTTAGAAGCAAACTCTTTTCCACAAAGAAGCCCCCCTATAAGCAATTCAAAACTACCATATCGCTCTTATCCATGACCCTCCTTCTTTACACCTTTTTTATGTTGGCGTGTTCAATGGAGATGTCTCGTGCAATTGTTCGAATCGGATTTTACGCCTCTTGATCATAGCTTATAACAATGCAAAATGGCAGTGAAGTGTAAGTAGCGCCAGGCTTTTTACGGTATATCAAAGGCAGCTTTCAGATAATGAGAGCTACCTTTTTTTTTCTACGAGAGAAGTATATGTATCTGTTGCAGAATGGTTTTATGATCTCCATTCTTGTTTAAGCAGAAGGGCACTTTATAGAAAGAGTGAATACCCTTGAAAAAAAGTTTATAACTTTAATTTGAAAGATCAGAAACTTTCAAGTGAAAGATACAGATGTTTTTATCCAAACTTACAGATCTTTTTTTCCACGTTGAGAAGAGCGTCTGTCGCTACTATTATAGGTATGCTGCTTGATCTTTAGGGAGCTCATTCACAAAAAGGGAGCCATCAAATATTGAGGTGTTTCATAGGTCGCTTTTCTATTGAGTATAGATGCATTTATCCATCAGTCACAGCAGGTTCTATTACACATATACCATACAGAGGGAGCGCACTTCAACCCCCACATTTTACTTGATCCTCATTAGATATAGGATGAAAGTGATGAAGTGTTGCCCCATATATCAGAGAATAGTGTATATTTGCAGAAGAAAACATAACGACTAAACGCACGTAGTGTAACTATGGAAGTAAAGAAATCGCCTAAGGCAAATTTGGAGAAGGGTAAAGCATTTTCCTTCTTCATGGGGCTGATCGTATCTCTATCCGTGGTGTACTTCGCTCTTGAAATGCGCAGTACGGCTGCCACTAACGATCTCGCAACCGAGAAGTTAGATATAGCAGACATAGATGATGCGATGCTGGTTCCTGAAAACCAAGAACCGGAACCACCCGAACCCGACCCTGTACAGCAACAGGAAATAGAAGTGGCTCTACCTGACGAAATAAAAGTTGTAGATGACAACAAAGAAGTTGCCAAGATTACCATTGTTTCTATAGATGAGAATAAGGTGCTTCCACCGCCCGTGCCTATTGTAAACAATGCACCCAAGCAGGATGAAGAGCCCGAAGATAAAATCTTTGAGATAGTAGAAGAAAATGCAGTTCCGCCAGGTGGAAGTGTTCCGGCACTCTTAAAGTGGGTTACAAAAAATCTCCAGTACCCCGAGATAGCAGCCTCAAACGGAATTGAAGGCAAGGTAGTCGTACAGTTCGTAGTAGAGCGAGATGGCTCAGTTTCTGATATTAAGGTGGTCCGTGGAGTAGACCCCTCTTTGGATAAGGAAGCTGTACGTGTGCTCTCTAAGATGCCTAAGTGGCAACCCGGTAAACAGCGTGGTAAACCCGTGCGTTCTCGCTTTACATTGCCGGTAACCTTTAAGCTCTTCCATTAATTTGATTCAATTCTGAGGAGTTGTGTATTTACCACAAGACGGCATCTCTCCCAAAAGTGAGATGCCGTCTGTGTAAACGGTAAGCAGTTGCCATCTTATGACGAACGATAGTAAACAGTACTTTTCTGATTTAGTAGCGCAATTTGAGGAGTTTCTTTTTAGTGAGCTAAAGCACTTTCTGCATACAGGAAATCACCCTGAAGAACTCTATGAACCCATGTACTATGCTTTGTCTCAGGGAGGAAAACGACTGCGCCCATGTTTTGCCGTAGCCGCATCCCGTATTTTTGGCAAAGAGAAGCAATGTATTTGGTTCACGGCAACTGCTCTTGAGCTATTCCATAACTTTACACTCATCCATGATGATGTAATGGACCATTCCGATATGCGGCATGGGGCGCCTTCTGTTGTAGCTAAATATGGGCTTTCTGCTGCGATTCTATCCGGGGATGCCATGTTTGCATTGGCTTTTCATCTACTTACGGAAGCGCAAAAGGGTCTTTCACCTGAAGTTAAAAGTGAAGTAATGCAGACCTTTTCTCAGATGAGTGTAGCTATTATGGAGGGCCAGCAATACGATATAAACTTCCAAAGTAGAAACGACACCTCACTATCTGATTATATCCACATGATACGCCTTAAGACAGCCGAGCTACTTGCGACGGCGCTTAAGATGGGCGCACTGATCGGTGGGGCAACACCACAAGCGGCAGATCTACTCTATCAAAGTGGTATACAAATTGGATTAGCCTTCCAATTGCGTGACGACCATTTGGACGTTTATGGCTCTACGGATGTTTTTGGAAAACCTATAGGAGGAGATATAGCCGAGAATAAGCAAACCTGGTTACTTCTTAGCGCAAAAGAGAAATCTGCGGCCTTAAGTGATAAAGCTTTAGAAAAGGCCCTCACTTGTAACAATAGAGAGGAGAAAATCGAACGAGTAAAGGCTATATACGATCAATTCCATTTGGCAGATGAAATAGATGCCGAGATAGCTACCTATACCCATCAAGCACTACTTCTTTTAGGCGAGGTAGAGCGTATTTCCCCCGTAGATAAGGAGGCCTTGGCAGCATTAAAAGATTTATATAACCGTTTGGCAAGCAGAGCATTCTGATGCGCCTATTTGACACCCATACGCATTTGTACGATAGTGCCTTTGATGAGGATCGGGCAGCAGTAATCCGCTCTGCAAAGAATGAGGGTGTCTGTCTCTTTATGCTTCCAAATGAAGATTCATCGTCCTTGAACGCCTTGTGGCACACACACAGTGCCTATCCGGATTGTACCCTTTGTGCTATAGGGCTGCACCCGACTTCAGTTAAAGCGCAATGGGAGGAAGAAATGGATCTCATAGAAAAGGAACTACGACAAAAGAAAGCTCATATTGCTGCTGTCGGAGAGATCGGACTCGATCTATATTGGGACGATAGCTATAAGAAAGAGCAGTGCGCCGCATTAGCCCGGCAAATAGAGCTTTCAATAGAGCTCGATTTGCCGGTGATATTGCATGTGCGGAAGGCATTTGAAGAGATTTTTCAGCTACTCGATCAATATCCGAAGAATAAATTACGGGGAGTCTTTCACTGTTTTGATGGAAGTGAAAGTGACCTTACGCGAATTCTTTCTTTTCCCGGGATGATGATAGGAGTGAATGGGATCGTGACATTTAAGCGAAATACTGAATTGAGACAACTGGTTGGAAGGATACCGCTTGACAGAATTTTACTGGAAACAGATGCCCCCTATTTAGCTCCGGAGCCGGAAAGAGGAAAAAGAAATGAGAGTGCCTACATCGTAAATACCTTAAAGGTAGCAGCACAGTGTCTTAAAATGGATGAGTCGGCGTTAGCTGAGGTTACCTATAGAAATGCATTATCACTATTTAGAGCAACTCAATATATTGATATATAGCGCATTGTGTAGTTTTTTGTAGAAAAAGATGGCAATGATTTTTAGATTTATTACCCATAAATAGTGCCTACTTGAGTAAAATGCATTAGATTTGTGGACGAAACTGTACTTGACTGTGAAGGAAACATACTAAAGACAGTTAAGTGGAGAGCACCTAGCGAGGTTCTCAAAGAGGAAATATAAAGCAATAAGATATAAGGAGAGATGCTCGAGTGGTTGAAGAGGCACGCCTGGAAAGTGTGTAAACGCCAAAAGTGTTTCATGGGTTCGAATCCCATTCTCTCCGCAATGGTTATTTAGTTAGACCGATAAAGAATAAAAAACAAACATAGAAGAACAACTAAAAGATTGTACAATGAAAAGACTAATTGCAACTATCGCATGCATGGCTCTCGTCTTAGGAGGCTTTGCGAATCGCTCTTGGGCTCAAGAGGCTGAAGAACAGCCCACAACAGCTCCCCAAGAGACTACAACCGAAGTGGCAGCAGAAGAACAGGCTACGGATGAAGAAATTGATGCTGTTGCTGAAGAAAGTACTTCTTTCCACCAAGCACTTAAGCGTAAGTTCATCGAAGGGGGTGCTGACTTTATGTCCATCATTGCACTCCTCCTTGTCATTGGCTTGGCAATTTGCTTAGAAAGAATTATCTACCTTAACCTTTCCGATACCGACAGCGATCGTCTTCTTCGGGATATTGAAGACCACCTCAATCGTGGTGATGTAGAAGGTGCTAAGAGCGTAGCCCGTAATACACGTGGTCCTATTGCATCCATTGCTTACCAAGGCCTTATGCGTATCGAGCAGGGTGATGAAGTCGTAGAGCGCTCCATCACTTCTTACGGAGGTGTACAGGCAGGACTTCTCGAAAAGAACTTGTCTTGGATTACCCTATTTATCGCAATGGCTCCCTCCTTCGGGTTCTTAGGTACCGTTGTGGGTATGGTAATGGCATTCGATAAGATTGAAAAGGTTGGTGATATCAGCCCGACGATTGTAGCAGGAGGTATGAAGGTAGCTCTTATTACCACTATCGGTGGTTTGATCGTTGCCCTTATTCTTCAGCTTTTCTACAACTACATCCTCAGTAAGGTGGAAGCCGTTCTCAATAAGATGGAAGATGCTTCTATTACGTTGATGGACCTCGTTATTAAATACAACCTTAAGAACAACAAGTAAAACGCTTGCCTACTACTATGTCAGTAACAAAAAGTAGAAGGATAGCCGGTTGGACGCTCATCACGTTGCTTGTTATTTCCATTGTGATCTGCTTAGCCCTCTTTTTAGGAGGATCTACAGTAGACGCAGCCGGTAATAAAGCTTACAACTTGACTGATCTGTTCCTATACTGGGCTTACTTCCTAATCTGTATAACACTTGTTGCTACAATAGTCTTTTCTATTGTAGGGTTTTTGAAAGGGTTCAAGCACAATCCACGTAAAGCATGGGTAGGCTTAGGTGCCTTAATCGCACTTATCCTTATCTTAGTGATTACCTATGCTGTAGGTAGTGCCAATATAGAGTCCATAGGGGGAAAGGTAAATGAAGACTTTCAGAAGTACACCACAGCCGGCTGGCTTAAAACCACCGACATGGTTATTTTTACCTCCTATGTATTGCTCTTACTCAATATAGTTGCTATCGTTTGGGGAGCTTTCTCCAAGATTGGATCCAATAAGAAGTCGAAGTAATAACCAAATAAAGAAATCAAGTAAAAGATATGGCAAGAAGTAAACGTAAAGTACCCGCAATAAACGGGTCATCCACGGCCGATATCGCTTTTATTCTTCTGATCTTCTTCTTGATTACTACTTCAATGGACACGGATAAGGGCTTAAAGAGACGGTTACCGCCATTAAGTCCTAAGGAAGAACAACAAAACGATATAGAGATTAATAACCGCAACGTACTACAGTTGCTCGTCAATCGTAACGACCAAATTGCCGTACTGCGTACATCCTCAGCCGGTGAAAGTATCAGTATGATACCTTTACAGGAGCTGAAGGATCACGTGAAAGAGTTTATCGTTAACCCGGCCAATAGTGAGAATCTTCCGGAAAAGGAGGTTCGCGAAATTCCGGGGTTAGGAAACGTTGAGACTACCACTTCAAGCTATGCTATATCACTGAAAAGTGAGGTAGAAACGAGCTATCAGATGTACATCAATGTACAGAATGAGTTGCTCAAGGCATACAATGAAGTATGGAACGAAACAGCGCTGAAGCATTTTTCACGTCGTTATGATGATTTACCGGCAGCACAGCAGAAGATGGTAGTGGATATATATCCCATGCACATCTCTGAGATGCCATTGTCAGACTTAAAACACTAATAAGGAGGATAAAGTACCATGGGAAGATTCACACAAGATGGCAAACGAGAAATGCCGGAGCTAAATACGGCTTCGTTGCCTGACCTTATATTTGCCTTCCTCTTCTTTATCATGATGGTTACCAGCATACGCGAAGTAACAGCTAAAGTAGAGTACCAAAACCTCCCGAGGGCAACCGAGCTGACAAAGCTGGAAGAAAAATCACTTGTGTCTTACATCTATGTAGGCAAGCCAATAGCCTCTTTGCGCCCCAAGTTTGGTAATAACTCATGTGTGCAGATCAATGACAAAATTGTGCAGAATGCCGACCTTGTCTACGACTATGCAAAGCAAGAGCAAGCCAAGATACAGGACGAACGTAAGAAGCTTATGACCATCTCCATAAAGGGTGATGCTACTACTAAGATGAAGATTATCTCTGATATAAAATATCAGTTGCGGCGAGCTGATGCGCTTAATATCAGCTACTCAGCAAGGGAATCGCTGGATAAGTGATTTTATCGGTTAGATAAACGTTAATACTAATTTGGAGGGGCTGTCTTTTTGAGGCGGCCCCTTCTCTTATATATGCTTGTCCCGAACGTCTAAAGGAGGAAGACTTACAAGAGGTATTCTAAGTAAGTATAAAGCCATCTCAGACAGTGGAAATCATCTAATACCACAAAGGTGCTACTCAGGCGAAGTGCCGGTTCATGTTCCTTGGATATGCGTAAGAGTAAGAGACTCTCGCCTAAGCTCTGCTACTGTCTAATGGTTTGCTTTGACTGCCTCATTAAGTGGACAGCGAATCGGTGACTTAAATAGTATCTCCTCAAAATGGAGTCTGTGGCTACTATTCACTACCTTTGTAGCATAGAATTATAGTTGTAGACGTGATGAAGATCGTACAAATCGGTGCCGGAGCTGTAGCTGAGAGTATCCTTGCAGCCCTTGTAAAAGTAGGGAACACGCCTATTGCTCTGTACAATAGAAGCATTTCTCGCGCTCAAGAACTTAAAGAAAAGTACGCATCGGACCTATTGATCACTAACCAATTAAATGAACTGCCTACAGATGCCGATTGCTATCTTTTTTCTCTAAAAGATGATGCTATTGCGTTAGTTGCTTCTGCCATGCCCTCCACGAAAGGAGTCTGGCTTCATACAGCAGCAGCACGCTCAAGTGACCTATTCGCTCCCTACCATAGCCACTATGGGCTCTTCTATCCTTTTAATACGTTTACGCGGTCATTTCCTATTGAGTTACAAGGTACGCCTCTTTTTATTGAATACAATAATTTTGAGACGCAACAGACTATACTGAGTTTAGCTGCACTATTAGGAATGAAGGCCAAAGAAAGTGATGTTACAAGTCGCACTAAGCTTCACTTGGCTGCCGTATTTGCATGCAACTTCACGAACCACCTACTAACCATAGCCGATGAAATATTGAGCGATGCGGAGGGGCTCTCTTTCGATGAGCTGCGTCCCCTCCTTCGAGAGACGTTTCGCAAAGTGGACTTCCTATCCCCATTAGAGGCTCAAAGTGGTCCCGCACGCCGGCATGATGATGAAACCATACGTAAGCATCATTTAATTCTAAAAGAATACCCGGAGATCCTAACCGCTATTTACGATCTACTGACCCATTCTATTAAAGACCATTATCCCATCTAATATGAGTAGTATTCCTCTTAATCTCGACCATATTAAAGCCTTTGTTTTCGATGTAGACGGTGTACTAAGCCGCTCTGTTACGATGTTGGATATCGAAGGGGTTCCTATTCGCACTGGTAATGTTAAGGATGGGTTTGCGCTACGTATGGCTATTTCCCACGGATACCATGTAGCGATCATTACAGGCGGCTACTCTCCGCAAACTTTGCTTCGTACTCGGCATCTTGGTATCACCGACTACTATGGAGAGTCTCGTAATAAAGTTGCCGATCTGAAGCATTTTGTCGACAAATACCACCTTTCTTACGAAGAGGTTGTCTATATCGGAGATGACTTGCCGGATGTAGGTGTAATGCAGCTTGCAGGTATTTCCGTAGCTCCTCGGGACGCTGCTTATGAAGCCCTGGAAGTATCCGACTACATTTCCCCCTATAATGGAGGCGAAGGTGTAGCACGTGATGTGATTGAGCAAGTAATGCGCGCTCAAGGAAAATGGCATCTGGATGGAATTAATTTAAATTGGTAGTATGCTTACTTACCCATATCATATTATCTTAGGCTCTCAGTCTCCCCGACGTCGCGAGCTACTGAGCGGACTTGACTTTCCCTTTGAAGTGCGCCCCTTACCCGACATTGACGAAAGCTACCCTACTATCCTTTCTCCTCAAGAAGTTTCTCTTTATATAGCTAAAAAGAAGGCCGATGCTTACCGAGCTTCACTAATAGAGAGCGACTTACTCATTACCGCTGATACAACCGTTATCGTTGGAGGTGAAGTACTTGGCAAACCTCATAGTCGGACTAATGCAGAGGAGATGCTTCGTAAACTTTCCGCCCGTACGCACACCGTAGTTACCGGAGTAGCACTTACCCTTTACCATCAGGAAACAAAGTGTTTTTCTGCTGAAAGCAAAGTAACTTTCGCAGATATAACTAACGAAGAGATCGCTTATTATTTAGATCATTATGCTCCCTACGACAAAGCCGGATCCTATGGAATACAGGAGTGGATAGGCTATATAGCCATCAAACGTATTGAAGGTTCTTTCTATAATGTAATGGGACTACCGGTCCATCCCCTCTACAGAGCACTTATGGAATTGGCAGGTCAAAAATAATTAGTACCTTTGTAACCTGTAAGTAATAGTAGACCCAGAAATAATATAGTCATGAAAAGAACATTCCAACCTCACAATAGGAAAAGGAAGAACAAACACGGATTCCGCACTCGTATGGCCACAGCCAACGGACGTCGCGTTCTCGCATCACGTCGTGCTAAAGGAAGAGCCAAGCTCTCTGTATCCGACGAATATTGATTTCCTATCTATCGCACCATGTACTGTGACTAGTGCGTATAGTCAGTAGGATATGTCTGTGCGGTATAATTCATTTCGGCCTGTTCCTTCATCATAGAGGAACAGGTTTTTTCTATTTAGTGGGCTTTTAACTAAGAAATAGTCTTGAAAGCGATCATACTCTCGTCCATTGGCACACCGCGCAATACCTCTTCCGAGGCAGTAGCTGACTACATACGTAACTACCTTGGGGATAAACATGTAATCTCTGCTCCACAACCAATTAGACGACGTATCATAGAGAAGCGCATTTTACCTGGTCACCTTCCTCATTCAGTAGCTCGCTATACCGCATTATCAGATTTGTATGGAGGGGAATTACCCTTACGCATCTATGGAGAGCGGTTGCGCCTACGCTTACAGCAATTAGTAGGTGACACCCACAGCATCTACAACTTCTCTTTACATGAAGGAAAGGACACACTTACCCCCTTTATACAGAAAATTCAAGAAGATGGCCCTTTCAGTGAAATAACCATCTTTTCACTATACCCACACCATACGTTCAGCAGCTCTATTTCAACGATAGAGCCTCTTAAAGCCTCGCTTAAATTTTTTTTCCCGGAAACGACTCTTCATATCGTACATTCCTACTGGAGCGACAAGCGATACATTAGTGCCATTGTAAAGCGCATTCAAGAGAGATTAGCAGAAGCGCAATACGACCATATTGCCATAAGTTTCCACAGTATTCCGTTAGTACATCAGTGGTGTGGATGCTGGTACGGCTTCAATTACTTTCAACAATGTAAAAAAACTGCGCAACTCATCACCCAAGCTTTGCCGACCGGTCATCCCTCCACAGGACTCTACTTTCAATCCGCTATAGGCAAAAAGTGGCTCAAACCCAATATAGAGCAAGCTTTGCCGGAATGGCTAAGACTGAATTACAAAAGGGTGCTGGTGGCTTGCCCGGGCTTTCTCATGGACTGTTTGGAAAATGTATATGATATTGGTGTGGTGCTCCAAAAGCAGTTTATAGAGGTAGGGGGAGAGTGCTGTTCCTTAGCTGAATCGTTAAACGATTCGACCGATTTAGCCGAACTAATAGCTCAGTTGGTGCAGGAAGCTGAAAGCACCAAAAAGAGATGCCCAAGCAATAGAGTCCCTACAGATCAAAAAAAGATCTTTATCTCTAATCAAAGGTATTATTAGATATTTTTTTGGAGGAGTAAGGGAATTAATTATGGTGAGATTTTCTTCCTGACGTAATGAAATGCGCTAAAAGAAGACGAGTGGATGGGCAAAGATAGATGTAGTAAGGAGAGCTTTTGCATATAAGAATAATTGATTACCTTTGCACCTGCGTTGAGTGATAGGCAAAGTTTGTGCACACAAAGGAGTGGCAGACGGCTTCACTTAGCGACGGGATGTAGCACAGTTGGTAGCGCGCCACGTTCGGGACGTGGAGGTCGGAAGTTCGAGTCTTCTCATCCCGACTACTAAAAGAGAGTGACCGGTTGAATAAATTCTTTTGATCCTTCGGATTGAAAGAATTTTTGTTTTAAAGACTATCTTTCTAATGGAATTGACAAGATAGCACATAATCAGTTTACCGGGGCTTTTTGTTAATATTGTAGGAATAGGATTTGATGGGAAGGCAAATTACTTCTCGTATTATGATAAGGCAGATTGCCGCATGGGCATTAACATTCAAGATAGTCGGTTTTATAAAGGGCGTGTAGAAAACAAGTGTAGGGTGAGGAAATGTGCGCTTATATAGGGTAACTGAAATAAAAAGGAATAAAGGCAAATGAAAGAGAAAGTGATCTGTTTTTTTACGCTTGCGCTTATTTCGAGCACAACACTAATGTTTGGTCAAGATAGTATACTTGACTATTGGGATAAGAAAGAAGTATTTCCTGATTCTGTAATTTGTCCTGCTCCTCCGGGATCGTCAATTCCCGAAAATGTTGTTTTGGATTACTTATGCAATACTAGAAATGATTGCTTTATCAATCCGAACAGTAGATATAAGTTACGATATTATCCTGTTTGCAAAGTCGAAGCGAGCAGCTATTGGCTATTAATGTATGAAACAACAGATGGTTACTCACTAGATCGCTATATAGCTTCTTACATCGAATCCGAAGATCGAATAGCATACAAGCTTCATGTATACAGCACAGTTGGGTGTGACCTGCCCACAATCTTTTACAAGCTAAAAGGCGATACGATTGAAGTATATCGTAAGATCCCTAAGATAGAAGATTACCCAGGAGAAGATACTATACAGGGAATCTATAGATTGGATCGTTCTCTGAGTTTGATCTCAAGTAATTTTCCGGAAGATGACTTTATTCCGATTCTGATCGAAGATATAATACCTGACTTTCAATTGAGTAGAGCAACCAATGAAACGTCAATCACATATAATATCGAAGGCATAAGCAGTGAGGGTGCAGAAGCTAAAGTCAATTATGTAAATGGGAAAATATCAAAAAGCATTACTACTGTTTATGGAGAGACAGCACAGGCAACAATAATATATGAGTTTGGAGCTGAGAAGATAAAGGTGTTGGAGACTAAATACTCTTATAAACGTATGCTTGAGGATGTGGAGTCGGATAATGACATGTCGTTGGATTACAGAATAAGTTACTTCATTGATTATGATGGGAAAGTTGTAGGAGCAGAGGCGCCGGAGCATATTGACATTTTTCGAGAATTTCAACGAGTAGTTCCTTTTGAATTATAAGCAAAAGGATGGGCAGAATTGATAGGGATGACAGGCTGACGTGTGCTGAAAAAATTTGACGGTTAGTAGCGAAAATCTTTTAGTAGGATAATTTTGCCCGTAAGTCTAATCACTTAAGGACACAATACGATTTCCAAACTGTGAAACTCGGGGAACTGTACGGAACTTAGGGGTAGGGAGTGTGTGCTTATATAGGGTAACTGAAATAAAAAGGAATAAAGGCAAATGAAAGAGAAAGAGAAAGTGATGTGTTCTTTGACAATCAACCATCTATTTAAATGAAATTAGTTCCGGCTATATTCTTTATTTGTCTTATTCTGACGGCATCATGCCGTCAGAATAAGACATTTCACAGTATTGATTCATTCCAAGACTCTCGCGTTTGGACACTTGCAAAACTTGTTCAATCCGAAGATACTGTGAAAATGAGGGAGTTTGTAAATTCAAATCCGTCGGTTGATATAGATGAAGTGGATGCTAAGTATCATAAAAATTTACTTATTTGGTCCATCTTTAATGGGCATTATAAATCCGCTGAAGCTTTGTTACGCTTAGGTGCGAATCCTAATTTTACTGCTTTTGATGGGACAACCCCTCTAATTTATGCCTCCAAGTATCTAACCTCAAATTATAAAACTGATATAAGATATATTACTGCACTTTTACAATTTGGAGCAGATCCCAATAAAATAACTACGGATTCTGTTATGGGATTGGAAAGAAATGCTCTAAATGCAGCAGTGGTAACATCAATTGAATATGTAAAATATCTAATTGAAAAAGGTAATGCAGACCCATTTATGACGGTGAACCATATATCACCTATTGAACAGGCAGTAATTCAAAATAAGTTAGAGACAGTTGACTATTTAATATCATCGTCAAATGTATCATTACATATCCCGTCAGGAACATATGGTGGTGGAAAGACAGTATACGACATCTTAAACGACAAAGAATATCCTTCCGGCAGTCATCTATATTTATTACAGCAAAAAATCCTCACCTCATTATAAACAATGAACAAACTGTTGTGCTCTTTTTTAATAATGCTGCTTCCTATCGGCATTGCTTTTGCTCAGTCAAGCTTGATAAACTCACTTGAGTTAGTTGATCTTCATAACATACAGCGGGCTGAAGCCATAGCTCAATTAGTCTTGGGTGATAGTGTTCAACATGCAACATATTTTGTTTTTATAATGAACCATGAATTGTTGCTTGTACACAAAAAAGATAGCGACTATCGTAGATACAGACTTTCTCAATCGTTTGATAAAGTGGATAAAAAAGCAACTTTTAATATAGTAAGCAGTCAGCGGTTGGAAGATGACGATATTTTGAAAAGGGTATTCTCTGAGAATCCATGTACCCGAAGGTTTACATACTCCAACACTGATTCGTTAGTATGCAAACACGACTTGAGAATTAGTTATATGTATTTTGTCCTCTGTAAAGAGGGAGAGAAAGTCTGCGAGTTCAATTTGCCTATAACTGTCACTCCAGGATTCAAAGGTCCTGAATATCCGTTACAGAAGGGCATTCTCGACTATTTGATTGAAATCTTGTTTTATCGATTTAAGACTTGATATAAGTAATCTCTCTAGGGTATATTACGTCTCCTTAGAACGATAAATAATTCTCTTTCTTGTACGGGAAAGAGTATACAAGCCCTTTGACGAATCACCTAACGGAGGAGAGACGTTCGTATGAAGAGCGCAATCATTTCTTACTTGAATCTACGATATTATTTCTCCGTAACGTGATAATTAGATTTGTGATACCTTTGGCAATATGACAAGTAAGCAGACGGAAAATCTGAAGACAGAAGGTAAGTCAATCACCTACAGCTATGACACACAGCATCGCCGACTACAGAACCTCGTGGTCAATGCTAAAGTAGGCACCATTATGGACAATCTCTACAGCTATGATGCCGTGAGCAACGGACTTTCTGTTGTCAGCAAGGCGGCATTTCCAGTAAAGGGCATATCTACCATCCTGGATGGGAGTATCTATGGCTCCAGACAGACCATTTCAAAAACAGCTGGTAGTAAGACTCAAAAAGTAATCCTAAATAACAGCCAATAATGAAAAGAAGAAGCATCGTTTGTTTGATAAATATCGGCTTAGGTCTCTTTGTGGCGTATATGTTTCTACTTTATATAAGAGAAAGAAATATCACTGCTACTGAATACAATATAGCTTGTAATATAGTTAATATAGATATGAGACATAGCTCAAGGCAGCACTCTACAGTGGAGGTTATTTATCGAAATAAGAAGTATACTACTAATATAGCCAACGGAGAAAGATTGCAAATTGGATATAATACTACTACCTTCTATTATGACGAGTTGCTTGACAGAGTGTTTTGTCGTAATTCAGGTATTAAAAGAGGGTTATATATAGCTATCTTACTGTTTGTTGCGTCTTTTCTATTTTGGTCAAATTCAAAGATCACTGTTAATAAAGAAAGTAATAAGTTTTGGTAATGCTCCAAATCGGAGGGGATAAAATAAAAAGAACGGCAATATGTGACACACAAAAGTCGATACATGACAATGTAGGAATGAGTAATCAGGAGGAAATAAAATGAAAAGTCGTTATATAGGCATGGCGGTTGTCTTATTGATGCCATTGTTGTGCTTTAGTTGCAGTCCTCAATTATATTTACAAAAGAGGACTAATAGATTGGTCGATAAACTTCTTATGGAAAACGATTCAATCTATGTCTATTCGATTGCATTTCATAATTACAACTTGATCTGGTTCCATAACGGGAATTCAATACAAGCCTATCGGATTAGGCCCTATCATACGCAAAAATATAAATCAATACCGGCTGAAAATGTTATTCTCTACGCTGATAGTGTAGATTATTTTGATAGATCTCTTGATAAAGATATTGCCTGTTTTAGGCATATGCTTGATGGGGAAAGTATAGAATTATACTTCAAAGACGGAGTAATATTGGATAGTAGTGTTGATACTCAATGCTTATTCAATAAAAAGTTTATAAGGGGGAGCTTTCCCTATCAGCTTCAATACGATCTTTTTAAACTAGGACGAGCTCCCAAGGGGTATAACTTCGAGGAAGTGTACTCAAAATAGAGAATTAGTGATCCTCTCTCTGCTTATATCATACATATGGTGGGGTAAGATGAAACTATAGAGGTAAATGGATTTGTAATTCGTAATGAGAATGGCAGCACAAAATAAAGTTTCAAATAGGTTTCCTTCAATCCTCTCTTTTGTAGTGGCTTTTCTCTTCATGCTCCTGTTGTTTAACTTTTGGATTGGCACAAAAGAAGATTGGCTGATTGCGATAAGAGAGCCATCCTTTGTAATTAAGAGAATTGTAACGACATTTTTACTCGGGTTGATTGTGTGCTTTTTATTGGAGTTTATGATATTGCGTTTATTATCCTTTTGTGGGTTTAGAAATTTCGGAGCTCTTGGTGCTGTAACCAAGGTTATAGTTGTACTCATAGAAGCATTGGTAGTAAGCTTGCTTTCATTGTAATTACAGGCTAAAAAGGAAAATTATCGTACCTTTGCACTAGTATTCACTCTATCAAGTACATTCATTCATCAATCACACAAAGCCCTGTCCTTATGACGAATAGATTTTTTCTTTGCTTTCTGACATCGTTATGCCTATGTCTGTTAGCGTTCAATACTTATGCTCAAGACGTTCTCACATTTGCAAACACCCCTAGCCAAGCTACTCTAACCGAGGAAGAGAATGCCACACAAAGAGATCTACAAGTGCTTGGCAAACTTCTAAAAGAGAGTCATCCTAAAATGCTTGAGGCGGACTTTGCGATTAGTCTTGATAGTGAATTAGCTAAGTTTTATCAGTTAGCCAAGCATATCAATACACGTGCGGATTCGTACCTCCTTCTTCAGCAATTTACGAGTTTGATGGGTGACGGTCACACTACGCTGACTCTTGACACCGCTCTGTTTAAGACTTACTACCCAATTAGGCTAGGGATCGAAGAGTACCCTACGGTGCGTCTCATGACAGCACCCAAGACCCTTCAGAGCTATGTAGGAAAGGAGATTAAGTCCATCTGTGACATCCCTATTCTAAATGTTGTCGATACGCTCAGGCGCTATATCAGTGCGGACAATGTGCAGTACTCTCTCTCTCAAGTAAGTGCCTTGGGTTCATTCTGTATCTATTGGAGATCTCTAGGCTTAGACACTTTGAAAGTTACATTTGCTGATATGGACTCCATCTTTATCTCGCCCATATCTGTGAGTGATAGAGTGGAGCTGTATAGCAGTCCAAATGCGACACATTACAACACGCTTACAGCTCCACGAAAAGCTTTGTACTGGTATGATGTGATGGCAGCTCCAGGAGTTGCCTATCTCCAGATGAATGCTATGAAAGACTATCAGTCTGAGTATAGTCGCATTACTAGTTCTAAGCAAAGTGGAGATAAACTAACCCCTCAAGAGCAAGCATACCTGTCCTCTCTCCCTCGTTTTTCGGACTTTATTGATCAGATGTTTAAAGAGATGGACTCGCTTCATACGCACACACTGATCATAGATCTCCGCTACAACTCTGGAGGGAGTAGCATGCTTGGAGATATGCTACTCAAGTATTTACCCACGCCAAGAGAGGCCACCTCAAGCTATACATATCACTTACGAGTGTCTGAGTTGTGGAGAAGTAACTGCCCCTCCCTGTCTGATAGGATTCCAAAAGAATACTCTGGGAAGATGATTGATGGAAAGACTTTTAGTGACTTGATCTCTGCAGACGATCAAAGTCAAATGTCATGCGATCAGAGCCACAACCCTCAACGGACTTTTAAGGGAGACGTCTACATATTCGTTGGAGAGAAGACCTTCAGTAGTGCTGGGATGCTTGCAACTGTAGCACAGGATTCAGGGGTAGCACTTATCCTTGAAGATGCTAATGCACCCTGTGCCTTCGCTCCTTGCCATTATGGAGATGTAATCGGATTCACGCTCCCCAATAGTGGCTTTAAGGGTTATATTAGCAGTAAGTCTTTTATGCGTCCAGATCAGAAAAGATGTGGAGAGAAGAGACTTGTTCCCGATAGATCTATCCCTCAGACTAAGGATACTGCCCTGCTTGGCGCAGATTCGCTGTGGGAATATGTCATTAATACTACATCAGAGAAAAAATAGTAGAGCTGACAGTTCGCCCCGACACTTCGTTACCCATCTTTAACCTCTAATTCCATAGCCAGGTGGATATTTTTTGTTTTTACGTAGAGAATTGAGATTTTCCACGTGAGAATTGAAGCAAATCTGCGGGGAGTGCGGCTCTTGTGATTACATAATACACCCAAAATCTTTGCCTCAGCGACATCCTGGAGTTGGATAGCCTCCTATGTAAGTGCGAAAATGAAGAAGATATTTTTGATAGTGGTTTCTAGTATAGTAGCATTCGCTTATTACTTCTATCCTAGAACAGTTTCTTTTGAATTTGTTGAAGAAATACCGCTCCCAACTGATGCTTTCGATAGAAGGGAGTATATTGGATTTGACTATGTGGAAAGTGTGGATTGGTTATACTTCTATTTGGTTGAGTTCTACGAAAGAATTCCGAATGATGATCCAAAGCTAAAGGGCTACGACAGAGACTTTGTCCGGAAGCTTTCCGAAGGTTTTGACTTTGAGAAATACGACTATCTGATAACATATCAGAAGACACTTAGTAAGCTGCAATACTCCCCATATCTAACAAAAGAAAAAGACGACATATACTTTGATAAGCGAACTCCTTTAATCCCAATTTGGAATAAAAGAGGAACAGATAAAGTGTACATATACAGAATCAAGAAAAACGACCATTTCAGAGCTCCTGGTCCTTAAGTAGAAAAGCACTATGAACTCAATCACACACTCTAACGTTCTGAGGTTTTGTGGCATTATGGACAATGCCTACAGCTATGATGCCGTGAGCAACGGACTTTCTGTTGTCAGCAAGGCGGCATTTCCAGTAAAGGGCATATCTACCATCCTGGATGGGAGTATCTATGGCTCCAGACAGACCATTTCAAAAACAACTGGATCAGCAAATAATACTAAAATCATGAGATTACCACTATGCAAACATATTTGTCAAAAGTTCAAGTAAGCAAGAATTTTATCGCCCTACTACTTGTATGTCTCCTGCAATTCATATTTTATTCAACCTGCGTTGGGCAACAAGTCGGCTCTTATAAAATGAATTCTTTGGATAAGAATCTCCATTCTAGCATCCAAGCTATATCTGAACTTCCATGGCTTAAGGAGCTGTATCAGAAGGAAGAGATTATAATTTTCAGCTCTATGAAGATGAAAAAGCCTAAAGATCATTTCGGTATAGTATTGTTTCAAAATGGTCAATACGTATTAATAGGTTTAGAAAAAAACGAGGAGGATTTTTTTGTTTCCAATGTAACCTCTATGTATTCACCTTGCCCTGATAAAGGATACAACATATTTAACGAGATAAGAAGACTCAATGCTTCAAGTTTTTTGGGAGAAGAATATTCTAAACACGAATACATATCTTATCTGTACATTGCTTATTACCTGCATGGTGAGCTACTAGGTCACTGGGGAATGCCTTTTCTTTACATAGGATCAAACATAAAAGTCAAATATCCGATAAGCGGGAATGCTATTTTTTCATTATGGATGTTTGATGATAAGCTATTTGAAAAGTCTCAGTAAATGATGTTGCTCTCAATTCGATAAAGAAAGTATAGAACGCATATATCGTCTGCACATGTTGGTCTATCCTAATAAAGAAAAGATAACCTATTAAGCTCCCTAATTCCTCTTTGCTTTCACATAGGGATGGATAAAGTGCTATATGCGTTGGGATAGGCTTCATTTGACGCAGATGCTGCTTTTGAGACACAGTTTCCTTCCCTTAATGTGCGTTCTTTTGCAGATTGATAAGGGTTGCCCTATTTGCCTCCTCTTTGATACGACCTTTCCTGGCTTTCAACTCCCATACTTCCTCAATTAAACCATTCCCATGTTGTTTTCTCTAACTATGACGGAATACAATTAGGAAATGTACGATAACCACATAACTAACCCTTGACTAATCCCTCAGCATATGATGTCCGGAAAGTCTTTTACGCTCTATACGATCTTTAGCAGCCTACTTCTTCTCTTTTTCATACATACAACTACGCTATTCGCACAAAGCGCTGCACAAATTAGTACAACCGTTACGGACCAGGATGGAGAGCCGTTAATAGGTGCTAATGTGCGTATCCTTAATAGTAAAGGTAGCATTGTTACAGGGGGGACGACGAACGCGGAAGGAGTCTTTTATCTTCAAGCTAACACGCACGGGAAACATAAGTTGCTCATTACTTATGTAGGGTACAAGAATTACGAAATGGACATTACGCTGCCCCTCAAGAGTCCTTTAGCTACTATCACATTGCAGGAAGATGCCGCTGTAATAGGCTCTGTGGTTGTTCAGGGTAAAGCCACTGATATGATTGTAAAAGGAGATACATTGGTTTTTAATGCTTCGGCTTTTCGGACGGGTGCAGGGAGTACGTTGGAAGATTTGATAAAAAGGCTACCCGGTGCAGAAGTGGATGCAAACGGGAAAATTACCATCAATGGAAAGGAAGTAGAGAAGATTACAGTGGATGGTAAGGAGTTCTTTGCCGGAGACCCACAGATAGCGACTCGCAATTTACCGGCTGAAGCAATTGATCGCCTTGAGTTACTTGACAAAGAAAGCGACCAGTCGCGCATGACAGGATTTAGTGATGGAGAAGAGGAAACGGTGCTTAATCTGTCGTTACGCAATACACACCAGCAGGGTGTATTCGGTTCCTCTTTTGGGGGCTACGGACTGGATGCTCCCACAGAATCAAAGGCTGAGACGGGGCATCGCTATGAGGTGGGAGCTAATTTGAGTCGACTCTCAGGTAAAGATCGCCAAACCTTAATCATTGGCTCCAATAATACCAATAATAGAGGAATGAGCGAGTTCACTCCGGAAGTAATGGGGCGAAGACGAAGAAATCAATTGGGAAGTAGTGGCATTACAACCTCTTTCATGCTTGCCGGTGACGTAGCAATAGATCGTCCCCTATTCCTATTAGAGAGTAATGGTAGATATGGATTTAACCATAGTCAAGTGCGAAGCCGGTCTAATAGCGAAGTTATTGGTGGTGACAAAGAATCTCTTTTTACTACTTCGGATGAAAAAGTGACTTCCAATGAGCATACCGCAGGTTTTGAAGGACGAATTACCTACAAGTTTTCTGAACAAACGGAGATGGTAGCACGTCCGCGGATTATGTGGAGTCAAGGCAAGAACACAGGATTCTCAAGTACGCTTTCGTCGATGAATAAGGACCTGCTAAGCTCTGCTTCTACTAACTATACGAATGACTACACTAATCTTCGTGGTGGAGGGAAAATAGATCTTACGCATCGCTTTGGCTCAAAGGGACGAAATATTACCCTACAGATGCGCGCTTACTATGATGGTAGTGATGAAGAAAGTGAAACAGAGAGTTTACTCTCCGGGGTAACAGCCTCTCAAAAAGCATTGAATAACTATCATCAAGAAGATGCGGTAAAGCAATTCAATTCCTCCTTGGCGCTCTCTTGGGTAGAGCCTTTGGGTAGAAACTTCTTCTTGCAAGCAAGAGCTCAATGGCGCTACACCGGTCGTAATAGCAGGCGTAACCTATTTTCGCCTGATGCCAATGGAGACTTTTCGATAAAAGAAGAGGCATACAGCAGTTTGCTTGATAGCTACCTTAATACTTATCAAGGCGATCTAAACCTTCAGAAAAAGGGTGACAAATACAATCTTACTGTAGGGGTTAGCTTCGTACCGCATACAATGAACATCGTATATGCAAGTGGCTCTAATGAAAATCATAGAGCCACCTACTTTAATGTAGCGCCTTCTCTGCGCTTTAATTTTAATCCTACGAAGCAAACCTCCATTCGCCTCAACTATTTTGGCCGGGCAGCCATGCCTAATGCGGCACAAATGTATCCCACAACGGACCCTACAGATCTTCTTCGTATTACCAAGGGTAATATTGATCTTAAGCCCTCATTCACCCATATGATGTGGGGAGTAGTACGCCTTTATGAACCGATGAGTCGCTTCGCATTCAATCTATTTATTAGAGGTAGATACGAGCTAAATGGGGTGGCTTCAAATGTTATATTTGATCGCACTACAGGACAACGAATGATTTACTACCAAAACGTAGATGGTAACGCATCTTTCGGGGTACACTCATCCTTCTCTCTGCCTGTGATCAACAACTTTTTTACGCTCTCCGGTGGCTTATATACGAACTATAACCACAACATCGGATTTACCGACGATATGCGTAATGTCTCTAATGCAGTCACAGCTGCACCCAATTTGGCTTTTGGATTTTTAAAGGGACCCATCTATATGAAGTTAAGGGGTGGAGTAGAGGGAAATTTTGTTCGCAACAGCATAAATAAGATAAGTAATCGTTCGATATGGAACTACTCTTCAGGCTTTGAAGCAAGCTATGACTTCTTAGAGGGCTTAAAAATAGAAACGGATCTTCGCTGGTCAACCAATAAATTGTATAGTGGAGAGATGGGAAAGCAAGAGTGGATATGGAACGCAGCGCTCTCTTATTCCTTCCTCAAAGGAAAGAAAGCAACTATACGGCTCAAAGCGTATGACTTGCTAGCTAATGCGACCGGTATAAGTCGCAATGCCACAGCCTACGAAATTACAGATACGTACACCAATGTATTAGGTCGCTATGTAATGCTACATTTTATATACCGATTTAATAGCTTTGGAGGTAAGGCGCCTTCAAACCCAAGTGTCATGCCTCATAGGCACTTCTGATAAAATATTCAAAGGGGCAAACTCTCTTCTTTTTGCTTTCCTGAAAGGCTGAATAAACATCACTCACTACCTATAGGAGGAAATTTTGTCTTAAAAGATTTTGTAAAACAAATAAGTTTGTTAACTTAGCTGTTGAAAAGAAACCCTATGTTTATTGACTTAAAATGTTAAGAAAGAAGAGCTTTTTGCTGCTAACGCTTTTAGCAGCGATGTCCTTTGTGGGATGTCATAAGGAAGAAACCCCGAGATGTGGAGGGGAAAATCCCATCACCTTTTATAGTAATATTCCCGGTAGTTATATGTCGGCTCCGGAAAGCCGTGTACAGGGCAACCTATGGCAGGCTGAGGATGCTATAGGTGTCTATATGATGCAGACAGGCAAAACAGCTCCCTTAGGAAAAGCAAATGCCCGCTATACTACAAAAGATAGGGATGCCTCAGAGGCTTCCTTTACTCCGGCTACTGAGGCTGATGCACTTCGTTTCCCCTACACGGGCAATGTGGATTTTGTGGCATACTACCCCTATATGTCTCTTTCAGAGGGCAATACTTCACTATCTTTGGATGTAAGTAATCAGTCTCAGCCAAAGGATATTGATTTGCTTTATGCGACAGCTGCCAATGTAGAGAAGAGTAATGCCGTGGCACTGACTTTTCGTCATATACTTCCTCAGCTGGTATTTCAATTCAAAGATGAAAATGAGCAACCAATCCCTTCATCTTCCATTAGTGATCTGACGCTTCTCGATGTAGCACAGAAGGCGACGTTTGATTTGATGAATGCCACCCTAACGCCAACCGGTACGCCGTCGGATCTAAAGGCAAATGCAAGTGATCTGACTTTCCTGATGCTACCCGGTCTTGTGAAGCCTTTAGTCGCTACATTTGAATATAAAGGCAAGCAGTATAGGTGGGAGATTAGCCAAGAAGGAAAAACTTTTGAGAAAGGAAAGAAATATACTTTCTCTGTGATGGTACTAAAAGATAAAGTTGTCTATTCTGAATCGGTGAATGCAACTATTGAGGATCGTGGAGTAGGGGATCATATAACCGGCGATCCACTTGAGCCACTTGAGGGAACGAATACCCAACAGCAAGCAATATCAATCTCTGAAGAGGGTGGAGGTACCCCTTTGCAGAATGGGGCTGAAGTATCACTTCCTGCAGGAGCAGCAAGTAGCAAGAGCTTCAATATTACTACCAATGGAGGAGTACCTTGGAGTGCTTCGGTCAATGCAGAAGCAGCCAGTTGGCTTCATCTTACAACAACTGTTTCTACGCTTCAGTTAAAAGCCGATGCCAACGACCAAACAACATCTCGTACAGCGCAACTTACGATCAAGCTTAACGCAACCACGTCAATGCGAGCAGATGCCTCTTTGGTGCTTCGCATAGTGCAAGAAGGAAAGGCAGCACAGCCTATTGAGCTGAAGGTAACGCCCACAGCTTTAGACGCTTTCCCTGCAAATGGCGGAATACAACAGGTGACTATCAACGTTACCCCGCAGGGAACGGAGTGGACCTATACAGTTGAGGGAGAAGGCTTTGCCGCAAAGAAAGGTACTGATCCTGCACAACTTCAAGTAGAGGCCTCGGCCAATACAACCAATGCAGCTAGGAAGGGGTCATTGATAGTAACAGCCGGGTCAGCCTCTAAAACTATTTCGCTGAGCCAAGCAGCTGCCAAAAAAATAACTAATTACGGAACAAATATTATTATCACGGGCTATTGCTGCGGAACTACCAAAAGTGAGCGGTATATTGAGTTATATAACCCCACAGATCATACAATTGCACTTGAGGAATACAGAATTTTTGTCTACACTAAAACAGGTACTAGCAAAAAGACAATAAGTTTGTCGGGTTGTGGTCTTTCCTTGGCACCACAAGAATATGTGCTCCTCCATTCAGGTGGAGATCTCGCAGCAAAATACCCAGGCAAAAAGTTTATGCCGCAGAACTTCCAATTCGAAGGTATTGGTGCAGTGTCTCTCGCCTATAGTGGTGATGGGGATATTGATATGTTAGGTGTGTCAAGGCCCAGCAACCCGGATATTAACTCGAAAAATCTTTTCAGTAAGGTGTTGGTTCGTAAAAAGGGGTATCTGAATCCCTGTAAAACTTTTGTCCTTGACCAATGGATCAAGCAAGCGGCCTCTACCAATAAAACTTTAGAAGGATTCTATATGCCGGAAAGACAGTAGATAACAGTGTATTTACTGATTATAGTTTAGTATGTGTCTACTTGTGAGATAATGTTATTAAGGGTAGGCTAAAAGGTGCCGGTAGGGCTGATTTCTGAATTTGGAGATCAGCCCTTTTACTTTACCGGAAGTGATTTTGTCGTAAAGAAAAGGTTTGATGTTAATATCAAAGCCTATGGTTAAGCAATCTCTTTTGTGTTTTGAATGAAATGCTTAACTTAGTTTTATGAAAGGAAAAAGTAATAAGAATACTACTTAATGCCGGTGAAGTGAGGAAAATAAGACCAAAGGGTTATTTTATATGCCTGAGATTTGGTGCCAATAAGTTTCTCTTGAATGTGTCTTGATTATGAAAAGTGAGTCTTTCCAGTGGGCACTCCTATTTCAGAAGCGAGAAAACTCTAGATAGGCTTAGCTAAGTGAATGGTAGAATACCTATATAAAACTCTCACTCCCGGTTCATATATAACAGAAAGTAAAAACTAAATATCAATAGATTATGTTAAAGCTAAACCGTATCATTCTTATCAGCTTCCTACTCAATGCGTTTGCAGGCTTGCTTCTTGCGCAGACTCCTCACGAGCCTACCCATTTAATCATTTATAGGGGGACAACGGTCACACAAGTACCTTTAAGTGAAATAGATAGTATTCGGTTTGAATCTCTAAAGAATAGCCCGATGGTACCGCTTGAGTATGTAGCGGAATACAATGTAGGAAAGACTCCGGGTACTTTCGCTGAGTCACAGCAAAATGATGCTTCCGGATATTTCCCCTTTGAAGAAGTGAATTCTATTTGTCCTAAAGGCTACCATACGCCTACACGTCAGGAAGCTGCTGTTTTGTTCCCTCTCTTTGGTCCTAAATATGAGATTTATATCTGGTTTGATACGAAAAAGGAGACCATAGGAGCTTTGGAAGCTGTTCAAGTCGGAGATGTGAAGGCTTCCTATTTGAACGATTATAAATCACCGGGTGGTAAAGTATGCTATGCTATTCGTTTCCAAAAAGCTGAAAAGGAAGCAGAAGCCGGCTACCCGGCTGCAACAGATAATTCACTTCGCACAGCCTATAGATACGAGATCGTGGGACAAATGGCAGAAGGAAATCTGGATGCAAATATGAAGATCACTGCCAGACACTTAGGAGATGATTTTAGTGGCTCTATGGACGATGTAGCTAAAGAGGAGTTCTGGGCCGCAAATAACGAAGCTGATGTAGTTCGTATTTTGCCAAGTGCTATCTATTATCACCCTCAGTTTAATAAAGAGGTTGTTGGAGCCGGAGCCTACTATTGGACCACTACGCCTCATGAGACGCAATCTACCTTTGTTTGGACTATCGCATATATTTCTAAAATGGCCTATATCAGTTATAACTCAGATAAATTCAAGTTTGGTGTGAGACCGTTTAAGAATACCTTATAGGGGTTTATTTCCTATTTTGGTAAGCCATACCAAATAGAGTGAATATCATCATAAAAGTTAACTAATCTGTGTGCCCGGTAAGATGTTAGGTAACCTCAAGTAAGAGGGTAGTCTCTACCCACTCCAAAGAGGGAGCGAACAAACAGGATATACTCATCTGGTGTACAGATCAATAAAGCAGTTTGTATAAATAGTACAACTTGAGGTATATGAAAAGACATTACTATTGCCTAATAGCCTTTCTCTCTTTATTCCCATTCTTTCAGTACCTACCTGCATCCGCACAAGGGGCTGCTGAACAAGTGATTACCCTCAATACTTCACGAACCATTGGCGATTCAGTTCGTATTAAAGTTGTGTCGCAAAATGCAGCTCCTGTTAGTGTAGAGGGACTCTCAGAGAGCACATTGGCTCAGGATTATAAAAAGTATCAGATAAAGAGTCAGACCATCGTTGTGCGGGGGCCTGTTCTCTTTTTAGCGACATTCAGCAATGGAATTACTCAGATCGTCTTTAAGAATGCGAGTGTATTAGATCGAATCGATTGTGAGCAAAATGAACTTACTGATCTTGATTTTACAGAGGCACCGAACTTGAGACAGCTGTTCTGCCATAAGAACAAAATAGAGCGCATTAATGTAGAGGCATGTACGCAGCTACAGTGGTTTAATTGTTCAGAGAATAGGTTGAAAAGCTTGAATGTGAGTAACAATGCGTCACTGAACATATTGGTTTGTGCAGATAATAAGTTGAATGCATTGGATACTAAGCGGTTAACCTCTCTTCAAACGCTTGATTGTGCGAGAAATATGCTTAATACTCTTGATCTCACAGCGAATCACTCTTTACGAGGTTTAGCTTGCCAAAATAACCTCCTAACCGATCTGCGTCTAACAGGGTGTGAGCGTTTAGAGACTATTGTAGCTTCCGCAAATAAGCTTACTCAATTGGATTTGTCCGGTCTGTCGAAGCTAAAAGATCTTAGGTGTTATGAAAATGCTATTGAGCGACTTTCTTTTGCAGAGTCGCCTTTGGTAAAGACAATCTATTTGGAGTGCAATTCCATCAAAGAGCGTGATATGACAGACTTGATGCGCTCACTTCCCATAGCAGAGGAGAATGCCAAAAAGGGTGCTAAGATAGGGGTGCTGGACTTAACTTACTCTAAAGAAAAAAACGTATGTAACAAAGAGGCAGTGGGCATAGCTACTAAGAAGCATTGGAGCGTGCTGGCTTTCGATGGACGAAAATATATCCCTTACGAGGGTAGTGGAAGTGCTTCTTTGGAGGTGCCGGATAATAATGAAAAGCCTCTTGTATATCCTACAGAGGTCACGGATCGTCTGTATCTTTCACAGGCTTTCAGTAAAAGTGGATTCCCTACGGTGATTTATAGTATGGAAGGAAGAAAGATACTTAGATTGAAGGATGGAGAGGTTTCTTCGGTAGATGTGTCAGAGCTGCCGCAAGGTATGTATATAGTTGTCTCCGGTTCTCTCTCTGCCGGCTTTATCAAACGCTAAAAGGATTAACTGTAAGATCAAAAAATTAGGGGCAGTGCAAAAGCTTTTGCACTGCCCCTAATTGTATCCAAAGCAAATCTTTACTTGCGCGGAGCTTCCATGTTAAGGTCGTCAACGCTACGAATCCATATAGCAGCAGTGGTGAACTGCATGGCTCCAATACGGTTATAAGAGAGCACTCCTGTTACACTTCCATTTCCACTTGGCATCTTTGTTTTCCCAAAGGGGCAATATTTGCTAATAGCTACAGATGGAAGCTTGTACCCCATGACGGGAGGTTCAATGGTAGCATTGGTATCTTGTAGGTCATTAAAGGTAACGCTTTCATTAGAGCTGTCATAAAGCGCATAGCCCTTCGCACCATTCACGAACTGAACACCCGTTATCGTTACAAGCCTGCCATGCCATTTATCGTAATCCATTACTTGATAAGTATTCGGGTCCATTGCGAATAGCTCATTGAAAGCAATTACTTCCGGTGTAATGGCATGAGCTGGAGTGTCAAGCTTTTTCACTTGTGCATTATCTATTTCAAGGGTCATTCCACCGTCCATGTATCTACTTATTTTGCTGTCTTTGAGGTTTAGCACAAGTTCATCTCCTTGGTCATATCCCGGATTGTTTTCAGCTAAACGAATAGTCATTCCTTGTTTGTCATTTGAAACAAATAGATTACGCAGGCTATTGATATTGTTGCGATTAGAGGTTACCACTACACTGATGCTCTTCTCTTCAGTGATAGTTGCTTGAGCCCCATAGCCGGCTTCTTCAAGTTGCTCAAAAAGCCATTCGACACCGCCCTCGTACTCAGCTGTGTGCTGCTCTTCGGGAACAAGAGTGCCATCGATAGGCGCTGCCTCATCCCAATCGGTGATAACGGCTCCAATACCCTCTATCTCAAGTGTGCCCTCTTGGGCTATCTTTAGATTAAAAGTAGTGCGTTTGCCTCGTTGGAAGGTTGTATTATTGGGAATCTCGTATTTATAGGTTTTGCCGGAAATAACAGCCGAAATAACAGCTTGAGTCGGTGTTTCCGGGATGATAATGGCATCGCTCTTTCCGGTAGGAAGTGTAATGGCATTCACATCTGCTATGTTTGTGATAGAGGCATCGCTTAAGTCGAAAGTAGCTGTGGTGGAAAGGCCTTCTACCATTATAGCCGCATTGGTGATAGGCGTTCCTGCAGCATCTTTTATATTGATTCTTACTGTAGAAAGCATGTGTGCAAATTGAAGTGTAAGCTCACTCTGAGTGGCTCCGGCTTTCATGCCGGTAAGGTTATTGCTCCAAAGAAGATCAATGGCAGGTTGGGTCGCTACATTAATAGCTATGTTCTGTGCATTATTTAATGCTGCGTCGTAGGGGTAGTAGGCAATGAAGTCAACTGCTTGTGAATTATCTTCTGGAAAGAACATAGTCTGTCCGTTTGCAGCTGTGAATATTCCGTTAGTTCCTCCTGTCGTAGTGGTATATTGCCGGTTGCTATAGAGACGAGCAGCGGCATTACTCAACGACTCACCGGAGCGGAGCATGAAAACGCCTATGCCATCATTGGCCTCCCACTGGTTGTCGTAAGCGCGAAGTGGAGAGGTGTTGATTGCGCTTTGAATATTGCTTTTAAAACTAATACCCCTACGGATAGGAGCTTTGGAGTCGTTGCATGACACCATGAAGAGTGCAGCTACAACGAGACTTGTGAGATAATAAAAAGTTCGATTCATGCTAATAGTTTTGTTATTCTGTTTTTCCTTGTGGTTGTAAAGTAAGCATTTTCTTATTACATGGAGGTTATACCTCTAAAGAGTAGCCACTGCCTTTTTGTAAAAGACTGGGTATAGTTTTTTTCTATAGCAGTTTATGCAAATAGTAACGCTATAAAAAAGAAAGAGGAACCCTCGCATAAAGTAAAGGTCCCTCTTTGTAATAGTATCTTTTCTTACTGCTTTGTAGGTAGCAGTATGGAAAAGAGGCACTTATTTGCTACCCTTTATAGCAGCGCGGAGGCTTTCTATTAGTTTGCGCTGACTTGTGGGCGTTGAGGGTGTTTCGTCTTCTTTCATCTGAGTAAGTGCAAGCTCGCCTTTGCCCACCTTATCCAACGAAAGCTCTGCAAGCAGCAACTTTTCTGCATTGATATAGGCCGAGATCTTTTTGCCTGACACTCCACTTACATAGTCTTTTTCAGGAGCACGTTTGAATCCCATCTTCGACATAAGCTCTTCCATCTTGCCTTCACCGGGATCAGAGGGAAATGCTTCGCTATATGATACAATGCTAATCTTGTAAATATAGTTGTTGGCAGCACCATACTCAATATCATAGTAGAAGATATTATTCACTTTAAGTGGACCTACGGGAGTTTCCTTGTTGGGAGTGGCTTTCATAGAATTTCCCCACTCAATATCCTCTAGGTATTCTGTATCGTATCCTCTTGCTTTTTCCCACAGCCAAATAGGACCTCCTTCGTTGAATGGTTTTCCAAATTCGTATGAGGGAAACATATAGCTTAAATTTCCATCTTCAGGCTCAATTATTTTTACAGTAATACTATCAATAGTACTAATATCATAAGTGGCATCTCCGCCTGCTTGTGCACTACGATGGATAATGATCAACTCTTTGTTTTGAGCGGAGAGTGAAAAGCCTCCACCCAACAACAATAGGGAGAGTGTAAATAGTGCAAGTGTAGTTATCCTTTTCATTGCTTTATAAATTTGTATGTTCCTTTTTCTGTTTGAATAAAGTAAATTCCCATCGGTAAGGTTGAGATAGATACTTTTTCATCAATGTGGTAGTTTCCATTAGTGAGGACAAGCCTGCCCGCCATGTTGTAGATGCGTAGAGCAAATGAGCTGTCGCTTGCATTGCTGTGTAGTGCAATCCAATCAGGCCCTTGTGCTAACTGCAATAAACTGTCATTGTCCATTACCAACTCGGCCATGTTAGGCTTGTGCTGCTTGGAAAAGTACATTTTGAGCTTATTTTCAAGCGGAAACAGAAACTCAGGGTGCTTTGTATCTGTTGTACTAACCTTTACTTTCCCTTCAGTGAATACAATCTTTTGTATTGCACCTAGCTCAATAGCCGTTTCTGTACCCTTTTCCGGAGTGACCACTACGAGAGTGGTCGGAAATACCTCTTGTGCACAAAGGCTACTGCATGTGAGAAGGAGCACGGTAGCACTCGCCAATAGCATGCGTTGAATGCTTCTCATGTGAGTCATTTTGTTTATCTATTTTCTATTAGTCAATTCTTTATTGCGCCAACCAAACAATTCGATCATTCTGTATGGCTGTAATACTATCACTGAGATACAAAGGTACTATATTTCTTTTACAATTATCATTATTAGCTGCATGTGGACTTTTCTGTATGGAGGCTAATCGATGTATCTACGGCTTATTTTCTTCCGGTAGTATGCGATAGAACCTTTATATATCGATTTTATGGCTCCTTAATTTGTCTTATAGATGCGCTTTTTGGTTACCTTTGTACAATTAAGCGTATGGAGAAAAGAGCTTGGGCCTATCCTATAAATAGACGTAAAAGATGAAAGAAATTAGAAACTTCTGTATAATAGCACACATTGACCATGGTAAGAGTACGCTGGCGGATCGCTTACTGGAGGCAACTCATGCCGTAGAGGGAAAAACGGCAGAGGATCAGGTCTTGGATAGTATGGATCTAGAGCGTGAACGCGGTATTACAATTAAAAGCCATGCGGTGCGTCTTGAGTACACGTACAAGGGAAAGGATTATATTCTCAACTTGGTAGATACACCGGGGCATGTGGACTTTAGTTATGAGGTTTCACGTTCTATAGCTTCTTGTGAAGGTGCCTTGCTGTTAGTCGATGCTACACAAGGTATCCAGGCGCAAACTATTTCCAATCTTTACTTGGCTTTGGAGAATGATCTGGTCATTATACCGGTAATTAATAAAATAGACCTTGCCGGTGCTAAACCGGATGAAGTAGAGGATGAGATAATGGACTTGCTCGGCTGTGAGCGCAGCGAGATCCTTCGGGCAAGTGGAAAGACTGGCGAAGGGGTAGATACCATATTGGAGACAATCATCAATCGAATTCCTGCTCCGGTAGGGGATGCGGAAGCCCCCTTACAGTGCCTTGTATTTGACTCTATGTACAATGCCTACCGAGGAGTTATAGCTTATGTAAAGGTTGTGAATGGCACGTTGCGAGAAAAGGATAACGTGCGCTTCATGTCTACCGGACTAGAGTACGATGCGGAAGAAATAGGGGTACTAAGAATGACTCATGAGCCATGTCATGAGCTAAAAGCCGGAGATGTGGGCTATATTATCACCGGCATTAAGGAGAGTAAGGATGTACGAGTGGGCGATACTATCACACAGTCTGAGCGGCCCGCAGAAGCTGCTATTGATGGTTTTGAAGAGGTTAAGCCCATGGTCTTCGCCGGAGTTTATCCCATTGATACCAAAGATTTTGAGAACTTGCGTAGCTCATTAGATAAGCTTAGACTAAATGATGCATCCCTTACTTTCTCTCCCGAGAGCTCCGCTGCATTGGGATTTGGTTTTCGCTGTGGCTTCCTTGGACTGCTACATATGGAGATCGTGCAGGAGAGACTTGAGCGTGAGTTCAATATGGATGTAATTACTACTGTACCCAACGTTTCCTATCTCGTGTATGATCGTACAGGTGGCTGTAAGGAGGTACATAATCCTTCCGGATTACCGGATGTGACCCATATTGAGCGTATTGAAGAGCCTTATATACGTGCAACCATTATTACGCATGCCGAGTACATTGGTCCCGTTATGACACTGTGCTTGGATAAGCGGGGCGAATTGATTTCTCAAAATTTCATCATGGGAAATCGAGTAGAACTGCTTTTTGATATGCCATTGGGTGAAATTGTGATTGACTTTTATGATAAATTGAAGAGTTTGTCCCGTGGATATGCCTCATTTGACTATCACATCACAGACTTCCGTCCTTCTAAATTGATCAAATTGGATATACTGCTTAATGGAGAGCCGGTGGATGCTCTGTCTACTTTAACCCATGTGGACAACAGTGTGCCCTTTGGGCGTAGAATGTGTGAAAAACTGAAGGAGCTGATTCCACGTCAGCAGTTTGATATAGCAGTACAGGCGGCAATCGGTGCTAAGATTATTGCGCGCGAAACAATTAAGGCCGTACGAAAGGATGTGACTGCAAAGTGCTACGGAGGGGATATAAGTCGTAAACGCAAACTCTTGGAAAAGCAGAAAGAGGGTAAAAAGCGTATGAAGAAGATTGGTACCGTTGAAGTGCCTCAGAAAGCATTCCTTGCTGTATTAAAGCTTGATTAGCCATGGACGGAGCAGAACCTAAAAAAAGTAGAAAGACGAAGAGTACCTCTTCATCAACCACAGCGGCTGTAGGCTCTTTGGAGGGCATGTTGCCACCTCAGGCAATTGAGATGGAACGTGCTGTGCTGGGTGCTATTATGCTGGAGCCAGAGGCCTACTACGAGGTATCTCAGGTCCTATCTGCTAAATCTTTTTATGTAAAGGCACATGAGGTTATTTATGATGCAATTATTTCTTTAGCTTCTCAGCATAAACCGCTCGACATGCTCTCCGTGGTAGAAGAGCTTCGGCGCAGAGATGAATTGGAAACAGCCGGGGGAGCTGCAGCCGTGGCCGAGTTGACTCGCAATGTGGCTGGAGCAGCTAACTTGGAGTATCATGCTCATATCGTAGCAGATAAGGCGATGAGCCGTGGGCTAATTAGCTTCGCTTCCGGAGTGATGACGCGCGCCTATGAAGATACCGAAGAGGTGGATCAGCAAGTTCAGGCAGCTGAGTCGACACTATTTGAGCTGGCACAATTTAAGATGCGGAAAGATATTGTTCGTGCCGATGAACTTATAGAGACCTTTCAGCATCATTTGCAAGAGGCTGCCAATAAGCCCGATGGTATAAGCGGAGTGCCGAGTGGCTTGTATGAATTGGATAAAATGACTAACGGCTGGCAGCGGGGCGAACTAATTGTAGTGGGGGCAAGACCTCGTATGGGGAAGACGGCTTTTGCCATGACCATGATAAAGACGCTTTCCTTAGATCAAAATATCCCCACATTGTTCTTTTCCATGGAGATGACCAATGAGTCTTTGATGGAGCGTTTGGTCAGTAACTTCTGTGAGATCCCTCTTAGTCATATTAGAAGTGGTAAGTTGGAAAATTACGAGTGGGAAACACTTAAAGAGCGTATGCTGCTTCTTGAGAATAAACCACTTTACTTGGATGAATCAACCGGCCTCTCCATCTTTGAGCTAAGAAGTAAATCCCGTAGAGCGGTGAGGGAAAAGAATGTACAGCTTATTGTTATTGACTATTTGCAGTTGATGAATGCTGAGGGTACCTATTTTGGTAACCGCGAGCAGGAAATTGCCCTTATTTCGCGTTCGCTCAAGTCCCTTGCCAAGGAGCTTAATTTGCCTATTATAGTGCTTGCTCAGCTAAATCGTGAGGTGGACAAGCGAATGCAAGGTGATGCGGATAGTAAACGTCCTCAGCTTTCTGACTTGCGCGAATCCGGTTCTATTGAGCAAGATGCCGATGTAGTCTGCTTCATTCACAGACCCGAAGAGTACGGAATTCGCACATTCCCTGATGACAATAGCTCAACGCAAGGAAAAGCGGACTTTATAGTGGCTAAGCACCGTAATGGACCAACCGGAGATATACGTCTCTCTTTCTTAGGTGAATTTACTAAGTTCGTAGATCTAAATACAGGGTCATTTATCCAGCGTGAGAGTTCAATGGGAATGAATATAGGTGATGAGTCGGAAATGCCTCCAGACGCATTTTTTCAACCTATGTAAATCCTTATCTGTATGAGTCAGCAATATGAAACGGCTTTGCCACCACTCAATTTTGGGTTGCTCAAAGGAAAGCGGGCAGCTTATTATACTTTAGGATGTAAATTGAACTTTTCTGAAACCTCTACGGTGGGGGGGGATTTGGAAGCCTATGGGGTAGAGCGAGCCGAGGAGGGAGAGCGTGCTGACATCTGCGTGATCAATACTTGTAGTGTTACCTCTCAGGCTGATAAGAAAGGGCGCAATCTGATACGGCAGGTAGTACGTGCCAACCCCGGAGCTGTAGTGGTAGTTACCGGTTGTTATGCGCAGCTTGCCGCACAGGAGATCCTTGCTATTGAAGGCGTCTCTATCGTAGTTGGGTCGGGCAGAAAGAGCGAAATTGCCCAGCATATTACCGAACTGCTTACTGCAGAGCAAAATGGCATAGAGATTTCTCGTAAAAAAGAGATCTTTACGGGAGGCGAGCAGGAGCTTCAACACAGATTTGAAGAGGGATGCTCCCGAGATGATAGAACGCGTCACTTCCTGAAAGTGCAGGATGGATGTAACTACGCTTGTAGCTATTGTACTATACCCAAAGCTCGGGGAAGAAGTCGCAATGGCTCTATTGCCTCTATGGTAGCAGCTGCCGAGAGAGTAGTGGAAGCCGGAGGGCGTGAAATAGTGCTTACCGGAGTTAATATAGGGGACTATGGCCGCACCACAGGCGAACGCCTGGAGGACTTAGTCAAGGCATTGGACGCTGTAGAGGGTATTGAGCGGTACAGAATAAGCTCGTTGGAACCGGAGCTTATCAGCGATGAACTAATTGACCTCGTTGCAGCTTCAAAGCATTTTATGCCACATTGGCATATTCCCTTACAAAGCGGAAGTGACGAAGTGCTGCGCTTGATGCGTAGAAGGTACCGCCGGGCTCTCTTTACCGATCGTATAGAGCGTATTGTACGTATGATGCCTGATGCATTTATAGGGTTAGATGTAATTGTCGGTATGCGTGGCGAAACAGACGATTTATTTGAGGAGTCACGCTCCTTTCTTCGAGATACCCCATTCACAAGGCTTCATCTTTTTACCTATAGTGAGCGTAAGGATACCGCTGCACTTTCTATTCCCCATATAGTAACGCCTGCGAAAAAGCGGATGCGCTCCAATCTTCTCCAAGAACTCAGTTCGCAGCATATCAGTGCTTTTTATCAACGCTTTTGTGGACAGAGTCGTCCCGTTCTTTGGGAGAGTACAGAGCATGAGGGGTATATGCACGGATTTACGGATAACTATATCAAATTAGCCGCTCCTTTCGACCCAACCGCCATAGCACAAGTTGTACCTGCATATATTGGCACGCAACTGCCTCATAATGAAGAACAATGTATGGGTACCTTGCTGAAAGATTAATCCGCCCTTTATGAAAAAGCTTGCTGTTGTAATCTTGAATTGGAATGGAAGGACCCTATTAGAGCAATTCCTACCTTCTCTTTGTCGTTATACTGACTATGAGGGTGTAGATCTTATAGTGGCAGATAATGGGTCTACCGATGATTCTATAGACTATATTAAAGCTCACTATCCTCAAGTGCAAGTGCTTGCCTATCCTGATAACAAAGGTTTTGCAGGAGGCTACAACCGAGCTTTACGGGATGTGAATGCGGAGATTTACTGCTTACTGAATAGTGATGTAGAAGTTACACAAGGATGGATTGATGCTCCTCTTGCTTTCTTTGCTACACATCCTATGGTGGCTGCTATTCAGCCAAAGATAAAGAGCTATAAACAGACACAACAATTTGAATATGCCGGTGCTGCCGGAGGGTATATCGATCGCTATGGATATCCCTATTGCAGGGGGCGACTCTTTGACTCAGTGGAGGTGGATAGCGGACAGTATGAGCAACCGGTATCAGTCGGCTGGGCTACTGGTGCAGCCTTGTTCATCAGGAGCAAAAGTTTTTGGGCAGTTGGAGGCTTTGATGAAGCTTTCTTTGCGCATATGGAAGAGATTGATCTAGCGCTCAGAATACAGAGAAGAGGAGAGACGCTTTTTTGCGTTCCTTCAAGCGTAGTATATCATGTCGGGGGTGCCACTTTGGAGAGTGGAGATGCATTGAAGGTTAAATTGAATTTCAGAAACAACCTACTGATGCTATACAAAAACCTCTCCCGTAATCGCTCGAGAAAAGTGCTATTGGTGCGCTCTTTTTTAGACGTGCTCTCAGCTCTCATGTTTTACCTTAAGGGAGAAAAAAGAGCTTGTAAAGCAGTGTTTGAAGCAAGAAGTGAATACAAAAAGATGCGTCGAATCTATCAACCCCCTAAGGATGAAATGAATCCACTTATTCCGGGTCGCGGTTCGGTAGTTATGGAGTACTATCTGTTGCGTAGACGCTATTTTTCTTCTCTTTCTAAGAAACTGCAAGTCCCTCTACAAAAGCAGCAGACTAACTAAGATGCTTTTCAATAGGGTGCTCTAAATTCACCTCTTTCTATATTGTATTTGTAGATAACGAAAGAGAATGAATGGAAAAAGAAACTTTATTTATCGTTACTTTTGTACATCGTAGTAAAGAAGCTATTATGTGGATAAAAAAGACATTATGGATCATGCTGTCTGTAACCTGCTTATGTGGCACGCTACAGGCGCAAACTGATACAGTGGAGCAAAAGAGTCCGATTACTCCTGAAGAGCAATTTGTACGGGCCATTCGCACCACGGGGGCAGTTTACTCTAATTTGCAACGTTACTTTGTAGATACGATTGACTTAGAGAAGATTAATGCTATAGCTCTCAATAAAATGTTGGAGCTACTAGATCCTTATACTCAGTACATGACAAAGAGTGAGGTACAGAGTTTTAGTGAGAGTACTACGGGTAATTATGGGGGAGTGGGTGCTATTATCAGCCAACGCCCCGATACAACTGTGATCTTCAATGAACCCTTTGAGGGGCAGCCTGCTGCTTTGGCGGGAATAAAGGCAGGAGATAGAATCCTCTCTATTGACAATAAGGATTTTACGCATGCTTTTACTCCCGAGGTGAGTAAGGCGCTTCGTGGGCCGGAAGGATCAATGATCCATGTGAAAGTAATGCGTAAGGGTGTAAAAGAGCCTCTTAGCTTTAACTTTAAGCGAAAGGAGGTCTATATCTCGCCGGTCGCCTATGCAGGTATGATAGACGATGGAATCGCCTTAATCAGGCTCTCTTCATTTATGCAGGATGCAGGGACTGAGTTTAGGAAAACCTTTACAGACCTTCTCAATAAGGAGCATCCAAAAGCTTTTATTTTGGATTTGAGAGGTAATGGAGGTGGGGTATTGCAGAGCTCTGTTGAACTAGTATCTATGTTTGTACCTCGTGGCACCGCTGTCGTTTCCGTAAAAGGGAGGAAAGGTGCGGAAAATATTTCAGATGCCGTCTATAAGACTACCTCTAATCCCGTTGCTCCGGATATACCCATGGTTGTATTGATTGATGAGGAAACAGCCTCCTCTTCTGAAATTGTAGCCGGAGCTTTCCAGGATTTGGACAGAGCGGTGATCATGGGAACAAGAAGTTATGGTAAGGGCTTAGTGCAGTCGACGATTCGCATGCCCGAGGATGCAATGCTCAAGCTTACCACGGCACATTACTATACGCCCAGTGGACGCTCGATACAAAAAGTTCAATACGACCATTTGGGGAAGAGTGATTCTATTCTGACTCAGGCAGATTCGCTTGGTGCTCCCTATTTCACCTTAGCCGGACGAAAGGTTTACTCTTCAGGAGGTATTACACCGGATATTCCCCTTGTGGCGGATTCCCTAAAGGCGTTCGTGGGTTATTTGGCAGCCGATACATTGGTCTTTGATTGGATTGTGCAATACGAAAGAGAGGCTACTCGGCCTATCGTACCCGGTTCATTTGCCCTAACTGAGGAGGAGTATAATTCCTTCGGCAAAATGCTTACAGAGGGGGCCTATAACTATAAACCCTACAGCATGTATGTGCTCGATATGTTAGAGAAAGTGCTTATCTCTGAGGGGTCTATTGATTATAATAAGGAAGCACTCAGCGCTTTCCGCAAGCGTATCACCCCTGACATTAAAACGGAATTAGAGCGTAACAAAAAAGATGTCAAGGAGTATATTGAGGCACAGATTGTATTGCGAAGGGCTTATCGAAAAGGCTTCTATGCCCATATGCTTCCTCAGGATACACAGATAAAAGCAGCGGTGTCGCTACTGAATAATCCCAAAAAAATGTCGGCAATTCTTTCTAAATAAGCTAGTCAGACTTTGCAGTACAAAAGCTCTCTTTTCCGCTAAAAAGGGGGGGCTGAGTCGTAGAATGAGCTGTTTTAGAAAGGTACAGATGTTTTATCTAAAAGGTATAGATGTTTCAGCTAAAAGGTTCTGATCTTTCAAGTAAAAGATAGGGATAAAATGTATCCCCCTTTAGCATCTCATGAATTGACCAATAAAAGAAGCGAATATTTTTTACCGATATAAAGCAGATTGGTTACCTTTGCAACGGAATGGACTTTGAATTAATCAATGTATTATAATGGCAGAAAACAAGAAACGTCTGCATTATAAGCACTCATCAAAAGGTAAGAGCCAAAACGCTACCAACAAGAGTTTTAAGGTTGCAGGGCAGCTTACTTCGGCAGTGCGTAAGGATTGGATCAGTTTTTTACTGAGCTTATTGTTATTCGTTATTGTAATTGTGATTACAATCGCTTCTGCCGGTTATTTGTTTACTGCCGGAAGTGACTATAGTATTGTGAAAAGCAGCTCCTTTAGTACCGTAATGGGAAATGGTACTTCTGCACTCAATCCACTTGGTTTAAGAGGGGCCTTTATAGCAGACGGATTGATTGACTGCTTTTTGGGAGTGGGGAGCTTTGTTTTGCTTTTTTATGCCGGTTACCTATCACTCAAGTTAATGAAGGTGGTAAAAAAAGGAAATGCCTGGCACCTATTCATTGTTGCGGCTTTGTCAGCAATTTGGATCTCACTATTTGCTTCCTCTATATCGCTTCTTTTCGATCCCTCGCAAATGACTTTTCGAATAGGAGGCTTACATGGAGATTGGCTCCGTGATGCACTTATGCTTAATATTGGTATAGTGGGTGTTGTGTTTTTTCTCCTATTTGGAGCTGTTTCGATAGTGGTTATTTATGACCCTCGTTCGGTAGTTTGGTTTCGTAAGGTTTTCTCTCTGGGGCGCAGAAAGGAGAAGCAGGATCCATCTATTCCTGAGGAGCCACAGCAGGAGAATTCAGCCACAGGAGCATTAGAGTCTATTCGTGAACAGTTAACAACTGATAAGCAGGAAGAAGCGGCCGAAGAAGAAAGCTTTACTCCCGGTGACGAGGTGCCTGTAAAGAGTATTTTTCGCTGGAAACGTAAGGCTAAGAGCGTTGAGAAGAAAGAGACTACCGAAGAGGATGCTCAACCTAAATCCAATACAGTTGAAGACGCACAGCCGGATCGCCCTGTTCAGGTAGCTTCGCCAACCACCTCACCTAATACTACCGAGTCACGCTTAGTAGTGGAGCAAGCTAAAGGGGATCCCCTTTCTGCTGCTGTGGAAAGTCAGGTGCCGAAAGCAGCCTCTGAGAGCAGTGGCTATGAGTTTCCTTCGTTAGACTTGTTGGATCAAGTTGATGAGGTGGAAGAGGGGCCTGACATGGAGGATATAAAGGCCAAAGAACAAAAGATTATAGAGACACTTGAGAGCTTCAAGATAAAAGCCGTCCCTATTAAGGCTACTGTGGGTCCTACCATAACCCTCTATGAAATACAGCCCGATGCAGGAGTCAAGATATCCCGTATCCGTAATTTGGAAGATGATATTGCCCTCAACTTAAAGTCAGAAGGCGGTATTCGTATTATTGCACCGATACCCGGTAAGGGTACGATTGGGATTGAAGTGCCCAACAAAAAGTCACAAATCGTGCGCATTCACTCGCTGCTGGCGTCGCGTAAGTATAATGAAAGCACGATGAGCCTTCCGGTCGCAATGGGTAGAACCATTACGAACGATGTATTTATGTTTGACCTCACTAAAACTCCTCATCTTTTGTTAGCCGGTGCTACAGGACAGGGGAAAAGTGTTGGGCTCAATGTATTGATTACTTCACTGCTTTATTGTAAGGAACCCTCGCAGCTGAAGTTTATCATGATAGACCCGAAGATGCTCGAGTTTTCTATCTACAAGCCTATTGAGCGGCTCTTCTTTGCGTCATTGCCTGATAAGGAGAGTGCCATAATTGTTGAGATGGAAAGGGTAGTCCCTGTGCTCCTGTCTCTTTGTCAGGAAATGGATGCACGGTATGAGCTTCTATCAGAGGCTAAAGTACGTAATATAAAGGAATACAATAGAATGTATCAATCGGGGCGTTTGCCGCGTCTAACCGAAAAAGGCGAAGAAAACCGGCAACTCCCTTATATTGTGCTTATTGTGGATGAGTTCGCAGATCTGATTATGCAGCTTGGTAAGGAGGTAGAAAAGCCGATTACCCGAATAGCGCAGAAGGCACGAGCTGCCGGCATTCACATGGTATTAGCTACGCAGCGTCCTTCTACAGATGTGATTACCGGTACGATTAAAGCTAATTTTCCTTCGCGAATCGCTTTTAGGGTATTCTCTCAAATCGATTCCCGCACCATTTTGGATACTACCGGTGCCAATCAATTAGTGGGTAGTGGGGATATGCTCTTTTATCAAGGCAAAGAGATGCAGCGCTTGCAGTGTGCCTTTATTGATACTCCGGAAACGAAGCGAATAGTAGATTTCGTGGGAGCTCAGCAATTTCCTTTTACGCCTTATGAGTTGCCGGATGCAGAGCAAACTTCATCTGATGGCACACTTCGTGCCGATGCATCTTCCGGCCCTCTCGATCCTCTCTTTAGGCAAGTTGCCGAGATGATAGTAGAAAAGCAACGGGCCTCTACAAGTGATGTACAGCGTAATTTTGAGGTTGGCTTTAATAGAGCCGGTCGTATTATGGACCAGTTAGAGCGGGCTGGTATAGTATCTGAGCAAAAGGGAAGTCGCCCCAGAGATGTGCTAGTGCCGGATTTATACGCTTTGAATAAGATGCTCTCGGAGTAGTTCTTGGAGATTGGATAATGATGAATCAGAATAGGTTGACGCTACGGCAGTTCTTGGTGGGTGCTCTATTTGTCCTGCTTGGGCTACCTGTATCCGCTCAGAATAAGTCCGACGAAAAAGCTCTCTTTGAGGGTGCTTTGCAGCGTATACGCAACGGTGTAATCGTTGACTTTAAAAGCGAGACTATAAATAACAAAGGCGAGGTTTTGTATTACACTACAGGAAGTGTGAAGTTGTTGGATCGTAGTTTTAGACTCCGCTTTGATGCATTAGATGTCAATTTTGACGGAGAGAGGAGCTACACCTATTATGATAGCAAGAATAATAGTTATGTGCTTTTTGATGGTAAAAAGGAGCGCATAGCAGATATGAATCCTATCCTGATACTCTCATCGTGGAATCTTTATCCACGAAAAATGATCTCCTCTAAAGGAGGAAAGCAAGTTTATGCTTTGTCAACACTCGATAAAGAGAGTTCGGTAAGACGTTTTATTGTTACCTTTGAGCAAGGAAGAGTACTGCCTACCCGAATTGAGTCTGTTTCTAAAGATGGGATCACGACAGTTGTGTCCATTACGAAGGAGCAAATTGCCCGAGAGCTTACTCGTAAAGACTTTGTTCAGCGAGCAGTTGATTATCCTACAGCAGAGGTTATAGATCTACGTTGATAGATATTGACAACACGATACAAATTGTACAAAGATGTATGTAAATGCAGGCACTTTACACTGCCTTGGTTAGAATTTACTGATTTGTTATGCTCGTTGAAGTACTAAAGTCAAAGCTACACCGCCTTAGTGTGACTGAAGCAGACCTTAATTATATTGGTAGTATAACTATTGACAAGTTGCTTTTAGAGGCAGCGGGTATCATACCCGGAGAGCACGTATATATTGTCAATAACAATAATGGAGCACGCCTTGATACCTATGTTATAGAGGGCCCTGCAGGTAGCGGTATGGTATGCCTTAATGGAGCTGCGGCGCGTCTTGCTCAAGTAGGAGATGTGATTATTGTTATGACCTATGCTCAAATGACACCCGAGGAGGCAATGACCTTCAAACCAAAGGTCGTATTCCCGGATACAGCTACCAATCATTTAATTTCATAGAATAGACTCCGTATAAGTTTAAATGTTTGAGAATCTAAGCGAACGCCTTGAACGATCCTTTAAGACACTAAAAGGGGAGGGTCGTATCACTGAAATTAACGTTGCTGAGACAATGAAAGATGTGCGTCGAGCTTTGCTTGATGCGGACGTTAATTACAATGTAGCGAAACAGTTTACAGAAAAAGTAAAAGAGGAGGCTTTGGGTAGAAATGTATTAACTGCCGTAAAGCCCTCCGAAATGATGGTTAAAATAGTCCATGAGGAGCTTACAAAACTCATGGGTAGTGAGGCCGTAGATATTACATTAGAAGGAGAGCCTGCCATCATTTTGATGAGCGGTCTACAGGGAAGTGGTAAGACAACCTTCTCCGGCAAACTTGCCAAATGGCTCAAAACTCAGCGTAATCGTAAACCCTTGTTAGTGGCTTGCGACGTATATCGACCTGCTGCTATTGACCAGTTGAAAGTGCTTGGAGAAATGCTCTCTGTGCCTGTTTATACAGAGGAAGGAAACCAACAGCCTGTAGAAATAGCACAGCATGCAGTAGATTACGCTCGTCAACATGGGTACGATACAGTAATAATAGATACCGCCGGTCGTCTTGCAGTAGACGAAGAAATGATGCAGGAAATAGCAGCGATAAAAGAAGCTGTCAATCCTGGAGAAATACTCTTTGTAGTAGACTCAATGACCGGTCAGGATGCAGTAAATACTGCAAAGGCTTTTAATGATAGGCTCAATTTTGGTGGAGTCGTACTTACTAAGCTCGATGGGGATACCCGAGGCGGTGCAGCATTGAGTGTGAGAGCGGTAGTTGACAAACCTATTAAGTTTGTCGGTACCGGAGAAAAGATGGAAGCGTTGGATCAATTCCATCCTTCCCGTATGGCTGACCGAATCTTGGGCATGGGCGATATAGTCTCTCTTGTTGAGCGAGCCCAGCAGCAAATAGATGAGGATGAGGCAAGGCGTTTGGAGAGACGAATTGCAAAAAATCAGTTTGATTTCAACGACTTCCTAAAACAAATTCATCAGATTAAACGTATGGGTAATCTGAAAGAACTTGCATCTATGATCCCGGGCGTTGGTAAGGCTATAAAGGATATTGATATAAGCGATGATGCCTTTAAGGGAATTGAGGCCATTATATATTCAATGACCCCTGAAGAGCGTACTAAACCCTCAGTCATTAATGGTTCTCGTAAAGAACGTATTGCCAAGGGAAGTGGAACCTCCCAGCAAGAGGTGAACCGCTTGATGCATCAATTTGATCAAATGCGTAAGATGATGAAGCAGGTTCAAACTATGAGTGTCAAAGCGGAGAAAAAGAATAAGCGTAAGCAAGCCAGGAGAAGATAAACTATACGAACAATACATATGTACCAGATATTGGATGGACGAAAAGTATCGTCTGAAATAAAAGAAGAAATTCGCCAGCGTGTAGCAGAAATAGTTGCTAAAGGAGGACGCAGACCTCATTTGGCTGCTGTTTTAGTAGGACATGATGGTGGCAGCGAGACTTATGTTGCTTCAAAAGTAAAAGCATGTGAAGAGGTGGGTTTTGCATCTTCACTGATTAGCTTCGATGAGAATATCACAGAAGAGCAATTACTACAAGAAGTAGATCGCCTCAACAATAATCCTGATATAGACGGGTATATAGTACAGCTTCCGTTGCCTAAGCATATTGATGAGCAGAAGGTGATGGAGAGAATCGATTTTAGAAAAGATGTGGATGGCTTTCATCCCATTAATGTAGGTCGAACCTCGATAGGGTTACCTTCTTTTCTTTCTGCTACCCCTCAAGGAATCCTTGAGTTACTTAATCGTTATCATATCGATACGAATGGAATGCATGCGGTAGTAATCGGGCGTAGTAATATAGTAGGAAAGCCTATAGCTACGCTCTTGATGCGCAAGGCGCAGCCCGGTAACTGTACGGTAACGGTATGTCATAGTGCTACCAAGAATATGAAGGAGATTTGTCAGAGTGCAGATCTGATCGTAGCAGCTTTGGGTAAACCGGAGTTCCTTAAGGAAGATATGGTCAAGGAAGGGGCTGTGGTAATTGATGTGGGAACTACGCGCGTACCTGATTCAACAAGGAAAAGTGGCTACAAGCTCACCGGAGATGTAGACTTTGATAGAGTTGCGCCTAAGTGCTCTTATATAACCCCTGTACCCGGTGGGGTAGGTCCCATGACCATTGTTTCTCTCATGATGAATACCATAAAAGCGTACACATGGAGTTATTCTAAAGAGAAGTAACGAATAAGGGCTACCATACTAATACGCATGGGATAATGAAGAAACGGCCTCATTTCTTAATTATACGCACATCTTCTTTAGCTGATGTAGCACTCTCTTTACGGGTGGTATATCCTATGGTGCGTATGAATCCGCATGTTCGATTCACTTTCTTGATGAAACCCTCTATAACCGGCATCTTAGTCAATGCTCCATCCAATTTGGAGGCTATGGTGATAGATCTGGATAATACGGACAAGAGCATTGTAGGGCTATTTCGTTTCTCGCGTAAACTTCTCTATGAACGCTTTTCCGGGGTGATAGATTTGGAACGGAGTAAGCGGAGCCGTTATATTACACATGTATTGCGTACTTATGGGAGAGTAAAGACTTATCGTATAAGTCGTCCGGAGGCTTTGCATAAGCAGAGTGGTGACCATATTTCTTTTGTAGAGAGTGAGCGTTACTTACATGCTTTTGAAGCCTGTTTCCAAAAAGCCGGATTGCTACAAGAAAGCCTTTCTTACCATGAGGCTGTGATGCAAGTACCGATCTATTTGGGCAGAGAGGATGCTCACTATGAAATAGGTTTAGTCCCTTTTAGTAAAGCGGATCACTCGGTGGCTAATTTAGATGCCGCTTTGCGTACTAAGGCTATTCTAAAGGAATCTTTTTCTTTGAATAGTGTTGTCATAGGGTTAGATAAGTCTCTTTCTGAAAAGATAAGAACTACGGATCCCCTGCCTAAAGATGTGTATCCTTATGTCTCATTTTATGAAGAATTGAGTATGCTAAGCCGTTTGCGAATGGTAGTTGGAGTAGATAGTTCACGCCTTCAAATGGCTCAGTTAGTAGGTGTCCCTGTTGTTTATTTGCAAGAGATGCCACAAGAAAAAAAACAAATAGAAAGCTATATATTAACTCCTTTCAGAGGCCTTGAAGCCTCAGTAAACAAATAGATGAATATGAGAATAAATAAGCTCTTGGCCAATGCCGGGCTTGGTTCGCGACGCGAGGTAGAAGAGTTGATTGTCTCGGGGCAGGTTAAAATAAACGGTATACAAGCTGAGCTCTCCGATCTGGTTGAGCCAGACGATGAAGTAACCGTCAATGGTGGAGATCTCCCTGTAGCCGAGCTGATTGCGCAGTACAATGCAGAGCAGAAGCAGTTGCTCTATGAGCAAACGGTAGGACTACGTATTGCAGGCGAAGACTACTTTGATGATGAAGATTATGAGGATAGCCCAAGGAGAGGCCGTGCTTCTTCTTTTAAGCGAGGCGGAGAAGCAAGACGCTCCTCAGAACCGGCTAAATTCAAGAAGTTTCTCAATGAGGAGGAATCCATGAATTCCTACGGAGGAAGGAGGCGCAGAGATTCCTCGCCCTCTAAACCTTCCAAGCGTCCTCGAAGAGCTCAGTTTGATAGCGAGATTCAAACATATGACTCTGACTACAGCGATCATACTTCTGATAGGAGGGAAAACGTTGGTGGGGATAGAAAAACCACTTTCCAAAGGAGGGAACGACAAGCTGATTCCTATCGCTACAAGGAAAAGAGCGGATACGCACCAAACGATCATAGTAGACGAAATAAAGAGTCCTTTTCAGACGAAGGAAAAACGGATATAGTTCGTAAAAACAATAAGTATAGAAATAACCGTTATTCTCATGATGAAGAGGGCGGTCGTCGATCTTCTAATCCCTATCGTGGAAATGAAGAGCGACGTAGTCGTAATGCACGGTCTAACGATGATCATCGCAGTGTCTATCGCTCTGGAAACCGCAATCATAATGATTATGGAGCTACCCGTAGGGGTGGCAATAAGCAGGACGGTGGAAGACGCTCGGGAAATCAATGAGGGTTAGTTTAGTGCGTCATACAGCGGTCGTTATGGACGTAGTAACTGTTTGCTATGGGGTGACTGATGTAGGCTTGCGCGATACTTTTGAAGAAGAGGCAGCACTTGTATCTCTTGAAGTAGCTCCAATAGCAAGGACCTCGGACGTAATCTTTACCAGTCCTTTACTTCGTGCTAAGCGTTTGGCCCATCGCTGCGGTTATGTTACAGCTGTAGAAGATAACCGTTTAAAAGAAATGGATTTTGGCGATTGGGAGATGAAACCATGGAGTGAAATACTTACTACAAATGATATTTCCTGTTTTTTTAGATCCTATATTGATCAGCCTACCCCGAACGGTGAGTCGTTGACCGACCAAAAGAATAGGGTTAAGAGTTTTTTAGATGACCAAAAGAGGAAAGGTTATGGACAAATTCTAGTCTTTTGTCATGGGGGGGTGATTAATTGCGCACGTAGTATTGTATTAGGCGCTTCTCTGGAAGATGCCTTTGCTTACTTGCCTCCATATGGCTCCATTACCAACTTAGAGTATTAGCACCATCTATACTGTATGCATAAACTTTTGTTCGCCACATTCAATCGTCACAAGCAGGAGGAAGCAGCTGCTATTTTGGCACCTGTGATAACCCTTATTTCGCCTTCGGATGTTAATTATAAAGATTCTCCCGAAGAAAATGCCGATACGGTAGAGGGAAATGCGCTTATAAAAGCACGTCATGGGTATGAACAGTGCGGCTTGCCTTGTTTTGCAGATGATACAGCTTTAGAGGTAATGCAGTTGAATGGAGCACCGGGAGTTCATTCGGCTCGTTTTGCAGGGTTAGATCACGATGATAAAGCTAATCGGCAGAAGCTATTAGCTGAGCTCAGTACTTTTGATCAGCCACATGTTGCGCGATTTCGAACAGTCATCGCATACATTGACTCAGAGGGTGAGGAGCATCTTTTCGAAGGAATAGTGGAAGGAAGGATCATTAACGAGGAGAGGGGAACAAATGGTTTTGGTTACGATGCTTTATTTGTACCGGACGGGTATGGCATGACGTTTGCGGAGATGACCGACATCGAAAAGAATTTTCTTAGTCATCGTGCTCGTGCTTTAGCTCAATTTAAGTCATTCCTTTTGCAATGAAGAAACTCTTCTATTTACTTATACTATCGGTTTCTTTTGTATCTCTTGTCTCCTCTCAGGAAGATTTGTGGCAGTCTATGCCTGCTTTAGGGGATATAGTCTCTGTAGAGGATACCCCGGATGGTGTGTATATTCTCTCTGAGGGCGGGCTTTTTCTCCTTAGTCCAGAGTCTTTGGAGCAAGTAGTCTCTATTGGTAAGGAGAAAGGGCTCTCGGATACCAACATATTGCAAATAGGGTACGATCGGGCTACCTCTTCGCTTATCGTCTACTACAAATCCGGTAATATAGATATTATTAATGCAGATGGAAAGGTGCGAAACATCTCTGCAGTCTATGAGAATCTTGTTATTCAAGATCGTGCCATTACACGTATGGTATTTGACAACGGGAGAACTTTTCTTTCCACGCACTTTGGCATATTAGAGTTAGACGTTGCAAACGCCTCTATCGTTGCTACCTATATGATGATGACCCCAATTATGGACATTGCTATATGTGGGGATCGTATTTATGCACTCAAACAGAAGGGAGAGCTTGTAGTAGCTTCTCTGAACGCTAATTTGCAAGATCCTGAAGCTTGGACGACACTGAGCTTCAATACAAGTATCAAAGCGAATAGCTTTACCAATATTTTCTCCTCTGATGGAGTGTTGATGCTCTTAGATAATGAGAAAACGCTCCATGAATATGCGTACGAAACACATACACTGCAACCACGGGAGTGGTATGTGGAAAGAGGCATTGCTAATGGTACGAGTCTTGTCCTGCTAAAAAACAATGAAATAGTTCGATATAGTCCAAATGAGGGTATCAAGCGTTTCTCTTTTGAAGGAGACGCCCTATTGGATGGTTCGGTGAATAACGAATCGCACCTCTTTTATGGAGTGAGAGATTCTATTGTCCTAACGCTTCATCTTGATTCTGAGGATGGCTCTATTAGCACTTCTGTTCCCTCCTGGAATGGACCGGCAGACAATCACTTCTTTGATGCTATGCTCTATAAGGGCTATTACTATGCTGTTGGAGGTGGCCGCGGAATTGATCGCTATTGGACACCCGGAAGCGTAAAGGTTCGTGAACCGAATGGGGTTTGGCACTCCATTACCTATCGCGAAATGCCGGAAGAGTTTCGCCACTCTTTTTATGACTTAGTTTCGGTAGTTCCTGACCCTAACGACCCGATGCATATATACGCCGGAGCATGGGGAGAGGGCTTGTATGAATTTAATTCTTATCAGTTTGTCGCCCTCTATAATACGTTAAATAGCCCCTTACAATCTGCCTTGCCGGATGATACCGAGCATTTGAACCGATACGTTCGTGTAGGGAGCTTGGTTTTTGATGAAAAGGGTGGCCTGTGGATGATGCAGGGGGGTGTGCAAAATAATATTTACTATTACGATAAGGATAAGAAGTGGCATAATTACTTCAGTAAACCTATTGCCGGAGTTAATAGCTTCCTGTCTACAGTAATTCTACCCGGAGGCAGCAAGTGGACTTGTATTAATCGCCGAGGTGGTGGAATAGATGGTTCGCAAGGTATATTCATATTTGACGACAAGGGAACGCCCAATGATCTCAGTGATGATTTTACCAATTATATCAGTCAGTTTTCTGATCGTAATGGTAAGCTGATTGAGGCTACGCGCTACTACTGCATGAAGTTGGATAACGCAGGAGGACTGTGGATCGGTTCTAATAAGGGACCACTTCTTATCAACAACTATCAAGCAGCTGTTAAGGGGAATACTATACCCGTAGCAGTTCGTCCTATTGGCGGAGTCGAGCCAAACTTATATTACATGCTCGACAATGTTCCCATTATAGATATCGCAATTGATAAAAATAATAACAAGTGGTTCGCTACTGAAGGAGAGGGTATTTATTTGGTCAATGAGGATGCTTCTGAGATATTAGAGCACTTTACGGCAGAGAATAGTATCTTACCCTCCAATGCGGTCAATACCCTTGACATAGACAATGAGACCGGTCTGCTTTTCATTGGCACTGATGTGGGATTGGTCACGTATCAAACAGGGAGTCGTCGCTTTGACAAAGAGAAGCGTAGTGAGATGCATGTATATCCCAATCCTCTTCGTCCTGAAGATCCTGATCTAATCACCATAGTGGGGCTTACTGCAGGAATGGAGATAAAGGTTACAGATGTGTCAGGTAGGCTTCTTCACTCTGCGGTATCCAATGGGGCTTCTTACAAGTTTAATGCGCGAGGAGATAATGGAGAGCGCCTGCCGTCTGGAGTCTATTTGATTGCACTGTACGACCCGGAAACTAAGATGCCACATTATATCAAAATGACGATCATTAATTAATAGAAATAATATGAAACGAATAACCCTGATTTCATCTTTTGCTCTGTGCTTAGTACTCTCAATTTGTAGTCTGAGTGCCCAGCATGGGGGAATAGATGACGCATTACTCAAGGAACTCCGTCAAACAGCTTCCTTAAGCTCTACGGATCGAGCTTTACAAAATATACTGGTAGTCAATGGAATGACCTTTGACAATGCAGTTCGAGGAGCTAAACCCAACGATGTCTTTACCTATCGTGTGCCGCAAGTAGGTATTACCGATCAAAAGCAGTCGGGACGTTGTTGGTTGTTTACCGGTCTAAATGTGCTTCGTAGTGAGGCGGTGATTAAGCATGATTTAGCTACTCCTTTTTATTTTTCGCATTGTTACTCCTTCTTCTATGATCAGCTTGAGAAAGCAAATCTTTTCTTGCAAGCTATTATTGATACAAGGAGCAAGCCTATGAGTGACCAAACAGTTATTTGGCTGTTTAATCATCCGATTGGAGATGGCGGACAGTTCACCGGCGTTTCAGACAATATTATGAAGTATGGGGTTGTACCTTCTGATGTAATGCCTGAAACAGCAGCCAGCAATAATACATCTCGCATGTCCTCTTTGATTGCAACCATACTGCGTCAAGGCGGAATACGTATGCGCGATGCTGCTTCAAAGGGGGCTTCTCAGCAGCAGCTAATGGATACCAAAAAAGAGCTTCTAAAAGCTGTTTACCGTATTCTCGTACTTAACTTGGGCGAGCCTCCCCTTAAGTTTAATTACACACTCAAAGATGCCTCCGGGAAAGTTATTGCCTCTAAGGAGTACACTCCGCAGTCGTTTTATCATGATCTGATCGGTCGTGACTTATGCAAGGAGTATGTAATGATAATGAACGATCCCTCTAAAGAGTTCAATCAGTGCTATGAAATCGAATATGATAGACATGTCTATGATGGTGAGAATTGGACTTATTTGAATCTCCCGATTGAAGAACTTAAAGAAATGGCTATTGCCTCACTGAAAGAGAATAGAATGCTCTACTATTCTTGTGATGTGGGTAAGCAGTTGGATCGTAAGACGGGTATTTTGTCAATGGATAACTATGATTATTCCTCTATGGCAGGAATGCCGCTTAATATGAACAAAAGAGAGCGTATTCTCACAGGGGCAAGCGGCTCCACCCATGCGATGACCTTAGTCGCTGTGGATTTGGATGCTAATGGTAAGCCTACTAAGTGGATGGTAGAAAATAGTTGGGGCGCAGAATCCGGTTACAAGGGGCATCTCATAATGACTGACGAATGGTTTGATGAATATACCTTCCGTATTGTTGTAGAGAAGCGTTTCCTTACTGAGAGGGCAAAAGCTCTGACAAAGCGTAAGCCCATTATGCTTCCGCCTTGGGATCCTATGTTTGCTCCTGAAGAGTAGTGGACTCTATTTCTTTGGATCATATACGGCTGAGGGGGTATCATGGAGTACTCCCTCAAGAGAGCGTGGTGGGCAATTGGTTTACCTTCACGCTTAAGATTTATCTGGATCTCTCTTTAGCCGCGGCTACAGACGATGTAACCACAACGGTTAACTATGCCGATTTATACAGAATTGTGGTAGAAGAGAATGCGCAGCCCTCTAAGCTTTTGGAGCATTTAGCCGGTCGGATACTATCCCGTATTGGAGCCGAGTTTTTCCCTGAAGTAAAAGAGGCAGAGATTGATGTAACGAAGGTGACTCCTCCTTTTAAGGCACACATACAGGGAGCTACTATTCATCTTCACCGTATATACTCCAAATAGATCTATTGCTTTCATTTATAAATGTGTCACCCCGTAAGCGTTTCCTTTCGGGGTGATTTCATTATCTTTGTATGAGTGATAAGGCTTTAGCAATGCGATGAACAAGTCATATTTCCGTTGGGTACACTTACCTATTCTGATAGGCTGTATACTCTTTTCCCCTCTTTTTCTTCAGGCGCAGAATCTTAGGGAGATGATGGCGCAGCTTCCTCAAGAAGAAATACCTTTTATTTCAGCTGATGGGGTACTGGCACAGCTTTTTGAGAAGCCTGTAGGTGCTTCTATCGACTTTCCTAGGGGAACCGGAGAATTGATAGTAGAGGCACGCACAGAGAACCAGCTTGCAGTACGATATAAAGGCTCTTCTACGAAAATTCAGTTTGCTAAATTGAAGTTTAGAAGACGTCCCATACTCATGCTTATTTCAACTGCTCAAGGAATTGGAGTGGTGGGTTTTTATGATACAAAGGGAGCGCCTATCAAGGGAAGTTTGGGATTGCCGGAATTGGATGGCAGTATATTTCTTACTGATGCCAACGAGTCGTTACGAGTCAGTCTTCCCTTGGCTCTCTCGTGGAATGAAAAAGAAAAATTAATGATTATCACCGCCCACCCGGAAGAGTGTACAAATAGTCAGCTTCGGGATAGTTATGAAGGACTTGTAAATTCAGGGGATAGGGTGGTATATAAATGGAAAAGAAGAGCATTTAAGCAGGTAAAATAATAGAAAAGCAGTATGACTAAGCAAACCAAACTATTGATAATTATAGGTGCTGCTGTTTTACTCATTTTAGCGGCAGGCGGTATTTTTCTTCATTTAGAGCGCAGCCGCTTTACAAAAGAGCGTGCAGACTTTGCAGCCCTTGAGAAGGAGCGAATGGAGGAAGAGCTTGAGCAGCTACAGGCTGACTATGGAGCTCAGATGGATAAGATACAAGATGAAATGAGCTACGGAGAGCAGTTTATGCATCTATCCAGTGACTCTCTCATGGTGCAACTCTCTCGTGAAAGAGCACGTGTAGAGCGCCTTGCTGATGAACTTCGTCAAACCAAAGCAACTGATAACAAGAGAATAAAAGAGCTTAGCAGTGAGATAACATCGCTACGCAAAGTGCTACGAAGCTATATAGTACAAGTAGACTCCTTGCAGCAACTTAACGCCTCCCTAAGAAGAGAAAACGAAGAAATAAGAACTCAGTATGTAGCTTCTGAGCAGAAGGCAAATCAACTCAAAGCAGAAAAAGGAAAACTTAGCGAGCAGGTTACCCGTGCTGCCCGTTTGGAGGCCACTCAATTAAGCTGTGCTACACTTGACCGGCATGGTAAGACTACAAGACGAATCAACCGGATTGCTACGCTCCGATTTGATCTGATAATTGGTAAGAATATTACCGCAGAGCCGGGTGCAAGGCGCATCTATATGCGTATCCTTAATCCCTATGATCAGCCTATCGCCGGTCCTCAGGGAGAGCAGTTTGAATTTGAAGGAACGACTCTTACTGCTACGGTTTCGCGAGAGATTGAGTATGGCGGAGAAACATTGCCGGTCTCTCTTTTTTGGAATGTGAATGAAACCCTCTTGGAGGGACGTTACAGGGCAGACTTTTTCTCGGATGGGGCTATAATTGGGCAGATCTCTTTCACTTTAGGTAAATAGAGTAACTCTTTTTCGGGTATCAACGCTTCTTTGCACAGTTGTGCGAAGAAGCGTTTTTTTTTGAGTTTTTAGATAATGAACTTTATTCTGCATTTCAGTCCGATAGTTTAGATCGGCATGATGATTTGTGGTATAAGCAACACGCTTATAGAGTTTTGTCTGCGTGGAACGAATCAGAAAGGAACAAAAAATTTATTCATACTTTTGTCTCATCTACAACTGTATCCGGATATTTGGAGTCTCTATTGAAAAAGGTATTGATGTTTCATCTGAGAAGTATATATGTTTTAACTGAAAAGTACTGATATTTCAAAAGAAAGATCAGTACTTTTTGTTAGGACTCTTTTAAAGGGGCAAACTTTATTTCCCCTTACTACTATTAATTGTTGAAATCGAAGCTGATGCCTATGCGAAGCCCGGCCGGATCCACAGGGTAGTGAGCCAATGAGAAGCGTTCACTGGGATTGAGAAATAGTTCTGCAGCATTGTAATAAACAAGGAAAAAGCGGCAACGACGGAGCTTGAAGTTGGCAAAAATATTCAGTAACGGATAGTTGCCGACTGAGGTGCTCTTTTGATTGATAAACTGTTGCGTAGCGGGATCGTAGTATGGCGCATGGTAGCGAGTGTGGAAGTATCCGTCAATTCCCAGTTGGGTCCGCATTACCTTGGCAACATAAAAGTCAAGATAGACAGAGGCATAAGCACTGAGCATGGGTAAGGGGATCACGCTTGCATTAGAGGTCATCTGATAGGAGGCCTCAAGATTCCAATTAAGGATTCTCCAGTTCAGTTTGTGGCGTAATCGAGCCTCAAGTATTTGTACAATGCCCTCATGTTGGTAAGGCATAAAGTCCTCATCAAAGTAGATTGTATTGCGCAGTGTAGCAGAAGAAACAGAAATCGAAGTTCCCCAACTTGGTGCTGATAGCACACCACCGAGAAGAAGCTTCTGCATGAATCCGAAATCCTTATCCCAGCGTAAATAACTACCTCTGTGGTGTTCTATAAAAACGGGCGGCTTAAGGTTATGGAAGTAGCCAAAGGCTTTTATATTGACCGGCACTTTCCAGAGCTTGAAGAGGGTGCTAATATTCCCATCAAGTCGTATATTCCCCGCATCATGTCCTACAGGAGCCATTTCACCTGTTACATCAAATTGCAGTAGCCCATTTCCTCCGGTGCGCGAAATATTCGCCCCAATATAGGTGGAAAAATCCCGACTTCGCCCATTATTTTCGGGTATGGTATCACGCATGAAATAAAATTGGTTTTGTAGACGTACATAGGCGGTTAACCCGAATTTAACCCATGGGCGGAAGCCTTCACGCAAAGAAAGGGCGATGGTGTTATTTATTTTCGTATAGCGTGTGGAATCGAAAGGCTCAAATTGGATGGCACTCTTCTCTTTGTCTTTACGCGTTCGTTCCCACCAATAGGCATTATGCTGTGGATAGACTTTGCTTAGTTCTTCATTATTACCCACAAAAATGCGTGTTCCCTTGTAGTATTCAAATCGGTGCTCTATGCTTGCGAAGGAGACAAAAATACTAGTGTCTTGCTCGGCAGGTCGTCCGTTAGGGAGTGTGTTACCCACCAAGAAGTAGTGCTTTTTCCCAAAATTGTAGCGGTGATTGAGATGGGCTTGCCCTACAAAATGGCTATTCCCAACACCGGAAGGAAAACGAACCGGTATTTCAATGGCTTCTATATTTCGGCGAGCAGATGCATATTGCTCCGGATGAGTAATATAGCTATCATCGGCAATTCCTCCGTTCTCAGTCATTCGAAAGTAATTATTACCAACCCAAGTATATAGCTCGTAGTGGTCCAGGTTTAGTGAGCCAAACAGACGATAACTAACTGCTTTGCTTCGCTGTGCTATATACTTGCCACGAGAAAACCAGTAGGCAAAGTCACCTCCCAAGTTGAGATGCTTGCCAAAGTTGATAGCTAAGGTCATATCGAAGAGCTCTTCTCTCTGTGGCACAGCACCATGTCTGGAATAAGAAACATCCGAATAAGGAGATTGAGTATCGTAGAAGAGCACTTTGTCTGCTTCGTAAAGCAGACCTTTATAAGCATTGCCAAAGACAAACGGATTCCACTCTTTTGCTCGATCAAAATAGGTTTGCAGCAAACGAGGTCCTACTGCATTACCATTGTAGGCAAGAGCCAGAGAGGACCCTTCCGGAAAGGCGCGGCGGTAGTAGTTGAGAAAAGTAGTGTCGGGGGCTGCTTGAGAAAGGCGAAAAATATACGGATGCATAGTAAACGCCTTTAATGATTCCTTGCGGTGAATTAGCTCCGGATCATCTGGGTAAATACCCGTAAGCATAGCCGTATTAACGTTGTCTTCTTGTGCATAGGAAAGCTTAATGCCGAAGAGCATCAAGAGTAAAAGCGAGTTTAGATATGCAAGGAGACGAAGTGGGCGCATTAGTAATTACGAATAATAAGCATGGAACCATTGGAATAGACTGCATAGCGGAGTAAAGGCTCTTTGCAGCCCTCGGTCAGGGGATTACCCCCTCCGTATAGAATGCTGAATTCATTGTGGCATTTGGGGCAATACGCATTGAGCTTGTCATTGACCGTTAAGCGCACCTTTGCGGAACGCTCTATTGGACAAGCTGCATCATAAGCATAAAATGAATTGCCATTGCCATCAGTAATGGGGGAGTGGATAATGAGTAATCCGCCAAAGCCGAGCTGAGTCACTGCTGTAGAGGGATGTGTTATCACCATCCAGCCGCCCTCTGCCCGCAAGTCTTTTGCCTCAGAACTATTAAGGTCTATCTCGCAATAAACCGGGTAAGATGGAATAGAGGAGCGTACCGCAGGAGTACAACAAAGCGCAAATAGCGGCAAGATACTCGTAAAAAGTATCTTTCCATAATAGTGCTTTTGTACCCATCTGTTATGCATTATAGGGAACTTTAGATAGAGTCTCTCCGAGTTTCTCTGCTGCCTGCTGCATCATAGGTTTTGCCATCCCCCTAAGAAAAATAGGTACATCGGCATCTAAAGTTGTGCTTAGCTGGGTCTCCTCATTAAGCCCCTTAAGAGAGATAGTTAACTTACCGGAAATGGGAAGACCTTGACCGGAAGAAATGAGCGTAATACGTTCGTTAGGAATGGACTCGGTAATCTCAAAAAGGGCTGAAAGTCCACCATCAGCAGTTACACGACAATGTGTACTATCAATTATCTCAATTGTGATTTTATCATCTTGAATATGCTCGGCGAGTGGCTTGAGGTTCTCAAGATTAGAGAGCTTTTCGAAAACTACCGTAGAGGAAGCTGCAACGTTATATTCCTTACTTTGAATGATCATGTTGTGTTTGTGCGATTAGTCGTTACTTATTTTCATTTTGGAGCAGACCAGTGATGAGGATCTTTACGCCAGTCAATCAGAATGCTTTTTGTTTCAGGATTGATAAGTCCATCTTTAGAAGCAGCCTCAATTACTGCATCATAGTCAGAAAGCGTATCCAAAGCACAATTGGCATCTGCGAAGCGATCGACAGCTTCTTGAAATCCATGGGTGTAGACAGCAATGAGTCCTTCTACTTTAGCTCCTGCATCTCTTAGTGCATCAACGGCTTTAAGGCTACTGCCTCCTGTAGAAATAAGATCTTCGATCACAACTACTTTACTGTTTTCGGGTAAGTATCCTTCAATTAAGTTCTCTAATCCGTGATCTTTAGGTTTAGGACGCACATAAACGAACGGAAGTCCCAGTTCATCTGCTACTAATACCCCCCAACTAATAGCCCCGGTAGCAACACCTGCAATTACTTCTGCATCGGGGTATAACTCCAACGCAGTCTGTGCAAGAGCCATTTTTACGTAGCTTCTTGCAGCAGGATAAGAGAGTGTACGACGATTGTCGCAGTAGATAGGTGAAAGAATTCCGGAAGCCCATGTGAATGGTTTATGTGGGCTTAGCTTAACAGCATCCACGGAGAGTAAAAGACGTGCTATAATTTCTCTTGTGTGTGGGTTCATATTATTGTTCCTTAGTAAGTAATTTATTATCCAAAAGGTCGGGTCGAAGCCGCTTAGTGCGCTCTAAAGCTTGCTCTTCTTGCCAAGCTGCTATCTTAGCGGCATGACCGCTTAAGAGTATGTCTGGCACTTTCCACCCATTGTATTCTGCCGGACGAGTATAGACCGGAGGAGCGAGTAGTCCATCTTGAAAAGAGTCGCTCAATGCACTTTCAGCATCACCAATAGCTCCGGGAATAAGTCTTGTGATAGCATCCACAATAATCCCGGCGGCAGGCTCTCCTCCACTTAGTACGTAGTTCCCAATGGATAGCTCTCTTGTGATCAAGTGATCTCGTACTCTTTGGTCAATCCCTTTATAGTGACCGCAGAGGATCAGTAAATTCTTTTTTAGAGAAAGCTCGTTAGCAATGTTTTGATCAAATAGCTCACCATCGGGGGAGGTATATATTACCTCATCGTAGACATGAGTTGAGCTGAGTTCCTCTATAGCTCGAGCAATAGGCTCTACTGCCATCACCATACCGGCCTCTCCCCCATAGGGATAGTCATCAACTCGTCTCCAGCGGTTAGTACTCCAAGTGCGCAAGTCATGGAATCCCAATGAGAGTAACCCCTTATCCTGTGCTCTCTGGCAGATGGAGTAAGAGAGCATCGCCCGCATAGCGTCCGGGAAAAGGGTGATGATGTCAACGTGCATATTTGAGCGTATAGTAGTTACTTATCTAACTCCGCAAGCTGAGCTTGTAGTGTAGCAATACGGCTTTTGGCATCAGCCTCTTTCTTGCGTTCAATAGCCACTACGTTCTCAGGAGCATTCTCTACGAAACGGGCATTAGATAGCTTTTTTTCTACTCCTTTTAGGAAGCCTTCTTGATGTTGCAAGTCGGCCATCAATTTCTGTCTAAGGGCATCTTTGTCTACAGCGTTATCTATTAGAAGAGAGTACGAATAAGTCTCTACAATAAAGCCTGTTTTGATTCCCTCGGAGTCATCTTTTTGCTTAAGGTCTACGTTTGCCAATTTCATCAGGAGGGCATCTGCTTCACCGGGATGATCTTGAGGAATAACCAATACTAACTTCTCATTCTTGGCAATGTTGTTTTTGTTGCGTGCGTTTCGTACTTCGGTAATTACATTGCGTATTACCTCCACAGCATGTAGTAATGAGTTGTTGGCTTGTGCGGGTTTGGCTATACGAGTTAGCATAATGCTTTCTCCCTTTTGGCGCGGTTCTATCTCTTGCCACAGTGCTTCCGTAATGAAAGGCATAAAGGGGTGCAATAGTTGCAGAAGAATCTCGAAGAAGGCAATGGTGCTTTTGTGTGTAGCTGTATCTAACGGATGTCCGAAAGGAGGCTTTATTGCCTCTAGATAGAAAGAGGAGAAGTCATCGCGGAATAGTCTGTAGAGTAGTGTCATAGCCTCACTAATGCGGTATTTGCTCATTAGATCATCCAGCTCTTTTATCGCATTTCCGAGGAATCCTTCAAACCAAGCTACTGCTTGTCGCGCTATTTCCGGTTGTGCTAACGTATTGTCTACAGGAAGTTGCTCAACCAATCGGAACGCATTCCATATTTTGTTGCAGAAATTACGTCCTTGCTCTATCAGAGACTCTTCGTAGAGTAAGTCATTACCCGCTGATGTTGCCATCATAAGCCCACAGCGCACGGCATCTGCTCCGTATTGGTTCATCAGTGCTATGGGATCGGGCGAGTTGCCTAAGCTCTTAGACATCTTTCGTCCTTGTGCATCTCGCACGATGCCGGTTAGGTATACATCTTTGAATGGACGAGTCCCTTTGAACTTGTATCCCGCCATGATCATGCGAGCTACCCAAAAGAATAGTATATCGGGTCCTGTCACAAGGGTTGTGGTAGGGTAGTAATAGTTAAGCTCCTTATTGTTTTCGTCAAAGAAGTCCCCAAAGACACTCATGGGCCACAACCAAGAACTAAACCATGTGTCTAAGCAATCTTCCTCCGGTCTTAGATCTTCTATAGAGAGACTCTCTCCCCCCTCCTTAAGTTGTGCCTTTGCGAGTGCTAGTTCGGGGCTTTCGGCCACCACAAAGTCACCATTGGGCAAATAGTAGGCAGGAATACGATGTCCCCACCATAACTGACGGCTAAGGCACCAGTCCTTTATATTTTCCATCCAGTGGCGATAGACATTCTTAAACTTAGCAGGAATAAGCTGTACGTCATCCTTTTCAACCGCTTCCAATGCCGGCTTTGCTAAATCTTCCATTTTGAGGAACCACTGCATAGATAATTTGGGCTCGATCGGAACACCGGTTCGCTCACTGCACCCTACACGATTGGTATAAGTTTCAATGCACTCCATTAAACCGGCAGCTTCAAGGTCTTTAGCAATTTTATCGCGTACCTCGAAGCGATCCATGCCTTTGTATGCACCTCCATGTTCATTTAGGGTGCCATTGTTGTTGAATATATCAATGGAGGGTAAGTGATGCTTCTGCCCTAAGTTGTAGTCGTTTATGTCGTGTGCGGGAGTTACTTTAAGACAGCCGCTACCAAACTCCCTATCCACGTAGCTGTCGGCGATAATAGGTATAACGCGCCCCACAATGGGAACGATCACTTTTTTGCCGATATATTGTTTATAGCGTTCGTCGGCGGGATTTACGCAAAGCGCTGTGTCCCCGTGAATTGTTTCCGGACGCGTAGTAGCCACAATGAGGAAGTCGCCATCAGCAGGATCTTCAAATCGATAACGAAGCCAGTATAGTTTACCCACCACATCGCGATATATCACCTCTTCATCACTCAGAGCCGTTTCTGCCTTAGGATCCCAATGTACAATGCGTACGCCCCTATAGATAAGTCCTTCCTCAAAAAGCTTACAGAAGACCTTTATTACAGATTTGCTGCGTGCTTCGTCCAAAGTGAATGCAGTACGATCCCAGTCGCAAGAAGCCCCCAAACGCTTGAGCTGTTCCAATATAATTCCCCCATGCTCATGCGTCCATGCCCAAGCATGTTCAAGGAATTGATCTCTTGTGAGATCGTGCTTATTAATGCCTTTTTCAGCTAACTTAGCCACTACTTTAGCTTCAGTTGCAATGGAGGCATGATCGGTTCCGGGCACCCAGCATGCGTTATATCCTTGTAGTCTGGCGTGCCTTATAAGTATATCTTGAAGCGTATTGTTGAGCATGTGCCCCATGTGGAGCACACCGGTTACATTAGGAGGTGGTATTACGATTGTGTAAGGTTCACGATCGTCGGGATAGGATGAAAAAAGATGTTCATCCATCCAGTACTTATACCACTTTTCTTCTACTGCTCCCGGGTCGTATAAATGCTCTTTTGCTGCCATTCCTGTAATAGTCTTTTCTGTCTATATTTTCCGCAAAGTTAGCCTATTTACCTCATTTAATACCGCTTTTCGGCAAAAAATCTGTATAGCTTCGCTTAATTCATGTTTCAGTGTGATGCTTTCTCAATACTCCTAATATAAGGCGTTGATTTGCGTCTCTAAATTGATCTGTACCTTTTGGATGATATATCTATATGTTTCAATTGAAAGATATAGATGTTTCAATTGAAAGTTACAGATATAATTTTGAGCTGAAACTATCCGCTTCTAATTACGCTCTTCTGAAATACCTTGAAATAGTGACTGTACGCTTTGTCAACTCAATAATAATACCTACTTTTGCCGAGGAAATGAGTGTTGTGTTCATTCGGAACTTAAAGAAAATTTGATACGTGCAGCACACAGATAAGGATTGTATGATGCAACGGGCTCGGGTGCAGTCTATCTCGGGCGGAAAGATCGTTGTTACCGTGATGCAAGCAAGTGCTTGTATGGGGTGTCATGCCGCCGGTTCGTGCTCTGTGTTGGATAAGAAACCTCGAAGCGTGGAGGTGAATATGCCCTCTGGTGGGCAATTTCAACTTGGTGAAGAGGTGATGCTCAAGGGGGCCTATTCAATTGGCCGCCGAGCAATATTTGCTGTTTTTATAGTGCCTCTCATCCTATTGTTAGCAGCTGCATTTATCGCTTTAAGCGCTTTGGAGTGGAGTGAACCTAATGCTATTTTTCTTTCTTTGGGAGTGATTGTCGTGTATTACTTGCTTCTCATTCCATTTAGGGGATATTTTGAAAAGAAGCTCAGTTTTACAATTGAAAAAATCGCACCTCACAACTCTGTGGAAGCGGATAGTTAGGACAGGGAAAGAGATAACTATTTGGGAGTATTCTTAAAAATATAATTATATATTGGAGGACGTATGATACTTAATACCGTATTGATTTTAGGGGGAATAGCCTTACTAAGTGCAGTGCTCTTGTACTTGGTTTCGAAGAAATTCGAAGTGTTTGTAGACCCCAAGGTAACTGCTGTGGAAGAGGTACTTCCTCAAGCAAATTGTGGCGGATGTGGATATCCGGGTTGCTCGGGTTTTGCGAATGCATGTGCTTCGGCAACTTCATTAGAGGGACTTTTCTGCCCCGTGGGCGGAGCTCCTGTGATGGATAAGGTTGCTACAATTGTGGGTTTGGCTGTAGAAGCCGGAGACCCGAAAATAGCAGTTGTACGCTGTAATGGAAATTGTGCAGTTCGTCCTAAAGTTAACGAGTACGTAGGTGCCAAAAGCTGTAAAGTGGCTCACACTTTGTATGCGGGTCAAACTGGTTGCGCTTTTGGATGCTTGGGATTCGGCGATTGTGAGCTTGCGTGTAAATTTGGCGCCCTCCATATAAATCATGAGACGGGACTTCCTGAAATAGATGAAGAAAAATGTACAGCATGTAATGCTTGTGTGAAGGCTTGTCCTAAGATGATTATAGAGCTTCGCAAGAAAGGTCCCAAGGGTCGTCGCGTCTTTGTTTCTTGTGTGAATAAGGACAAGGGCGGTGTGGCAATGAAAGCTTGTAAGAATGCATGTATTGGATGTGGGAAGTGTGCTAAGGAGTGTCCCTTTGACGCTATTACCGTTGAAAATAATCTTGCTTATATAGACTTCAATAAATGTCGCATGTGCCGTAAGTGTGTGGTAGTTTGTCCTACAGGGGCCATTCACGAAGTAAACTTCCCTCCTCGCAAGCCGAAAGTAGAAGAGGCTGCAGGAGAAGCTAAGGCACCGGCTACTGCTCCGTCAGCCAATGCCGGTCTATAAGTTTATGGAAGTAGTAAGAATAGAAGAAAAAGAAGAAATTATATAAATAGTATGCCGAAAACGTTCCGCATTGGAGGTATTCATCCTCCTGAAAGCAAGTTGTCTGCCGGCAGACCTATTCAAGAAATGCCCTTGCCTAAACAAGTGGTGATTCCTATAGGTCAGCATATTGGCGCACCTGCCACAGCTTGTGTGGCTAAGGGCGATCCTGTTAAGGTGGGTACCCTGATCGCTAAGTCCTCCGGCTTCGTTTCTGCCAACATTCATTCCTCTGTATCGGGAACTGTGCTCAAAATAGATTCTGTTTTCGATGCTTCGGGGTACAAGAAACCTGCCATCTTTATTAATGTAGAAGGCGATGAATGGGAAGAGAGCATTGATCGGTCGGGAGATATCGTCAAAAAGTGTGCACTAAGCCCAAAGGAAATCATTGATAAGGTTGCCGAAATGGGTATAGTGGGTATGGGCGGAGCTACCTTCCCCACTCATGTGAAGCTTTCAGTTCCACCGGGACAAAAAGCGGAATGCCTAATTATCAATGCCGTTGAGTGTGAGCCTTATCTCACCAGCGATGATGCATTGATGCGCGAGCATCCGGAAGAAATCATCATTGGGTGCACCATTTTGATGAAAGCGCTTAGTGTAGAGCGATGCATTATTGGTATAGAGAACAATAAGCCCGAAGCAATTCGCACAATGAGCGAAGTGGCTAAAGCATATAATGGGATTGAGATTGTTCCCCTGAAGAAGCGCTATCCACAAGGTGGTGAAAAGCAACTTATTGATGCTGTGATCCGTAAGCAGGTGGCAAGCGGTGCGCTGCCTATCTCTACCGGTGCTGTTGTGCAGAATGTAGGTACAACCTTCGCCATATATCAGGCTGTTCAAAAGAATAAACCTCTTATTGAGCGCGTGATTACGGTTACAGGGCATAAGCTCGCTAATCCGAGTAATTTCTTGGCTCGTATAGGTATGCCCATGCAACAATTAATTGATGCAGCAGGCGGATTACCTGAAGATACCGGCAAAATAATTGGTGGCGGTCCGATGATGGGACGTGCACTTGTGGATACTTCTGTACCGGTAACTAAGGGGTCAAGTGGACTCCTCCTCTTATCACAAAAGGAAAGTAGACGTAAAGAGTCACGAGACTGTATACGCTGTGCTAAGTGTGTTGGGGCTTGCCCTATGGGACTTAACCCGGCTTTCTTGATGAGAGATAGTAAGATGAAGGACTGGGATAGCTGCGAAAAGATGCACGTATTCGATTGTATCGAGTGCGGAAGCTGTAGCTTTACCTGTCCGGCCAATAGACCTTTGCTTGATTATATTCGCATCGGCAAGCAAACAGTGATGGGAATAATGCGTTCAAGAAAACAATAATTTGCGACTATGGAACAGACAAGAGTAATTGTATCTCCTTCTCCACATATTCATAGCGGCGATTCGATTAGTCGCAATATGTATAATGTGTTGATAGCACTAATCCCTGCCTTTGCTTTCTCCATTTATCAGTTTGGATGGCAATCGTTGTTGGTAACAGCGATTAGTGTGGGCATGTGTTGCCTTACAGAGTGGTTTATCACTACTGTGATGCTACACCGTAAGTGTTACCTGATGGATGGTTCTGCTATTCTGACAGGGGTGTTATTAGCTTTTAACCTACCCAGCAATTTGTCGTGGTGGATTATTCTCATTGGGGCTTTTGTTGCCATGGGTATTGGAAAGATGGCTTTTGGAGGATTGGGTAACAATATCTTCAATCCTGCATTAGTGGGACGTGTATTCCTTCTAATATCTTTTCCTGCCCAGATGACTACTTGGCCGGTAGCGAACCACCTTACGAATGCGGTTGCTACTATGGATGCCACAACGATGGCAACGCCTCTCTCCCTAATGAAGAGCGTGATTAAAGGAGCACCCGGTGCTTCGCTTGATCAGTTGCCTGATGCATTTAGCCTCTTCTTGGGGCTAAACCCCGGTTCAATGGGAGAAATCTCCGCATTAGCCTTATTGATCGGTCTTATCTACTTGCTTTGCACACGTACTATTACTTGGCATATTCCTGTGTCAATCCTTGCTGCGGTTGCAGTGCTGAGTGGGGCCTTCTGGCTAGTAAATCCTACTATGTATGCATCTCCTTTGGTACATCTGTGTTCAGGGGGTGTGATGCTGGGGGCTATATTTATGGCTACTGACTATGTTACCTCTCCAATGACAAAGGGAGGACAGATATTGTATGGTGTATTAATAGGTGCTATTACGGTAGCTATCCGTACATGGGGAGCTTATCCGGAAGGAATGTCCTTCGCTATTCTAATCATGAATGCATTTACGCCATTGATCAATGTATATACAAAACCAAAATTGTTTGGTGATAAGGTTAAGAAGCAGGAGGTGAAGAAATGAAAAAGTTAGCATCTACATTCCCTAATATGCTCCTTTCTTTGGTGCTCATCTGCTTGGTAATGGGTGGCATTCTTGGAGCCATGAATCATATTACTCAGAAGCCTATTGCTGCTACCGAGTTGAAAAATAAAACAGCTGCCATAGCTGCAGTTTTGCCTGAGTTTGATAATAATCCTATTGAGGAAGCTACAGAGGTAGAGATCCCCGGAGAGGAAGGAAAACTGAAAGTCTATCCTGCAACTAAAGGTGGAGAAGTAATTGGTTACGCAATAGAAACTTATACCAAGAAGGGATTTGGTGGAGAATTTTCTTTAATGGTAGGATTCCTGCCTGATGGTACAGTGGAGAACTTTGCTGTACTAAAGCATGCAGAGACCCCGGGTTTGGGTGCAAAGATGGACGATTGGTTCCATTCCGATGGGGCACCGGGTTTGATCCGTAATATGCACGGTGTGAAAATGCAAGAAGAATCTCCTCTTAAGGTGACGAAAGATGGCGGTAAGGTTGATGCTATTACAGCTTCTACCATAACCAGCCGTGCTTTCATTGATGCTTTTGAGCGTGCATATAGTGCGCTTAAGGTGGTTCAAGGGACAGCTACAGATGTAGCTTCTGAAGCAACTCCTCAGACCTCTGAGGAAGCTGGCGAAGCACAAACGCAAGAGCCACAGCCTGCCGAGGCAGAAGAGCAGTTAGTACAAGAGTAAATAACACAATAGATAGATAAAACCATGAATAAATATCTCTCGGCACTCTCGAATGGTGTCATTAAGGAGAATCCAACCTTCGTGTTGCTTTTGGGAATGTGTCCTACCTTGGCCACAACTACCTCAGCAATCAATGGTTTAAGCATGGGGTTGGCTACTACCTTTGTGCTGATTATATCCAATACCCTGATTTCTTGCTTAAAGAAATTGATCCCAGATGCAGTACGTATTCCTGCTTTTATTGTAGTGATTGCCGGTGCTGTGACGGTGCTTCAGTTACTTATCAAGGCCTATCTGCCTTCGCTTAATAGCAGCTTAGGTATCTTTATTCCTTTGATTGTAGTTAACTGTATTGTCTTAGGACGTGCAGAGTCTGTCGCTTCCAAGTCTAATCCTTTAGTGGCCATGTTTGATGGTATTGGTATAGGGCTGGGCTTTACCTTAGCACTGACGATTCTTGCTTCAGTGCGTGAGTTTTTAGGAAGCGGAATGGTATTTGGTACGCCCATCTACCCCGATCAGTATGGTTCCTTGGTGTTTATTTTGGCACCGGGTGCATTCTTGGTATTGGGTATGCTGATTGCTTTGTTCAACATTATTACTAAGCGCCAATAGTTTACTATGTATTATTTATTTCTATTTATTTCGGCAGTCTTCGTTAATAACGTAGTCCTGTCTCAGTTCCTTGGAATTTGTCCCTTCTTTGGTGTATCGAAAAAGGTTGATACAGCAGGGGGAATGGGAGCCGCTGTGACTTTTGTCTTAGCAATCTCTACGATGGTTACCTACCTGATTCAGATGTACGTGCTGAATCCGTTAGAACTTGAGTACCTCCAAACGATCGCTTTTATTCTGGTGATTGCTGCATTAGTGCAGATGCTTGAAATGGTGCTGAAGAAAGTTTCGCCACCTCTCTATCAGGCATTAGGTGTATTCTTGCCGCTTATCACCACAAACTGCTGTGTGCTTGGGGTTGCCATATTGGTTATCCAGAAGGAATTTACCTTCTTACAGAGCTTGGTTTATGCCATTTCAATCGGTCTTGGATTCTTGTTGGCACTGGTTGTATTCGCAGGAATACGCGAGCAATTGACTAAAGCTAACCTTCCCAAGGCCATGAAGAATGTACCTATAGCTATGATTTCCGCAAGCATTCTTGCTATGGCTTTCATGGGCTTCAGTGGTATTGTAAGCATCTAAGAAAAAAGAATTTATTCTAATCAAATAAAGAGCGGTTGACGGGATGTGATTCCTGCCGACCGCTTTGCTTATTGTACTACGGCCTCATTAGTATCAATGAGGCGCTTAGAGGGTGAAATATAAGAGGAATGCCTTAAACTTAAAGCCTTGGAAGGGAACTAAGGAGGTTATGTGGGAGCAAAGAGTACCCACTATTCTTCTTTTTCGCCTATGAGAGAGAGAAACTCCTCTTCTCCTATTATTGGAATACCTAAGGCGTGTGCTTTTTCCAACTTAGTAGGTCCCATATCTTTACCTGCAAGAATGAAGCTTGTCTTGCCGGAAATAGAGCCTGTGCGCTTACCTCCATGTGCAACGATTAAAGCCTCATACTCATCGCGAGAATGATGCTCAAACGTGCCACTTATCACAATGCTCTTATTAAGTAGAGTAGTGGAAACCTGTTCCTTCTTCTCCATTAGATTTGTGCTTAATGAAATACCGGCTTGCTGTAGGTTGTGTATAATGGTGCGATGCCGATCGATGGCAAACCATTCTTTTATGCTGCCGGCAATCTTGTTGCCTATATCATTAATGGCTTCCAACTCCTCGCTACTTGCTTGGGCTAATTGCTCAATGTCGGGGAAGGCTTTTGCTAATATTTGGGCTACCTTTTCTCCTACGAATGGAATCCCTAACCCAAATAGAAAAGATTCATAGGGGCGTGCCTTGGATGCCTCAATGGATCGAAGAAGATTATTGATGGCTTTGTCCTTAAAATGGGTTATTTCTGAGAGCTGTTGTGGGGTGAGTGTGTAGAATTGGTCAACTCTTCGTAAGAACCCAAGGTCATAGAGTTGACTAATTGTCTCGCTACCAATATTGATATTAGCTGCCTTTCTACCTGCAAAGTGCTCCAATAGAGCTTTCGTTTGAGGTGCACAACCCTCTTTATTAGGGCAGTACCATGCGACCTCTCCCTCGTTCTGTACTAATGGTGTTCCACACTCGGGGCATAGGGAGACAAAGGCAATCCTTTTAGCTTGAGGATCTCGGAGAGTGGGGTCTGTAGAAACAACCTTTGGAATAATCTCTCCTCCTTTCTCTACTGTGATCCAGTCCCCCTCGTGAAGATCTAAAGCTGCCATGAAGTCCGCATTATGAAGCGTAGCGCGCTTGACAATTGTCCCGGATAGTGGAATGGCAGCAAAGTTCGCCACAGGCGTTATTACTCCTGTACGTCCCACTTGGAAGGAGACGTTCTCCAGTTTTGTTTTTGCCTGTTCGGCAGGAAACTTGTATGCGATGGCCCAACGAGGGCTTTTGGCTGTTGTTCCCAAAGCTTCATATAAACTTTTATCTTCTACTTTAAGAACAACCCCATCTGTGGGATAGGGTAAAGAATAACGCTTATCAGCCCAATAATTAATAAAGTCTAATATCTCTTCCAGCGAGTGGCAACATATTGCGTGAGGCGAAGATTTAAGTCCTAATTCAGCGATGCGCTGTAGTGCTAACTCTTGGGTAGATAGATTGTGTTCTTCCTCAAATAGATAATAAAATACGGCATCCAAGTGCCTATGAGATACAATCTCCGGATTAAGCATTTTCAATGTTCCTGAGGCTGCATTCCTTGGATTGGCAAAGGGGTCCTCGCCTTCATCTTGTCGCTCTCTATTGATCCTCTCAAACTCAGCGAAAGGCATAAGTACTTCTCCCCTCACTTCGATATCTTCAGCGATGTGTGTGCCCCTTAGCTTTAGAGGAATAGAGCGAATCGTACGTACATTGGCAGTAACATCATCGCCTACTAAGCCATCACCGCGTGTAAGAGCTTGTTCAAGGTATCCATTATGATAGTGGAGTGCTATACTTAGCCCATCGAACTTGAGTTCAGCAGAAATAGCTACCTCTTCTTTGCCTGCTACCTCCAAAACCCTCTGCCAAAAGCCTGTCACCTCTTCAAAATTATAGGTATTGGCAAGGGAAAGCATAGGCACCCGGTGGGGATAGCTCTTAAAGCCACCTGTGAGATCACTTCCCACCCGTTGTGTAGGGCTATGAGGATCCTTGAATTCAGGGAACTCATTCTCCAGAGCCTCCAGCCGCTTCATCAACTTATCAAAGTCAATATCGCTGATAAGTGGTTGGGCTGCTACATAATAGTTGTAATTGTGCTGCTCAATCTCTTCGCGGAGCTTTTCTATTTGTTGCTTTGGGGAGTCGGACATAGGGCATAAAGGAGAAGGTCTGTAAACGTATCTTTTTGGCGTATCCACTCAGGTAAAGTGGCTATCAAGCGAAAGCCTGCTTTCTCAAATAGGGAGCGCGCTGTAAGGTTTGTAGGGGTTATCTCAGCAATGAGACGCTCTATTCGGAAGACGGAGTTAGCATATCGAGACATTAGACTAATGCTTCGCAAGGCATGTCCTTTTCTTCTATATCGTTCGTCAATAGCTATACCTATGTAGCTTCTGGCATTGGCAAAATCGTAGTTATAGAGCATGATATACCCAATCGCATTTCTTATCGCATGGTCACCTTTTTGCTCAATTACTAAGTATAAAAAGCCATTTTCTTGTAATGAGCTGCTTCCCAAGGAAACTAACTGTTCTGCTTGAAATAGAGAAATTGGTTCGCAAAGAGTATTGCTCATTGCTATTGAGGGAGTGCTTTCCCATCGATAGAAATCTAAAGCATCCCCGGGTTCGCAGCGTCTCAGCCTGATCGCATTATCCTCTAACAAAGAGTAGTCCATTCCTTATACGAAGAGTCAAAGCATGGTCTTTCTCATGTCCTGCCGGTCATGCATAGCTTGAGCAAGAGTAATCTCATCGACGTACTCCAATTCATCCCCAATGGCAATGCCACGAGATAGCTGGGTTATACGGATGGAAAAATCCTTTAGGCGCCGATAAATATAATAGCAAGTAGTTTCGCCATCAATCGTTGAGCTGATAGCGAAGATTACTTCCTTGATCTGCTCCTTTTGAATGCGCTCAATAAGCGAATCAATCTCTAAGTTTTGAGGGCCAACTCCATCAATGGCAGAAATAACTCCACCAAGTACATGGTATAGTCCCTTATATTGGTAAGTGCGCTCTATGGCGAGTACATCACGTATATTCTCTACAACACAAAGCACATCTTGCACACGCTCCGGAGAGGAGCAAATGGGACAGAGAGGGGTATCGCTTATATTGTGACAGCGTTGGCAGTATCCACTATTCTCTCTTAAGTCGATAATCGCATTCCCCAGAGAAATAGCGCTCTCGCGGGGTTGTCGTAATAGGTGTAACGCAAGACGTAACGCCGTTTTACGACCTATCCCCGGAAGTTGAGCAAGCTCTTCAACAGCTTTTTCAAGCCATTTGGAAGGGTACTGTTCGCTATTCATTACTCAAAGCATCAGCTTCTTCAATTTCGTAGCTTAGCAATGGGTAGCTTTGGTTTTCAATGACCTTTATAGCAACCTTGTAGGTGCGTTTCCATGAATTCAATAGACTCTTTCCCCAGCTTCCTCTCTTGATATATGAGGCAACAAAGGGATGTACTACTAAAGTTACTTTCTTGAGTGACCTATTGCTTTCTACCACCCTTTTCAGGTACTCTTCTATCTCATCGGTAAGTAGGATAGAAGGCTTGGCTTTGCCGGTCCCATGACAGGTTGGGCAAGCTTCTTCTGTCTTTACCTTTGTTGCAGGTCTAACACGCTGGCGTGTGATCTGCATGACACAGAACTTGTTGAGCGGTAGAACGGTGTGCGAAGCACGATCGTTCTTCATAAGCTCAACCATGTACTTATAGAGCTCATCGCATTCGGGCTGCTCCATGTCAATAAAGTCGATTGCGATTATTCCGCCCATATCACGTAGTCTAAGCTGCCTTGCAATTTCTTCTGCAGCAAGCATATTTACGTTGTAGGCGTTCTCTTTCTGGTCAGGCGATTTCCTTGATCCGGTGCCGCTATTGACATCAATTACATGCATTGCTTCTGTAGTATCAATCACCAAGTAAGCCCCGCTTTTATAAGTTACATTTCGTCCCATATAGGACTTAATCTGCTTGGTGATGCCAAAAGCGTCGAATATTGGCTTTGGTTTATCGTAATACTCAACGATATTAGGCTTGTCAATATCTAAGAAGCTGATGTATTCTTTTATCTCACGGTATAGTTCTTCGTCATTTACTGTAATCTTAGAGTAGGTGTCGTTGAATGAGTCGCGAATGAAACTGATGGCTCTGCTAACCTCTTTGTGAATCCTGCCCGGCTCTTTTGTCGTTTTTAATGAACGCTTTACCTCTTCCCATCGGTTCAGTAGATTCTTTAATTCGCTTACCAATTCGCGGGAGTCGCGTCCTAAGGCACTTGTACGAACGATCACTTCAAATCCGTCCGGCTTTATAGAAGCTATCAGATTTTCTATTTTGATGATCTCGTAGTTATCTTTTTCCTTGCGACAGATGTCCTTTATCTTTTGAGAGATATGGATACCGCTTCCGAAGGGCTTGAGTACCATATATCGTCCCGTAAAGGAAATATCCGTTGTAATCGTAGCTCCTTTTGTATTAATCGGTTCCTTGATAACTTGAACGAGTACTTCATCATTCTTATCAAGTAAGGAGTCTATTTTGTTCTTATCCGGGGAGGACTTTGTTTTTTCCTCTTTTTTTGTTGCCTCAGCCTGTCGTCCCTCTTTGCGTCCTTTTTCTGAACGAATGCTTTTGAGCAGTTTACGAGAAGCGTCGAAACTGCTTCCTCCTAACGCATTATACGATAAAAAAGCAGGTTGCTTAAAACCTATGTTAACTAAGGCTGCATTAATCTCCGCGCGTACCTTCCGAATCCGTCCTAGGTATATATCTCCTAAAGCGCATTCAGGATTGCGTTCTTCTCGCTGTAATTCAACTAATCTATTATCTTCGAGCAGTGCAATGACAGTTTCATCATCCTTTACATCAATTACTAAATGGCTTTCCATTACATTATATTATAGATGATAGTGTCCGTCTGCTATTAATGTTACGAATAACAATGGAAGAGGGTAGCGCTGCAAAGTATATCACAGCAAAAACCCTCTTTACCATAATTTTTCGGTATGTGTCGTTTAGCGCTTCTTATGACGATTCTTTCTCAGTCTTTTTTTGCGCTTGTGTGTAGACATCTTATGTCTCTTCTTTTTCTTTCCGCTTGGCATAATTATTCCTCGTTTTAAATTTGTTATACTTCTTTTCGCAGAGTAGGTACAGAGTGGTAATTAAGTGGATCTATGTGCCTTCTCGTGCTACTTACTTTTAATTTTCTTCAAATAGGGCAATGAACTTGCGAGACGGCTTAAAAGCAGGTACACGCCGAGCCGGAATAAGGATCGATTCTTGCTTGGAAATATTGCGTGCTAGTTTAGGTGCTTTTTCTTTTACCAAGAAGGTGCCAAACCCTCTCAATTCAATTCTATCACCTTCGCGTAGCGCTTCTTTGATGGAATCCATTAGGGTCTCGACCACTTTGGATACTTCCTCTCTATCAAGTCCTGTCTCCTTTGCTACGCGAGCAACTAAGTTTGCTTTAGTCATATATCTGTTTCTTCTGTTGTTCGTTCGTCGTTCAGTTGACAAAGGTAACAATTTCTAAGCAAACAAAGCGGAATGTCCTATAATTCAAATAGCTGGAGTGTACCTATTCCCTGCTTTTAGCTGTGGAGAAGTCAAAAAGTGACGCATTTATTTCGTACAAGCTGCTACAAAGAGGTGCTATAGTCGTGCAAAGCGCTTGTGCCATATTGGCGTATATTTGGCTAATGGATAGCGCGCTGTCGTCACTCTCCAAAAGCATTTTCCCGGCACTATATACCCACTTTGCTGCGTCTTGGTTAAAGTGCTCACCAAAGGAGAGAAAAAAGCCGTGTGAAAGTAATTGTGCTGCTAATTGGGCATTTCCTCTAAATCCATGGATGACCATCGGCACTTCGTCTCCAACTCTCTTTCGGAAAGCTAATATTTCGCTCCAAGCTCTTACAACATGTAGTATCATGGGCTTGTTCAGCTCATGTGCAATGTGCCACTGAAGCATTAGAGCTTGCTCTTGAATAGGGAGTGGAGTAGAGGCGAGACGATCCAATCCGCACTCTCCCAACGCTTTTACATCTTCTCGAGAAGCTAATGACATGAGGTCCTCTTTATGCAGTTTCTCCTCTGAAAGGTACCATGGATGCCATCCTACTGAGTAGAACTGAGTCGTACCTATGGAAGGGGCGGGAATAGACTCAGTCGTTACGTCTACCGAAATGAGCTGCCACGCATTCGCTTCTTGTGGGGTGTGTAAGTGGCAGTGGCTATTGCAATAGAGAAGCATAGAAGCAAGTTAGGGAACGGGGTCGTATCCCGACTTTCCCCATGGATGACATCTTAATATCCGCTTTATAGCCAAATAACTCCCCTTTAGTGGACCATGCTTGCGTAGGGCCTGAAGTGCATAAGTGGAGCAGGTGGGTGTAAAGCGACATGTGGGCGGAAAAAGAGGTGAAATACATATCTGGTAGAAGCGTATGGGGAGTGATAGAAGCCAAATAGATCCCCGGCTTACTTTTTGTCGGAGCGAAAAGGTATTCTTTGAGAGTCTATCATTTACCATACGAAATAGCACGCTCACTAAGTTTGCTCACCACCTGTTTCATCGCTTTTTGGCAGCGGGCAAATGAGGGTAAATCATCGCATATTGCAATGAGAGCAAAATGTAACGTAAGGTCTCTTTCCTCCAATACCTTACAAAGTGGCGATTTATTTAAGCGGTAGGCTTCTCGGGTGAGCCGTTTCAAGCGGTTGCGTGCAACGGCTCTCTTAAAGCGTTTCTTTGCTACGCTGATCAAACAAGCAGCTCTCTCGGCAGGTTTATTGTCGGTAGGCGGTTCAAACTGATAGATCACCCTATAGGGATAGATTGTAAAAGCCTGCTTAGAGGTAAATAACTGGTCTATGTGACGCTTCTTGTGAAGCCTCTCTTCCTTACTAAAGTTATTTTTTAGCATGTGACGCAAGGAATGCCTCCAAGGCGTCAGTCATGGAGGAGTATTCCGGTGTAGGCGCTACAAAGTCGAGTTGCATGCCGGCTTTTTTTACAGCTTCTGAAGTTAGATGTCCGAACGCTCCAATAAATGATTTTTTCGGATCAAAGTTAGGGAAAAGCTCCTCCATGGCTGTGATCCCGTAAGGACTGAAGAACACAATCAGATCGTATGAATAATCCGGTTTGTCATCCCAAGGTCTTGTGATGGTCTGGTAAGCAACGGCACTTGTGTAATTGAGGTTCGTTTCTTTTAGTTTATCTACGATTGGACTGATACCGTCTTCGCCTACCGGGATGAGGTAGCGTTCACTCTTATGCGTGGGCTTAGACATGATCTGAACCAATTCATCGATATGCCCCGCTTCTCCAAAAAAGATTTTTCGTTTGCGGTATACGATATATTTCTGTAGATATAAAGCTATTTTCTCACTGGTACAGAAATACTTCATAGTGTCCGGTGCCGTAGAACGTAGTGCCTTAAGTAGGTTGAAAAAGCAATCTATTGCTGTTTTTGAGGTAAAGACAACGGCTGTATAAGAAAGCGGATCTATTCGCTGTTTGCGGAACGCAACAGCATCAATGGGTACGGTTTGGATCAATTGTCTGAAATCAATGTCGTAACCATACTTTTTTGCGATACTAAAGTAGGGACTCCTGCCCGAGGAGGGTTCGGGCTGTGAAATGAGCATCTTTTTTCTGGGTTCTTCCATTTGGGTTATGCTACACTATCCTAATGCGCCACAGTCCTCTTTCCTTAATGCTTGTACTAAGAATATTCCTCAGCTGATGAGTAATTCATTAAATGCCAAGGCACAGAGTATGAAGGGCATCAATTCGTGGCTACAAAGGTACAAAAAAAAGTGCGCATAGCTGCCCCGCCTTTCCTCTTTAAAGGCTTTCAGCGAGATGGCTATTACACCTATTCGCCATATAATCAATGCGATTAAGAATAGATAGGGTATTGAGGTTACAAGGGTGGGCACACAGCTAACAACCATCACCGGAAAAAATAGAATGGCCGCAGCATGTTCAATAAATTGATAGCTTACATCCCATGTAATCCGCCTTCGCTTGGATAAGTATACGTAGCCTAATAATTTGTACAGAAGAACTCGTATTAAATAGGCTCCAAGGAGTATTGCTATGAGTAGCAGGGTAGTAGTGAAAGCGCCTCCGGCAGGTAAACTAATGTGAATAGTACCATATAGATAACCTACAGCGATAAACGCTATCTCTACACATATAATCAGTCGTACTCCTATAACTGAACTAAGGGAGGGAGGAGTAGCTACATTGTGCTGATCTGAGAAGAGCTTTTCCCATGGCTTCTCAGACTTATTCTGCTTTGAGCGAAATGTAACGGATAATGCATACAGTAATGCAATAAGGATTACTATGGCACTCGAGGTGTCGTACCATGAATTACCCGACCAAGCTAAAGCGCCTTCCATTGAATTTTGTTTCTGTAAAAAGTGACAGCTCCCTCAGGAGCTGTGCACATGCCGAAGCAATTCTTGTATGTACACCGGATATCTCTTGGGAAGAGAGGAAAGGTTCCCGGAGTATATCTATCGGTGCAAGTTTGGCTAATCTTCGATAGGTTCAAAGTCGCTCTTTTCTGCTCCACACATAGGGCAGCACCAATCATCAGGAATCTCTTCAAACGGGGTGCCCGGAGCTATACCACCATCAGGATCGCCTACTGCAGGGTCATAGATCCAGCCGCAGGGCTGGCATTGATACTTCTTCATCTCTTTATACTTCTAAATAAATTCAACTTAAGTTTACTTTCTCTTAGTCGGTCACCCATAATAGGAGGAGCCGAATATGTTTCCTATCAGCAAAGATAGCATCTTCACTTGAATTCTCTATTTATTCCCAACATGCTTATAAGGAATGCAAATGTTTGAATGTAAAGTATAGATATATTCAATAGAGTTTTGGAGCCTTTCAAATAGAGTATGACAACCCTTAAATAAAACATTATGATTTTTCGAATAAAACATCAATACCTTTCACTTGAAACATCTGTACTTTTCAAATGAAAGATCAGAACCTTTTAATTGAAAGTTATATGGGGGAATATAATACGTTGTTCTTGGTGCACTATCGCCAACTTTCTTTTTGTATTTGCCAAAGCTTTTTATCACTGACCCCGAGCTGTTTACTTCACCCCTTGCGAGAACGCAGCCGGGTGCGTCAAGCGGCTGCTCCAGCGTAAGGCTATCTATCCGTACGACTCCCTTGACCCGAAGCAATTTATCGATGAGTAAATCTCCTGTGTTGTGCGGAGGAGGCGTACTATGTACTTATCAATGGCTTCTCGGAGCCATGTTCTTCTACCAGACGCGTGAGTTGAATAAAGTCCGGCACATCTAATTGCTCAGCCCGCTTTGTGAAAAGATCCACCCGGGAAAAATCAAACTCTTCGGGGAAAAGCCGGCGTAAGGCATTGCGAAGTGTTTTGCGGCGTTGATTAAAGGCGGTTTTTACCGTGAGTACAAAAAGCTTCTCGTCACAAGGTAGAGCTGTGCGACTGTTACGGGTGAGTCGCAAAACGCCGCCATGTACTTTAGGGGGTGGGTTGAAATCAGATTTATCCACTGTGAAAAGGTATTCGGCATCATACCAAGTATGAAGGAGTACACTCAGAATGCCGTAAGTGCGACTTCCCGGCCCTGCAGTAAGTCGCTCGGCAACCTCCTTTTGTAGCATACCGGTACAGCAGGGAATGCGGTCGTGGAGTTCAAATATGCGGAAGAAAAGTCTTCCTGAGATGTTGTAGGGGTAATTGCCTGTCATTACGAAGGCGGTATCCGGCTTTCCGGGAATAAACGCTTCGTCTGTACAGCGTAGCACATCGCCTTTTACCACTCTCTGTTCAGCAAAAAGGGAAGGAAAAGCAGCGCTTAAGTAGTCTATTGACTCCCCATCAATCTCTAACAGATATAGATCGGGACAAATATCCATGAGCTCCCGTGTGAGGATGCCCATGCCGGGTCCTATTTCCAATACAGGTAGAGAGCGAAAAGACTCGGGAATAGTCTCTGCTATTCGTCTCGCAATCAAAGGGTCTGTGAGGAAATGTTGCCCCAAGGCTTTCTTCGGTCTAACGTTTCGCAAGGGCATTGTTCTAAGAGCGTACGTCTATTTCTATCAATAGAAACTGCTATTTTTGCATAGTTTCACGCAGCAAAGGTAAGGATTTGGGCACAAAAGAGAGACAAAATGGGGAAAAAATAGGCGAGAAACGAAAGCTAACGGGTGGATGGAGACAGTTAGCAACTATAGGGCTGTCACTGTTCGTTGGATTGGGATTATTTCTTCTCGTGTATCGCAAGTTTGACTACGAAGAGTTTGCAGAGGCGCTTCGCTCGACTCCTATCCGCTATGAGTATATTGTACTTACGATCCTTATCGGAGCATTGGGGAATGTATTCAGAGGCTTGCGCTGGAGACTGCAAATGGAGGCAACTTCCCCTCCCCATGCCCGTTATGCTACGTCTATTCTTGCCACATTAGGTTCTTATACGGTTAGTTTGATTGTGCCTCGAACCGGGGAAATATGGCGGGGTGGAGTAGCACATTCCTACGACCGAATTCCTATCTCTCGAGTGGCCGGTACAATTGTCGTGGATAGAGTAATGGACTTTGTAATGCTATTAGTGATAGCTTTACTCTCCTTACTTCTCTGTTATAGTGATCTTCTCGTGCTGGTAAATATGATACCTTTCAAAGTCCCTTCAGTGTGGACTATGATACAATCATGGGGCTTTTGGGCTATCTTGGTTAGCTGCGTATTGCTCTTTATTTTATTGCGGAAAGTACTACGTGACAAACGTTTTGCAAAAAGAATAGCGGCATTTAAAGATGATTTTTTCACTGCTATGAAGTCCGTATTTACTATGCCTCGGAAAACGCTTTTTCTGCTCTACTCTCTGCTTATATGGCTTTGCTATTATTGGGCCTTTCGGTTGACTTTTTTTGCCTTCCCCTTTACCGCTGAGTTGTCGTCAGCTATAGGGCTTTTGGCATTCATAATGGGTACCTTGGGGGTAGCCGTGCCGGTGCAAGCCGGAATAGGTACATGGCACTATATGATTATTACAACGCTTACAGTATATGGCGTGACACAATCTGATGCTGCGCTTTTTGCGTTAGTAGTGCACGCTCTGCAAACATTAGGCACTATTTTCGTTGGGCTAATAGCGATTTTATTAGTACCTTTACTAAACAAGAAAAAAATGATAAGTTAGAATATAAAACTATGGCACAAGAAATCAAACAACTTCAACCTCAGGCAATTTGGAACTATTTTTACGAAATCACTCAGTTCCCGCGTCCTACCGGTCAAACGAAGGAGGTGGCCGAGTATATCGCATCAGTTGGAAAAAAACTTGGATTGGAAACCAAACGCGATGAGGTGGGAAATGTGCTGATAATCAAGCCTGCAACGCCCGGAATGGAGAATCGTCCCAAGGTAACTTTGCAGGGGCATATGGATATGGTTCCGCAGAAAAATAAGGAAGTCAACCACGATTTTACGAAAGATCCTATCGATGCGCGCATTGATGGCGAATGGGTTAGAGCGAACGGAACCACTTTGGGTGCAGATAATGGTATGGGTTGTGCCATGGCACTGGCAGTTTTGAGCGATAACACGCTAAAGCATGGACCGATTGAAGCGCTGTTCACTGTTGACGAAGAAGTAGGAATGATCGGAGCCAATGAGCTTAAGGCAGGGTTTGCTACCGGAGATATTCTTATGAATATGGATTCCGAAGAGGAAGGCAACCTTTTCATTGGCTGTGCCGGTGGTGTTGACGTGAATGTGCTACTGGAGTATAAAGAACAGGAAAACGAATCTACCGACGATATAGCGGTAAAAGTGACGCTTGCCGGACTCAAAGGCGGACACTCGGGTGTGGAAATACATCTGGGACGTGCCAATTCAAATAAGCTGATGGCACGATTCCTCAAAAAGGCAATATGTGAATATGGGGTTCGATTAGCTTCCTTTGAGGGCGGATCCATGCGTAATGCCATTCCTCGCGATGCCGAAGCAGTTGTTACGCTTGCTCCGGAAGATGCCGAAGGATTCAATAAAATGGTTACAGAATGGGAACAGATCTTCCGTAAAGACTATGAAGGAATTGAAGATGCAATAACGCTGAAAGTGGAAAAATGCCCATTGCCCAAGATGTTGATTCCCGAGGAAATTCAAGATAACTTCATCAATGCATTGGAAGCGTGCGTAAACGGCCCTGTATCAATGCTTCAGAGTTTCAAAAATACGGTAGAATCCTCTACCAATATGTCTATAGTAACGGCCAAAGAGGGCAAAATCATTGTACGCTTCCTCGTACGCAGTTCATCCCAAAGCCGCAAGATGCAGGTAGCTTCTCAAGTAGAGAGTGCTTTCCTACTGATGGGAGCAGATGTAGAATTTGATGTGGATTATTCCGGATGGCAACCCAATACCAAGTCACACGCACTCGAGGTTCTCAAAAAGGCATATACCAAAGTGTATGGGAAGGAACCTGAAGTAAAAGTGATGCACGCCGGATTGGAGTGCGGTATTATACAAGGGGTTATGCCGGATATGGATATGATTTCGTTCGGTCCGACCATTGAGCACCCGCATTCACCGGATGAACGCGTCAATATTGCTTCGGTAGAACGCACCTACAAGGTTGTGGAAGAAGCTCTTGCTAACATTTAATCTTAAGAACAATAAATACTATCAAAAACATGAGAGCATATGTTTTTCCCGGTCAGGGAGCACAATTTGTAGGGATGGGGCAACAGCTCTATACGGAAAACGCAGAAGCAAAGAAACTGTTCGACAAAGCGAACGAGATATTAGGCTTCGCCATCTCGGAAGTGATGTTCCACGGAACGGAAGATGAACTAAAACAGACAAAAGTAACCCAACCTGCCGTTTTTCTCCATTCAGTGCTTTTGGCACGAAGTTTGCATAATGAGTTTAAGCCGGATATGGTGGCGGGCCACTCATTGGGTGAATTCTCCGCATTGGTTGCTGCGGGAGCCTTGTCGTTTGAAGACGGTTTAACGCTTGTATCCAAGCGCGCTATGGCGATGCAGAAAGCATGCGAAGCTACACCCTCCACGATGGCAGCTATATTAGGATTGGACGATAAAATAATTGCCGAAGTATGCCAAAATGTCACCAACGGCGTTGTAGTACCCGCCAATTATAATTGTCCCGGACAAGTTGTCATCAGCGGTACAAAAGAAGCAATTGATGAAGCGTGCACACGTCTGAAGGAGGCGGGAGCCAAAAGAGCTATTCCGTTGAAAGTAGGCGGAGCCTTTCACTCTCCACTGATGCAGCCGGCAAAGGAAGAGTTAGGGGTGGCTATAGAGCAAACGCACTTTGAGAAGCCGATTGCGCCTGTTTATCAGAATGTGGTAGCTCGGGCAGTGACCGATCCGGAAGAAATAAAGCAAAACCTAGTGAAGCAGCTCACGTCACCGGTTCGTTGGACTGAGTGTGTTCGTGCCATGGTAGCAGACGGAGCTACACACTTTACTGAATTAGGACCGGGTCAGGTATTGCAAGGATTAATAAAGAAAATATGTCCGGACGTACAAATTGACGGACTTTCATAAGAAAAAGTAAAATGGGAACAGAGGATAAATCTATTCGTTGTCTTATTTTGGGCGCAGGCCCTGCAGGATACACGGCAGCCATATATGCATCGAGAGCCAATTTGGCTCCGGTGCTGTACTCAGGTATGCAACCGGGAGGGCAGCTCACCACCACTACCGAAGTAGAGAACTTTCCGGGTTATCCGGAGGGAATCGGTGGTACGGAGATGATGGAACAGCTCAAACAGCAAGCAGCTCGCTTCGGTACGGATATTCGGAACGGGGCGGGTACCAAGGTCGATTTGTCCAAACGTCCTTTCACGGTAACGATAGATGGCGAAAAGGAGGTAACCTGTAATGCGCTAATCATCGCTACCGGAGCAAGTGCCAAGTACTTAGGCCTTCCGGATGAAGAAAAGTATGCCGGACAAGGTGTATCGGCTTGTGCTACGTGCGATGGCTTTTTCTATCGTGGTAAAAAGGTTGCCGTGGTAGGCGGAGGCGATACAGCGTGCGAAGAGGCACTCTATCTCGCTTCCATTGCCGAAAAGGTATACCTTATTGTGCGCAAGCCGTTCCTTCGTGCTTCCAAAGTAATGCAGGAACGCGTCGAAAAGCATCCTAAGATTGAAGTGTTGTTCGAACACAATACGCTGGGACTTTTCGGCGAGAACGGCGTGGAAGGGGCTCATCTTGTGTACCGAAAGGGCGAAAAGGATGAAGCCGAAAAGGATATAGCAATTGACGGCTTTTTCTTGGCAATTGGGCATAAACCCAATACGGATTTGTTCCAAGGACAAATCGAGTTGGACAAAGCCGGATATATCGTTACGGAAGGAAATACCTCTCTCACCAATGTAGAGGGCGTATTTGCCGCCGGTGACGTAGCAGATCCGCGCTATAGGCAGGCAGTAACCTCGGCAGGCTCCGGATGCAAGGCAGCTATGGATGCCGAAAAGTATTTGATGGAGCATGAGCTTTAAGCTTTCTGCTCCGGAAAGATGCTTTTGAGCCTTACAAACAAAGGAATATAGTTTAGCAATAAGGAGAAAGATTATGATGAAAGGAAATTCAATTGTTGTAGCAGTCGTATTGGGCATTGCCTTTGTATGCGGACTTGCTTGGGCAGGCACCAAAGTGATGAAAGGGCGCCGTCCTGCCAACGAGATAACCGTAACGGGAGCTGCGGAAATGCAGATCTCCTCGGATTTGATCGTTTGGAAAGCTTCCTATTCGGCTACAGCTAAAGACTTAAAAACGGCGTACATTCAAATTACCGAGTACAAAAAGCAGGTGGAAGAGTATCTCCGAAGCAAGAATATTCCTTCAGATGCTATTCAGTTTGAAAGCGTTGATATTAATAAGCAGTACGATTATCAATCCAATGGTAATGGAGGTGGACGAAGTGTCTTTTCAGGATATCAATTGTCGCAAACCGTTCAGGTAACCTCTAACGATATTGATCGTGTAGAAGCCCTTTCACGCGACATTACCGAGCTGATAGATAAAGGGTTGGAAATAACCTCCTATCCACCGAGCTATTACTATACCAAATTGAACGAATCCAAACACGAAATGCTGAAAGCGGCTTCCGAAGATGCTCTTAAGCGCGCTACTGCCATTGCAGAAGGTAGTAATCGTAAAGTGGGAAAACTGCAACGTACCCAGATGGGCGTATTCCAAGTGGTTGGGCTCTATTCCGATGAGGATTATAGCTGGGGTGGTTCCTTCAATACGTCAAGCCGCGAAAAGACGATTTCCGTAACCGTTAAGAGTAGCTACTCCGTACATTGATGGTAAGGATGCATCGGATAAGCCTTTTGATCGGGATGGTGCTCTTTGCTCTCGTCCCGATCGGGGCATTGTATGCGCAGGAAGATACCTCTATTTCACTTTCTGATTGCCGTGCAGTGCTTGAGGGAGAGGTGGATGTATCGTTATCTGCGGAAGAATGGCACCGATGCGCCCTTTTGGAGATGGCAGCCGGGCAGCCTGATATGGCTATTGTTTGCTTTAATAGAATAAATGCCAAAAAGAAGACTACTTCAATTCTTTTAGATGAAGTGGATGCGTTTCTTAAAGCATATCGCTTTGATGAAGCCACAAAGTTGGTAGAGCAATTAAGAAAAAAACGCAATAGCCGTAATGCGGCGGATTCACTGCAGAAAGAGATTTCTCGAATAAAGCGCTTCGTAGATAATTGTGTCTCATTAGAGATAGTCGATAGTTTACGCATCGAACGCCTTGAAACGCTTGCTTCAAAGAGGCTTTTATCCGGTGAGTGGGGACGCATCTCTTTCTCCGATGTGACAGGAGATTGGATATACCAAACAGCTCTTGGGTATGAAACATTTTATACAAAGCTTGACGAAAATGGCGTATGCCGTATCTATTATCGTCGAAGCTTAGGAAATAATGAGATTATTGAAGAGCGGGAAGTAGAGGAACTTAATTCTAATCGGGGAAGTTTTTATCCTATCCTACGTCAGGATGGAGAGACTCTTTATTTTGCCGCTTATTCCGATGATGGCATGGGTAGGTTAGATCTATATGTTTCGCGACGCGATCCTTATACGCGAAAGTTTTTGCAACCCACGATGTTAGGCACACCATTTAATTCCCTCTATGACGATTGCATTCTCATTTACGATGATATAACCGGAAAGGGCATTTTGGGTACTAATAGATTTGCCCCTCAAGGTGAGTTCAACCTTTATACATTTGTAATCAAGGACTTCTTCCCACCTGTGCCGGCAAACACGGTGAATGAGAAACTTATACAAGCTAAACTAATGCCTTGGAGGCTTTTACAGCCTGAAAAAGACTCCTCAAATTATACAAGTTTTTATTGATTAATTATGGAAAAAAGAACAATTCCCTCTTCAGAAATGATTGTCAATGGTGATGGTACTATATTTCATCTCCATCTCAAACCCGAGCAAATCGCTGATGATATTATCATGTGTGGCGACCCTTCCAGAGTAGAGATGATCGCCCATTACTTTGATACTAAGGAATGTGATGTCTCCAATAGAGAGTTTCGCACAATAACGGGTACTTATAAGGGGAAGCGAATCACGGCGATAAGCCATGGTATAGGAGGAGATAATATAGAAATCGTGGTCAATGAGCTGGATATGCTTGCCAATTTTGACTTTGAGAAGCGTTGTGTAAAGGATACATTTCGCTGTCTCAACTTAGTCCGTGTGGGAACTAGTGGTGGCTTACAACCCGAGACCCCGATAGGTACTTATGTAGCAGCGGAGCGGAGTATCGGCTTTGATGGAGTGCTCTATTTTTATGGGGAGACAGAGCGGGTACGTGATCTGGACTATGAAACTGCCTTACTGAAAGGATTAGATTGGAAGATAGAGCGACTGAAGCCCTATGTAGTACGAGCTAATGAGGAATTATTGGATCGTATAGTCGGTACTGATGGATTGATTGTGAAGGGCTCCACTATTGCAGCGAATGGATTTTATGCTCCCCAAGGAAGAAAGCTGCGTCTGCCGCTTGCCGATGAAGAGTTAAATCATAAGATAGAAGCCTTCCGATATGATCGCTTTAAGATTACTAATTTTGAGATGGAGAGTAGTGCGCTGCAAGGTATCGCAGCCCTTCTTGGCCACCGAGCTTTGACAGTGTGCTGTATTATAGCGGGGCGTCAAAACCTCAATATGAATACAGAATATAAGGGCAGTATAGACCATCTAATCGAAACCGTCTTGGAGCGTTTCTAAGCAGATTTAATTTGCTTAATTGTATGGAGCAGGGTCCCCACAAAAAGCAATTATTACACAATATTCGTGTCCATCATAGCACCACAAGAAGTGCGATTATAGATGCAGCGAGGCAGCTTTTTGCTCGCTTTGGCGTTGAGAAGACTACGATGAATGACATAGCTCAGCAGAGCAATAAGGGCCGTCGTACTCTTTACATGTACTTTAAGAGCAAAAAGGATCTATTTGCTGCAGTTGTAAGCCATGAGTTAGATCTATTATCTGAGAGACTTGATATCGTTGTAAGTGGTAAAGAGCCTCCCTATGATAGGTTTATTAACTTGATCTATACGCATTTAGAGACAATCCTGCAAATAGTAATGCGAAATGGCACATTGAGGGCTGACTTCTTCAATGATATAGCCCAATTGGAGCGTATTCGCTATCGATTTGATTGTAAAGAGGCTGAGTTTATCAAGCAGATATTGAATGAGGGAAATGAAAGCGGTGTGTTTTGTGTGCGGGATACTGAAATGGCTTCAACTATCCTGCAACACTCCATCAAGGGTTTAGAAGTTCCATACATCAATAAGCATTCACGAAAAGTAGGGAGTAAGGAGTTTGATCGCATGCGTTTGGCTACCGAGCAACTTTTATTTCGTGGACTTGGATATAAAGGAAAAGTATCGCATAATATCAAAACAAACGAACCATAATAACATGAAACTTTTAGAAGGAAAAGTGGCACTCATAACAGGTGCAGCAAGAGGTATCGGAAGTGCTATTGCACGCAAATATGCAGCCGAAGGAGCTAATGTGGCTATCACAGACTTGAAAATATCACCCGAGACAGAGAGTTTTGTCCAAGAGCTGTCGGCTATGGGTGTGAAGGCTAAGGCCTATGCTTCTAATGCAGCTGATTTTAATGCAGCTCATGAGGTAGTCAAGCAAATCTTTTCAGATTTTGGACGAATAGATATTTTGGTTAATAATGCAGGGATCACTCGTGACGGGCTTATTTTACGTATGACCGAGGATCAATGGGATGCTGTAATCAATGTAAATTTAAAGAGTGCCTTTAATCTTGTTCATGCCGTAACTCCCATTATGGTTAAGCAGCGTGCAGGTTCAATTATTAATATGGCTTCAGTGGTTGGCGTTAGTGGAAATGCCGGACAGGCCAATTATTCTGCTTCAAAAGCCGGTATGATCGGTCTTGCAAAGAGTATTGCAAAGGAATTAGGTTCTCGTAATATCCGTGCTAATGCGATTGCCCCGGGCTTTATTATTACTGATATGACCAATCAGCTTCCTGAAGAGGTAAAAGCAGAGTGGGCTAAGCAAATACCGCTTCGTCGGGGAGGTACACCTGAAGATATCGCCAATGTGGCTACTTTCCTTGCATCAGATCTTTCAAGCTATGTCACAGGGCAGGTAATCAATGTCTGTGGCGGTATGAATTGTTAGTACTTCATGGAGGTTATTTACGAAGATAATCACCTCATAGTAGTTAACAAGGCACCCGGAGAGATCGTCCAAGGTGACAAAACCAACGACCAACCCCTTAGTGAGTTGGTCGCTGGTTACTTAAAAGAGAAGTATCATAAGCCGGGAAATGTATTTGTCGGGGTGGTGCATCGACTTGATCGTCCCGTAGGTGGGTTGGTTCTTTTTGCAAAGACCAGTAAAGCTTTGGGACGAATGAATAACCTTTTCCGGGAGGGAAAGGTGCGTAAGAGATATTTGGCTATTGTAGCGGATCCGCCACAACCGGCTCAAGGCAGATTAGTAAATTGGCTCAAAAAGAATGAAAAGCTGAATAAGAGCTTTGTCGTTGATAAAGGGAGTGAAGGCAGCAAGCGAGCCGAGCTTGTTTATCGTACGGTGGCAAGGTCAGAGCGCTATACATTGGTTGAGGTAGAGCTTCTTACCGGTCGTCACCATCAAATTAGATGTCAATTCTCAGCTTTGGGTTGTCCTCTAAAGGGGGACTTGAAGTATGGTGCCCCCCGTCCCAATCGAGATGCATCTATTTCTTTAATTAGCTATAGAATGGATTTTGAGCATCCTGTCAGTAAGCAAATGATCTCTTTGGTTGCTCCTATCCCCAAAGATCCCCTGTGGCAAGCCTTTGTTCCACAGCTTGAAACATTTGAATAGCCGCAAATAGAGCACTATTGTCTGTAGCTCTAAGTATTATCTCTGTGTTAGTCTACTGAGTTCTACTACATTCGTAGGGGGTTTTGCTTTTATAATGGGTTTTAGTTTTTGTGCAGACTGAGGAAATCATTCAAAGTTAAAGGTTAGAATGATCATCCTCCCAAGTGCTTTTGATAGTGCATTTGTATAGCGAATGCGGCTATCATCTATCATGTCTTCCCTTTTGTGTGTAATAACGTCTGACAGTCCAAAGTTAAAGCAAAGCTCCGGGGAGAGCTTGAAGAAAGGAAGGTAGAAATCGCAGCCAAATCCAATTTTTAGTCCGTAATCAAAAAGATTGAATTTGATCTCCGGATTACGTTTTTGTCCAATCATAATAGATCCATATATACCTCCGGTAACGTAGGGGCGTACATTATTGAGCCGCCGTGCGCTGTACTTTATCATCAAGGGGAACTCAATCATATTACTTCTCAAGCCAAAACGTTCTTTATGGAGTCCCTCTTCGCCTTCTGTTAGGTCGGTGAACGTGATCGCTCTTTCCCCAAGATGCAGGGTCGGTATGAAGCGAATATCCAATCCAATAATAGGCGCCCAATTGCCAATTATTCCCACGCTAAATCCCGGTGAATACATGGCAACAGTGCCATATTGAACGGCTTCTCCCTCTGCGTGAGCACCGCTATTGGTGATGGCTAAGTCCTGAGTGTGCATTCCTACATGAAACCCCAGATGAAAGTGCCGATAGTCCGCGTAAGGTCTATTTTGAGATCTTTGTTTTTGGGCATTAGCCGTCATAAAGCAACAACAGAGCATTCCCAATGAGAGGAATAGCACTGTCCACATATCTGATTTTTTATATACTCTTCGTCGCACGCAATAAAAACGTAATGGAGGGGGAACTTATTGTTGTGTTCATACATTTCCTATTTCATGTGTATTCGCTAAAGGCTCATTTGCATGATACAGAGTAGCGTCTCATAGGTTGAGGCGTGAAAACGTAGTACCCTAATTCTCACTTCCAAAAGATACCAATCTTTTAGACAAAAGATACCGATAAATGATTCGAAAGATCTATATATTTTGTTTGAAACTTATAGATGTTTTTTCAGCTAATAGGCAGCTATTCTTGCTCTTTGTATGGCTGTCTTTCTCAAACTCTCAAACATGCTTTGGCCTTTTGGAAAGTGTATTTTCCACTCCAAAATGCAATTTGGAGTGGAGCAGGTAGCGAGCTTCCGAGACGAAAAAGGGACGATGCACTCACCGTCCCTTTAAGGTTAATGTAGTATATTTGCTGTTGAAACAAAAACTTAGCTATATACAAGTATGCATCTAACCCAAGCGCAAAGATACGAAACTGCGGCTCTTCTGAAGACTGTTCAGATTCCAAGGACAATACGAAGACCAAGAAACAGGGTTGTATTACAACAGGTTCAGATATTACTCACCACATACCGAAAACTACATTTGTCAGGACCCGATAGAACTGGCTGTTTAGATATTATTCGTTTGCGTCATTATACAAGCAATAAGGGGCGTCAAGGTATTAAAAAGTCTATGGTAATCAAGACTGGCGACCAAAATGCGGTATTTGCTACAAGAGCGAAAGGAAAACCGCTGGGTAAGACTGATGCGGCTACAAATATTATTAGTTTACGGCCTTAAATACTATAATATATTATGATGTTAAGAGATAATTTTAATTCATTAGA
>CAMYPM010000001.1 GCA_947290775.1 uncultured Bacteroidales bacterium | reverse complement strand
AGTTGGTGCGTATGGTAAAGGGTTCATCAGACTCGCTTCTGCCGAATTCGAACTTGTCCTTATTCACAGCGAGGTAGTACTGTCCATCGTAGCGCACTTCGCCCACTTTAGCTTCATCCCATACTACTACATCGAAGTAGATATTTACAGGCTCTCCGCTGAGTGCCTCCTCGGGCGTATCGTAGCCGGGGCCGCTTACCTTAGTGATATTGAAGCGGTAGCGGTGGTTACGCAGTATATCGAGCGCCTCGGCGGTATCTTTAGGATGCCCCTCCTTGGGGGTTTTGATAAAGTCTAAGCGGTAGTAGGTAGCCTTCGCAGCTCCGTTGTACTTACCACCTATCACCAAGCAGGGGCGATCACTCTTGTCGCTGCCCTTAAGTCGCTCGGGGATATAAATATCTCGCACGCTGGTGCGATCATTGATCGCTGTAAAAGAGAGGCACTTGGTGTCATCTGCCATAGCCACTCCGTCGGGGAGTACAGGCTTAGGCTTACGCACTCCATTGTCGCTGTAGTAGGTATTGGTCTGTGTACCGGGTACAAGGAAAGAGGTCGCATAGCGATAGACGCGTACCGACTCTAAAGTAAGGGGTACATCGGTGGTGGGGGTAGTCTCCTCTGAAGCGGCATCGGCATTGAAGCTAATGCCCACATCCACACGCGCCAGTGAACGAATCAAATGTATCTTGGTCTTTCCCTCACCGGTCTGATCAAAGCAGTCGGAGAAAGTCACCCCTTCGGTGATTACCTTGGCATCACTCTCACCCCACATGGGTATAGTAGCCGCAGCATCGTTGGTATCCCACTTTTCGGTAAACGCTTTCTTCAATCCCGAAGCAGCAAAAACCTCCGCTTTGCTCATACCCTCAGCAAGCGCATCAGCATCGAAGCTGTGATTGGCAATCAGCACCAAACGGTAGGGTGTAGTATTGTCGTCGCCCTTCAGCCGAGCCACTACCTTGTAGTACTTACCGCCATCCTGTGGCGTTACACTGGATATCTTAGCCTCATACGCATACTTCTCTTCCTGATCGGAAAGCGTAGCTCCGGCATCCTTAGTTTTGAAAACAAGTATCTTCAGGCTCTTCACCGCACTCTCCTGATGTGCAGACATCTGACGCATGTTGTTGTCTACATCCATGGCAGGCGCACGGAGTATAAGCGTAATCTCTCCATCTTTACCTCCACGGCGCAGGTGGTTGCGCTCACCCATACAGCCGCTGAGTAAGAACGGCATACAGAGGGCTATACAAGCCGCTATAAGAAATGAAGTTTTTCTGGTAAGGTTCTTCATGATAATTCTATACTGTAGCGTATTTATCGAAAGTGAATAATCTATCTTTTTCTACTGATACTGTAACCGACCCGTCGGCATCTATTTCTTGAATCCATCCGGCCGGATATTTATACTACCCCACTTGAAGGGCTCAATGGTAAGGGCCAGCGTGCCGCCCTCATTATCCAGCTTAATCAAAATGGGTATATTGACCTCATTTACTCCTTTTACAGGTATTGCCTTCTCTGCGGCATACTGCATAAGGGGAAGTGCGACAAGCGGCTCGGCATTAGGCTCAGCGGTATTGGTGAGCAGGAGTGACGCATCGGCAATCTCCTCGAAGCGGAGCAGGTCGAAGCGTGCTCTATACCTATCACTGCTTGCATCGTGTACGGTAGTCGGCTCAAAGGGTTTGAGCACATCGGGCCGGGGAATATATAGTGGAGCGCCCGTCTCCAAATGATCGGTAAAGCGATAGTGCGTACCTGCCGGACGAATGGTAAGGCAGGGCGCAGCATCCTTGTTTTCGGTGCCGAATACTTTGTCGAAGCCTTCAACTACGACATCTAAGCTAATGTGTGCAGCAGCAAAAGGCACTACAAATACACCTCCTTCGGGAAGTGCAGGCACATCCAGCATTACATCGGCATAATAGAGTGAATCAGTGGTGCGGTAAACTCCCTTCTCATCGGGGAGCGTATAGAGCTCGGCCTCCTTGAGAGGCGTTTGGGCATCCGTAAGGCGGGTATGCGACGCCACATTGCCCCAAGCAACGATACGCCACTTACCACTGTGTATATTGCTTAAAGTAAGTCCATCCCTCAAATCCAGGGAATAGAGCTTCTGTGCGTGGTAGAGACGACCACTCTCGTCGTAAATAAACAACTCGCCCGACTCGATATATTGCCCCAGCACGTTTTCGGTACCATTTGCTGTATAAGAGAACTGCAAACGAGGGGTCTTACACTTGCTTAGGTCGTCGAAAAAGGGTTGACAAGAAGTAGCCAGAAGCAGCACCGATAAAGTAAAAAACAGAATTCGAGTGAGCCGTTGCATAAGTTTGTTCGTTAGTACTATCTGATCGTTTTATTTTTCTCCGGGGATGTGCGGGAGGAGTCTGCTTTTCGTGCCTACAAAACCATGCCGTCATCCTTGAGGTTCGTTAAGGTAACCGATTGACCGGCAGAGCGCGAAGCTCCGCCGATCACACGGTATAAGTTTAGGGAAAATGAATTACTTCTTGAATCCGTCAGGAGTGATGTTTACAGCTTCCCATGTGAAGGTTTCAACCTTTACGGTCAACTTGTTGGCACCATCGTGCTCGGGGTCGGGAGTAACCGGCGTATCGGGGTTACCCTCATCATCGGTCTTGAAGTGAGCGTTCAATTCAGCAAGGTCGAGCTTGTAGATCTTACCGGCTTCGAATCCTGTCAGTGCATCTGCGCCGTTCTTGTACTTAACAATGGTTACATAACCCTCTTCAAACTCTTGCGTACGATTGTTTACAACACTTAGGTCATACTGAACCTTAACCTTGAGAATGATGTGATCAAAGTCTGTTTCACCACTCTTTGTGGGGAAGATCTGATAAGCAGCAGCCACATTCTTTTCCTCGAACTTTTGCTTCATATCGGCTGCGATTGCGTCGTTCATTTCAGCCTTAAGCGCAGGAGTGCCTGCAAAGGCGGTATTACCATCTGAGGGAGTGAAATAGCGAGCTGCATCGGCTTTCTTATTGAGGTAGTTGTTCATATAGACAGCTTCTACATCAATGTTCTTGAAAGCATTCTTACCGTCAGCATTTGCCTGACCTACGATCTTACCGGCTACTTCTACACGAGCTACATCAGGTGTAGGCTTAACGGTAGCGGTATAAACCTTATCTTTACTACCGGCAGGAGTTGTCGGACCTTCAATTGTTGTGGTAGAGCCAATAAGAGTGATCTTCTTAGAGAAGATAGCGATCTGATCTGCTGCGTTGGCATGATCATAGGTAGCATCTACGGGAGCTACACCCTGAAGGGTAGCGATTTCGGGATCAGCTACATAGCCATTAGCTTCCACAACCACCTTAACCGGTTTGCTCTTAACAGCGAAGGTGTAACCTTCTGTGCTTGTCGCTTTTGTGATTTTTGCAGCATCCAAATTTTCTACTACTTCACCGTCATTAACGATAACCTTGAGGCTTTCAAAGGTTGCTGCTGTACCATCGGGAACAGGAGCTTCCATGCTACGAAGTGTGGTGAGATCCACACGAATGTTCATTTTGGACACATTGCTGTCCAAGCCTGACTTGTCATCCTTGCAAGAAGCAAGAAGTGCGATTGCTGCTAAGGCTGCAGCTGCCATTTTTACAAACTTCATACGTTTAATACTTTTTGTTACACTAAAAATTATTTTACGTTATTATCAATTCTCTATTATCAGTTTCTCTCTAATATCCTCCCACTAATATTCTCCCGAGTGCTCGGAGCGGCGAGAGGGGAAAGGTCTATTTCTAACGTTTTCGTATGGCTTTGATCCACATAGGATAATTAATTGCTGTACTTATAGCGCTTCTATAGGTTATTGAGCGATTACATCCGGCTTAATGTGGATGGATCCCCATACGAAGGGGGTGACAATTACCACCAACTCCTTTTCGAAGGTGATCAGCACGGGGATTTCCACCTCGTGGCGCCCCTTAAGGGGTATTTTGTGCTCTGCCACATAATCGGGCAGGGATATAGATAGGTACGGCGCTGCCGCAGCATCGTCCGCATTGAGGAGCGACAGCGTAAAGCCGGCTTCGTTATCAATACGCAGCAGATCAAATCGCGCCCGATACATATCATCGGAAGCGGAGTGACTGAATTTAGGTAGATAGGGCTTCAGCTCCGTGGGGAACGGGATACCGCCCTTATAGCCGGCAATGGAATAATGAGTACCGGCAGGCGCTGCCTTGAGTTGGAGCTTTTGGTCGGGGTAAACGGCATCAAAGCCCTTTACCACTACATCTAAGCTCACGTGCGCCGAAGAGAAGGGGACTTCCACATCTTTACCCTCCAGTTTGGAAAAATCTAGCTCATACTCGGCATAATAAAGAGAATCGGATGTGCGGTAGATGCCCGCCTTATCGGGCAAAGCCGTTACGGAACCCTCGGAAATAGATTCGGGTGCCTTCACATCGGTCGCACTATTGATATTTCCCCAGGCAACCAGCGTCCATTTGCCTGAGTGTATGTCTTTCAGCTCCATACCGTCGCGCAGTTCGGCAGCACCTAATGGCAAGCTATAATGTAGCTTGCCGGATTCGTCGTACACATATAGACGTCCGCTTTGGATATGATCCTTCAGTACGTTATTCGTTCCATCGGCATAGTACACGAAGTGCAATTTAGGGGTTACGCACTTACTCAAATCGTCAAAGAATCTGCTACACGAAGCGGTGAGAAGTGCCACTAAAGTGAGGATAAGGTATTTTGCCGCTGGTTTCATAAACGTATATTTGTTGTTTTCGCTGTTACTTGTTGTTTGTTATTTGCGGTAAAGGAGGTGTGTGAAACGCCCTGTATCGCTTTTTCCGGGTAATGCTATCTTCTCTACGTTCTCTAATAGTGTGCTGCGCTCTTACTTATACTCATTGAGGCGCGGTGTGGCGTTATTCGGCGTCCAGGGAATTGGGTTAGTTCTCAGCGCCATACTGTGCGAACTTCCGGATTCGGGGGTCGGCGTAATAGGAAGATCGGTGGCATTAAACATATCGCTCAACATGCCAAGGTCGAACTTATATATTTTACCCGCCTCAAAGCCCTTGAGGTCGCCCTTGGTGTTTTCGTAGAAGCTACGAATAGTGAGGTATCCCTCTTTTGCCTTCTGGGAAGGATCGGCCGGGAAAGCCTTTATTTTCAGGATGAGGTGATCGAAATAGAGCGGAGGCGTGGCAGCGGCGCGTTCTTTTTCGGTAAGCGGAAAAAGATGATAGGCAATTACCTTTGTTCCATTTTGGAAAGCTGTCTGTGAATCTACATCGCGAGGAACTTTATCATACATTTTTTGTCTAAGGCGTTTTTTAACAATATCACTCCCTTTGGCATTGTGACGCTTCCCCTCATAGTTTATTAGGTAATTATTCATATATACCTCCTCTATTTCGAAGCGATCCCAAGCAGGATTTAATGCCTCTATCTTTCCGAATACTTCCAAACGAGCCATTATGGGCTTAGGGGAAAGATTTACGCTATAGGTTACTTTTTCGCTGTTCTTCGGATTGACTGTGGCCACAATATCTGTGCCGGTAGCGGTTGCAGTCATAGGCACAGTAGAACCCTGAAATTGCGTTACTTTGCTGCTAGTTCTCCCGTTTGCGGTGAGGGTTACTTCAGTTACAGGATCTGTTACGGGCACTCTGTAACCGGCCGGGGTGAGCGCCCTTTGAAGGGCAGCACCATCCAAAGTGTACCTTAGGGCACCTCTATTGACGGAAACGCTTACATCGGTGATTTGAGGCACCGCACCATCGGGAATAGGATCTGCAAATGCTCGTGTTAGCTCCGTTCTACTTATGCAGATGGCCATCACATTCACCTGCACATCCACAGGCTCTTTTTTATCCGTACTACAGGAAGCGAAGAGCGCAATTACCACGGAGGCGATAGCTGCCATCTTGAAAAATTTGTTCATACTGCTAACGTGATCACTTGCCGTCTTATTCATCTTGCTGCTAAAAGCCAAAAGGTGGTGCCTAAATTCGTCCAAATTGCTGTAGGATGCTGTTTTATTTTCCGTTTTTGTGCAAATGGGTAGCTTCTTACGTTTTGTCCTTGTGGATAGGTAGCTATTAGGAAGCAAAATTAGGGGAAGCCCCGGAGGGAGGCGAAGCGCCGTGTGGCGGCTCGCCTCCTCTCGTAGGGGGATTCCGTTTTAGTGCATAAGCCTGATTTAATTTGCGATGATGTCGGGCTTAATGTTCTTAGCCGTCCATGGAAGGGCTTTAACCGTTACGATAAGCGCCTTTTTGTCAGGTTCGGGATCCGGAGTAACAGGGTTTTCAGGATCTAAGTTTTCGTCCGTTTTGAAATACTTGCTCAGGTCAGCGAGGTCGAGCTTATAGATGGTACCTGCCTGGAACCCTTTCAGGTCACCGGTCGCTGCCGTCATAAAGGATCTGATGGTCACATAACCTGTTTCTGAGTATGCAGACCGATTTATACGTCCTCCCTTTTGTTCTCCATAGGAAACTTTCACCTTCAGGATTACGTGGTTATAGAAGTCCTTGGGTAGTGGATCTGCCACGAGTTCTTCCGGTGTTTCAGGGAAGAGCTGATAGCCGGCAACGAGCTTCTTCTGACAAAAAAAACGATGATACTCACTATCAATTACATCCATCATTAGGGGATCTACGGCTGATTCGAATCCGTTCAGATCTTGATTCGCCTTAATGTACGTACGACCCGTTTTGCCGCCTATAGTCCGGTAGTTATTGATGTACACTTCTTCCACCGATATACTCGAGTATGCATTTTCACCCAGGGAGTTAGGTTGGCCCTTAATCTCACCGGCTATTTCAAGACGTGCCAAAGCAGGTTTAACCTCAACATTAGCGGTAAACGTAATCACTTCTCCATCCTTACCCTTGGTAATAGTGGTTGTTTCTCCATAGAGAGGTATTTTGGTGTCAAACGTTCCTTTTTTGTTAATGGGGTTTTCGTCCCATTCAGGATCTGTGAATCCTCCCAACCCTTGGAACGTGTTGATGTTCTTATCTTTTGTGTCACCATTAGCGATAACAGTCACCTTGGTGGGAACCACCTTGATAGCTTTTCTCCAACCGGTGGTCGATTTAGCGGCCTCAATATCAGCCGGACTAAGGGTGAATTTTTGCGCACCGTCGTTGATGATCACCTTTACATTATCAGTGACCTTACTTACCGTACCGTCCGCAATCGGATCTTCGAAAGCGCGCAGCGCAGTCTCGTTCAGCCGAATGCAAATGGAAGATATATCCTTTTTGGGCTCATCCTTCTTGTTGCAGGAGGCGAAGAGCGTGAGTGCCATCGTGGCGATGGCTGCCATCTTTACAAATTTCATACTTTAATGCTCTATGTTGTACTAAAACTATTTTACCTTATTATTCCATTCTCTATAGACTCCTCTCAAATACTCCCCGGGTTACCGGAGCATAGTGCCACGTGCGATTCGCCGGTCACATAAGGGGCATATCGGCACCGCACAAGAGGGGGCTATAGCTCTATATCAATATTTTCATCATCCCAGGGTGCTACGTCCACATTCCCTGTAATCTCCTTATGGGTCTCTTCCGGCCGATCGTCGGTCGGATCCACCACATCGCCCTCCTCGGGGGTTACAAACAGCTCCCCAAGGCTGCTCAAATTCAATTTATACACATAACCTGCCGCAAAGGTCTTGAGGTTTGTGCCGTGAGGGTCCTTATACTTAACAATGGTAAGGAAGCGATTATCCTTCTGCACCCCCTTTAGCTTATAGCTAAGCCGTACAATCACATGATCGATTTCTGTAGGTGTCGCTGCTTTATCGGGGAATAGGTAATAGGTATCGCACTTCGTCTTCGGCTTGCCGGCCTCTGCCTCGATAGCGGCTCCCAACCCTGCCTCTAAGTTGTGCATAGCCTCCGGATGATTTTTCCACACGCCACTCGGTTTGTCGTAGTCGTTGGGCGTGCGCTTCAGACGCGTGGGCGCGTCGGCATCCTTAATGAAGTTATTCACATAGATGCCGGTAATCGTTATATCGGAGTAATCCGTTTTACCCTTTGCATTCGCTACAGGCACCAAAGAGCCAAATACCTCGATACGTGCCACAGCGGGCTTGGGAGCAAGCAGCGCATTGCAACCGTTGGCCTGAAAGTAACTCTCGCTACGATCAATGGCAGTCAGACCGGTACGATAGGGTAACTCTTTTAGTGTCTTACCCTGATAGCTGTATATCTCGTTGGAGGGAGCATCCTTAAAATTGCAATCTGCCGTGATCTTCTTTGCCTTAGGCGATACATCAATCGCCAAACCGGTGGCACCGGTAAGCTTATCCATATCAGCGGTGCCTTGCTCAAACGTCATACTAAAGGGCCAAACCGCTTCGGTACCCTCTTCGTTCCAAAATCGCAGTAGCACGGAGGAATACTGATCGATGGTAAGCGACGTACCCTCGGCCGGAGCAGCTAAAGCACGCTGCGCATGAGCCGGCGAAAGCTTAACGCGGAGAGAGAGATTCTCTGCGGGATCCTTCTCCTTGCATCCGCCTAAGAGCCCTACAACAGCTCCACATGCTATTAGCAAAGCACTGAGTTTCAATATATTATAATAGCAGTTACGCTTCAACATTATAAAAAGTCCGTTTATTCATACTTATTACGGATACAAAGGTAGTAACATATTTAGAAATAGCCAACAAAATCTTGCGTACAATGCGAAAATTATAATTTCGGGCCAAAACAGAAGGATCACTGAGCTAAAATTGACATTTTTATTCTTTTGCGTCGCTTTGTGGGACGGGAAATACATCCGAAAGAGCGTTAACGAAAAATAAACATCTTGACCCACTTACGCAACCTTTCTTTTCAATTCCGCTACACGGGAGACTCATGCAGCCCTCTGAAAGTGTACCTCCGAAGGGAATCGAACCCTTATCTACGGTTTAGGAAACCGACGTTCTATCCGTTGAACTACAGAGGCGGCTGCACCAAGCGCCTGCAAAGATAGCAATAAGAGTTGAGACCTCGTCAAAAAAGTGCCTTTAAGCAGTGGCAGGCTTTTCGCAGCGTCTACGCCCAACGGCAAGCGCAGAGCTGAGAAAAAGTGCGATAAGTATTCCCCTAAAAGGTTCTGATCTTTCATGTGAAAGATCAGAACCTTTTTGCGCAAACATCAGAAACTTTTGGGGAAAGCATCAGAACTTTTTTTTGTGGGAAGGCTCCCCGTAGACTGTTGCATAAAGGCGAATCGCGGTGTTGCTTTCGGGATTCGGCTTTGGTCACATACGGAGGTATGCTCCCTTCAGACCTCACCCTCAGTGCCTTGCGCTTCATCCTTTCTGCAAAGTCTGGACAATCTTGCGAGCAAGATTGTGATACTGTTGACTTTTGCAACAGTATCACCCGGGTATGGGTTCACTTCCTGCGAGAAATGCAAAAAGAGCCTCCCGATAGCCCATACGGCTCGGGAGACTCCTATTGAAGTATTAATGCGCCTATGCCTTCGCCCTCACAGGGAGGGAGCGTAAAGGCCTTTTCAGACGATTAGAGCGAAGCTTCGCGCTTCTCCAACTCTTCCAAGTTGAAGGCTGCCGACTTACTGCCCCTCTTCATAGCGGCAGTAAAGAGTGCTTTTGCACCGGCTACATCCCCTTTATAGAAGAGCGCTATCGCCTTATTATTGAGCGTCTCGACAGCATCCTTCGGTGCTTTCTGCAGCATAGCTTCTACCTGCTTCAGGGCATCCTGACTTGCGCTCGGCATGTCGCTATTGAGGTATGCGGCAGCGGCATTGAGATTGGCTACGGCATCGTTGGGGAAGTACTTATGCGCTGTGAGGAATACTTCCAAGAATTCTTCGCTACCCTTATTAAAGGTGTTAGCTACACGGAAGAACTCTTCGATACTGAGCTGTGCAGGCTTCGTGCGATAAATAACCAGAGCTTCTTCCAACTCAAATGCCCGGACCGTATAGCCCACCGTCATTTCGTTGCGACGAAGAGGCGGATAAATCTCTTTGAGCAGGTAGCTGTAGGTCTTTCCGCCCTCCAGAGCTTTGAGCTGCGCCTTACGCTGTACATCGCTGCTGTATGTATCGATAATGCTGATAATCTGATCCTTATTAGCCAAGTTGCTCTTTTCTACTGCTGCGCGGAGTCCGTTCCAGTCTTCTCCGTACCAATTGATACGCATTTTGCTGCGAGAGATGCCGTACTTAGATTGCATATATTCGGCAAACGAGTTGGCACGACGTTGCGACAAAGCTATATTGCTATTGAAGTTACCTTCCGGTGAAGCATATCCGTCGATTACATAGTCGCTCATCTGGATATTTTTATCCTCGCTAAAGGAGTGCATAAACTTGTCGACGCGCTCAAATTCCTTGGCGTTGTTGCCGAAGTTGCGCAGTAGCTCATGTCTGGCCACCTTGTAATTGAAGTGCGTTTCGATTTTATCGGCACGACACTTGACCTCTTCTACTTCAGGCTTGATGTATTCGGGCTTAAAGTTGGGTATATAGGGTTCGGCACGAAGTGAGCCCAGTAAAACGCCATCGCCATAACGAGAATTATAGCAGGTAGCACAACCGAGGGTCTGCTCACGTACATAGAGGTCGCTCATTTTCATCCACTCTTCGAAGGGAATAGTGCGTTGCAGGGTAATCACCTTGTGCGCCAACTTGCTGTACTTCACCAGCTCGCTGCCGTCTGAAAAGCTTTTGGGTGCATTACCGAGCGCAATACCCCGCTTAATAGCCAAAGCTCGATTATTACCTGCCACAATCAACTCCTTCAGATCCACCCGCTTGGAGGGATCGTCCTTTGAAGCTAAGTAGGGGGCAACTGCGAGAGCTTCGGTCGATTGTATATTCAGCTTAGAGACATCTACCTGTACCCTAACCAAGAGCTCTTTGTCCTTACCGGTGGCATCTTTTTGCCTAATCAGCTCTACGCCGTTGTAGGTAGCTCTTAAGGGAGCGTTAACAGCCACATTTTGCTTTTTGGATTGTGCCGTGGGCGTTGCCTTCTGTGCCATAGCAAAGGAAGCAGCGGACAGAAGCAGGGCAACGGCCATGAGTATATTCTTTATTTTCATTGCTTTTGAATGATTCTCTCTGTTAATGTTTTTGGGGAACAAAGGCTCTACTACTTAAAGAAATAAGCGATGGAGAGCGTAAACTTGGTCGGGCCTACGTAATGAGCCGTTTTGGGATCTGTAGGGATCTGCGCATCACAGGGGTTACCGCCAAACTTCTTAAACCAAATGTGGTTGTATCCTCCACCTACGCTCAACTCTATATTCCAGTGCGTGCCGATCATCCACTGATAGCCCACACTGATACCGGCTCCTGCATAGTAGCCCTCGTAACGTCTACCGGACTCCAAGAGCAGACCGTCATCTCCCTTTTTATCCTTTAGCTCGGGGATGAACTTTTCTTCACCGGTCCAAGCCAATTGCGGCAGATTGACACGTGCGAAGTTGAAAGCACCGCCCTGTGCGTGCACCCCAAAGAAGAGGCCGTTGAACGATTCGCAGGTCCAAATACGCACTTCCGGCTGAGCAATCCAATGGTGCCACTTGCGGTTCTTCACTATGTCAAAGCTGTTGTACGCACCATAAAGGTCTAAGGTAACCCGCTTTCCTAAAGCGACCTCAAGAGCCAAGTTAGGCGTAACGGAGGCCCAATGCGTCAAATTTGTCTTGAGCGCTACTTTTTGTGCCGATACGCCCAAGGGGAGTATGGCCATAAGCAGTAGCATGATGAGTCTTTTCTTCATAAACTATTAAGCTGTTTCGTATATATATTGCATCACTTGAGGAGAGCATTTTTTTGAGCACTTCTCCTTTTGCCCACAAATGTAGCTATAATTTATAGCAAAATCGATATACTTGCCCCAAAAATGTGGTTTCAAATGTTTCTTTTTAACAGAAAAGAGAGAAAGGGACCCAAAATAGATGCTCTATAAGGGGGCTTTTTGGAATATGGGGTAAGGGGTGGTTACACTTATTAAAAAAAGAGCTACAGCATGCCGCCCGGCACCCTGCAGCTCTCTGTAGAGAAAGCTTATTATGCGCTTCGGTATTAAGCCGCCTTACGGGTCATCGGCTTTTTATCGCAAGCCTTCTTGGGGCAAGCCTTAGCAGCCTCCTTCTTGCAGCACGGCTTCTCAGCAGCGGCCTCCTTGGGGCAAGCCTTAGCGGCTTCCTTCTTGCAGCACGGCTTCTGTACAGGCGTATCTACCAAGGTGAGCTCTTTGATCAGACGATCGCCCTTGGCCCACTTATCGATCATGAAGAGCACGTAGCGGATATCTACACTGATCGTGCGCTGCAAATCCGGTTCGAATTCAACGTCACCGCTCATTGCTTCCCAGTTACCGTCGAAAGCCAATCCGATTAGCTCACCATTGCCGTTGAATACGGGACTGCCTGAGTTACCACCGGTAATATCATTATCCGAAAGGAAGCAGAGGTGCAAATGTCCGTTTTCGCCATACTGACCAAAATCTTTACTACGAAGCAGATCAAGTATCTCGGGTTGTACGGCAAATTCGTGGCTCGTAGGATCTTGTTTTTCGAATACACCCTTTTCGGTGGTGTAGTAGTTGTACCAAGCACCATCCTTAGGCTGGTAGCCCTTTATAGAGCCGTAGCTCATGCGCATCGTAAAGTTGGCATCGCTCGGCATAAGGCGCTCGGGATCCATTACACGACGTGCAGCGAAGTACTCGCGGTTACCCTTATCGATATTGAGGTAATTTTCAGCGACACTTTCCTGAACGCCCTGAATAGCTGTTATCACGCTCGCCATAAGCTCGCCGGCGGGATCCTTCTTCATCACCTTATTGCGCTTTGCTTCAGGCAAGGCAAGGGTGGCAAATAGCTTATCTTCGTAAGGAACTACGCTCTTTTTGAATACGTATTCCGCATAGCGTTCGTAATTGCCTTTGAACTTTTTATCGATGGTGGTAAAAATGTCGGGCAGATACTGAGCCGGTACATTGGCACGCACCACTTTAAGCATCTCGGGAAGCACCTTTTGGTCTAATGAAGGCATATAGTCCTTATAGGTTTCGCGAAGTGCCTTTTCGGCTTCTTTTGCTTGCTCCGGAGAAAGATTTCTACCGAGACGACTTACCATTGATGCAATGCGCGGCAGTTCGGTTCCGCCCCAAAGCGCTTCATACAGATAGTAGAGAGCGCGTGAATTCTCAGTGGAAGCGGCATAGTTCTTTTGCAGTTCGGGCAATATATTGCCGTATAGGTTTTGCTGTCCGGTTTTGTTTACCCAAGCGGTAAAGGCAGCTTCTTCAGCCTGCTTACGGGCAATTACGTCCAGATTCTTGATACCGCGGTTCATACCGATGGCATTCTTCCAGTAGTTACTGCTCTGAGCGTACTTGGAGTCGTACTTAATGCGGGTTGCCTGATCGGCATTCATTGCTTCGCGCCATATGCGCTGCTTGATGCCACGTACTTCAATACGGGGATTATGCTCATTATTGACCATATCCTCAATCCCCCACGACGGAAGATAACGCTCCGTAGAACCGGGGAAGCCGATAGTCATCGCATAGTCGCCCTCACGATATCCGGCAAGCGATACCTTAGCGAAGGATACCGGCTTGTAGGGACGATTATTAACACTGTAATCGGCAGGATTGTTGTTGGCATCGGCATATACACGGAATACACTGAAGTCGCCGGTATGACGTGTCCACATCCAGTTATCCGTATCGCCGCCAAACTTACCTACAGAGGAGGGAGGCGCCATTACCATACGTACGTCGTTGAATACGTTGTACACAACAGCATAGTACTTATTGCCGGCATAGAAGGGAATTACCTCAGCCTGGACGTGACTATCGTTGCCATAACGGGCTGCGATCTTTTCGCTCTGCACCCTGATTATATTGATGCGCTCCGATTCGTTCGTTACACCGGCTACTGCCTTCATTACTTCATCCGTTACATCGTCGATACGCTTCAAGTAGCGTACAGAGAGGCCGGGGATGGGTAGTTCGTCCTGCAAGGTGGCACTATAGAAGCCATCCTTCAAATAGTCGTGATTTACAGTACTTTGGCTTTGGATAGATCCGTAACCACAATGGTGGTTAGTGAAGATAAGCCCTTGGTCAGACACCGTAATACCGGTACACCCACCGCCAAAGATTACAACGGCACGCGCAAGGGACGGCTTATCCAAATTGTAGAGATCATCCACGGACATATTGAACCCCAGTTCACGCATCCGATCGATGTTCTGCTGATTCAGCTCATTCAAGATCCACATCCCTTTGTCGGCATGTGCTGTTTGAGCGGCTACGATAAGTAGCAAGCTACATAGAAGATACTTTATTCTCATACTCTATTACTAAAGGTTATTGTTCGTATTGTATTGTTATTTCCCAGCAATAATAGCTACGCTGTCCTGCTTCGTGCGTACGGTGATCCACTTTTTTATACGGTTCACCTCATCGTTGGTCAGCTTATGACGTTCATTAGGCAGCAGCGTAATGCGCACTACGGAGTCGGCTCCATTGGCCAAGCGTACGAGAGAACCTATATAGGCATCCCGGACAAATGGGAAGGCCACCTTCATTTCATTCACCAAGTCGAGCTCTAATTTACCAATATTGTTGTAGGAAGCGAGCTGCTGTTTGAGCGAATCGATGGTACGGCTTTGGCGTTCGATGATCACTTCGCTATTGGCATATACATCTTTGAGTAGTACGCTACTCAGCGCCTGTATATCCGTTTCACCGCCACTCACACCCTGATTTACTACCAAATGCATGTTGCGGAGCTGATAGTTAGGCATCAGTTCACGGATTGAATCGAGCGTATGTTGCGTTAGCGGCTGTCCTATTACCCATACTTTGAGCGTTTGTACCCCATCGACACTAGTCAGTTCGTGCTTCAGCACCTGATTCTCCGGCAGATCAAACACATTTGCTACAAAGCTGTTTGCCCGGCTTTGCGTAAAGCTTTCGCGAATAATCAGAGTCGTTAGGTAAATACTTGGGATAATGGTAACTACGGCAACCATTGCAATCCAACGACGTACGCGCATACCCCGCTTGGCATCGAGAAACGACTTCTTGGGAAAGCGTAAGAAGCGTGCCACTAAGTAGGTGGCAAAGGCGATAAAGATGGAATTGATTAGGTATAGATAAAGCGCACCGGCTAAGTACGCCCACTCCCCATTAGCCAAACTATAGCCGGCAGTACAGAGTGGCGGCATCAAAGCCGTAGCAATAGCCACGCCCGGAAGCACCTGTCCCTTATTTTTGGTACTTACGGCAATCATACCGGCGGCACCGCCAAAAAAGGCTATCAGCACATCAAAGATAGTCGGATGCGTGCGCCCCAGCAGCTCACTTCCCGCTTCCGATATAGGCGAAAGAAGGAAATATATGGTAGCCGTTAGGATACTGAATAGTGTAGTCAGACCCAAATTGCGCAACGAACGCTTCAAAAGCTCAAAGTCGGCTATACCTAAAGCAGTACCAAAGCCGATAATAGGACCCATCAGCGGTGAAATAAGCATCGCACCGATAATTACCGCCGTGCTATTCACATTCAGCCCGAGTGAGGCAACAAACATAGCGCAGATCAGTATCCACAGCTTAGTGCCGCGGAATACCACATCTTCACGAATGGAATCCAATACGGCCAGCTCGTCCTCCTTATCCCGCCTAAAGTCCAACAGGCGAGAGAAATACTCCTTCCACTGCTTCCAGCGCACAGCTCCGTTCGCTGCAGTGGGTTGCTCACTACCCGTCAATGGTTCATCGGCAAGAATCAGCTGATCTGCCACATCCTCCTCTTCGGTAGTAGAGGCATGCACAGGAGCTTCCTTACGTTTACTTGTTTCTTCTGCCATACTTATTTACTTTTTGTTTTATTCTTTGCAGCGCATGCCTCAACGGAGCTTCCCTATAGAAAGCAACAAAACCGAAGAGCAGTACCACCAATATATTCATCACCCAATGCGCTACCCCCAAGACCGCCGCATAACGATCCGAGAGGATTAATGCGCCGTATAGTACTGCAGCAAAGAGCAAATAGAGTAATCCGCCCTTTATGTTGTACGTAACAGGATAGTACTTTTGCCCTAAGAGGTAGCTAATCAGCACCATAAGCGTGTTACTCAAGGCTACTGCCCAGGCGCAAGCCATAAAGCCGTAGCGCGGCACGCCCAGCACAATGATCACTACCCCTATTAAACATCCGAGCAGGGATATGATTGCGCCCCACAGCGTTCGGTCCGTAAGTTTATACCAAGTAGAGAGGTTCAGCGCAATTCCAATCATCATTTCGCCCCACATCACTAAGGGCACCACCTTAAGCCCGGGGTAATAATCGCTCACCACGATATGCTTCAGTATCGGCATTGCTGCCACTACTGCGAGGAAGATCCAGAGCATAAAGATCCAGAAGTAATGCATCACGGAAGCGAGATTATCCTTGCGCGTTTGTTCCTCATCAGCACCACTACCCTTTTCAAAGAAAAACGGCTCAAAGGCATAGCGGAATGCTTGCGTAAAGAGCATCATCACTACTGCTATCTTAAAACAAGCGCCGTAAATCCCGAGCTGATTCATCGCTTCATCCGGATCGTGATAAAGCAACGGAAAGAGGATTTTGTCCGCCATTTGGTTAAATATACCGGCAATGCCGAGCAAAAGGAGCGGAAGCGAATAACCGAGCATGCGTTTCATAAGCTGCCATCCGCCGCTATTGCCACGTCCAGCCTCGCACATCGTAGGGATGAGTAGCGCAAAAACCACTGCATTGGCTATCAGGTTGGATACAAATATGTACTCCACGCTCCAATCGGGCCGGTAGCACCAACTGATCGCTTCGGGAGACGTGCGGTATATATAGGGGCAAAGCAGCAGGAAAAAGAGGTTGAGCAGCACATTAACCACCACAAACGATAGCTTTATCACGGCAAAACGCACGGCGCGCTTCTTGAACCGTAAGTAGGCATACGGAATAGACATAAAGGCATCCGATGCCACAATAAAAGCAAGCATAATAACAAGTGATGCGTATTGCGTCCCAATTCCCATCCAATGCGCCAAATCACGCCTAAGAACAGCCGCCAGAACGACAAAAAGCGTACTGGTAATGGCGAGCAGTTGCATAGAGGAATAGTACACTTTGCGCGAATCTTCCTCCGCTTTGTTGGCAAATCTCAGGAAGCCGGTTTCCATTCCGTAGGTAAGAACGACCAACAGAAGCGCCGTCCAGGCGTACAGATTGGTCACTACGCCGTATTCTCCGGTAGTGGCGAGCACGCGCACATAGAACGGCACCAAGAGCCAATTGATCAGCCGCCCCAGTATGGTGGATAAGCCATACCATGCAGTGTCCTTTGCCAATCTGCCTAATGCACCCTCTTTAGCCATCGTTATGTTACCTTGTTTCGTTTGGAATACCTTTTTGTCCAAAGCATATCCGCTTGCAAAGTTACGGTATTATTACCGAAGCACCCAGCCCTTTGCTATCTATCTTTTTGTCCTACGCGCTTTCACCCACACCATATATAATGTGTTACTGCGCTCTATCGCTAACAAATTGACTACTTTTGTGCACAGAATAGGACACAACCATATGATGAATAAGGAAAATAAGGCACAATTGTCCGATGCATTGGCATACTTTCACCAAGCACCCTACAAGTTAAATTGCGCGCAAAGCATTATGAAAGCAGCGCAAGGCGTTACCGGTATTAGCGACGAAGCAATCGCCCTTCAGTACGGTGATAAGGGGGGTGGCAAAGCGCCGGGAGGTTTGTGCGGCGCGCTCTATTCCGCCAAGCAGATTTTGGGGCCCGATAGCCCCGAAGCGGCAGCTCTGGAAGCCGAATTCGAGGCTACTTTGGGGGGAAAGTGCTGCAAGCAGCTCAAAGGTGAATTAAAGGTTCCGTGCGAACGCACCGTGTCGCTGGCGCAAACGCTTCTGGAAAAGCATCTTAAAGCGCGCTAAGCACTTATTCGTACAAATAGCGCTTGATGCTCTGTTTGGGCGTCTTTTCGAAGGGTTCATCCCTAAAAACAAAGGCGCTGATGGGGGCATATGCGGGCAAGCGATGGTTCAACGCAACGCGTTCATCGCTAAGCCGCTGCCGCGCCTGCTCCTGATTGAGCCCATCTGCCTGATAGGCAGCTTCGTTCAGCACGATTAATGCTACCAATCCGCTCTTACGTTGCACCACGAGGCAATCCTCTACATAAGGCAACGAAGCGACCTTACTTTCAATCTCTTCGGGATAGATATTCTCTCCGCTCGCAGAAAGGATCATATTCTTACTGCGCCCCACGATGAAGAGATTATTCTGCTTATCAAGATACCCCAAATCACCGGTGCGCATCCATCCGTCCTCCGTAAAGAGCTCTTTGGTCGCTTCAGGCTGTTTAAAGTAACCTTGGCACACGTTCAAGCCGCGCACTTCGATTTCGTTTTTCCGTTCTGCCACTATACGTACCTGCATTTTGGGGAGCGGCCTGCCACACGAATGCGGCTTACGAATACGGCAGGGCGAATAACAAATAAGCGGCCCGCACTCGGTCATACCGTAGCCAACAGTGAGCGGGAAGCCAATTCGATGGAAAAAGGTATCGATTTCGGGCGCCAGAGCGGCTCCACCGGCAACAACTTCGCGAAACTCGCCGCCAAAAAAGGCTCTTAGCCGCCGACGTATATTGGCGTATACCACGTTTTTCACTATAGGAATGGCCATCAGCACGCGCATATAGCGCTTTGCCAGCTTAGGTTGCAACGCCAACTTATATATCTTTTCAACAATCAGCGGCACCGTAAGGATGAGATTGGGCTTAACCTCTTGGAATGCCTTTGCCAACACGCGCGGCGTGGGCATCTGCCCCAAAATTACCACTAATTCGCTACTCGCCACGGGAGAAAGCAAATTGAAGGAACAGCTATACGTGTGTGCCAGTGGAAGGAAGCAGAGCAGCCGATCGCCACTACGGAACATTTTCCGATCTTCCACCGCATAGACCACATTTCCCGCTAAGTTGGCACCGGTCAGCATAACGCCTTTGCTCATTCCGCTGGTTCCGGACGTGTAATTGAGCAGCATCAGTTCGTCGTTGCTGCGCCGCGAAAAGCGGATATCTTCGGGGGTAAAGTCCGTCGGCAGCTCGTTTGCCACGCGCCACACCTCACTATCGCCCTCCCGCAGGGAGAGATCCTCCAAATTGAAGCGCAAACGAACGTCTTTGAGCGGATAATTGCTCAGCATACCGCGACGCACTTTATCGGCAAAGAGTGCCTTTGCCTCACTGTGCTCTACAAGATGCGCCATATCTTCCGCCGGAAAGTTGGGCATCAGGGGAACCACTACTGCGCCGTAGGTAATAATGGCCATAAACGCAGTACACCAGCGGAGCGAATCGGCACCGGCAAGTGCGATTTTGTCTCCCTCCTCTATGCCATTGGCACGGAATTGCTCGTGTAACTGCATGATTCGGTAGCCCGTAAGTCCGTAAGTAGCCTCTTCACCGCTCGTATAATCCCGAAAAACCGGCTGTGCAAAGGCCGTGCGGAAGCTCTCTTCGAAGCGCTCCAACAGGTTCTTTTCGTAATTAGGTTCGTTCATTGTATTGCTCACTTCTTCTATTTCTGTGCAAAAATACTATTTCTTCCCTAAATAGCATCTATCACACCGAGAGGAGAACCCATAAAATAATAGGGAGCGAGGATAGCTTACTCCCTACAACAAGTGTTTTTAATACCCGGTTTGGAAAGCGTGTGAGCATCGTCCGCGAGCATATACGCACCTCCAATTACTTTAGGAAAATCACAGAGACTTTTCTCCACTCCACCAAAGCGCCTCAATAGAGCCTCTGTTAAACGGATTCTCCTCCTCGCCTTTGTAGTATCGGCACTACTTAATCAATTCGTCTTTCGTTATAGCGTATCTGCTTCTAAAGGCAGTAATAACCGCTTGCATCTCCGCTGGGAGGAAGCGCCACGCCTTTTCTTCAATCGCTTGTGGTACGCCATAGTAAGCCTCCGCCAAACTCCCGGCGATAGCCCCAATGGTGTCACTATCTCCACCGATAGAGATAGCAAGGCGAATGACCTCTTCAAAGTCACTTCCCGCTAAGAAGCAAGAGAAAGCCTGCGGAACGGTCACTTGGCAAGTCGCGTCAAAGTGGTTGTTCGCACGTATATCGTCTACATCTAAGGACAAGTCATAGTGATAGTTTGCTTCTATATGACCGGCCAGCTCTTTCTTGGTCATTCCATTGCGGAGCATATAGATAGCATCAGCAGTAGCCACAGCCCCCTTTATACCCTCGGGATGGTTGTGCGTACACGCAGCACTGGCTCTTGCTTGCGACAAAACCTCCTCACGGGCAGGCAGCCAACCGCAAGGGGAAACACGCATTGCGCTGCCATTGCCAAAGCTCCGATAGGGAACCGGTGGATTCGTATAGATCCACTGATGAAAGCGACCGCCATAGGCTCCCTTAGGATGGGGATAACGCCTGCACCACGCCTGCAAAGATGCAGTAAAATCACCTCTGCCCAGCAACGCATCAGCTACAGCTATCGTACAAATAGTATCATCTGTATAGTTGCAAGCATCTGCAAACAATTCAAAGTCTGTTCGGTGGGTATTTGCAAACTCAAACCGAGACCCCACTATATCTCCAATTATTGCGCCCAACATAACTTGCTCATTTATGTGTAAATGTAATAAAAATCTGCCTATTTTCCCTATTCTTCTATGAGGGTGAAGCAAAAAGTCCGCCCCAATGAACCACACAATACCAAAACAGACCCACCCAATGACCGGCAGCGTGCCGAACTACCCGATAGCACAGAAGATCAGTGCATAGCCAAAACTATTCGTAGCGAGGGATGGTTACATCGGAGAAGTCCCTCTCGATAGCGTCTATGAGCTTATCGTCGTGCAGAACCTCAACGGCTATTTGAATGTAGAGCCAAGCGTTTGTCTCAGGGTGCTTTTTTGCATATCGAATAAGCTCTTCCTTATCTTCCACTACGTGTCCGAAACCACCTCTTACCAGTTCCTCATCCGTGCAGAAGTTAAATATGGTCTTATTACGTAAATCTGTATAGTCTCTATTCGTCATAACACAGAGCGTCTTACACCCCAAATGTACAAACTAATCGGGGGAAACAGTATAATGTAAGTGTGCACTGCTGAGATAGCGCACATCATCGCACACAATGGATATTTTGAACTATAAAAAAAGTACGGATATTTTGATTGGAAGGTTCTGATGTTTCAATCAATAGGTTCTGATGTTTTAGATGAAAGGTTCTGATGTTTCATTTGAAAGGTAGGGATATATTGAGTGCAAGATACCGATCATGGTTCAGCGGGATACACTATACCCTTTATGATACATTAACCTCGCAAGACGATAACCGGCACTACCCTATACTTAGTGCGTAAATAAAGAGCTCCTTTCTTACTATTGATAAAGAGGGGCTACAGGGCTTTGCAGCCGGTAGCCTGCCGGTGCACCTTTTTAACAAATGAGGGACGATCAGCAAGCGAGCAAAAGAGAAAAGGGGTAATGAGCTTATGGCTCACCACCCCTCCCACACTGATGCGAATGGATCTTTTAGAAGAAATTGATCGTATTTCCTCCTGTTTCGTTTTCGCGAGGCGCTTTGTCGGTAGGCTCCTTAGTACGACTGAATATATCTTCATCCTCCACTACACGCCTACTGTTGGGCCTTAACTGAGAGCAAAGTCGCTCTAAGCGAGAATGGTCTCTTTTGGCTGCCGGTTCAGCATCAAGGATACGAATGATCTCTTCGTTGTCTAATTCGTCATCCTCCAGAATGAAGGGGCGTGCTTGCGCCATAGAGCCGGAGAGATAAGTATCATTATCTTCATAGTAAAGGCGAAGCAGCTCATTATCCTTCTCTTCCCGCTCCGCTATTTCCTTCTTGGTTACGGCATCCACATCAAAAGTAGTTATATCGCTTTTAGTGGTAGCAAAGTTGAAGCCGGAAGCGAGGATGGTGATCTTGATCTTTTCCCCTAACGAATCGTCCACTCCATGACCGGTAATTGAGTCGAAGTTACGCTCCATCGAGAGGGCGAGTGCATCTAACGGCTCCATTTCGTTGTTCATTAGGGGGCTGGTACTACTCTCGTAATGGAATACCAAAAGGCGACTGGCACGATAAACATCATTCCCATTGAGCAGAGGTGAATTAATTGCTTGATCAATAGCATCTTTTACTCTGTTTTCACCCTCTCCGATACCGGTCGATATAATAGCCACACCCCCATCTTTAAGGATCTTAATCACATCATTGGCATCCACATTGATCACCCCGTTGCGATAGATCAAGTCGGAGACACTCCTCACGGCATTGGCAAGCGTCTGATCGGCTAAAAAGAGGGAGCGCGTGTAGCTCTCTTCGGGATACAGCTCTAATATTTTTTGGTTATTGATCACTAAGGTTGCATCTACCTCTTTGCGAAGCTCTTCGACGGCATTGATTGCTTTTACTATTTTGTTGCGTCCCTCACGAAGGAAAGGAATAGTAACAATAGCTACGGTGAGTAGCCCCAACTCCTGCTTTGCGATACGTGCCACTACAGGGGTAGCACCGGTACCGGTACCGCCTCCTATTCCCGCTGTAATAAAGACGATTTCGGTTTGTCCGTCCGAGAGTGCTTCCCGTATCTCTTCGCGACTCTCTTCTGCGGCCCGCATAGCTTTATTGGCATCATCTCCGGCGCCTAAGCCTTTAGTAACATGAGGTCCCAATAGAAGCTTATTGGGTATGGGCGACTTTTCCAAGTCCTGACCATCGGTATTAAGCAACAAATAGGAGATCTGATCAAAGCTCTCCGAATAGAGATGGTTCAGTGCATTGCCACCTCCGCCGCCGACCCCCACAACCTTAATCACACGACGCGTGGCAAGCGGCATATCAAAATCAAGGGTTTTCCCACTCTTTATGTCCTCTGCTCGATTGATGGAGCTCCCTTCGTCTACCTGCATATTCTTATTGTCCTGACTCATATGTCGTCTAAATCGTCTTCTCGATCTTGATCATCTAAATCGTAAGCTTCCAGTTCATCCTCGGTAGAGGAGAACTGATTGAAAAAATCTCTGAAGTTGCCGATAGAGAAGAGCCCACTATTCTCTTTGCGCGCTGACTTTTTCTTTCTACTATTAACCCCTCTCTGAGGCTCTTCAGGCGCTACAGCTTGCGGTGAGACTCTCTCTTCCACCTCGGGAGTAGCCGGTTCTTTGGCGGTAAGCCCCTCTATAGTGTAGCGAAGCGCTTCGGTGCAATTCTCCTCTGCAGTCCAAGCAAGCGCCAAGGCACTTCTGTATTCCTTCTCGTAACTCAGTGCATTATCCTTATCGGCATACTGCAGCAGCTGGGTATAATTGCTAAAATTACGCACCTCGCTACGAAGCAAATCTTCTGTACGAGCCAGTGACAGCCCTCCACCTACCATTACATAGCCGCCCTCCATACGGTTTAGCACACCGGAGTGGTTCACCGTAGCCACTACATTGGCAATGATTTCTTTCATTCGGGCTGAGGCGTATCGATTGACATCCAGTACGCGTATGGTACGCTCCGATACACCATCTATATCATTGATAACGAATGTTTTCTCCCGATCTGCATTGGTGGTTGCCCCTGCATAGCTCAATTTAATTTCTTCTGCATCCTCCTCGGAGAGCTGCATATCCATCAAATCGGAAGTTATATTCTTACCTCCAAAAGGCAATACACGCAACCGTCGGAATACACCACCCAAATAAATAACGATCGAAGTGGTGCCGCCCCCTACATCTACAAATACACATCCTAGCTCCTTCTGGGTATCGGAAAGAGATAAAGAGGCCTCGGCAAGTGGGGAAGCAAAGATGCCGGCAAGCTTTAGGTTGAGACGATCTTCCACCACCGCACGGATACTCTCATATACACGCTCCTTAACGGTAATGGCAGATACATGCGCCACTAACTCCGAGGCAATAAGACTCTTGGGAGACTCTTCAATAGATCCGTTCACCTCATAATAAGGTTTGGTGAGCGTGATGATCGTGCGACGATCATAGTGTAGCTCATCGATCTTATTTTGGATATAGTCCAGATGCTTATCTGTGATCTCCTCTCCCTCAGAGCTAATCTCGGCATTGATTACCTCCTCTTCGCTTCGCAGTGAGGGGGTGGAGATACCTACATAGAGAGAGGTAGTACGCAGATTCTCCTCTTCCAAACGCTCATCCAGCTCTTTTACAATACGTGCTATCTTTTCGGAGACACGATCTATATTATAGACAGCTCCATGACGTATATCGTCTTCCGCCGGTTCCTCGGCAATAGCAATAGGAGAGACCGACCCATCCGGCAGCTTGGATGCTGCCAATCCGCGAATAGTGGATGAACCAAGGTCTATGACGACGTACACAGGGTTTACACTCATGAGAAATACTTAAACTGCTTCTTTTGCGGCTTGCCCTCAGCCGTTTTCTTTTTCTTCCATTAAGATAGGCTCAAAAGGTGCCACAATCACTTGATTGGGGATATGCAAATATAGTCGAAAAATACGAGCCTCGCCAATAGTGGGCAATGTGTGAGCGATAAAGATTTTGAGCGCATCGCACTGTTGTGGGAAAAGCGACCGCTCCTTGCCGAAGAATAAACGCATGCCATGTTGCGATCCGGTCGCCTCTAAGTTGCCTTTTGAATCTACATGTAATGCCGTTATCATACCCGAAAGTACAGAGTCGGCCTCTATATATTTTACTATATCAAACAGGGGTCCCAGAGCATCCTTCACAGAAACCTTGCCATACAAAACAATCATAGGGAGCGTTTGCGACCTCTTTTCCCCCACCGGTATCGCCTCTCGCTTTGAAGTGATATAGAACTGTTCATCTCCACTCATCAATAGAGCCAACGGCTTACGCTGCTTTACATTTACATGCAACGTACCATCCGGACTAAAGTAAAGATTACTCACTCCCATGAGGGCATTACGATTGATCAATTCACGCTCTACCCGATAGCAATCAAAGGCAGCTACTGAGTGACCCACCGGATTGGATTCAAGCGAATAAATCTCTCGCGCCAAGTCCTTTTCCTCAATTACCTTACTATCCACAGGCGCCTCCACCGAAAAGCGCACCCTGCGACACTTGATAGGCTCCACTATATGGGGCAAGGCAAAAGCCACAAAGCAAAAGTAGGCAGCAAGAAGCGATACACCAATGGCAACAACGATGTGTCTGAGCATAAACAATTACATTGAACGAAGTTTCTTTGCCAAAGGCATCACCAAGCGATCTATATTTCCTGCCCCTACGGTAACTATAACCCGTGGAAGGGAAGCATGCTGTCCTATAAATCCTACTAAGCGATCCTTATCCACCATATACTTATTCGGAATAGTCAACTCATCGTAAATAAGCTGTGAGGTAACGCCTTCTATCGGCTCCTCTCTTGCAGGATAGATAGGCAAGAGAACCACTTCATCAAAAGCATCTAAGGAGTGGGCAAAACCTTTATAGAAGTCCCTCGTTCGGGTATATAAATGCGGCTGGAAGATAGCCATTACTCTATCATTGGGGAATAGACGCTTCAGCGAAGCAGCCGCAGCAGCTATTTCCTCCGGATGATGCGCATAGTCATCTATCAGCACATAGCGATCATCGTGAAGTATCACCTCAAAGCGGCGTTTTACACCCTTAAAGGAGAGCAATGCAGCGCGCAACTCATCGGGTGTAACTCCTGCCAATACAGCCGCTCCCATGGCAGCGGTAGCATTCTCCACATTCACCTCTATAGGGGTAGCCAGTATCACACGCTCCATATGTATCCCCATTGCCGGGAAATGCCAATCAAAGAGCAGCTCCTCATCCTCTATGCGTATTCCATCCGAATATATATCGGCCTCACTATTTATACAATAACTATAGGAGGTACACTCAGGTAGCTCGGAAGGTGCTAAAACACCCTTCTTATATATTAACGCTCCCGAATGGTCAATTCGTTGTATAAACTCTAAAAAACCTTTATGATAGCCCTCAGCCGTGTGATATATATCCAAGTGATCCGGACTAATTGAGGTCACAATAGCTATCTGAGGACTCAGCTTGAGAAAGCTATGGTCATATTCATCCGCCTCTGTAACTGCCCACTCGGCATCTTCCTCTATGATTACATTGGTGCCGGTATTGACAGAGATACCTCCCAGTACAGCGAAACAACCCTTGTGAGAGTTGTGCATAATGTGAGCAAGCATTGTGGAAGTAGTAGTTTTGCCATGCGAACCTGCCACTGCTGCCTGCTTGTAACCGCTAAGTGCTAAAGCCAATGCCTCAGAGCGTTTGATTACATTGAAGCCATGCTCTCTAAAATAGATCAGCTCTCCCAATGAGTCGGGTACCGCCGGCGTATAGACAACCACTGTATCTTCCGGAGTAAAGTTCTCGCCTGCAAGCTCTTCTCCCAGATCCTCAAAATGAACTGATATACCCTCTACTTGGAGTGCTTCCGTAATACGGGAAGGGGTTAGGTCATAACCCGATACGTCAAGCCCCTGCTTATGAAATATTCTTGCCAGGGCACTCATGCCGATACCTCCGATACCTATGAAATATACCCTGGTATACTGCTTACTGCTATTCATTGTCATGAGTCTTTGCTATGGCATCTTCTATCAAATTAACTATTTTCTGAGGAGCATTGCGCAACGCCATTTCCTTGGCCGCAGCCGAGATGGAGGCGAGAGCCTCTTTATCGCCAATAAGCTTCAGAGCCTCACTCACCAGCGTTGCCCGTGCATCGGCATCTGTTACAAGTACCGCTGCACCACGTGTAGAGAGTGCTTTAGCATTATGCGTTTGATGATCTTCTGCTACATTGGGAGAGGGCACCAAGATAGCCGGCATACCCAAGATCTCTATTTCAGATACCGTAGAGGCTCCGGAGCGAGAAATCATCAAATCGGCTGCACCGTATGCCCAATCCATATGCTCCACAAAAGGCAAGACTACTATATTTTTACGAAGAGGCTCGGGCAATGCCTCATAGTGGCTCTTTGCTTCTTCATAATAACCTTTACCGGTTTGCCATATCAAAGCTACCCCGGCAGCAGCTATCTGCTCTAATCCCGCTGCGATACTATCGTTCAGTGTTTTGGCTCCCAAGCTTCCTCCCACTGACAGGAGGATAGGTAGCGATGTATCCTCTATTCCCATTAAGCGGGCGGCTTCCTCACGCTCCGGCAACTTACCTTCCTCGATGACAGGTCTAACGGGGTTGCCCGTAAGGCGTACTTTATCAGCCGGGAAGAATCGCTCCATGCCCTCATATGCCACAGCAATATAGGCTGCCCTATCCGCTAATCGCTTATTGGCTTTCCCTGCAAAGCTGTTTTGCTCCTGTATTACCGTGGGGATACCCATATTTTGAGCGGTAAGCAGCGTAGGAAGGGAGGCATATCCGCCCACACCTACTACCGCTTGAGGCTTAAAGTCAAGGATGATCCGTTTTGCCATTTTAAGTGACTTGAGCAGCTTCCTCAAAACACTGATATTGCGCCATAGGTGCTTTCTATCAAGCCCGCGTACCGGAAGGGCTTTAATATTGAATCCGGCTTGAGGTACGCGTGTCATCTCCATTTTACCCTCAGCCCCCACAAAAAGGATCTCACACTCGGGATATTGCGCACGAATAGCTTGTGCAATAGATATAGCCGGGAAAATATGTCCACCTGTACCGCCTCCCGATATAATTATACGTTCCAAAGTAGTCTGACTCATGATGATAAGTTAGGATAATTGGGTTAAATTGTTCTCTTCCGGATTAGTGGGTTTGAGCTGTTGCGCTTGCATCTCGTCAATTTCTCTCTTCTTGGCCAGCAAGGCATTTTCTTCTTTTATAATACGGGTAAGCCCCACCATCAAGCCAAATCCAAAAGCCATACAGATATAAGAGGAGCCCCCCTTACTAATCAGAGGAAGAGTCTGTCCGGTGACCGGCAGTAAGCCCGATGCGACTGCCAAATTCAGTAATGCCTGAGCAGTGAATAGCACACCAAAGCCATATAGGAGCAGCCGCTGTTGTTTCAGGAGTGCTCGTTTGCCCCACGCAGCTATTCGGAAAAAGAAGAAGAGGTAGAGAATAGGCACACCCAATACACCTAAAATAGGGCCCCACTCCTCTATGATAATCGCATAAATAAAGTCATTCTTTGACTCGGGCAGATAATCTCGTCCTCTACTATTACCGGGCAGTACACCTATAGGCGAGGTGCCGCCTCGTGCGATAGCTATCTTGGCATAGTTCTTTTGTAAATTGTCGTCTGTGATACGATACTTCAGGTCGTCTCTTTCTTTCGGAGAAAGCGCATAGTATTCCTCTTTCGTTAAGCCTCCATAATCTTTTTCCACTCGAGCTATCCACGTCTTAGCGCGTCCCATATGCTCTATCATACTATTGGGCAGCTTAGGCAGGATAAGGACGAGGAGTAACACACTGACCAAGCCCACACCGGTCAGTTGCAGAAAAGGCTTTAAGGGAGGAAGGGATATAAAGCAGAGCGTCCATGCAAAGAGTACGATCAGCACAGAGGTAGAGCCGCTTTGCGAAACAATCAAGGCGACCGATATTAACGTGAAAACTATAAAAAACCAAAACGCTTGTTTCTTGGGCATCCGGATAGGTGCGCCCAGAAAATAGGCCCCAAGGAAAAGAATAGCCAGCTTTAGTATCTCAGAGGGCTGGATACTAATTCCCATTATTCTAATCCAACGCTGTGCGCCATTGGTTGTTTTCCCCATTAATAAGGTGAGGAAAGCCAACAGCACGGCAAGTCCATAAAGCCAAAAGTGCATATTCTTTATATACTTCCACTTTATCCTCGAAGCGATGATAGCAATTACGGTAGAGCCTATTATAATGAGAATATGCTTCACGATCGGCATCATGTCACCGGACTTATATATTTCCTGCCCGGAAGCACTGAAGCCCTCCACAATAGAGAGAAGGACAAAGAAGAAGTAGATACCCCAGAGCCCTAAATCGCCTCTAAATAGGTTCCTCAAACCATAACTTTGCTCTTTTTCCATACCTCCACTCAACGCTTTGTCATTGCTAATACATCACTGCGGAATTGATCCCCGCGATCCTCATAGTTGTGGAATAGGTCAAAACTGGCACAGCAGGGAGAGAGGAGCACTACATCGCCCTTCTGAGCCATTGCGGCACATTTGGCTATAGCTTCCGGCATAGAGGTTGCCTCCCGATAAGGCAGTACACCGTCAAATGCTTTCCGAAGCTTAGCATTATCCACCCCCAAAAAGAGGAGCGAGCGACACTTCTCCTTCACCAAATCCAATATCTCGTTGTAGTCGTTTCCTTTGTCGGTCCCCCCTAATATAAGCACTACAGGACGAGTCTGAGCCTCTAATGCATAAATAGCGGCTGCCACATTGGTAGCCTTACTATCATTCACATAGGCTACGCCTTTGTACTCAGCCACCCACTCCATTCGGTGAGGTACATTTTCGAAATGACGTAAAGCATCTAAGATAGCCTCAGGCTCTATGCATAAGCTACGTGCTGCCAAGCCAACTGCCATTGCATTCAGTATATTGTGACGTCCGGGCAAAGCCAAGTCCTTTACAGGGAGAGTCAATTCAGACTGTGCTTCATTTGCCGCAAAGCAAATCGTGCTTCCATCTGACGAAAGATAAGCTGCTGCACCTTCGTGTGCGGCCTCTATCGAAAAGCTATGCCGCTGATAGGCAGCTCCTACCGGGATCATCTTGGGGGTTAACTCATCCTCACGCCAATAGATAAAATCATCCTTAGCGGTTAGGTTCATGGCAATTCGCATCTTAGCGGCTGCATATAGCTCTATCTTTCCTTGATAGCGATCCAAGTGATCCGGTGTCACATTAAGTAAAAGCGATACAGAAGGATGAAAATCTTTAATCCCCTCTAACTGGAAGCTACTTAATTCGACCACATAGTATTCGGCTGATCCGTCCAACACGGCACGCGCTAACGAAAATCCTATATTTCCGCAAGCCACAGCACGTCTGCCGGAGCGTTTCAATAAATGGGTAATCCAGCTTACTGTGGTTGTTTTCCCATTACTTCCCGTTACGGCGATCATCTTACTCTCTTGAGGTAGATAGCGAGAAGCGAATTCCACTTCACTGATAATAGGCACCTGCCGTGCTTCCAAGTATTGTATAGGCTTTGCTGTAGGGGGCACACCGGGGCTCTTGATTACCTCTCCGGCTGTAGACAAAAAGGCCTCACTATGCCCTCCCTCTTCAAAGGGTATGCCGGCAGCAACCAACTCAGCCCGATAGGGAGCAGCCAAAGAGCCGCTATCACTTACTGCACAATCAATTCCTTTTGCATGTGCCAAAAGAGCAGCACCAACTCCACTCTCTCCTCCTCCTAAAATCAATAAAGATGCCATCTTTCTTCTGATCTTTCTTGCTTTCCTTCTATGCCTACAAAGGTAGGAAATAGCCGGCATAATTTTTCCTCTTTGACCCGAATTAGGTATATATTCTTTTCTTAGACCGCCTACTCCCTAAAAAACATCCCTATCTTTCTATCAAATCATCAGAATTGATAGTCGAAAGTTATATTGTACCACAGGCATTCGGCACGTAGTCGCTCCACTGATCTCCGTACACAAATCGTGCTGCCCGGTCTGCTTCCCGGCGGAAGCGCGTTAAGCTATCCCACGCAGCATGCGCCATCCGCAGCGTCTTGTCATCCTTTCTGAAGTATTCCTCCATCTCGTGTTTATCGCTCTCTTTATAGAGATAAAGGTCGCAATATGACTGCTGCCTTGCGCTGTGTCGTTGAGAACAATACCCTCCGCAGCTGTAGGGGGATGACTTATTTCTTAAAAAATATTAGCTTTACGGAAGAAGTAAAACCAACTAAACTAAAACGGATATGAAAGCAAAACGCATAACCCCCCTACTGATAGCTTGCGCCCTCTTGTGCGCTGCATGCTCCGACCCGAAGCCGGAGGAAAAACAAGAAGAGAAAAAGCCGTTTGTGCTGAAAGACAATACGCACTTGTATCTCAATGTAGACAATACGAATACTATGAAAGCTGAAACTGAAACAACAGATCCATCCGACTTGCTTTTATCTCCGCATAACATCGTGCAATATGCAGATGGAATTACGTTTACCGACAAGGACGGATATACTGCTCGCTTGGCGGTTGAAGATGACCAACGAGACCTTGTGAATAACCGCATAAAGATGTACGCAGGTATGATTATCGGACCGGTGCCTCACATGATAGACGGCAAGCGAACGGACGTGTACGAGCTGTTAGACGACTTTATTAAAGCTCGTGATGTACGTATTGAAATAGGAAAGATTAACCCATTTATTACGGATGACGGAGTAAAGGTCCCATCTGCTGTAGGTGAGGTTGCTTATATACCCAATGCCAAGATGGAACAAGCGGAAAAGGATATCCGTGCTGCGTGGGAAGCAAAGGACACTGAAGCAGTGTACAAATTCTTTAATGATGCTTATACTTTCACTCCCATATCCCCGAAAGCGTGGAATGAGCTAAAAGCTAAAGGCAAGCTGTAAGGGGTTATTTCGTACAATATATAGGAGGGGGATATCCAATGCGGATACCCCCTCTTTTTGTATCCGTTAATCTGCTTTGTAGCAAGTATAGATAAACGGCTGTCGCCAATCCGATACCTTATTCGTTTCGTTAATAAAAGCAATGGTAAATGAGTTTCTATCTACACTCATCACCCTTGGCAAATCTGCCCATGCACTTGACCGACTGGTTACTATGGGTATGTAGTTCGTATTCCCGATAGAGTGGTATATCGTGTAACGCTTGGTATTGTAATCAAACGTTGTTCTCGGGGAAGATTGTCCAACCTCCTTTTTGTACCTACCAAAGCTCTTTGCCACACTGCCGTTGCCATCCACTTCACCCCCTGCGAGTACGCATCCGGGCGCATCAAGCGGATTCTCCAGCGTAAGGTAGTCGATCCGTGCGCTCCCCTTGACCCGAAGCAAATAGGGGTTAACGCCACCTCCGCGAGGAAGAATGCGGTAGTCCACATCTATATACCTATCTGCACTGCCAAAGAAACGAACCCCACTCTTGGAGATTACACTCTGCTGTATGCCTGCATCGAAAAACCCCCTCATAGATACATTCTTAATCAGTGCTTTGCTGTCCTCGCCTACATCTACCCCTTTCGTGTAGATAACGATGCTGAGCGTGTGCGTGCCACTGGTTACGTATCGGGTGTAGCGCAAATTATTAACCTCGGTTGGGTTGTAGTGTGTCTCTAAATGTCCTGAGCTAAATTCAGTGGGTGGAATTATTTCATAAGAGAAGCTCCCTCTCCATCTGCCGAGTATCTTTTGGTCTAAAAGCACTCTAAGCTCCCTAAATCCTTTGCTTTCGTCCACGTTGCTGTAGACTTCGCATAGGATATGCCCGATGGCTATATCTAATCGGGTATCGTCATTGGGTACGGTGATGGAAAAGCTAAACTGTTTGCGGTTGCTGTCAAGAGTTATCCCCCCTGTCTCGGGTGGGGTTACTGTATTATCAAAAAGGTATAGATCTCGTAACAGAAACATCAGAACCTTTCATTTGAAACATCAGAACCTTTTGATGAAAACATCCGTATCTTTTGGATGGAGCCTCTACACCTATATCTACGCTTACCGGAGTTTGCACCCACTGCACGCCTCTTCGAGCCATACGACAAGGCTATCCCGAAGAGAGAGAAATATACCGGGAGGGAGGAGCCCATTCGCTACCACCATCCCAAACTTCGGCTACATTCGCATAGATGTATATAAATTCAATATGTATTGAGCTATTTGTATTATCATGCACTTAAATAATATTAATTTACTAAAGACACCATGATTCGGTTTCAAATCATTTATGTACATTAGCGGTCGGTTAGGTTTCGAGAGGATATTGGCAATCTTCTCAAAGCCGCGACTTGAATAACAAAGAGTAAAGAATGATTCTAATGTTGAAGAAAAGACTCCAAAGAATAGGAGGGACCTTACTGTTGTGCTTGCCCATATGCGCAATGTCAGCACCACAAGAGGGTTTTGCTTCTAGTCGCCCCTCATCTCCACCCCATTCGGTGGCACAAATTCATTCTCATAAGGCTGACACGACATCCAATTTTTCCCCTTTAATGGCAGATGGGAAAAGCATCCTTGAGCAGATTAATGAGAAAAGAAACAAGCGAAACCAAGAGCTTGAAGATGCCATTCTCCGTGAAAGTCTCGAATTTCCGGCTATTGATCTGTATGGAGAAAACAGCTGGGGACGCTACGTAAACCCTTTTGTCGGGACCTCTACTGCAGAGATACCCGCCACGTACGAAATCGATTGTAATGGGTTCGTTATGCCTTTGGACGGCAATATACGACTCACTTCGCATTATGGCTACAGAAGACGCTTCCGTCGTATGCACAGAGGTGTGGATATGGGCCTTACTACCGGCGATACCGTACGTGCAGCCTTCGATGGGAAAATACGTATCGTAGACTATGAGCATAAAGGATATGGCAAATATGTAGTTATACGACATCCCAACGGTTTAGAGACCGTCTATGGACACATGAGCCGTCAATTAGTACGCGAAAATGATATTGTGCGTGCAGGAGAGGCTATTGGGTTGGGTGGCTCTACCGGATTAAGCACGGGACCGCACCTACACTTTGAGCTTCGCTTTATGGGAATTGATATCAATCCCGCTCAAATTATCGACTTTGCTAATGGAGCACCCCTGAGGGATGTATTTACCTTCAAACGAGGGTCAACTGCTCAGGCCGGTGGTAGCTATGCATCTTCGGCTCGCCATACGAAGGCCTCTTCCTCAAAAAAAGCTGCTCATAAGCCGGAAGTGTACCGCATACGCAAGGGAGATACCCTGAGTTCTATCTCTAAAAAGACAGGAGTATCGGTGAAGAAGCTGTGTCAAATCAATAAGATTACCCCTAAGACTACCATCCGCCAAGGGAAGACACTGCGCATACGCTAAGTATCGTTGTCTCAAGAAGAGACGAGAATATAATAAAACGTCCGTTCCCCTCCACTGAGGCGAGCGGACGTTTGCTTTAGGGGCACAGAAGGTTTAAGCAAGAGGACTTTTATAACCCACTCGCTCGGTTAGGACAGCTCTAAAAGAATGCCCCAACCCTCCACGCATCTCCTAATGAAAAAGGGGCGCATAGGCACCCCTTCTTCAGATGGTAAGCTAAGTAGTAGCTACTTATCGTATTAGCTTGTGCACAGCTCCGTGCTGCATGATGAAGTAAATACCTTGAGGCAATGCTTCAAGGGAAACGCCATCGGCACAACCCTCATAGAGCTTCATTCCCGCAGCATTATAGAGCTGTATCGGAGCCTTTGGGTCTTTTGCATTCCATTCCAAGAGAGTGGCAGACGCACCTTTGGCCTTGAAATTCACCACTATATTCATATCGCCATCGACTAATACCAAACGATACATAGAGCCGGGAGACATTACGCTCTGCTTAAAATCTTCAGGATGATACGTTCTTTCATTGATAATCACGCTCTCTACTTCGCTTGATTCATTAGGGATCAGGTCAAGTACAACCTCTACATTCTTAGGAATCTTATCGCCGTCCTTAAAGTGCTTGTCCTGCAAATAGACATCTGCCAAACCTTTACTTGCATCATACTTTAACGATAGCGTGGCATATTGGATAGCATGTGCCGTAATGGTAATATTTACATCCTCACGTACGGTAAAATAGGCAGACAGCGTTTTGCCCTCCTTATCAAATGAATAGCGCTCAAAATGAATAGGGGTGCCGTTGTAAGTTGCCTCATCCATTACATATCCATCCAATGGTTTCACAAGTAGCAATACATAAGCCCCGTCACTGATACGGTCTCCACTCTGATAAACACGCTGGAAACCCTCTACAGATACCTCGCACATAGTCTTATCATAGGTAAGGGTGAGCAGATGCCCCTCATCATTGCCTGCATACACGGCTAATGTGGGCAGCAGAAGGAGAATGGAGGCAAGTAGTAATTGAGTAATTCTTTTTTTCATATCTCTTTTTCCTTATTAATTGCACTGCAAAGGTAAGGATAAAGGCTCTTTTAGGCATCCGGAATGAGCTGAAATACCTACTTTTGCGATATGGATACAAGTCAGAGCCGTTCGGTACTTATTTTCCTCTTGGCTGTGCTGTTTCTCCTATGTTGTCCATTGGGAGGTATAGCGCAGCAAGTACGTATTCGCGGCATAGTTAAGGATAGAGATGGAGCACCGATACCCTTTGCCAATGTAAAGTTATCGGGGCGTGCCGTAGGCGCGGCTACTGATCTTCAAGGGCGCTATAGCTTTACGTCGGCACCGGTTAAGGATTCTGTAGCCATTCTTTTTAGTGCTATCGGCTATCGAACCGTGACAAAAACTTTTCCTAACGGCATTCACGACTCACTTCGTATAGATGTATCACTCCCAGATGATGCTATTGCGCTGCAAGGCGTTACGGTTACCGCAGCGGCTCAACAGAAGAATGTAATGGAACAGATCAAGCCGGAGCACATACTCATTACAGCCGCTCCGGTAGCCGGTGTAGAGGCATTGGTCGCCACTTATGCAGGGGTCACGCAAAACAATGAGCTAAGCAGCCAGTATAGCGTGCGCGGTGGCAGCTACGATGAGAACATGGTGTACGTAAATGGCATGGAGGTGGCGCGACCCTTACTGGTGCGCTCGGCACAACAAGAGGGGTTAAGCTTTGTTCATCCGCATATGACGGAGCGGGTTAACTTCTCTGCCGGAGGATTTACTGCTGAGTTTGGGGACAAAATGTCGAGCGTTTTGGATATACGATATAAGCGTCCCAATCAATTTGAAGCTGCTGTAGATGTAGGGTTACAAGGGGATAATGTATATATAGGCTCTCGTCGGGGGGGATTTTCTCAAGTAACGGGCATTAGATTTAAAGATGGGCGCAATATGCTCTCTTCTTTAGAGACAAAAGGAGAGTATAGGCCTATCTATTTCGATGCTCAAACCTATATGGTGCAGCGCATCTCTTCTCGCTGGCAACTCTCTCTTTTGGCGAATGTCTCGCTTACGGACTACACGTTTATTCCTCAAACGCGCGAAACCGTCTTTGGCACGATGAGCAATCTGAAGAAAGTGCGCATCTACTTCGATGGTCAAGAGCGGGATAACTTTCTTTCTACCTTTGGGGCGCTCACTGCTGCTTACACGCAAAACGAATCCATTCGCCACACACTTAGTGTAGCTTACTTCGGTAGTAGGGAGCGAGAGCGTTATGATATTGAAGGAAGCTACTTTCTGCAAAGCGACGTATCCGAGAGTGATCAGGATCTTCCGGGGGATGTGTCCCTATCTGCCTTAGCTACGGGGAGCAATTTGGAGCATGCGCGCAATACCCTTCAGTCGCACTTGCTGACTACCTCCTATCGACTGACCTATATTCTCAATGAGCAGCACACGCTGCGTGCCGGTGCAGATATACGGGGAGAATGGGTCAGCGATCGTATTTCCGAGTGGACTCTACTTGATTCTGCAGGCTTTAACCAACCTCATTATGAAGACCGTATTGAGATGCTCTACAATCTATACTCAGCCCAACGCATTCAATCCTTACGGGCTTCGCTTTTTGTACAAGACGAGCTTAAAATAGGGCAATGGCATTTGGTTCCGGGTCTCAGAGCCTCTTGGTGGTCTTTCAATAAGGAGTTGATCGTAAGTCCCCGCTTCGTTGCCTCTTACCACCCTAAGCGTGCCCCCAATCTATTAGTTCGATTAGCTGCCGGACTCTATTATCAAGCCCCCTATTACAAGGAGCTACGCACCATTGAACCGGATGAAAACGGCAACAACTACGTAGCACTCAACCACAAAATAAAGTCGCAAGGCTCCATACACTTTGTTAGTGGTGCGGATTACTCTTTCCGAGCTGCCGGTCGTCCCTTTAAGCTCACCGGGGAGGTTTACTTCAAATACCTTTTTCATCTGAACCCCTACCGAGTGGATAACGTAAAAATCCGCTATATGGGAATGAATCCGGCCAATGGGTATGTAGCCGGTGTAGACATGAAGCTATTCGGAGAGTTTGTGCCGGGTGTAGACTCCTGGATTACAGCCTCTTTGCTTCACAGTCGACAGAGCTTACCCGGAGTGGGACATATGAAGCTGCCTAATGCACCTTCGTATAATCTTTCTCTATTCTTTCGCGACTATTTCCCTAATTTTAAGCCTATTAGCCTCAGCCTACGAGGACTTCTTTCCGGTGGCTTGCCACAGTTTAAGCCCGCAGAGGGCTTCGAATTACCCACTTTCACAGGGAAACCCTATATGCGTGTGGATGTGGGGCTCACCTATCGATTCTTTGATCGCGAGCGTGCCAGACGAGCCTCTTCGTGGGATATATTCAAGTACATAGAGGCATCGGTAGATCTATTCAACCTATTTGACAATGCGAATGTAAGTGGCTACTACTGGGTTACGGACGCCAATAATCACGTCTTTGCCGTACCCAACTATCTTACGCGACGACAACTCAATATTCGCCTGTCTGCCGCTTTCTAAATTTCCATTATTTGCTCTACCGCTATCTGCGGATAGTCTCTACTCAGCCTGTCTGCCGCCTCATTGATACGGGCAAGATGCAGTGCCTTATCTTTGGGTCTATGGTGTACCAATCGCTGAAAGGCCTCTGCTTTTTGCAATGCAGTATAATCCTTTGGATCAAGCCAACCCGACATAAGCCGCTCAAATAGTATTTGGATGGCCACTTCCGAGGGGTGCACCATATCTTCTGCATAAAAGCGGTAATCGCGTAGTTCATCTAATACAATCTCATACGCAGGAAAGTATAGCAACCGCACTCCGTACCGCTCCTCCAACAGCTCTCTCAAGAGTACCAAGCGCGACTTACTGCTTGCATTGCCCGAAGCCCCATAAGCCATGTAGCGTATAGGACTTATGGAGAGTAGCACCTGCAGTGTGGGATTCATAGCCAATAGCTTATCCAGCACCGAGGTAAGCGCATTGTACATCTCCTCCACAGAAGCCAAGCGACGTATAAATTGATCGGCAGGGATACGATGACAGTTAGCCACCACAGCACCACTCTCTTTCCACTGATAGTAGTAGGATGAGCCGAATGTAAGCACCAGCCAATGGGCATCAGCAAGGCAGCTACGAGCCTCTTGCAGGGCATCGTTTAGTCTATCCAGAAGAAGCTCTTGCCGCACATCACTCAAAGAGGAGTGATGCATAAGACTAACCCAACGCCCATCTGTGTATAGCAAATCATCCGCTGTATAGAAGCGTTCGGGAGAAGCTATATCGTCCAAGGCACGGGCTATGGAGAGAGGATTGTACAGTGTGCCGTAGGGATTGACTAATATAGAGAACCCCAAGCTGTACAGTTTGTGTGCCATTGTATCACTAAAGCAGCTGCCCAGCGACATGAGTTGTGCTCCATAGCGCAAATAGCTGCTTGATGTCACTCCCTTCCACTCGACCGGTGTGGTCAATGAAATACTTTTTCGTCTTGTTTCTCCCATCTGTATGGCAAAATTAGCCTTTTCATTCCAACTTTATCGCTTCGCGCTCCGACAGCCGGTAGCTACAACTTATTCATGGCGCAAAGGGTCCCTTTTCAAAGGCTGAAAGTATATAGCGTTCATTCCCCTAAAAGCCCTTTGAAAAAAGGTTCTGATGTTTCATCTAAAAGGTATAGATGTTTCATTCAAAAGGTTCAGATGTTTTGAATGAAAAGTTCTGATCTTTTTTTGCCACTCATCTTTAGGGTTGCCCATTGGAGTGAATCAACCGCTTTATTCCATAGATGAGCAATAAGAAAGAAATAAATAAGTATATTTGTCTCAGTTAGTAGAAAGCTACTCACTTTTTTATAAAAATGATTGCGCTAAAGTACGCATACAGGAAAAAGACAGTTGAACAAAATAACCAAATAGCAAATCTATGAAGCGACTATTACTCATGCTCTGCATGATTCCGCTTTGTGTAGGGACACTTTTTGCACAAGAAGTATCCGTAAGCACAACTAATTATGTAGAATTAATTGTAGCGGAAGGCTCTACAGAGTTTTCTTGCTCCGTACAGACCAACGATAAGAAGCCCATTATCGTGGATTGGGGCGACGGAAAGACGGAGTCTATCGCCACTTTATCCTCTTATTACGGCACAAACATCAATCATACTTACAGCACAGCTACTGCACACGGATTGATTGTAAAAATAGATGCCACGGATCTTTCGGCTCTTAAACTTAATTGGAATAGTAAAAACCTATCCGGCATCGGCAAGTTCTTTGCGCCTGAGCTAAAAGAGTTTGACATGGGACTTTCATCCTTTACGCTAAACGACTCCAAAGAATTAGACTTCACCCATTGCCCAAAGTTAGAGTATCTTTCTATTCAGAATACCTCTATAGTGCCCAAGCTGGACGGACTAACAAATCTAAAGAGAATAGCTATACGCTCTTACTTCGACAAGAAAAGCAAGCTCTATGCGCAACTTAATGTCCCTGTATTGGATTTATCTGCAAGTACTTTAACCAGCCTCACGGACCTGCGTATCACCAGTCAAAAGATAGACAAGATAATCCTGCCAAGCGAGCCTATGCCTAAATTGACCTCTCTCTCATTGGAGCAAAACGAACTGATGCGAGCAGAGAATCTGAGTACGATTACCGCTAATAAAGACCTCACTGATATTGATGTAAGCGGCAATTATTTAGGATTCAATGATCTACCTGTAAAGAATCCGGCTGTAAGCTATCAAGATTACGACTACAACACCACCTATAAGGTCAATCAAAAAAACTACATCATTCAAAAGGAATGGGTAAAAGACAACCAAATAGACCTTAGCTGCCTGATGGGGATCCCCGACCCTTATGCCAATACGACTACCGATAGTAAGATTTCATGGTTCAGAGCCGATACTAAAGCCGCTATTCCTGAAGAAAACTATACCATCACTAATGGTATAACCACTTTCGATGCAAAGGCTTTCCCCGAAGGAAAAGAGGAAATGGAGGTATTCGCTAAGCTAACTAATTCACTCTTCCCCGGAATTGGGATGACCGGATACCTCGCAACACTCCCCGTTACCGTTAAGAAGACGGCACCTGCACCAACCGGCCAAAGTGTAACCTATACCAAGAGCTACGAGAATGGTGATATAGTAGTTAGTGTAAGCCGAGAAGATGGCACCATAATTGAAAGTGGGAGCTTGGTAGAAAAGAAAACAAAGCTTAAGCTGAAAGCAACTGTACTCAAGGGAGATTACACACTAAAGAGCTTTAAGATCTCTTGGAGTGATGATGTCGGCCCATTATCAGATGTACTTTACATCTCTGACTACGACCTGGTGGACGGCTCCTATGTCAAGCAGTGGACTATGGATGAATACCCCGTCAAGATTGAACTATTCTACAATTTACCCGCACCCAAAAAGGCTAAATTGACCATTTTGCCAAGTGAAAACGGAACTATTGAGGTAGAGCAAGAGGGTGCTTTTCTTAAAGATGGCGCTGAAGTAGCTGTAGGTAGTGCCATTACCGTAAGAGCTATGCCCAAAGAGGGAGGCTTTGAGGTAGTCTCTATTACAATAGGCAGCAAGGTATACCAAGGAGATGAACTACCCCGCAATGGATTTGGCGTCGCTGTATTAGAAGGGATCGTTATCAACGAACCAACTACCATTAGTGCCCTATTCCAGGCTATTCCATTACCGCAGCATAAAGTAACCTATAGCTTCCCCGATCAGATAGCATCCTATATTACCGTAAAGGCAAATAATAAGGATCTCGCAAGCGGTGCCCTTGTAGACGAGGGTACAGATGTTGTATTCACCTACACAAAGGGAAACAACAAATGGGACATTGAAAGCTGGGTTTTGGACGGCAAAGAAGTAGCAAACACTAAGGGCCAAAGCATCTACGTGCTAAATGTAACGAAGGATAGCGAGGTTAGTGTGAAAATCTTCAATGAAGCAGCTACCGTAACCACAGATTTGATCAGTGTATGCCTCTTAGACAATGGGAATACACTTGAAGTCAACGGACTACCGGAAGCAGCTTTTGTACGTATCTACGACTTACAAGGCCGAGAGCTAATTGCTACCCAACGGCACCAAATTGATGTAAGTAACCTGCCTAATGGCAACTACATAGTAAGTACCGAGCAGGTTAGACTGCGCTTTATGAAGTAGAGCTACACGCTTCTTAACTAATACCTACAGGCAGCCGCCGCATCTTATCTGAATGCGTGCGGCTGCCTCTTTTATGGTATCTACAACACACTCCCCGGAAAACTTTTTTATTTCTCACAAATTAACTGCTTACGTTCAATTAAAAAAGCTATATTTGCTAATAGATAGCAGAGAAATATATCCTTGTAAAGAGCGAAAGATACGTCACTTCACGTAGTACATCGTATTTTTAGCAAAAGAGGATTAGACAAAAATTAGGATAAGATAATATAACAGAATAATTTATGAGACGACTATTACTTACTTTCGGCGTGATGCTGATAGCTACCTGTGCATTAGTGGCTCAGGATCCATCTATTAGCACCACTGAGTACGCTGAATTAATCGTTGCCCCTAAGGCAAGCAGTTTCAGTGTTGAAGTTGAGACGGAGGAGATGAATCCGCTTATCATTGACTGGGGGGATGGCTCTCCTATTGAGACAAAAGCTCCCATTTACACAGGAGCAAGAACTCGTATTAAACATACTTTTAAGTCAGTTTCTGATGAGCCTCGTATTGTTAAGTTAGACGCTACTCACTTACTTTACATCGGGACAAGCTATTCAGAGAAAAACTTTTGTGGGATCGGTACGATTATGGCTTCTAAGCTTGAGACCTTTGATGCCGGGTTCAATGCTAACTTCAAGGATAGTAAAACGGACTTTTCAAAATGTCCTAGGCTAAAAGTCCTAAGACTGAACAATTTAGGTAGTAAGGCGCAGCTAACCGCTATGCCTGAGTTGACTGAGTTATCCATAGAGTCCTCTTTAGACTTCTCCACTTGGGAACCGACCACTTATGCCCAATGGGAGGTTCTTGACTTGGGTCTTTTCCCCAAATTGGAGAAATTGAGAATTGTCTACCAGAAAATTGACAAGGTCATTGCACCTGAAAGCGGAATGCCTAACCTCACTTCTATAGAGCTTGGCTTAAGCAACATCCTCCAAGGGAAGAATCTCAACACACTTACCAATAGTAAAAAATTGGTTGCCGTTGATTTGAATGGGAACTATATGACCTTTGAACAACTTCCTCAAAAGAATCCCGAGGTAACATATACAAAGACCTATGGTTCGCCCTTTAATGTCCAGCAGCTTGGTGCCCATCTGGCTCCCGAAGTGGTACAAGGAAGAAAAGTAGACCTCAGCTACATGAGCAGCATTGCACCTCAGTTTGGCACGGGTGATCCTGTAGCAACTAAGTTTGTGTGGTATTTCGGAAGCTCAACTGATAAAGAGCTAAAGCCTGTCCCCACAGAAGCTTACACGATTGAGAATGGAGTTACTACTTTCAAAGATGAAGCTTTTGCCGAAAACGAAGAGGAAATTAAAGTCTTTGTTTCTATAGAAAATGCACTATTCCCCGCCATTTCCTATGACTCAACTAATAGAGGCATCCTTTATAGTAATACACTGGTCATCAAGAAAAAGGAAGAGCCGGTTCAGATGGCTAAGTTGGCTGTTACGATTCCCGACTGGTTTGGAGGCAATGGAACCGTTATCCTTAGTGCAAATGGTAAACAAATCGGTGACCCCATTACAAAAGACACAACCATAGACATCCCCTACGGCAAAGTAACGGTAAAGGCGATTCCCGATAGTCAGAGTGTACTCTACTGTATTGAAGATGACTTTACAACATACTTAGCCAAAGATTTAACTCTGGGAGAAGACGGAAGTGGTGAGATAACTGTGGATATACAGAAACCCCAAAAAAGTGTTGTTGCAAGCTTCGAAAAGAAAAAGAGCGATACGGACGGACAGATTTTATTCCAAGAAGAGTATGAAGAGGGCGACATTGAACTAATGGTCTATCAGAAAGAAGACAATGGTCTTCAGAAGCTTTACAATGAAGATACCGTACCGGTTGGCACTCAACTATTATTAGGAGCGCGCATAAAGAACGGATCCTATAATCTGCTTGCGTTCAAGGTAGCCTACAAGGAGGACGGAACTCCTACTACCGAACGTATTCCTCTTAACGAATCAGACAAAGACGAGAGCGGAGTCTACGTAAAAGATTTTGTAGCCGTTGCAGGTGCTATGACTATTAGCCTTGAATATGAAGCTAAGACACTCGCCTCTTACAAGATCACCGTTACACAGCCCAAGAATGGTCTTATCCAACTCAAGGATGCAGATGGCAACGATTTGGAAGCAACAGATGGCGCTTATGATGTAAAAGAAGAGGATGTAGTATATGTAAAGGTTTTTGCCGATGAAGGCTATAAGGTAAAATCTGTTACCATTGGCGACAAAACCTATACAGCAGCTGATGGCACACTTGAAGTAGATGACGAAGGAAATGCTGAAGTTGAATACACTGTTGCCGGCAATGTAGCAATCTCTGCCGTGATAGAACAGAGTGCCACTATGTATAAGGTTACCTATAGCTTCCCCGATGAGGTAGCCGACAAGGTTACCGTAAAGGTGGATGGTGCTGCTTATGCCAGTGGAACGCCTGTAGCTAAAGACAAAGAAGTTGTATTCACTTACACCAAGGGTAACTCTAAATACGCAGTAGAAAGCTGGACAGTAGATGACGCACCCGTAGCCAATACAAAGGATCAGGATACTTATATCCTCAAGGTAACCAAAGACACCAAGGTGGGTATGGTAATCTATAATGGTATTGATGCCATAGCGGCTGGCCATATAGCTGTTCGCCTTACCGATAATGGTACTCTGCTCCTCATTAGCGGAGTAGAGCTGAATACCCCGATCGCCATCTATGACCTCAATGGCCGTGAATTGATCGCCACTACATCACAACGCATTGACGTAAGCTCCCTCACCGAGGGTGTGTACGTAGTACGCATAGCAGGTGCAAGCTATCGATTCATCAAGTAAAACATCAAAGCTCGGCTGCAAAAGAGCAGCATAAATAAACTTTTTCGGACAGCCGTTTGCAATCGCAGGCGGCTGTCTCTTTTCTATTTACAAAAGACACAACGGAAAACATCCGTATCTTTCACTTAAAATATCAGAATCCTTTCAAACGAAACATCTATACTTTTGGGATGAAACATCAGAACCTTTTCCCAAAGGCTTTCCATTGCTCTATTGAGTAGGTATAATCGTGTCTTTTCCCTTACCAAAAGAAGAGCCGTACCGCATTAGCTCAGTAATACAGCACGGCCAAAGAATAAATTTCAATTACTCCGATTTCAACGTTGCTTTCTGTAGTAGCGCCTGACTCTCCAAAGCATTACGAATGGGCAGCCCCTCATTACGGGCAGCCTCTACTACACTGTTTTTCTCCGGAGGAAGCGAGCGGGCTATGGCAATAATGGCCTCTTTGCGTGCCGGACCCAAATCATTTACTATAGAAAGGTAAGAGAGATAGGGAAGAACCACATTGAGTATTATTACATTCGCTGTATCCCGACTTATAGATCCCAGAGGTTTATCGGTAACTTTACCAAAATCATAGTGGTACTGCCAATACTCACTTGGAGCCACCGCCAAGATACTTTGCACCTCATCAAGCGTCTGCACTGCAGCTATTTGCTGCTCAATAGAGGGATGCTCATAGTGAAGCTTTGCCATGTGTGCCAAACGACGATGGGGAAACGCCACAGGGCGTAAGCGAAACTTCCTCACCGCTCCACAAATACACATCAAGCCATACTTAGCTCTAAGGAAATTCCACTCCTCTTGCAAGTGCCTCATATACTCATCCTCAGGGGCAGGATTAAGCAACCCGGCCGTACCGAAGTATAAAGCCTCTAATTGATCCAGATGGTCGGTATGTTTGCGGACTACACGAAGGGGTAATACACGTGCAATCTGTTCAAAAGCTTCGTTATTAACCCTCGCTCCCAGATAGCGAAGCAACATCAACCTAATGAGCGCCCCCTCATCTTCATTGATCGACTTTGAGTGGAGTCTTTCCCGAAGCGAGTCTACTTGTGCCGAGAGACGTTGCCGATAAAGCGTTTCACTTTGCTTTTCCCAATCCTCTAAGAGATTCCCCAAGCGGGTAACCCCTTCTCTGTTTTGCTCAAAAAGAGAGCAATCCTCAGGTAGAACCATACGACACGTGAGAATCGGTTTACCTGTAGTACGATGCATTATCGGCATATCATCCTCCACTACCACATGGAGGATTACATTGTCGTAAGCCGGATCTGTATCGTGTGCATGCAACTTCCATTCAGAGGCTGCATAATGCAACTCCACATTCCCGGTATGGATCAACTTACCGATACGCATTTTGGCAGCAAAAAAGTCGGGACCGGCATCCCTATTTCGCACACCGGGATGCAAAACTTCAGGGTAAACCATTGCCCCGCTCCGATCTTTGATAGGCTCAAACAGTAACTTTCGGTAAGCTCGTTGCTCCCAAATCTGCTGTAGAATCTCCTCGGGCAGATGCTTCACAGCTTAGTAGGCGCGCTAAATATACTCGTTACCAAAGCGCAACTCACTATCAGCCATAAAGGTTTTGATGCGCTGCTCTTGGTCTTTCTTGCATATCATCAGCACATTGTCGTGCTCAGCTATAATACAATCAGAGATGCCCTGTACAATTGCAATGCGCTTTTCATCGGAGAGCGTGACTAAGTTACCCTCGGCTTCATAGAAAACTGCGTTGGTAACAGGTGCTGCATTGCCCTTGCTATCCTTTTCTGCAAAATCATACACACTGCCCCACGTACCCAGATCTGCCCATCCGAAGTCACCCGGCAGCACCAGTACGTTGTTGGCCTTCTCCATTACCCCGTAGTCAATTGAGATACCCGGAGAGTAAGCAAAGCGCTCCTCAATGAAAGCACGCTCTTCCGGTTTTCCATAGGGAGCATCCTTTACAGCAAGGGCATTATAGACATCCGGCAGATAGCATTGCACGGCATAGAGTATAGTAGGCACATTCCATACAAACATACCGCTATTCCAAAGAAAGTCTCCGCTTTTTATAAAGAGTTCAGCCATCTCTCTATTAGGTTTCTCGGTGAAAACTTTCACTTTATGGAAGCCCTCTATCGTCTCCTCACTCCACTGTATGTAGCCATATCCGGTTTCAGGATGGGAAGCGACCATCCCTATGGTGATTAAGAAGTCGTTGCGTTGGGCAAAAAGCAGCGCCTTTTGAGCCAACTCTTCGAAACGCTCTTCATCCAATATCATATGATCGCTGGGCGTAACAAAGATCGTTGCATTGGGGCAACGTGAGGCAATATGCAGTGCAGCAAAAGTAATGGCAGGTGCTGTATTACGTCTGACCGGCTCCAATAGTAGGTTATCGGGGCTTAGTAGGGGCAACTCTCTGAGCGTTTCCTCTGCATATTGATCATTGGTCACCACAATAATATTCTCAGTGGGGATAAAGCGGGCGAAACGATCGAAAGTACGCTGAAGAAGCGTCTTACCACACCCAAAAAAGTCAAGAAACTGCTTGGGTTTACTTTCCCTGCTGACGGGCCAAAAGCGGCTACCAACCCCACCGCTCATGATCACACAATATGTATTATTCATATAGAACACTTTGGTTATATACTCTCACCTTTTTATACTGAGGGGCAGCTACGCACCCATTGTCTTCATTCATCTTTTCCAAGGCATTAGAATGATATACTACAAAGATAGTAATACAAAAGCAGAGCGTAAAAGATTGATGGGCATCACCACTCACTATTTTGTATGCAATACATTATTCTTTGTATCTTTGACTACAGATTAGGAAAAGGTCAATTACGTATGGCGGAAAAGAAAGAAAGTGGGGAAGGGAGGCATCGGACCTCTGTCCGATTACTTTTGACCCATATCGCTCTCATGGTACTTCTATCGATAGTGATTATTGTAGTTGCATTGATACTACTGGACGTGTACACCCTACACGGCAAATCAACCGTAGTACCCGATGTGTTGGGTAGACCTATTGAAGAGGCTCAGAGCATGTTGAAGAAGCAACATTTGGCTTATGAAATAATTGACTCTATTTACACTAAAGATGCGCTCCCGGGTAGCGTGCAGGACATACAGCCCAAAGTGGGCAGCCGAGTAAAGCCTAATCGCACCATGTTCATAGTGATTAACTCCAATCAGCGTCCACAAGTAGTTATTCCGAGCTTATCGGATATGTCATTACGTCAGGCTGAAGCGACACTTCAAGGCTTAGGTTTTACACAACTCTATGTAAAGTATGTTGCGGGTGAGTATGATAATCTTACGCAAGGAGTAGCCAACTCCTCCGGACAAGTGCTTAGCCCCGGACAACGTGTAGATATCTCTACGCCGCTCACGCTTATCGTAACGACCAATAATATTTCAAAGGCTGTTGATTCCACCTCCTTAAGTGTAGATTTGAATGCACTACCGGCAGCCCCTTCCTTCCCCACATTGGAAGAAGACACGCTTACAACGGACAAAAACAAAGAGAAGCTTAGTGGCGATGAAACTTGGTGGTGACGAAGATTTTGCTTCCTTTGACGATCTACCCGATGAGGATTTTTCGCTCGATCAAGAGGAGGAAGAGGGCATAACCTCCGGGGAACTCTACGAACACTACCGATTAATTGTAGATAAAGGGCAGGCTCCGCTCCGCATTGATAAGTTCTTAGCGGATAAGATGGAGCATGCTTCTCGCAATCGCATTAGCTTAGCAGCCGATGCCGGGGCCATCTTTGTCGGAGAAGCACCGGTCAAAAGTAACTACAAGGTCAAGCCCGGCGACATCATTACCCTACGTTTAGCACGTCCTCCCCATGAGCATGGTATTGTGGCAGAGGATATACCCATTGAGGTCGTTTATGAAGACGATGATCTCATGGTGGTAAATAAGTCGGCAGGTATGGTTGTACATCCCGGTAATGGCAACTTCACCGGCACTTTGGTCAATGCACTTGCCTATTACTGGAGAGACTTAAAGGGCTATGATCCTAATGACCCCAATGTAGGCTTAGTACATCGTATCGACAAAGATACAAGCGGCTTACTACTGGTGGCTAAAAAACCGGAAGCAAAGACCTACTTAGCACGGCAATTCTTCGATAAAACGACAGAACGCACCTACTACGCTTTAGTATGGGGTCGCCCCGAACCGACAGAAGGTACCATTGAAGGCAATATTGGCCGTGACCCAAAAGAGCGGACACGTATGGCTGTTTTTCCTCCGGGAAGTGCAGAAGGCAAAGCAGCTATCACACACTATCGGACGATAGAATCACTTTCTTTCGTCACTTTAGTAGCCTGCCGTCTTGAAACGGGGCGTACTCATCAGATTAGAGCTCACTTCAAGCACATCAATCATCCTCTACTTTGCGACGAACGCTACGGAGGGGATAAGATACTTAGGGGAAGACCCACCTCCTCTTATTTGCAATTTGCACATAATGCTATGCAGCTATGTCCGCGGCAAGCCTTACATGCTGCCACATTGGGCTTTACCCATCCGACAACACATGAGTGGATGCAGTTCGACTGCCCTATACCTACCGACATGGCTTCCATGATAGATGCATGGCGCAATTATACCCAATTAACTCTTAAAATATGACAAACGACACATTTCATATAGCTGTCGTGGCCGGTGGATACTCAGGAGAGCGCTCCATCTCTCTACTAAGTGCCGGCACCATCATGCAGCGGCTCAGCAAACAACCGCATATTACCCCACACTTAGTGGTAATTGACCGCAAGGAATGGGTACTCTCTGAAGAGGATAAGCAGTATCCCATAGACAAAAATGACTTTTCCGCACTGCGTTCGACGGGAGAAAAGCTGCATTTCGACTATGCTTTTATAACCATACATGGCACTCCCGGAGAAAATGGTCTGCTTCAAGGGTACTTTGACCTACTGGGTATTCCCTATAACACCGGAGGGGTATTCACAGAGTCCCTCACCTTTAATAAATTTCATTGCAACCGCTACCTCAGCAGTGTAGGTATTCGCACCACACAAGGCCTTCGGATTGAAAAAGGGGAGCAAGTAATGGCCAAGGATATAGTGGCGCAATATGGCTTACCGCTTTTTGTAAAACCAAATTCGGGAGGATCCAGCATAGCAACCACCAAAGTAACAAAAGAGGAAGACCTTGTAAAAGCCATTGAATTAGCCTTTACCGCAGACCATACCGTACTGGTAGAGCAGTTTGTAGCCGGTCGGGAAGTAACGTGCGGTTGCGTTGTATTGCGCGACTCGCTGTATACGCTTCCGCTTAGCGAAGTGGAAGTACCGGCCAATACATTCTTTGACTACAATGCAAAGTATCATGGTGCCAGCCGTGAAATAACGCCCGCACAGATCAATCCTGAGATAGCTGAGGAGGTGCAGCGTATAACCCGCTCCGTCGCTCGTAAAATAGATGCGCACGGTATCATTCGCATAGATTACATTATATCCGCATCGGGTGAACCAACGCTTATTGAAGTCAATACGACTCCGGGGATGACCGAAGCAAGCTTTATTCCTCAGCAGGTAGCTGCTGCCGGAAGGGACTTAGGTAATATATTATACACCATCATCAAAGATAGCATACCATTATGAGCTGTATCGATTACGACCACACAACCTTAGAGCGTATCCGTCCCTATAGGGATGAAGAAGTGCCGGAGATCGTTCGTACACTTTTGTCAGATGACGAGTTTAATCGGCTTATGAAAGGGCTTTTTCCTCCTCTGGGAGAGGCTCTGCTCAAGAAGCTACCCTCTATTCAATCCGTTTACTCCTTTAAGTTTGAAATTGTTGCTCCTGTGCTACAGGCTATCGCTAAGCAAACTACCTTCTCAGTGGATCTGAGCGGGAAGAAAAGAATGGGAGGCGATGTACCGGCAACCTTTATTACCAACCACAGAGACATCATCTTGGATTCGGCCTTTCTCAATCTTCTTTTGAAAGAGGCAAACTATCGGATGCCGCGTGTGGCCATAGGCGACAATCTATTGCTTCGCCCCTGGATACGGCATGTTGTGCGTTTAGCTGACTCTGCCATTGTAGAGCGGAGCCTATCGCCCAAAGCATTCTTGACCTCTGCCACGGCATTTTCCTATTTCTTAGCCCAATCCATTCCTGTAGATAAGGCCTCCTTTTGGATTGCGCAGCGTGAAGGACGCGCTAAAGACAACGAAGATACCACACAGCCGGCTATCCTAAAGATGATGGCCCTGGGAGGAGAAGGCTCACCCGTAGAGCGATTAAGAAACCTCAACTTAGTACCGGTGTCTATTAGCTATGAGTTTGATCCGTGCGATTACCTCAAAGCAAAGGAGCTTTTAGCACGTGCCACCACAGGAAGCTACACCAAAAGCAAGGATGAAGATATTATTAGTATGCGGCAGGGGTTGCTCGGGCAAAAGGGACGTGTACACTTTACCATTGGAACTCCGGTAAATACATTCCTTAATACCGGCACATGCGATAATCTATCCGCCAACGAACTTTACCGCACCATAGCAGGCTATATTGACCGTCAGATACATACGCATTATCGCCTTTATCCTAATAATTTCATCGCCGAAGACCTCCTTCAGGCCTCCTGCTACAATTATGGCGAAGGACAGTATAGCGGTCAGGAGCGGAATGACTTTGAAGACTATCTCGCACAGCGTATTGCTTTAGCCAATCTATCGGAAGAGAATGAGCCATTTCTGCGCCGCATCATGCTATCCATGTATGCCCGACCGCTTATCAACTACCGCATGGCGGCCAAGGCAGAGCAGTTATCGAAGGACCTTTAAGGAGGGGATCATAGAAAGGTTCAGATGTTTGAAATAAAAGGTATAGATAAATGAATTAAAACATCAGAACCTTTCATTGAAAACTTATAGATGTATTTTGGGGGTTAAGAATGACTCCGCAATATACCACGAATAGAATATCAATAATAGCATTACAGAAATATGAACGAACTATCCATTCAAGAGTGCTATGCAGCACGATTCAGTCATTGCTTTGGCTGTGGTCAATCACATCCCACGGGGCTGCACCTGCGAAGTTATCTGGTAGATAATGGCCAGGCAGCTATCTGCCACACCACTCCCCCCGATGAGTATACGGGCGGTGTGCCGGACAACCTCTATGGGGGATTTATTGCTTCGCTTTTTGATTGTCACGGGACTGCTTCAGCCGCAGGATTCTATTTGGTATCAAAAGGCAAACCTCTTTCCCCCGAGACCTTGGAGCGCTTTATCACCGCACACTTAGAAGTAGACTTTCTCTCCCCCACCCCAATGGGACAAGAACTGACGCTCAAAGCAACACCTATAGAGGTGACCGATCGCAAAGCCATACTTGAGATGACCCTCAGCGTAGGTGAACGCACGACTGCTCGCGCTAAGATGGTAGCAGTCAAGTGCAAGTTTTAAGCACCCTATCCAATAGTGCAAAATACGCTATTGGGCTATTAGGAAAATGCAACAGCCGACCGCACAACCTTAACTATTCCACAAAGTCGGCAGAATCTTGACCCGTTTTTAATACGCCACACGATGCTAATTTGTTAGAAAAGTGTACATTTGCGGAAGACAGGTAAGAGAAAATACAATATTTTGCGAAGTACTACTACCGAGTATTAGTACTAACATGCAGAGTATTAGACAGTTAGGAGTATGGAAAATATAAACGTTGAGTCACCGACCAAGCATAGAGGTTACTTTTCTTTTATGTTTAATCTCTATAAACATGGCTTTCGCACAATGAGTCGTACCAGTAAAACGCTATGGATTATTGCGCTGATTAAGCTATTTATCATGTTCGCCATACTCAAGCCTTTTTTCTTCCCGAGCGTAATTGCGGAGCAGGGGGATCGCTCTGCACAAACAGAATATGTAGTAGAGCAGCTTACCAAGGACTAAAAGCCCCTGAAAAGAGAAGCTGCCGTAAGAGGTAAAGAAATATAAATATAATACTACAATAATTATGGAAATGACTGCTTTACTCAATTGGTCGCGAGCCCAGTTTGCACTCACTGCATGCTATCACTGGCTCTTTGTTCCACTGACATTAGGCTTAGGTGTCATCATGGCTATTGCGGAGACCATCTACTTCCGCACCAATAAGCAGGAGTGGATGCGCTGGGCTAAGTTTTGGCAAAAGCTCTTCGGAATCAACTTTGCCATTGGCGTCGCTACGGGTATTATTTTGGAATTTGAATTCGGTACTAACTGGTCAAACTACAGCTTCCTGGTAGGGGATATCTTTGGAGCACCCCTTGCCATAGAGGGCATTTTAGCCTTCTTCATGGAGGCAACTTTTATTGCCGTAATGTTCTTCGGCTGGGATCGCGTATCGAAAAAGTTCCACTTAGCTTCCACTTGGCTGACTATTATAGGGGCTACCATATCGGCTGTATGGATTTTGGTGGCTAATAGCTGGATGCAGGATCCGCAAGGCACTGTATTCAACCCGGATACAGTACGAAGCGAAATGAGTGATTTCTGGGCAGTGGCGTTTTCCTCTACAGCGGTCAATAAATTCTGGCATACGGTATCTTCTGCATGGCTTTTAGGTAGTATTTTCGCATTAGCTATTTGTGCTATTTACCTGCTACGCAAAGACAACAAACATCATGCCTTTGCTTTTGCAAATGCAAAAATGATTGCACCATTCGGTATTGTGGCTGCCCTATTAACTGCCGTTACAGGTGATACGAGTGGCAATAATACCGCCCAACGTCAGCCCATGAAACTGGCTGCTATGGAGGCGCTATACGAAGGGGGCGAATGCACACCTGACGGCAAAACAGCCGATGGAAAAGGTGCTGCCCTGAGCATTTTTGGAGTGATTGATGGAAGTAAAACAACGCCACTAAGCGCTGAAAGTGCAGATCCTTTCTACTTCAACTTAAAAATGCCTAACATGCTCTCCTTCTTGGCTACGCGCTCAATGGACGGCTATGTACCGGGCATCAACAATATTCTTCGCGGTGACTACTATCTACAGGACGGCACGAAGGCACTTTCTGCAGAAGAAAAGATGGAGCGTGGGCGCATCGCTATAGGCGCACTCAAGGCTTATCACGAAGCTAAAGCAGAGGGCAACGAGACAGTACAAAACGAGCAGCGTGCCCTTATAGAGGAGTACTTCCCCTATTTTGGATATGGATATGTACAGAATGTAGAGGATCTTGTACCCAATGTAAAAGTTAATTACTATGCCTTCCGTATAATGGTAGGCTGTGGGATGCTCTTTATCCTGCTCTTTATTGTAGTGACCATCATGGTCTTCAACAAAAAGAACAAGACGCTTTACACAAATGCTCGCTGGCTACACGTAATAACCATTATTTGCTTACCACTGGTTTACCTGGCAAGCCAATCCGGATGGATTGTAGCTGAGATGGGACGTCAACCTTGGGCTATACAAGATATTCTGCCACTTAATGCAGCGGTATCCGATGTCAGTGCATCAAGTGTAATGACCACCTTCATAATGTTTGCTATCCTCTTTACTGTTCTACTGATTGCAGAGATCAATATTATGATCAAAGCCATCAAGGCAGGACCAAAGGGACACGATACAGAAGGCATGAATTCAGCTCACGCCGATAAATAGAAAACCACGCTAAGACATATAGAAGAAAAAATGGATTACACGATGTTACAACAATATTGGTGGCTGGTAGTATCCCTACTGGCAGCCTTGCTGGTCTTCCTGCTATTTGTTCAAGGTGGACAGACATTCATCTTTCGCTCAAGAAAAGATGCTACACTTCAGAAGATGCTGATCAACTCAACCGGTCGTAAGTGGGAATTTACACTCACCACGTTGGTTACCTTTGGAGGTGCTTTCTTTGCTTCATTTCCACTCTTCTACTCCACCTCGTTTGGTGGAGCCTATTGGGTTTGGATACTGATTTGCCTACTCTTCGTACTACAGGCAGTATCCTATGAATACCAATCAAAGCATGGTAATGTATGGGGTAAGAAAACTTTCCACTGCTTTTTAATGATCAACGGTATCTTGGCCCCCATCCTTTTGGGAGCAGCCGTATCTACACTCTTCACGGGAGGCAACTTTATTGTAGACAAATCCAATATATACAACTTTGAAGGCGCAGGACGCTTTATATCCTCTTGGCAACCCTATGCAGGCGTACAGCTACACGGCTTGGAAGCTGTATTGAATCCATGGAATGTAGTCTTGGGATTAGCTGTGCTTTTCTTAGCCCGCATTACGGCACTACTCTATTTCATCAACAATATAGATGATGAAGTGGCACAGGAGAAAGCACGCAAATCACTTCCTATAAATGCCCTCGTCTTCGTGGTACTCTTTGTGGCTTATGTAGTATTCCTCATGCTCTCTACGGGCTTGAGATACGATCCCGCAACGAACCTCTTTACTGAAGAGAAGTACCTCTACTGGAATAACTTCATGCAGATGCCCATCGTGCTCATCATCTTCTTGGTCGGTGTGCTGCTTGTACTGTATGGCATAGGGGTTACGATCTTTAAGAAAGGCTATCGCAAGGGTATTTGGTTTGAAGGAGTCGGGGTTGTACTTGCTGTATTGGGACTTATGCTAATAGCCGGATGGAACAACACAGCTTACTATCCTTCGCTTGCCGATGCACAAAGCTCCCTCTGCTTAGCAAATAGCTCCAGCAGCCCCTACACACTCAAGGTAATGACATTTGTATCTATTCTCGTACCTTTTGTAGTTGCTTATATTTGGTACTGCTGGCGGGCCATTGATATACGACGCATTACGCGGAAAGAGATTGAGAACGAGGACCGCACTACCTATTGATTGATCCTATTTCGAGGCGCTCCATTTAGGTAAACCGCTTGAGAGCGTTTCGTAAGCTATGCTGTGCTTTATCTTTTGCAGATAAGGCACAGCTTTTTTATAGTCTCTACATTACCGCTATTTATTTGAAAGTTTTTTCTATCTTTGTAACAGCAAGGGCAGAACCGCTATTCAAATAAACAGCCTTCCCTCGATTCATTCTTTTGTATATGAGGCATTAAAGGGAAAGGTAGTTTCTATGTAGATAGTATTTATCGCATTAGAAGAGAGTGAGGAATGCATGGTGCTCAGAGCCCTTTGTTTATACCCAATATAGCTAACAAATGCCCCCATTTCATGGGAAAAGCAGAAAGAACAAATGCCAAAGTACAAATTATTTGATTTAGATAGCAAGTCGAAGGAAGAGCTTGTAGCAATCGCCCAAGAAATGGGCATTGAAGAGATTCCCGAAGAGCCGCGCGATATTGTATATCTTATTTTAGATCGCCAAGCGGCTTATGAAGCTACCAGCAAGACTATTAAGGACATCAACAAAAAGCGGGCCGGCAACGAACCGGCGAAGCGTAAGGGAACACCCCGCACACGCAAAACAACGGAAACAACCAATAGAGAAAAAGTAGCAACTACTGTGAATAAACGCCCCGCTCGAAAGCTGGATGATGCTGATACAAAAGAGAAGACGGATAAAGAAAAACCAAATGCTTTCAAAGAAGCAACTGCTAAGCCTAAGCATCCCGCACTCTTAGACGATAGCCAAGAAGCTACGCAGCCTCAAGGGAGAGGGAATAGGAAACACGCCTCCGATATTATCTCCGATTTAGATGATGCAATAGGCGATATGCATTCACAGCAAGCTAAGGATCGCCGCAACTCCTCGAGCAGTACAAGTGCTTTAGATGCTGTTGTGAGTGATTTGGACGAAGTAATAGGCACGCTCCATGCTGCGAAGAAAGGAGAAGATTCCTTCCGTCATCCTGCCATTGTGGAAGAACCTGTCGCTAACAATAAGCCGGGCAGCACTTTATCGGAAGTAATCACCGACTTGTCAAGCCAAAGCATTGACATTCAGAAGGAGGCTTATGAGGCAGATAGTGCAAAATCACTCAACTCAGTTGTATCTGACTTAAATGAAGTATTGCCGGAAATGCGAAAGACCAATACAACGACCGGCAAAACGAAGATGACATTTTTGCACGATGAGGAGAGCGATACACTACTTGATAGCATGCTCCCGAAGCGTTCCTCTGAAGAGAAAGACAAAAAACGTACGCCGTCAAAGAGCAAAAAAGAGGAGAAGACTAAACCTTACGACTTCAAAGGTGTACTTCCCGTTACCGGTGTATTAGAGGTAATACAAGAGGGCTACGGCTTCCTCCGCAGCTCAGACTTTAACTATCTACCTTCGCCTGATGACGTTTATCTATCGGCACAGCAGATTAAAAACTTTTCTCTTAAAACCGGCGACGTAGTGGAAGGAACCATTGTACCTCCCCGTGAAGGCGAAAAATACTTTCCGTTTTCACAACTGAAGAGTATCAATGGACGCACCCTACACGAAGTACAAGACAGAGTGCAGTTCGATCACTTGACTCCGCTCTTTCCGCAAGAGAAATTCAAGTTGGAGACGCTCAATATACCCACTATCTATGATCCGATAGCCATGCGTATTGTCGATCTCTTTTGCCCTATTGGCAAGGGACAACGCGGGCTTATCGTATCACAGCCAAAGACGGGTAAAACGATCCTCCTGAAGGATATTGCCAACGCTATCGCTGCGAACCATCCGGAAGTGTATGAGATTGTACTTCTTATCGATGAGCGTCCTGAAGAGGTAACAGATATGTCGCGCAATGTAGATGCAGAGGTTATTGCTTCCACCTTCGATGAACCGGCAGAGCGTCACGTTAAAATAGCTGAGATTGTACTCAGTAAGGCGAAGCGTATGGTAGAGTGTGGTCACGATGTAGTGATTCTTTTGGACTCTATTACCCGTTTGGCACGTGCCTACAATACGATTCAACCGGCCAGCGGCAAGGTACTTTCCGGTGGTGTAGATGCCAATGCATTGCAAAAGCCCAAACGCTTCTTCGGAGCTGCTCGTAATATTGAGAACGGAGGTAGCTTGACTATCCTCGCTACTGCACTTACCGATACCGGATCTAAGATGGACGAAGTGATTTTTGAAGAGTTCAAAGGGACCGGCAATATGGAGCTACAGTTGGATCGCCGCCTTGCTAATAAACGCATCTTCCCGGCTATTGATATCATGAGCAGTAGTACTCGACGGGACGATCTGTTATTGGATGAGATCACCCTGAATAGGATGTGGATTCTGCGCAAGTATCTTAGTGAGATGAACGTGATAGAAGCCATGGAGTTTGTGAAGGAACGCTTTGATGCGACCGAGTCCAACTTGGAGTTCCTTGCTTCGATGAATAGCTAATCCATCATATATTAAGGCGTGCAGCCCTCTGACTGCACGCTTTTTTTTAGCCGATGACGCACACTTCGGACCTTATAGAGCTAATAGCTGATAAGTTTTCCTCTAAGCATTTACTCAAATGGCTCAATCCTAATACGGGTAAATGGGAGCAAATGTGCGGACAAGCCTTCAGCCAAGCAGCTATAGATGCAGCAAAAGCACTGGTAGGCTGCGGCATCGCTCCGGGGGAGCGGGTAGGCATCTATAGCCCTAATATGCGAGAGGCTATGTTTACTGAGTTAGGGATATTTGCTGCAAGGGCTGTTTCAGTTCCTTTATATGCCACTTGTTCTCCGGATCAGGTGGCTTTTATTGCAAAGAAAAGTTCCTTTAGAACCCTATTTGTCGGACAACAATATCAGTACAACAATGCTTATGAGGTACAGCGCGAGCAAAATCTCTTTGACCGTATTATCATATATGACCGCAAAGTTGTTAAGCAGTTCAACGATCACACTTCGCTCTATTACGATGAATTCATTCGGATGGGAGACTCAATGCGTAATGAGACGTTGGTGAAAGAACGGCATGGAGAGGCTCTTCCTTCAGACCTCGCTCTACTTATTTACACAAGTGGCACGTCGGGCGAACCCAAAGGGGTACAGGTACTGCACAGTCAGATCTTAAAGCAGATTGAGAATCACCACCGTTTATATCCCTTTATTACCGCTTCGGATACCAGTGTAGATGTGCTCCCTCTCAGTCATATCTTTGAAAAGATCTGGTTTTATTTCTGTCTATCACAAGGGGTACGCACAGCGATTGTAAGCGATCCAAGGAGCATTATTGAGTTAATGCCGCAGATTCGTCCTACGCTGATGTGTAATGTACCACGCTATTGGGAGAAGATTTATCGGGCTGTTCGTGCCCATATTGAGCAGAGTACGCCTTTCATGCGTTGGCTCTATAAATGCGCCATAAGAACAGGGGAGTGCTTTCACTTTGACTATTACAACAAGGGCGTACATGCCCCCATATGGATTTCCCTTCCGTATTGGCTCTACGCACACACTATCTTTATGGCGCTAAAGCGCTTTATAGGCATTGAGCACGGCAGATTCTTTCCCACTGCCGGGGCAGAGCTGAATGATGAGATCAATCACTTTTTACAATCGGTGGGGATACCCATTATTATCGGCTATGGACTTTCAGAGAGCTGTGCCACCGTATCGGCTTATCCGCGCAGAGGGTTCATACCCGGCTCAATAGGTCAGATCATTCCCGGGTTAGAGGTACGCATTGATCCGGAGACTCAGGAGATCCAGCTCCGCGGTGAAACCATAACGCCCGGCTACTTTGATAATCCGGAGGCCAATATGGAGGCTTTTACGGAGGATGGTTGGTTCCGCACGGGGGATGCAGGACGCAAGGAGGGCGATACTCTTTTCTTTATAGAGCGGCTCAAAGACCTGTACAAAACAGCTAATGGGAAGTATATTGCACCGCAACAGATAGAAAATCTTCTCACGGCAGACCCCTACTTATTAGAGGTGGCTGTCATTGCCGATAGGCATCGCTTCGTAAGTGCCCTCATATACCCTGACTGGCAGCTCCTCAAGGAGAAGGCCGTAGCACATGGTATAGTAGACAATCAGATTAGTATCGACGAGATGGCGAATCGGGCGGATATAACTCGCTTTCTCATGTCGCATATTGAATCGCTACAGACCAGCCTGGCCTCTTTTGAGAAGATCAAGCGCATCTCACTACTCAAGGCGCCTTTCTCTGTAGAAAGAGGCGAATTGACCCACACAGGCAAGCTCCGGAGAAAGCAAATCAACACAAATTATGCCTTACAAATTGCGGATATGTACCGTGAAGGCGACGAACAATAATATCAATCATTTAGATCGGACAATCAGAAAAAAATTATGATTACAACAGACCAGCTTAATGACCTGCTGGAGCGCACCGAAGCGCTGGGGAGGTATCTTTGACATCGACCAAAAGAAAATCCAACTAACAGAAGAAGAACTCAAAACACAAGACCCCGATTTCTGGAGTGACTCCAAAGCTGCCGAGCAGCAAATGCGCAAAGTAAAGGAGCTTAAAAGGTGGATTGACGGCTTTAGCTCCGTTTCTTCAAAAGCCGAAGAGCTGCGCTTATCCTATGAATACTTCAAAGAGGGCATTATAGAGGAGAGCGAAGTGGATGAAGCTTATTCGGTTGCGCTTCGTGAGATAGAGGACTTGGAGATAGCCAATATGCTTCAAGCCGAGGAGGATCGCTTAGGAGCTGTACTGAAAGTAAATAGCGGTGCCGGCGGTACCGAGAGTCAGGACTGGGCTTCCATGCTGGTGCGCCTCTACCAAAGGTGGGCTGAACGCAAGGGATTTAAGGTAACCATTACCAACTGGCAGGATGGCGATGAGGCAGGCGTTAAAACAGTAACGATGCAGATTGAGGGAGACTCCGTATATGGCTTCCTAAAAGGCGAGAATGGAGTGCATCGCTTGGTACGGGTATCGCCTTACAATGCACAGGGCAAGCGAATGACCTCCTTTGCAAGTGTTTTCGTTGTGCCACTGGTTGATGATACCATCCATATTGAAGTCAATCCGGCACAACTCTCATGGGATACATTCCGTTCAAGTGGCGCGGGAGGACAGAATGTGAATAAGGTAGAGACGGGAGTACGTTTGCACTATATGTACAAAGATCCCGACACAGGCGAAGAGGAGGAAATCGTGATTGAAAATACCGAGAGCCGCTCGCAGTTGGATAACCGAGAGAATGCGTTGCGCCTGCTTCGTTCACAGCTCTATGACCGTGCTTTGGAAAAGAAGCGTGCAGCACAATCTGAGATTGAAGCCGGTAAAAAGAAGATTGAGTGGGGAAGCCAAATAAGAAGCTATGTATTTGACGATAGGCGCGTCAAAGACCACCGCACCGGCTACCAGACAAGCAATGTAAACGCTGTAATGGATGGAGAGATTGACGACTTCCTAAAGGCCTATTTGATGGAATTTGGTGCCACTAATACCAATCCGTAAAAAGGCTACACGCCAGAGAGAGGGGCCACAGCATTCAATCGAAAGTAGTACAAAGCATTAGCGCCTCCGTGTGCAAAAGTGTGTAAGTAGTTTACTACTTGCACACTTTCTTTTTATACACTTGTGGGGAGTCTCGCATATGTTCTGATCTTTTCCGCAAAACATCAGAACCTTTCAAATGAAACATCTGTACCTTTTACACAAAACATCTCTATCTTTTACTCACCGATTAAATAGGGATTGTGCGATGGTCGGATAATCCCATCGTTAGCCGCAAAAGGCGCGATAACTTCAAGCTGTGCCTCTCCATTAAGGTCTGTGAGTAATCATCACAGACCTTTTTCTTTAAGTTTCGTCATAATCTTGTTTTCTCCAAGCTCTCTTTTGTGCTAACATAAGCTTAGTTCGTTTCCTTTCGTTCAAATCGAATAATTTTATTGCTATAATCAAATAAAGTACTACCTCTGTTATGAATCAGAGATAAGGATATTATCTTGAAACGTCTCTCTGTTAACCTCACACAGTATCGTATTTCATTTCGAAAACGCAAATGATTTCCTTATTCAAAATTAAAACACTATACTTGCGATGGAGTAGAGCCGCAAAAGGCGCGATAACTTCAAGCTGTGCCTCTCCATTAAGGTCTGTGAGTAATCATCACAGACCTTTTTCTTTAAGTTTCGTCATAATCTTGTTTTCTCCAAGCTCTCTTTGGCGCTAACATAAGCTTAGGTCGTCTCCTTTCGTTCAAATCGAATAATTTTATTGCTATAATCCAATAAAGTACTATCTTTGTAGCGGAAAGACTTTAATGGACTCTTCTTAGGTGGATTGTAGTTCCATCGGTGAAGAGTGTAATTAGAGTCTTTTTCATTTTACTCACATCCATACTGTCTGAGATACTATAAAAAGTGCACTCTCCGTTGAGGCTCTCTCTTATAATCAAAGTGCTGATAACTCCATCTATTGAAGTCTCCAATAAATGAGCTGACGGAAAGGAGAGCTGCGCTGCTTCGCTATTGCGCATAGGAGAATCTTTCTTGAGTACCGGCACTACCTTTGTTATGAATCAGAGATAAGGATATTATCTTGAGACGACTCTATGCTAACCTTACAGAGTCTCGCCCTTCCCTTCAAAAACATAAATTATTTCTTCATTCAAAGACAAAACACTATATTTGCAATGCCACCTAAAATAATAAGTCCATATTGTGGCATATGGGAGGTCGTCAATCCTCGCAAGAGTTTTCGACCATCCTCCACCGACTAGCATATGCTTATCGGTGGTTGTATTTTATAGGGAGATGTCTCCGTTTATAACATCATCTCTCAGAATCAAGACGCCCTCCTTAAAGTCTTCTATTACTCGTATGCCCCAATAAAGATAACCTCTCAATTAACGACAATATACGTATAATCAAATAAAGTACTATCTTTGTGTACAGAGAGGAGCCGGCTCACCCAGCCCGCCTTTAATTATAGGCTATATACCACATCTGCGGTACGAACCTGGGGAGTTAGCTCTTCTTTTTTTCATATATTGAGTAAGGGAAAACTTCAATTTCTCCTCGTATTACTTCCATAGCAAGAACTATTACTACTTTGTTACTCCCAATAGAAGCATCAAGGTAATAGAAATGATTGATAGCATCCGTTCTCTTTTTGTTTAATTCTCCTTTTCTCCTTTCCATCTGTGTTGCTTCAGTTATGTATTCTTCAAGGTATAAAAGGTCATCCAAAGAAAGGGAGGGACATTTCCCTACCAGAATATCATTGATAATGTGGTTTATTCCTCTTCCTCGAAATGTTATTCGCACCATTGTGTGGGCACACATGATAAATGCGTACCTTTGTCCGGAAATATGTAGAAGAAACAAGAGGATGAAAATCAACTTTATAGAGGAATTGAAGCAGCGCGGTATGCTGCATCAGGTCATGCCCGGTGCGGAGGAGCTGCTCAACAAAGAGGTAACCACCGCCTATGTAGGGATTGACCCGACAGCAGACTCATTGCATATCGGTCACTTGGTCAGCGTAATGATGCTGCGCCACTTACAACGTGCCGGACACCGTCCTATAGCTGTATTGGGAGGCGCTACCGGTATGATTGGGGACCCCTCCATGAAAAGCAAAGAACGCAATCTGCTTGACTTAGACACGCTCCGCCACAATCAGCAAGCTATTGCCGCTCAATTGGAGCGTTTCTTAGACTTTGATACAAAGTCTGTTACAGGTGCTAAGCTGCTCAACAATTACGATTGGATGCACGAGTGGTCTTTCCTCGACTTTATTCGCGATATTGGGAAGCATATCACCGTCAATTACATGATGGCAAAGGACTCTGTACAGCGCCGATTGGATGGTAGCGCAGCAGGTCTTTCCTTTACTGAGTTCTCGTATCAGCTTCTACAGGGCTACGACTTTTTACACCTCTACCGGACGGAAGGCTGTAAATTACAGATGGGAGGCTCGGATCAATGGGGAAACATTACAACAGGCACCGAACTGATCCGTCGTATTGACCAAGGCGATGCCTTTGGCATTACTTGTCCGCTTATTACCAAGGCGGACGGCGGCAAGTTTGGGAAGACGGAGAGTGGCAACGTATGGCTCGACAGTCGCTATACATCTCCTTACAGCTTCTATCAATTCTGGATTAATACGGGTGACGATGAGGCTTACCGCTACATTAAGATCTTCACTGAAATAGGAATTGACGAAATAGAGGCACTGCATAAAGAGCACTTAGAAGCTCCCCACAAGCGTCTGCTACAGCAACGTTTGGCACAGGAGATAACGACTATGGTGCATGGGGCCGATGCAGTGGAGACAGCCGAGAGTGCAGCCCGCATACTCTTTGGGCAAGATACGCATGCAGCACTAATGGCTCTTGATGAGGCTACCCTGTTGGAAGTAATGGAGGGCGTACCTACTTACAACGTGGCACGTAGCACTATTGAGGCTCAGACACCGGTAGTTGATCTACTTGCCGAGAGCGGTGTATTTGCCTCTAAGGGAGAAGTACGCAAGCTCATCACGGCCGGTGGCTTAAGCATCAATAAAGAGAAGGTGACCGATCCACAAGCAACGGTTACCCCCGAGATGCTGGTAAGCGGCAAGTACCTACTTGTCCAACGCGGTAAGAAGAATTACTATTTGCTCATTGCCGAGTAAGTGCTTCTAACCGTTGTCATTGTCAACTATAAAGTAAAGTACTTTGTAAGTCAAGCCATTGAGGCGCTTCGCATAGCGTCCGAGGGCTTAGACTGCGCTACCTATGTAGTGGACAATGCCTCAGAAGATGGCTCCGTGGAGTATCTGCGTAAGCGCTTCCCTGAAATAAATATTATCGCAAACAAAGCCAATGTAGGCTTTGCAAAAGCAAATAACCAAGCAGTACGCACTTCACAAAGTAAGTACGTACTGCTACTGAATCCGGATACCCTAATAGGGAGAGACACCCTTCAGCAAGTGCTTCGCCATATGGAGTCACATCCCGAAGTGGGAGCTGTAGGCGTCAAAATGCACGATGCCCAAGGCAACTTTCTGCCGGAGAGTAAAAGGGGAAGCGTATCGCTATGGAGTTGTGCCTGCCGTTTTAGTGGATTATCCCGACTATTTCCCCATTCGCGCCTTTTCAATGCTTACTACATGGGATGGCTTAATCCGACAGAACCCCACTCAGTAGGGTTGCTCGCCGGTGCCTTTATGATGCTGAGGCGGGACGCCTTCGAAGAGGTGGGATTGCTCGATGAACGATATTTCATGTATGGCGAGGATATTGACCTCAGCTATAGTCTGCGCCAAAAGGGGTACAGATGCGATTACCTTCCTGTGCCCCTACTGCATTACAAGGGAGAGAGTGAAGCAGCTTCCGGTGATCCGACCCGATACCGACATGCCTTCTTTGGTGCCATGCAACTCTTCTACGAAAAGTATCATCCCCACAATAAGTTAGGTCAGTGGATTATTGGCCGGGCAGCGAGAATACTCGCACATCGCCATGCCCAACAAACCAAAGAGCCTGCCCATGCACACAAACGCACTTTGGACGACCTCGACTTGCTTTCAATCGACCTATCACAGGCGACCAAGGAGAGCTTGCCTTACAACCGCAACTTGTTGGTAACACTCTCAGCCGATACATACGACAAATTTCTCGCTCTACTCAGTGAAAGCGAAGGGTTGGGCTGCACCTTTTACACACTTCACAAAGACGAGGGCTACATACTTGGCCCCGGAGGGGTGTGGCACATCTGAATAAATACTGCCGATGCTTGCATTAGGACGACACAATCAACCTATGTAAAGCACGCCTTTTTACCCTGCTCAGGGCTTATATCCTAAGAAAACCCTGCGGAATTACACTATTTTCTTTATCTTTGTGAAGCAAGAAGTGAACTTCAATTTAAGGAGTAACCATGGCAAGAATACTGATCATAGGCGCAGGGGGTGTTGGTACCGTTGTAGCCAAGAAAGTGGCTCAGAACCACGATGTCTTTACCAACATCATGCTCGCGAGCCGTACTAAATCCAAATGCGACAAGATAGCTTCCGAAATAAAGGAGGTAAAGATCGAAACTGCTCAGGTAGATGCTGATAATGTAAGTGAACTTGTGGCACTCTTTACACAGTGGAAGCCGGACTTGGTCATCAACGTTGCACTGCCCTATCAGGACCTAACCATAATGGAAGCTTGTCTGGAGGCGAAATGCAACTACCTGGATACCGCAAACTATGAGCCGCGTGATGAAGCTAAATATCAATACAGCTGGCAATGGGCTTATCATGACCGCTTTAAAGAAGCCGGACTCATGGCTATACTTGGGTGCGGATTTGATCCGGGCGTAACAAGTGTTTTCACCGCCTATGCAGCAAAGCATCACTTCGATGAGATACATTATCTCGATATCGTGGACTGCAACGGAGGAGATCACCACAAGGCTTTTGCCACTAACTTCAATCCGGAAATCAATATCCGCGAGATTACCCAGAAAGGGAAATACTATCAAGACGGAGAATGGCACGAAACAGAGCCCCAGGAAATACACAAAACGCTACACTATCCCGGAGTAGGACCCCGTGAAAGCTACCTGCTGTACCACGAAGAGCTCGAATCTCTTGTAAAGAACTATCCTACCCTGCGTAGAGCACGCTTTTGGATGACTTTCAGCGAAGAGTACCTAACTCATTTGCGCGTTATCCAGAATATAGGCATGGCAGGCATTGAGCCTATCAACTATAATGGGATGGAGATTGTGCCGATACAGTTCCTCAAAGCCGTATTACCCAACCCACAAGAACTCGGACACGACTATACCGGAGAAACGTCTATCGGGTGCCGCATTCGGGGTATAAAAGATGGGAAAGAGCGCACCTACTATATTTGGAATAACTGTAGCCACCAAGCTGCATATCGCGAAACAGGTACCCAGGGAGTGAGCTATACTACGGGAGTACCCGCTACAACCGGAGCCTTAATGTTTGCTAAGGGGCTCTGGAAGGGTGCCGGAGTGTTCAATGTAGAAGAATTCGATCCCGATCCGTTCCTTGAAGAACTGGCCAAACAAGGGCTTCCATGGCATGAAACAATTGATGCCGATATAGAATTTGAGAAGTAACCCTCGCCTTTAGAGCCGTTTCTTCCGAAGGAGCGGCTTGCACGCTCTGCTTGAGAAATACTTTGTAGTTAACCATATAATATATATTACGCCTCCGAAGCACGACATGAGTATCGCAGCTTCGGGGGCGTTTACGTATTTCGAGGGGGCGTCTACGTATTTCGAGGGGACGTCTACGTATTTCGAGGGGGCGCCTACGTATTTCGAGGAGGCATCTACGTATTTCTGGGGGAGGGCGTCTATGTATTATAAATACTACTCATTGCTTTTCGCACGCTTCACAATAGAATTCGTGCATCCCCCTTCACCCAACTTGGGAGCATCATATCCAAAGCTTTAAGAAAACATGCGCGCAAGAAGTAAATAGTCACCAAGTATTTACCTTCCAACGCTCTTGTGTATGCAAGGAGTTTAGTGTACTAAACATCTTTTGTACACTACTCCTTTGCAGAGCTCCCCTATAGTCTTTCAAGCAAATATCAGCGTCTTTTATAGAAGCAATCAGCACCTTTTTAAGACTTTATTTTGTAGTAAACGCTGAGCGAGCTACGCACATAGTATAAATTTTCTTTACTATCTCCACTTTACTCCGGCTAACTATGTAGCACAGAGCGCTATGTACTGGGAAATAAGGAGGAGAGTATAGCGCAAAAAGCGTAGTTCCTGCAACCTAAGTGTGCCTATATTTCCCTATCTATACGCTACACTAATGACTTATTTTAGAGAAATAATGGCACAGAACGTTTATTTTTTCCTTGTTTTATATATCGTCCTATTGTTCCATATGAAAATAAATATACTATATTTGCATACAAGAAGAAAGCGAAACTGCTTAGCGCATTACATTGTGATAACTATAATCCAATAAACAATGCTTAATACAACCATAGGATTACCAAGGTATTCTTAAGAAACAATTCATTAAATAGAAGTAATATATAAAAGTTAAACAACTACAACAAGCGTATGAAAAGGTTTTTGTTACTGCTAACCGCTATCGTAGCATCAATAGGGTTAGCCTCGGCTCAGGTAAGAGTCGTCCGAGGTACAGTAACCTCATTAGAAGATGGAGAACCCATTATTGGAGCTTCCGTAGTAGTCAAAGGGAATCCTACCATTGGGATTACAACGGACGTTAATGGACGCTTCTCACTGGAAGTACCTGCAAACGCAACTCATTTGCTCGTCAGCTATGTAGGCAAGCATAAATTGGAAGTTGCCATCATGCAGGGGGAAATGAAAATAACCCTCGTTGATGACACACAAGTGCTAGACGAAGTAATTGTAACCGGTTATCAAACCGTATCAAAGAAGGCCTTCACCGGTGCCGCTAGTGCAGTAGGCAGCGAGACAGTAAAGGCTAAGTTTGATGCAAACCCGATCAACGCATTGAACGGAAATATACCGGGGCTTCAATTGTCTCTCAGCAGTGGTCAGCCCGGTGCTCCTGCTACTATCTTTGTACGCGGACGAAATTCATTGAACTCCGGCACGCAACCTCTATACGTAATAGATGGTGTGCCCATTGAATCCGGTACACAAGGCTTTACGGCAAAAGAAGGTGTGGCGATAAGTCCTCTTTCTACACTAAGTAGCGATGACATAGAGTCTATTTCCGTACTAAAGGATGCTGCAGCTACCTCTATTTATGGAGCACGTGCCGCCAATGGGGTTATTGTGATTACTACAAAGCGCGGTCACGGAGGATTCAAACTCAACTTCAGCTCTCGCTGGGGTGCCAGTACAATGCCTCACTTCCCAAGATCTTATCACCGTGTGGATAAAGCCACTTATCTGGAGATGTTGATTGAAAGTATTGAGAATGGTATCAAGTACGATAAACTATTCTCCAGATTCAGCGCCCTAAATGCCGGTCAAGGATTAGGATTGGATCCTAACAATAAAGAAGATTTGTACAAATATATTTCCTGGTATACAGGTGCTCCTGTAGATCCCAATACTCCGGGCACAGATTGGCTTAAGGAGGTAACTCGCGTAGGCTTCTTACAGAACTACAACCTTGATATAAGCGGAGGAGGCGAAAGCCCGTACTCACCACACTATTTCATTGCATTTGACTATCTATCCGATAAAGGTATCGTGATCGGAAAGGACTTAACCCGCTACTCACTGCGTGCTAATTTAGATCAAGCGCCTACTTCTTACTTCAAGTACGGACTGAATACCTCTCTGTCCATGACAACAACCAACATGGGTAGCGGAGGTGGTTACTTCTCAGACCCGATTACTACCGCTCATAACGAAATTCCTATTGACCCTGTGTACAATGAGGATGGTAGCTTCAATACCACTATTCTTTGGTCAGGGGCCAATCCGGTAGCCTTTCGTAGTGAAAAGGGGGATAAGAATACGCAGACCCAATATCGTGCCCTAATATCTCCTTTTGTTACGTTCACCATTACTGATTGGCTTTCATTTACCAGCCGCTATGGGTTGGACGCTTATATCTTAGACGACTATACCTTCTGGTCACTATATGGAAGTGATGGTCAGAGCGTAAACGGCATGGGGAACAATGGATTCTTAGCCAACTTCTACAGCACCATTACCAATACATTCAATGTGAACAAATCGTGGAACGATGCGCATCATATGAATATTTTGGTTGGTCAGGAAGGACAACGCACTTATACAAAGTCCACCTACTTGGAAGCCAATAACTTTGCAGTAAACGATCTGAATGATATTTCAATGGCCGCAGTACCCAGTGCTGCTTCATCTAACCGAGATGAACTTCGCTTACTCTCATTCTTCAGTAACGGAGAATACAACTATATGGGTCGCTACTTCTTCTCAGCAAGCTTCCGTGTAGATGCCTCCAGTCGCTTTAGCAAGAAGAATCGTTGGGCTCCTTTCTGGAGTGTTGGTGGCAAGTGGCGTATGGCAGAAGAGCAGTTTATGGCTAATAGCCGCGATTATATACAAGACTTCACTATTCGCACCAGCTATGGTACTAGTGGTAACCAAGCTGTCGGATCGGGTTGGTATGCAGCTCGTGCTCTCTATGACTACGGATTCCCGTACGATGGACAGCCGGGTGCCCTCTTCTCTCAATTTGAAGCACCTGACCTGAAGTGGGAGCAAACGGCTAAGTTCAACTTAGGTTTGGATATGCAGCTCTTCAACTTCATTACCTTTGGTTTTGATTATTACTATCATAAGACAAAGGATATGGTCTTTGCTGTACCTCAAGCAAAGGAAGTAGGCTTACCTACTTATCTGGAATCAGCTTATTATAAGAATATCGGCGAATTGGAAAACCAAGGGATCGAATTTGAACTTAAGTTCGATGCCATCAAGACTGCAGACACCCATCTGAGCTTCGCATTCACAGGCTCTCACAACAAGAATAAGATCCTCAAGCTGAGTACCGACAAGCCGATTGAGTCAACACTGCAGTACATTGCACCGGGCTACGACATCTACACCTTCAAGATGAAGGAATGGGCAGGTGTAGACCCCGCAACTGGCTTTGGTATGTGGTACAAAAATCGCGAAGAAAGTGATGAGACAACCTTTAACTACAATGAGGCCGCTAAAGTGATTGTAGGCAAGGCGAGCCCTGACTTCCAAGGCTCTTTCCGCACCGACTTACAGCACAAGGGTTTTGACTTCTCTATTCTGTTTACTTATTCTATCGGTGGCAAGATCTATGGGGATAACAACTCATACGACGAACACGTAGGTGACAAAGCAGGTTGGGGCTCAAGCTATAGCTATTGGGTAGCCGATAATCGCTGGAAACAACCGGGCGACAATGCCAAAGTGCCTCTCTTAGTAGAGAGGAACTATGGTTGGGCTAATGCCTCCACACGTTTCTTAATGAACGGAAGTTATCTGAAGATTCAGAACATAGTCGTAGGTTACACTATTACCGATAAGGCACTCAAGAAGGTTGGGCTGAGCAGCGCACGAATCTATCTATCCGCTGACAACCTCTACACCTTTATGAACAAGAACTACCGAGGCTTTGACCCTGCCAGTGTAGGTGCAAACGGCTTCCAATGGTGGAACTACCCGCAGCCCACGAAGGTAACAGGCGGTATCGTGCTGAGCTTCTAAGCATCAATATTAATTAGTAAAGGAAAGTATCTTATGAAAACGATATTCAAAACATTAATATTACTTGCGCTCGCATTTCCCCTTTTCACGAGTTGCAAGATGGATGTAGACCTGCATCACAACAAAGAGGTAAAGGATGCGACCAGCAGCCCGCAGGACATCAAAAACATCATGAATGGCGCATTCAATCAGTTTGCCAGTTACCGCTTCTATGGGCGTAACTACATACTCATTGGTGATATCAGTGGGGGTATCTCTACAGCCAGCCCCAACTATGGGTGGTTCATGTCCTATGAGACATGGACCTTTGCAGATACCGAAAGGGAACTAAATGACCTCTATTCGAGTGGATTTGTAGTAATTGACGCTTGTACAAGAGGTATTAAGGGTGCTAAAGAGCTCATTGCAGCAAAAACAAAAGAGCTTGAAACTGCCCAAGGAACAAAGAAGGACAAATTAATGGGTGACATATACGAGCTCAATACGTATCTACCTCAATTCTATTCCTTGAAAGCATTCACCTATTTCTGTCTAAGTAACCTCTTTGCTAAGTGCTATGCGCCTGATCACCTCAACGACCTTGGCTTGGTACTGGTAAAGGACGAGACTATCGAACCTAATACCACACTCCATCGCTCCACGGTGAAAGAGACGTATGACTATATACTTGAATTGATTGGTATGGCAGAAGCGTTTGATGCCGATTACTTCGACAGCAACCTCTCCCCCACTACCTTTAATCCGGTAAATATCAAAGCACTAAAAGCTCGTGTACTCCTCTATATGAGAGATTATGAAGGGGCTAAGACAGCTGCAGATGAAGTAATTGCCGCATTAGGCGACGGAGCTCTCTCCGCCAATGCCTATGTCGGTCGCTGGCATAGTACCGCGTTAGATATGGAAGACCTGTTTACATTACCTAAGAGCGATATAGACAATCTTTCCGCTAACTCGCTGAACACCATGTACAGCACTTATAATGCAGGCATAAACTTCGATCCTGAAGAGCTTTTTGGTGAAAATGACTTCCGTACAGGGTTGATTGACTTCGCTTCCGGTCACCCAATGAAGTTTGATGGAACTCGTACTTCTCAGGTAGTTACCAATATCCCGGTTATTCGTAAGAGCGAAGTATTCCTTATTGCTGCAGAAGCTAAGGCACAGCTCAACGACATAAATGGCGCATACGAGGCACTGAATTACACAGCTTCTCGTGATGCGTCCTTCGCTGAAACGCAACTAACCACAAAAGAGCAATTCATTGACTTCATTGCAAATGAGCGTATCCGCGAATTCTTCCAAGAGGGACACCGCTGGTACGACTTACGTCGCATGGATTTGACTGTTACCTTGAACGGCGTAGAGAACTATCGTCCGAGCGAATTCGTATTCCCGATTCCGGCCTCTGAGATCAACGCAGGCCAGATGACCGAACAGAACCCCGACTGGAAAGATCATCTGCCTAAGTAATAGCAATACAGTAGTTTTTCCTTTTTATTTTGTACCTGTGAAGGGGAGGCTTTTAGCTAAGCCTCCCTTTCTATTTTTACCCAAGTCAGTCCCCTCTCGTAGGGTTACAAAAAAGATACTGTTGTTTCGTTTAAAAGGTTCTGATATTTCATTTGAAAGATACTGATGTTTTGATGGAAAAATATAGATGTTTTATCCGCAACCCTATTGCCCCTCTGCAAAGGGGATAAATAGGCGCTTAGTGTAAGTACAAAGGGAGCAATAAGGCACAGAGAGAAAAGGAAAACTTCAGACAAGCCGAAGAAAGCAGTATCTTTGCAGAGCGCACATCCGGTAGTCCATTGGATCCCAAAGAGAATAGGACCGGCACAGGGGTATTACTTACGCTATGCGGACCACCGAAGCTAAGTTAAATGAATATATGTATGATGTATAAGGTAAATTGAGGAGAGTAAGGCGATGAGTAATTATAAGCTATCAAATAAAGTTTGCCCGGAGGGAATGACCACCGAAGAGTGGCAAGTGGCATTACGTCGTGAAGCGGCTCGCCGTGAATCCTTTACGGTAGAGCACTTAGACAATGGTCGCATTTGGGGTGACTACTTAGTACGACACGGCAACAACAGCTACAAAGTAGCTTTTCGAGGTGTGGAAAGTGATTGGAATTACTGTTCCTGCCTGGACTTTCGGACAACGGGTCTCGGCACCTGCAAGCACATTGAGTCCGTGGTGCATATGCTTGAAAATGAAGTTGGAGGCTATCCCTGGGGAGGCTTGGTATATCGCCCCGCCTACAGCTCTATTTACGTAAGCTACAAAGGAGGCCGTAAGGTGCGCTTTAGCTGTGGAGTGAACGAAGAGAACCTTTTTCGGTCATTCAGAAAGCGATATTTTGGCGAAGAGAATTTATTGGACGAAAGCGACTATCCCGATTTGGATAAGATAGCGGCAGAGGGACTCCGCTTGAGCGATTCATTTCGGTGTTACGAAGATGTCTATGAGATTGTAGACGAGGTCGTGAGTACCAACCGCTGGCGGCAAGTTGTGTTAGATACATTTCCTGAAAAGAAAATGGATACTATCTATGCAGCTACTTGTGGTCATGAGGCTATCCAAAGCGAGCTATACGATTTACTACTGCAAGGTAACGGCATTATGGTAGGCGAAAGCACACACACCCTCCGCAAAGAGATCATTGCTATGGCGAGCTTCATCGTCTCTCACGAGGAGGGACCTGCCGTTATTGTGAGCTCCTCAGTACAAACCTTAGGCGCTTGGCAGAGTCTAATTGCGCACTCTCCGTTGGCTGCAGAAGACCGCATCTACATTTTTTCACAAGAGGATTTTGATGCTACACGGCGACTCCCCGCAGGCCGGCTCAGCTTCCTCTTTGTAGAGAATAGTGATGTACTTAAGGAGTGGGCCAACCCACTGTCCATTCTAATCAAGCGACTTAGTATCAAGCATTTATACATGCACTTACCCACACTTAGCAAGCTCTCTCCGGTGCAATTTTCCAGCATTACGCAGCATATTTCTCCCTACCTATTGGCTCCTTTTTATCGTTTTATCAACGATTTCCGCAGCTCTTTTCCACTATCGGATATGGGGGACAATCTACCAGAAATGGCACATTCGTTTGTATTCACACGCAATCAAACGCGGTCGCTTACATGGCGTGAAGAATCTTCCAACCATGTACCCGAAGAGGATGCCGAGCTGTTAGTAAGTAACTTCATGAGTGCACTTACCGGCATTCTGCAGAACCCACAAGCCGTTACTCTTCTGCAGGATCGGCTATCGCAATTATCTCCAAAGCCTACTGATCAATAAGCCTCTATTCCTTACCCGGTATGAAGCCTTTAGTTAGTGTCATTATCCCCATTTACAAGGTTGAGCGCTACATAGCGCGCTGTCTACACTCTGTACTGAGCCAAGATTACACGCCTATGGAGGTGATTTTAGTGGACGATGCCTCCCCTGACCGCTCCGTTGAGATAGCCCAACGCATAATAGATACCGAAGCGAAGGAGGGACACACGGTTCGCCTACTCACACACGAGCACAATAGTGGTCTGGGCGCTGCACGGCGTACCGCCATGGAGGCAGTAAAGGGCGAGTGGCTACTCATATTGGATAGTGATGATTGGTGGGACAATACACACGTAGTAAGCGACTGGATGCAAGTAGCATTAGAAGGTTCACACGATGTAGTTATAGCGAATTACAGCCTACACTACCCCAATAAGGACATCTTTATGGAGGTTCCGCAGCTCGCTTCAGGCAAGGAAGCAGCGCACTCCATACTCTGTTCCTTACAAGAGAGCTATGTGTGGAACAAGCTATACGCTATGCAGCTCTTCAAGCCTTTTATACCCTGCTTTGAAAAGGGGAGAAATATGTGGGAGGACTACTATAGCGTACCCAGAATACTCTATCATGCCACCTCAGTCGGCTACTACAAAGGATGTACGGTGCACTACGAACAGGGGAATGCAAGCTCCTACACCCATCGCCTCTCAAAGCAAAATATCCGGGAGATGCACGCTATTATCCAATCTTTAGCGCACTACTTTCTTGATGAAATGGGCGATCAGGCCTTCCGCGACGCTATCGATAGATCGCTCCTCAACCTAAAGATGCAGGCTTACCGATCTCTGCCGATAAGAGACTTCGGGAAGATTCGCAAAGCTATTCCGGCATCGGTAGATCGTTATATTGCTGTAATGCCCTGGAGCCGCCTTGCCAAAACCAAATATCGTCTGATGAATCGGCCCCTCACAGCACCTTTAGGAAAAGCTATTCAGTGGGGAATTAGCCTAACAAGACGACTTATTTATGGATAATACCCCTATTGCTTCAGTCTGTATTCCGGTCTACAAGGTTGAGCCTTATGTAGCGCAATGCATTCGTTCTGTGCTTCAACAGGAGTGCAGCGGGCTGGAAATTGTAGTGGTCAACGATGGCACGCCCGATCGTTCCATGGATATAGTAGCGCAATTGGTCGCTGAGGAGAATACGCACGGACATGCCGTACAACTGATCTCACTCCCCTCGAACAAAGGCCTTTACAAAGCACGACAGGAGGCTATCCGAGCTGCACGAGGTAAATACCTTTTCTTTATGGATAGCGACGATTATCTGACTGACAAAAGGGCTTACCGCAGCGTAATAGAAGCCATGGAAGCGAGCCATGAACCAATGGCCATTTTTGACTTTACGTGTGGATATAAGCACCGCAATAAACGCTTCAGCCACCCCAACCACCGGCAAGGCGAAGAGGCTGTTGCTGCCTTGATTGATGGAACACTACCCGGCTATCTGTGGAACAAATGCTTCCGAAGGGAACTATTCCTCCCCCTTGCGTCACTTATGGAAAAGGAGATCACGCTTTGGGAGGACAAAAATGTAGTTATCCCTTACGGGTTTCTCTATCCCGGTATATGCTATATAGAGGGGAACTACCATTATTACAGATGTTACATGCCGGATTCGATGAGCAATATGCCGAGTGCGATGGCTTTGCACTCCGTTTGCGTTGTACAGGAGCGCATGAAGCAGTTCTTTGACAAGCATCCCCACAGCAAAGTAATTGACGAAGCCCTGCAATATCAATCAGTTGTGGTCAAGCTGATTCAATATAAAACAGATGACTACCGCGCTTTTTGCGCAGCTACACAGCACTATCCCATTAGCCGTAGGGAGGCGTCCCTACTCAGAGGCGCATCTGCTGTACCCTATCGGCTCATGGCTTGGTTCAATCGACACAAACTCTTCAAGAGTGCATTCGCTCTTATGCGTACCATTCAAGGCGCCAAAACGTTATTGTAAGAGATGTATTCGCATAAGCCTACCGTATCTATCATCATTCCGCTCTATTGCGTAGAGCAATATGTAGCAGCGTGTATTCGCTCCGTACTTAATCAGGACTACCCCGCTTTGGAAGTAGTGGTCGTAGATGATGCCTCTCCCGACCGAAGTGCAGAGATCGTATCGGAGCTTTTCATCAGTGAAAATCCCTTGCGGCACAAGTTGAATATGGTTAAGCATCCGCATAATAGAGGGTCAGCTATGGCACGAGAGAGCGGTGTGCAAGCAGCAGGCGGTGAGCTACTACTCTTCTTGGACAGCGATGATTACCTCATTACTCCCAATGCGGTTAGTCTTATTGTGGAGAAGATGCTTCAGGAGCAGGCAGACCTACTACTCTATGGCTGGAAAGAGCTATTTCTTCATTCTACACGTACCTCTCTGCCAAAGCACTTTTCTACCTCTTTAGCACTTGCAATAGCCATCATTTCGGGGAGGGCACCGGGCTATCTCTGCAATAAGTGCTTTCGAAAGGATTTCTTTGTGCAGTACGCCCGATTCTTTGAGGGTTGCGATATGTGGGAGGATATAGTAGTAACCTCCATTTGTGCTTATCAAGCGCAGCGAATTGCCTACTTGGATATGCCACTACTCATGTATCGACGTACCAACGAAAATGCATTGACCTACCGCTTAACCCCCAAGAAGCTACACTCTATGCAGCATCAGCAAGGCTATCTAAAAGAGTATTTCGATAAAGAAGCACTACCGGAGGAGCGAGACACCTTACAAGAAGCTTTGCACTTTATGGGACTATCCATCCTACACACCGAGCTTAGCTACAGCAACTACTCAAGGTATAAGGAGCTGTTAGCCACTCATCCACCCCTCCAAGCGTACCTACGTGCCGATGGCAGCTTAGCAGCACGCTTCTCCCTAATGAGTATTCGCCTCTATAATGCCGGCTTGCGGCGATTAGGTTATAGGGTACTACGTTTCAAGCACTATTTATTACGCCTTCGCTGATATGCCTTTAGAAAGCCTCATTCTCTATATCACCTTCTTTGTGCTATGTGGATTGGCCATAGGAGCTGTTGCCCAGAATAAATATGGCGAAGCGGTGCCGCTATCTTTCTTGGGGATTGTACTCATACTCTTCTCTGCGCTACGCGACAACGTAGGACGAGATTATATTATTTACGAGGAGGCTTTTCGGACAACAGATTACCCCTCCTACAAGCATTTGGAGTGGATTTGGCAGCGTTTCTATGACTTACTGAACTACTTTCACTTAAGTTTCTACCACTGGACGCTGATTGTAGCCATTATATTTATCACGCTTGTCTTGTGGGCACTACGAAAGCAGAGTTATACCCTATGGATAGCGCTTGCATTCTTTGTATTTACTTTCAAGCTCTACTTTGAGTCTTTTAATGCCGTACGGCAGTGCATGGCGCAAGCTATCGTGCTCTTCGCTGTTCCGCTCTATGCCAATCGCAAGTATTGGTCAACGCTTCTCATTCTATTGGCTGCCATTGCGGTACACCGCTCAGCCATAATCATGATCGTGCTGCTACCTTTTCTCTTTGTGCGTTTTAATCCGCTTTTCATCGGCACCATGATTGTATTATCGCTGACCATCATCCCCTTACTGCTAAAGCCCTTCTTAATTCTCATTACGCCCTACCTTCCATTTGACACCTACTACTTAGAGAATATGTGGGCCACACAAGAGGATGGAGGCTCAGGGATATTATATTTCCTCAATACCATTCTTTCCCTCTATCTGATTTACCGAAGTAAAGAGCTGTACAGAAAGGATCCAAATATACTCCCCTATCTAAACAGCTTCCTCTTCAGCACAATTATCTGCAACTCGCTTCCCTTCTTCCAAGCAGGTGCTCGACTGTACTACTATATGTTCATGTTTCTGCCCATACTCATGTCTAATCTCTACACTATAGGCAATAAGTACGACAGAGCACTGGTCATGGGCTTACTGTTTCTTCAGCTCACGCTCACTGCTAAAACAATTTCTCTACCGGATGAGAGCTTTGTGCGCTACAAAATTATCTTTAAGGATCGAGAGAAGCGGAAAACTTACGACTATCGAACGGAGGTATTAAATTACTCGGGAAAAGAGGATCAACGGACTGCCTTGCTACAATGCTCCGGGAACTCGTACTCAATCGTCCGTTTCAACGCATCCGGAAGCGTATAAGGAGGGGTAAAACCGATGGCATGTGCTTTATTGGCATTCACTACCGTAGAAGCGCAAAATTTCTTGATCCGAATAGAGCTTATGGTCATCGGCTTGCGTCTGATCCACGCCACAAAGTCGAAGAAAGTTCCCCCCATTATACCTAACCAATAGGGTATTCTCATACGGATGAGCTTGCGTCCAAGAGTGCTCTCTACAACAGCTACCAATTGCTTCATTGTTAGATCCGGCTTATCTGCATAGTTGTACACCTCCACTCCGGTTGCGATACCGTGCGTAAGCAGAAACGTTATAAATTCACACAGATTACCCACATAGCCCATTGACTTATGGTTATTGCCTTTGCCCACCATCATAAAACTCTTATTCACGATGGAGTGCAGTAAGTTGTACACATTGCCTCTGTTTCGTTCTCCAAAAACCACACAGGGTCTCAGCACTACAGCACTGCGAGTAATATCCTGCGCTGTCCATTCCGCAAGAACCTGCTCGGCTTGATACTTACTCTTTCCGTAGTCATTGAAAGGCGCTATCGGACTCTCTTCAGTAGAATCACCTTCGTTCAATCCATAGATAGCCACCGAACTTGTGAAGACGATCTGCTTAATGCCCTTTCGTCCCAAAACGGAGAGCAAATTGCGCATGCCTTGTACATTTACCTCATAGTATAGCTCTATAGGATGCACATTATCCTTATGCTCGGCAGCTAAATGAATCACTACGTCGCTATCGGCATCTATCACCTGATCCAATGCAGCCTCATCGCGTACATCCGCTATGCGGGTCAATGCGGGGTAATGTGCCGACATTGCTTTATCCACGATTACCACCTCATTGCCTCGCTGCAACAATAGCTCTACAAGGCGTGTACCTATAAATCCTGATCCTCCTACAATTGAAACTTTCATTTTGTTCTTCTCAATGCATGCTCATACAAGAAAGACAAGAGGGACGGCGGAAGAAAGCGAAGGGGGACTCTCGTCACTACACATTTCAACCACTCTCCACGAGAGAGAAAGCCTATCTGACGTATCTTCTTTAAGAATGCAAGCTCATATTGGGCATAGCGTCGCCCCCGTCTTCGCTCCAGCGCATTTTTGTCCATACGAAAAGCGAGCAGGGACTCTTTTAGATTATGGAATCGACTTCCTGCCAGTAGCATCCGCACCCATAAATAATAATCCTCAAAGTAAGGACAATGCTCATAGCCACCCACTCGCTCCACCTCAGATTTACGAAAGATGACCACCGGATGATTAATCGGATTGCGCTGTTTGGCAAAGCGATAGATAGCCTTATGCTCCATCGGTAACTCACGGCGCCCAAGGATATTACTCTCCTCTCCCATAAAATCGTTGATAGTAGCACTCAGCACGCCGACTTCAGGGTGTGCATTCATGAATTCCACCTGACGCTCAAATCGCTCGGGATAGCTCACATCATCGGCATCCATACGGGCGACAAGCTCATAACTGCAATGGGTTAATCCGACATTCAAAGCCACGCCCAAACCACTATTCTTCTCCAAGCGAATCAATCGGAAAAGATTAGGGAAGCGCTGCACATATTGGCTAATAACCGCTTCCAAAGGTTCGGTAAGTGGACCATCACATACCAACACGACTTCTTTGGGCAGAAGCGTTGCTTGCATTACAGAGTCGAGGGCTCGGTCAAATTGAGTCGCCTCCTCACCACTATACACAGACATCAAAAGCGAGAAGCCTTGGCCTGCATCCATTAGAGTTTGGCTCATTCCACCTTTCCTTTTGCTTCCATATTCTTCGCAAAGATACAAAATTGAGACCTTTAGCAGACTTATTGGAGCAAATCGCACTCTTTTGAAATAGGGATCACTCGGGGGAAGCAAAGTTTATTTCAAGGAAGCTTTGCTATACACCTCAGATAAGAAGCTACAACAGCGCAAGTAAAGGGGCGGATAAAAGGGCAAAGACAGCCAATACCCCCAAGTGCAATTGCCCGCTAAAGGCCCAAAATCCCCCTTTCTCAGCTTCAAGAAATCGCACGTAGTGGATAGCCTAATGTAGTGACAATACGCTTTTCCAATTGCAAATCACTAACTTTGGGGCGGAAAGCATTGAATAGAAACATTAGAACCCATCCAATGGTTAGCACACTAACGACGATCGCATTCGGTATTCTAATCGGCATATTGGTGTCATGTCCTATGGGACCAACCGGTATACTCTGTGTGCAGCGAACCTTGCTCGAAGGACGTAGGAGTGGCTTATTGACCGGGCTTGGTGCTTCATTAAGTGATATCTTATATGCAGCCCTGTGCTCTCTCGGAGTAGGTGTTGTGATAGACGTGCTCGATAAATATCGCACAGGAATAGAGATATTTGCAAGCATTGTGCTCATTATTTTCGGTATTTACACGTTCTTCTCCGTTCCTCGCTATGTAGCACCCAACAAAGACCAAGAGCAAAAAGGAGATTCCTATCTGGTGGTATCCTCCTTTTTACTTACCCTCTCCAACCCCCTGATCATATTTTTCTATTTAGCGCTTTTCAGCTTCTTTCCCATCTTCTCGGAGAGTGTATCTCCACTGCTCACCAGCATCATCTTATTAGTCTCTATTGAGATTGGGGCTCTACTATGGTGGTGGTTGATTACGCTTATTGTAAGCCGACTCCGCGTACACTTACGGCCAAGTAGAATCCGCCGTCTTAATCACGTCATCGCTATCCTCCTCGTTGCGGCCGGCATCCTACACTTTTTCTTATAGTAAGCCCGCCTCAAAGCTTTGCCTCCACTAACCTGTAGTGTATTCTCTCGTGTATAGTCCCACGAAGTACGCTCCGTTTCCCCATACTTATTGCGCATACTACCTATCTTTTTTCAGAAAACCCTATAGCCTTTTCCGGAATACCCTATAGCCTTTTTCGAAAAACCCTATAGGGTTTCGGCAAAAGGGATAGATAAATCATTTTGCTTCTATCCATAATCTATTGTAACAGATCGGATCTATGGCTGCTAACTTCGGGAAATCCTATACCTTTGCACAATGTAAATGGACACTTTAGGCGAAGGATTTTCTCGGGGAAAGGCTGAATTTCCCCTAATGAACCCTTGCAGAACAGCTAAACTGCAACGCATGGAGCGTAAGATAAAGGGATTCATTTATGTAATTCCAAGCGGAATACCACCGACAACCCTTCAGATAAGATATCAGACAAGGGAATCTCAAAATAAATTAGCAAACAGAGAACATCATTATAAACACAACAGTCTCATGAAAAACGAATCTCGCACAGTAAGCACATTAGGCTTACCCAAAATTCTTCATTCCTTTTTATGCCGCAGCCTACTTCTGCTCGCTGTAGGTATATACGGTGTGGGTACCGGCTTTGCTGCACCCTATGAAATCACCATTGAAGAGGCCGGTAGTAGCGAATCTCTATTTAAGCAAGCTGCAAACGAAACCGACCTCGTAATCAAGGGACATATCAACCACGTAGATTTACTCCTGCTACGTCAGTACTGTCGGAGTGTGGAGCGTATAGACCTTACAGAAGCTACCATTGAAGCTTATTCAGACCCAATTAGCTACGATGATTACGAAGCTTCAGAGCTATCCGGCGCACTGGCAGACACCAAGACGCTCAAAGAGCTAATCCTGCCCACCTCGCTCAAGAGCATTGCCTCCAGAGCTCTTTTCGGCTGCAAAGCATTACAAGTATTGGTAGTGCCTTGTAGCGCAATGCCTAAAACAGCCTCAGGCACCTTTGTCAATAAGGAGCTATTGAAGACCATAACCCTGAAAGTGCCCGAAGAATTGGTAGAGACGTATCGCAATACTACGGTAGCCGCTTGGAAATTTGAGCATATCGAAGCCATAAGCTCCGAGCCTTTTGCAGGTCTGGTTTTCGATGATGTATATGGCGACAACTACTTCCCCATCATTGAAGGCGAGAAGCCTCAAATCTTCTATGTTGCCTACTTTGACAACGGTAGCAAAGAGACCATCAACACGATTGAGCTGACCTATTGGTACGATGACAATGAGGCCGAAAAGAAGACAGCCTCGCTCAACGATGTACAACTTCTGCCCGGTAGCAGTATGGATGAGGGCTTAGGCTTCTGCATTTTTGAGGCACCCAACGACACGAAAACCCATCTCTTTAATATAGTTCCTACCAAAGTAAACGGCATAGAGGTTAACTTGGGTAGACGTGCTCGGCCTATGAGACGCTACTTAATTGACAACGGCTTCAAGCGCAAGCACCTCATGGAGATTTTTGTCAATCCGGAAGACCCTAAGAGCATGACCCGCTATCAAACAGCAGTTACTGCCGTAACTCGTTTGCTGGGCAAAACGAAGCAGGCCGACAAAATAGCCATCGTAACCATTCCTTGCCAAAACAATGACGGTGTCACCTCACCAATTAAGGGAATGGAGCAGACCATAAGCAAGTACAGGATTGATTCAGTGCCGCTTTTCCTCTACAACAGAGATTTGATGCAGCCCTACGGCTCCCTCAACAATAGTGCACAGTTACTGGATCTTAGCACTTATACACCGGCACTCCGTATCGGAGAATTAACAGACGTGTACGAATACCTTCTGCAACGCTCTTTCCACAAAACAGCATTTGCAGATCTCCAGCCGACCCTTAAGCGGGGCAGCAAGGATCAGAAGATCTACCTCTCTGTAAAGGGAAAACTAAGCGTTGACGAGAATAAAGAGGACAAATACTATTTGGTAGCCTATATTACCGAAGACAGTGGATTGCCTCCTTACGACAAAGAAAGCGATGAAGTAACCATCGACCCGACTAAGCTATACGGCAAGGTTGTAAAGCTTCTCTCCGATGCACAAGAAGCCATCAGTATTGGCAATGACTACAGCATTCAAAAAAATATTGAGCTACCCGATGCCCAAACTTACTTAGAGGGGAAATACCGCTTAGTACTGGCACTGCTTCGAGAAGGAAAGCAGCCCTACGAGAACTCAATCGTACAAAGCATTACACTCCCTATTAACGAGGAGAATATCACCGCTGCCGAAGAGATCGTCCTACCCTCTCCCTCTTTGCCTGTATTAGGTGACTGCAACGGAATAATCTACTCAGTAAATGAAGCAGAGAAGATCGTAGCAATCCACGCTATGAATGGTGTATCAATGCCCCTCAATCAGGCACTGGCAAAGGGTTGCTACATCGTAACTATTACAGGGAATAACCACGAAACAAAACAGATTAAATACATTCTTAAGTAAGTGTATATGAAACAATACTATCACTTTTTTGCTACCATAGTAGCCTGCTTGGCTATCGTTTCGCCGATTAAGGCTCAGCAAGTAATCAAAATGACCACCGTTGCGGAAGTAGGTACTGCCACTTCCTTCGGGTTGGCCGCTGCGAAAGAGAATACCCCCGTTAGAATAGACTGGGGGGATGGTCAATTCGTAAGCTATACCATAGGCAAAGACTTCTCGGAACCGAAAAGTGCTTCCAAAGGAAAGAACTTTGTCATTGAGGGCGATGTAACCCGACTCAATGTAATAAGCAGCAAACTCACTACGCTTGACGTTTCCGGCTGCCCCTCTCTGGAGGTTCTTATGGCTGCCTACAACTACATAGGCGAGATAAATCTAACGCGAAATACAGAGCTCCGCAACATAGAGCTGTTCGGTAATTCGCTCAAATCATTGGATGTAACCAAATGCCCTAAGCTGCAGCGTTTAGTGGTATCCGGTAACTTCTTGAATGCCCTTAACGTAACAGAATGCACCGAACTGACCTACTTTGACTGTGCACGTATGGCAAGGCTCAACACCATTGATCTATCGCAATGCCACAAGCTGACCAATGTGATCATTAACGAGTGTAACATCGAGCACTTCAAAATAGCTACCGATGCACCTCTACAGGAGTTCCTTGCAGATAAGAACAACTTCGTAGTACTGGATCTGAGCTCTTTTAATCAGCTAACCACCGTAAGCTGTAGCGACAACAAGAGACTTACCTCATTAAAGATTTCCTCCCCTGAGCTTACGTCGCTCAATGCAATGAATGGTGCACTTAGAGGAATTGACTTGAGCAAATGCACGAAACTCTCCTACCTTATGCTGGGAGGCAATGCATCGCTTACTGCTCTCGATGTAACAGCGTGTCCTCAGATTACCGACTTAGGTCTATCGGAATGCAACTTATCTACTATCGATCTAAGCAAGCAAAGCAAGATCATCAATCTGTGGATCAATAAGAATAAGAAACTGACCAAGCTTGATGTATCTGCCTGCCCCGTCATCGAACAACTGCAAGCCAAAGAGTGCGCATTGAAGGAACTTATACTTCCCTCAGATCCTGCGAAACTCAAAAAGATGCTTCTCCCCAGAAATCAATTAGCCGAAATACAACTCAAGAATCTGACTGCGCTAAAGACATTGGACTTAGGTACAAATCAATTTAAGCAAGTAGACCTATCCGGCTGCCCGGCTCTTGAGGTTTTCAGTATTCGTAACTGCCATCTCTCAGCTCTTGATCTTAGTCACAATACCAAACTCATGATGGTTGGCTTCCACCAGAATGGAATGACTTCAGAGCAACTTAACGCAGTGTACAAGACTTTGCGCACACTACCCAAAAAGTCCGGCAAAGTGAATCTGCTTAATGGAGAAAATGACAAGGACAAAGGCGCAAAATCAAGCGATACAAGCATAGCAACCGATAAGAACTGGACCCCCAAAGTAATAGGCGATGGATCCGGTAGTGACCTCTCAGCTGACGAATTAACGAAGGCTACAGACCTCACAATCAGAACAGCTAACCGTACTATTACGGTAAGTGGAACCGCTACGGGTCGTCTTATGATTTATGACCTCAGTGGTCGCTGCCTCTTCCAAGGCGAGAAGGGCGAAGCAACGCTACAAGTAACACTACCTGCTGCAGGTAGCTACTTGGCAAGCTTCATAGACGCTGAATCAGGAGCTCTATTGAGCGAAAAACTCTACCTATCCGACAAATAAAATAGCCGGGTACTGAGTACTATAGTAAAGGGAAGAGGAATACCTGCGGGTAGCCTCTTCCCTTTCTTTTATCCACTTTCGTACAGCTGTCAAGCGAAGGAATGACCACTACCCATTTTACACTGCACTTCTTTGTATAGGCTCTGTCTTATGAGGGAGAGTAAATTCCAAACGCTAAGAAAGCGCACAAGGGCATACCCTGATGATGAAATCTAATCTTACCGATTTAAGGCGGCACACGACCGAAGCTCTCGTAAAGGGTGCTTAGGGGCTTATATAAATGCAAAGGCGAGAATATGGAACCCCATACTCTCGCCTCTATTTAATGAACTGCGAATTTATTTCTTATCGACTAATCTTCAGAGCGACGACCGCCTTGTCTACGATCGCCATGATGCTCTCCATCGCGACCATTGCGCGGACGTCTTGCAGGACGTTCAGGCTCTGTCCAGCCTTCCGGCTTGGGAAGAAGAGAGCGATGAGACAGACGATACTTACCGGTCTTAGGATCTATCTCCAAGAGTTGTACACGGATACTATCCCCTTCTTGCAAACCGGTATCCTCAATCTTCTCAAAGCGTCGCCAATCTATTTCGCTGATGTGCAGCAATCCATCCTTGCCCGGCATGAACTCCACAAAAAGTCCGTAAGGCATTACACTGGTTACCTTGGCATCATATACTTCACCCACTTCAGGTACAGCGACAATTGCTCTGATCATAGAGAGTGCCTTATCTAAAGCAGCCTTATCGGAAGAGGATACTTCCACACGTCCTTCGCCATCAATCTCCTCAATCGATACATTGGCACCACTCTTCTCTTGTATGCCCTGTATGATCTTTCCACCCGGGCCTATAATAGCACCGATGAATTCTTTCGGTACGTTGAAGATCTCCAAGCGAGGTGCATTGGACTTCATATCGGCACGAGGAGCCGGCAGTGCCTCTTTTATCTTGCCTAAGATATACATACGTCCTTCGCGAGCTTGTGCCAAGGCATTCTCCAATATCTCATAGCTCAAGCCATCCACCTTGATATCCATTTGAGTTGCCGTAATACCTTTTTCGGTACCGGTCACCTTAAAGTCCATATCGCCCAAATGATCTTCATCACCAAGTATATCGCTTAGTATGGCATAGTTCTGACCTTTATTCTCACTGATCAAGCCCATTGCGATACCTGAAACAGGTCGCTTGATAGGCACACCGGCATCCATCAGTGCAAGTGTACCGGCACATACAGTAGCCATAGAGGAGCTTCCGTTGCTCTCCAAGATATCACTCATCACACGCACTACGTAGGGATAGTTATCCGGTATCATTCTCTTTAGGGCGCGAAGTGCTAAGTTACCATGACCTATCTCACGGCGTCCTACGGCACGCCAAGCCTTTGCTTCACCGGTAGAGAAAGGTGGGAAGTTGTAATGCAGTAAAAAGCGCTCCTTATCATGATTCAAGGGATCGTCCACTAACTTCTCATCATCCTTAGTACCTAAGGTAACCGTGGAGAGGGACTGAGTCTCACCTCGAGTAAAAATAGCACTTCCGTGAGGCATAGGCAAGCAACTGGTTTCAATCCAGATAGGACGTATTTCGTTGGTCTTACGTCCATCGAGTCTCTTACCCTCATCTAATATAGCACGGCGCATTGCTTCCTTTTCCACATCGTGGTAATAGCGGTTGATCATGACCTCCTTTTCGGCCAAATCTTCCTCGCTAAATGTAGCTTTATATTCTTCAACTAAAGCATCAAAAGCATCTGTACGCTCTTGCTTTCCGGTACCGGAAGTAGCAATATCGTATGCCTTTTGGTAGCACTTGTCGTGTACATCCCGGCGTAGCTCATCGTCATTTGTTTCGTGGCAATAGGTACGCTTTACCGTCTTACCAACGGCCTCGGATAGCTCCAATTGGGCCTGGCACTGCTTCTTGATGGCTTCATGAGCTTGCCTAATAGCTTCCAGCATTTCGGCTTCGCTTACTTCATCCATCTCACCTTCGACCATCATGATATTGTCTAAGGTGGCAGCAACCATCATATCTATATCCGCCTTCTTAAGCTCAGAAGCAGAAGGATTGACACACCACTGACCATCTATTCGGGCAATACGCACTTCACTGATCGGACCCTCAAAAGGAATGTCCGATACAGCCAATGCGGCAGAAGCAGCTAAGCCTGCCAAAGCATCCGGCATATCATCTTCTCCGGCAGAGAAAAGCACTACATTTACAAATACCTCAGCGTGAAAATCGCTCGGGAAGAGAGGACGCAAAGCGCGGTCAATCAGACGAGACACTAAGATCTCATAATCCGATGACTTACCTTCTCTTCGAGTGAAGCCACCGGGGAAACGCCCAACGGCCGAGAACTTTTCTTTATAATCTACCTGTAAAGGCATAAAATCCACATCCGGAGCAGCATCTTTTGCTGCACATACAGTAGCCAATAGGACTGTATTGCCCATTGTTACTGTTACGGCACCATCGGCCTGCTTGGCCAATTTCCCCGTTTCGATCTTTATTGTTCTTCCATCGCCAAGATCGATCAGCTTTGTTACGGGTTCTAACATATTCAATTCGTCTAAAACACTATTCTAATTGTTCTTACAGACAAAGGTAGCCAATTTAAGCCATATAAATGTATCAAATATATCTAACGGCACGCAGTACTTGACGCTTTCCCCGTGTACCTGCGAGACGCTCTACTTCATAGCCTATAGCGTGCAATGTACGACGCAGAGTGCCTTTCACTGTATAGGTTACGAAGAGCCCGCCATCAGGTTGTACACACGCTACCTTTGACAAAGTTTTTGCATCCCAAAGCTCCGGTATTTCATCTGGCGAAAAGGCATCGTAATAGACCACTTCATACTGCTCCCGGTCAAAATGAGCCTTACGAAAGTCACCTTTTAGCTTCTCTATACAGAAGAAAGGAGTTACTTCGCAAGGGATATTCCATGGGAGGGTATGCAAAGTCTCAAGCAGGTGCGCATCAGTTCCCGGGAAGTGCAACAGATTGTACTCATGCTTATGAAGCGGATACCGCTCATACGTTGTATAAAATACTTTGATGCCCCTCTCTGTTGCTGCCTCTGCCGTTAAGAGTGCATTAAGTCCTGTACCGAAGCCCATCTCCAATATATGCACCTCCCGAGTAAGTGGGTTCTGCTCACAATAGAAAAGGAAGCCGTTCTTTACAAAAACTATTTGGCTCTCCTCAATGGGACCATAAGTAGAGTGAAAGGTTTGGTGGTGTCGGCGATCCAGGAAGGTCACTGACCCCTCATCGGTAGGTACTGCGACACGAGGTTTTCGAAATAGATGGAACATAATTACAATGCAGCTAAATAAGTGGAGGGAAAGCACTTGTGAAACGGCATACAACGATCAATAAAAAGACACATACCTTTCAAACGAAAGTTACATGTGTTTTATTTGAAAGCTGCATACTTTTTTTGTAAAGCAATTGAGTAGGGGGAACAAGAACCCTTATTTGGTCTTCGCTCTAAAGCATCGGAGCATACCGAGAACTCCCGATATGCTCCAACTCCTTCTTACAGGCGCAATACTTCCTAAAGGGGGAGACCCTTTCTCGGCTCTATGCGTCTTGCTCTTCTTCTGCTTCGTGTTCCTTCAGCAGCTTGTCCTGAACATCGGTCGGTACAAGCTCGTAGGAAGCGAATTTCATTGTAAAGCTTGCTCTTCCTCCGGTTAGGGAGCTGAGTGCGGTAGCATAGTTACTCAATTCCTTCAACGGCACTTTAGCCAGCAACTGTTCATAGCCCTTTTTGCTATTCATTCCCATTATGATGGCACGTCTACCTTGTAGGTCGCTCATCACGTCACCAATGAAATCAGCCGGCACATCTACTTCCACGTCATACACAGGCTCCAATACTTTAGGCGCTGCCTCACGGAATGCCGTACTAAAGGCATTACGTCCCGCAAGCATGAAGGACACTTCGTTACTGTCTACCGGATGCATTTTTCCGTCATATACGATTACGCGCACATCACGGGCATAGCTTCCTGTAAGCGGGCCACGCTCCATCTTTTCCATTATACCCTTCAGAATGGCAGGCATGAACCGAGCATCTATAGCCCCACCTACTACGCTATTTACATAGACAAGCTTTCCGCCCCAATCTAAGGGGATCTCCTGCGTATCTTTGGGAGTAATCTTAAACTCTTGCGAGCCGAAGCGGAACGATTCGGGTAATGGCTTACCCTCTTCGTAAGGCTCTACAATCAAATGCACCTCTCCAAATTGTCCGGCACCACCCGATTGCTTCTTATGACGATAATCGGCTCTGGCAGCTTTTGTAATGGTTTCTCTATAGGGAATACGCGGCTCACCATACTCAACGGGTATCTTGTCGTTGTTTTCAATACGCCACTTCAGCGTGCGAAGATGAAATTCGCCCTGACCGCTCACGATCGTTTGCCGCAATTCCTTTGACTGTTCTACTATCCAAGTGGGATCCTCTTCGCACATACGATGCAACACTTCGGTCATCTTTTCCGAATCGGATGCATTAACAGCCTTTATCGAACGACGGTACTTAGGATTGGGGAACTCAACTTCCGGATAACGATAAGACACATCTTTTTCGTTTAATGCATCACCACGCCTAACACCTTTCAGCTTTACGGTAGCACCTAAGTCACCGGCTTCGAAGGAGTCCACGCGTTCCCGGATTTGTCCGGCAGTTACGTAGAGCTGTCCGATGCGTTCCTTGCTGTCCCGATTGCTGTTCGTCAGGTCCATCCCCTCTTTCAGCGTACCCTGCATCACCTTAAAGAAGGATACTTCGCCAATATGTGGCTCTATGGTAGTTTTGAAGAAGTAGAGGCTTACCGGCTTAGAGGCATCCGGAGCGACCGGCACACCCTCAGTAGTTACCGGTGGTGTAGCTTCCGTGGTATGCGGAGCCAGTAGCGCTAATAGGCTCATCAGGCGTCGCACGCCCATATTCTTCATACCGCAAGCGGTAAACACCGGGTACATTTCTCCGATGAGTACTCCTTTACGCATACCCTGAACAATCTCCTCTTCCGTAAGCGAACCGGCTTCAAAGAAGCGCTCCATAAGGGTCTCTTCGTGTTCGGCTGCCGACTCGATAAGCGTCTGACGCAACTCTTCTGCTTGAGCCAACTCAGACGCCGGAATATCCAATACTTCCGGAGTACCGCCTTCAGGACCCCATTGGTACATCTTCATGCTAAGCACGTCCACCATCTGGTTCTTGCTGCCGGCAACCGGGAACTGTATTTGAACCAACTTACCGCCAAAACGCTCCTTTAGTTGAGATAACGTGGCTTGAAAATCTGCTTTTTCGTCATCGGTCTGATTGATCAGGAAAAAGATCGGGCGTTTCTTTTCTTCCACATACCTCAGTTGGTTGATCAGCCCCACTTCAATCCCGTACCGCGCATTGACCACTGCCAAGCTGCTATCCGTTACATTTAATGCCGAAACGGTACCGCCGATAAAGTCGTCACTACCGGCGCAATCGATAAAATTCAGCTTCTCGTCCTCCCAAGCAACGCTAAAGAGGGTTGAAAAAACCGTATAGCCGTATTCCTTTTCTACGGGAAAGTAGTCGCAAACCGTGTTGCCTTGACTCACTTCGCCACGACGTTTTATCACGCCGGCTTCGTAGAGCATCGTCTCAGCGAGAGTCGTTTTGCCCGAACCGGCACTACCTAAAAGAGAAATGTTGCGGATGTCCGCTGTCTTGTACACTTTCATGGTACCTTACTACCTGTTATTATTTTTATTACTTCTATTTACACTTAACCCACTCTATATTAACTATATAAAGCATTGCCATAAGTAGTTGGGGAGCTTTCTTTTAGGTGCTTTCTGTACTCCCCTTCGGCAAAAGCACTGCAAGATAGTAATTTATTCTTAATGCCACAACAAAGTTGTAATAATTTACACATAGTAATGCAACATGCCACATTATTAAAACGCTATGGAAGATTTAATACCCACAAATAGGTAGTACTATTTATTTTGTCGGATTATACAAGGGAGTGCAGCAAAAGATCGGCATCTACTCATTTGAAATACTGCCTGTCGACTTGCCACTATATGAGTCCATAAAAAAGGGATATAAGATACCTTATACCCCTTTAATGCGAACTGTGGAAAGCGACAACCTCGCCCCCAATAGATACTAAAGAAAGCTCTTACGCCGCAACAGAAAGTCTCGTCCCAGATATTTCTCTCTTACAATATCGTTCTCGGCCAGCTCCTCGGCTGTACCCTGAAATAACACCTTTCCCTCAAACAGCAAATAGGCTCTATCAGTAATGGAAAGCGTTTCATTCACATTATGATCGGTAATCAAAATACCTATATTTTGTCGTTTGAGACGTGCTACTATATGCTGAATATCCTGCACAGCAATAGGATCCACTCCGGCAAAAGGCTCATCCAACATAATGAAACGCGGTCCGATAGCCAAGCAGCGTGCGATCTCTACGCGTCGTCGCTCGCCTCCACTCAATCGGTTTCCTTGATTCTTACGAACCTTTTGAAGTCCGAACTCGTCAATTAGCTCCTCTAAGCGATCCTTACGCTGCTGACTGTTGAGCTTAGTCATCTCCAAGACCGTCATGATATTGTCCTCCACATTCATACGTCGGAAGACACTATCCTCCTGTGCCAAGTATCCTATTCCTAAGCGTGCCCGCTTATAAACCGGATACTCTGTAATGTCGGTATCATCCAAGAATATTCTCCCCTCATTAGGCACTACTAAGCCGGCTGTCATATAGAAAGTGGTGGTCTTACCTGCCCCATTAGGACCTAGTAGACCCACTATTTCGCCTTGTTCAAGGGAAATGGACACATGGTCTGCCACCGTGCGACGATGATACTTCTTTACTAAGTTTCGGGTTGAAAGCGTAGCCATAGAGCAAACATTAACGGCTAAAACTCGTAATCAATTGCCTGCCGCCCCTGCTTATAGGGGAGAATCATCTCTTTGACTATTTGCTGATGCTTAGGATGCTCCGCATAGGCTTTCAGAGCCTCCATATCAGCTACCTCTGCCACAAGGCAAAAGGTCGGTTGCTCTCGCGGATTGCAGTTAACCCCCACATGAAGCGAATCCAAAGAGGGAATCACCGCCGGCAGTGCTTCCAAAGCCTCTTTAATGGCGACAACTTGCGCTTTCTGCTCAGCTTCGCTTGAAAAGCCACCTAAAGTAAATAATACTATATGCCTTATCATACGATATAAGATTGTGCTAACATTTCATCAAAATGGGAATCCTTGTATCCCAAGAAGTAAAGGATCCCATCCAATCCCACAAACGAGAGGCTTTGCTCTGCCTCGGCCTTCACTTTAGGCTTGGCATGAAAGGCAATGCCTAAGCCGGCTGTTTGCAGCATCAACAGGTCATTAGCACCATCCCCTACCGCTACAGTTTGCATCAGGTCCACCTTCTCTACTTGCGCTATCAGCTTCAGCAGCTCAGCCTTACGACGCGAATCGACTATCTCGCCTATGTAATGCCCCGTTAGCTTACCATTTTCGTCCACCTCCAACTGATTGGCATACACATAGTCAATACCAAACTTGCGCTGTATATAGGTACCGAAGTACATAAAGCCTCCGGAAAGAATAGCGATCTTGTAGCCCATCAACTTTAAAACCTTCATGAGCCGCTCGATACCCTCTGTCATAGGAAGATTTTCTGCTATATCCTCCATCACATTTATGTCCAACCCTTTCAAAAGGGCCACACGCTCGGTAAAACTCTCTTTGAAGTCTATCTCACCGCGCATAGCTCGCTCTGTGATCGCTTTCACCTTATCCCCCACTCCATTACGGGCAGCCAACTCATCGATAACCTCCGTTTGAATAAGGGTAGAGTCCATATCAAAGCAAATCACTCGCCTCATTCTTCGGAACATTGACTCACGCTGGAAAGAGATATCCATATTGAGCTGCGACGACATATCTACAAGTTTTTCTTGCAGTTTCTCTACATTAAGGGGCGTACCTCGCATGGAGAATTCAATACTGGCATTGGGTGACCGCTGACCTTCATCCAAAGGAATACGTCCGGTCAAACGGCGAATATTATCTATGTTGAGTCCCTGTGCAGCAGCCTCATCAGCTAAAGCGGCCAGCATTTCGGCTGTGATCTTACGCGCCACTACGGTAATGATGTAGCGGTTCTTACCCTGGGCATTAACCCATTCGGTGTAATTTTCGGGTGAAATAGGATTGAAGCGAATAGCTACATCCAATTCATAAGCACGGTAGAGCAGATCCTTGAAAATATCCCCACTATCTGCCTCCGTTGTTTCAAAAAGGATTCCCAAATTGAGGTTATTGTGAATATCGGCTTGACCAATATCCAAAATGAACGCATTGCGCTTTGCCAAGATCTCCATCAGTGAAGCGGTTACACCGGGGCGGTCCTCTCCTTGAATGGTTGCTAATATCAATTTTCTCTTGTCTCCTGTTGCTGCGTCATTGTGTTCCTCGTCTGAATGTGTGATAACCGCACGATTCTGAGGCACTAAATTTTTTTCTTCCATCATCTTTTCATCTAACTAAATTACATCCGCTTATATTTCATTCAAAAGATCGCAATAAAACACCTTGCCTATATGCCTATCCCCTGATACACTCATGGGGTTGATGCCTTTGCTCGGCCACGACATCCGACACCGGGTTCAATCCGCATAGCGCTTCACTTCTCTCCCGTAAAGAGGGCGTTACGCACACTCCTTGCAGTTCTTCATAAGAAGGATCACACAAAGATAAACATTCATGGGAAGCAATGCAAAAGAGGCGAAAGAAAAAATACTCTTGTCCGTTACATTTGCTTTCTACCCAAATAGAAATTCGTCCATTCTCTCCGTTGTAAGCCTTTACTATCAGCCACAAAAAAGGTTCTGATCTTTCATTCAAAAGATCTATAACTTTTGCACCAAACATCTATAAGTTTTGATTCAAACATCTATACTTTTTAGGGGCAGCAAGTATAAACTTTTCTTAGCCTCACACACGCACTGCAACGTATCGGCAAACGAACTGATCGGATTAGCTCTGATTTAGTACCTTTGCACCGCCCATTTTGACTAATGAAAGAGAGACCAAGCCACATCTCATGAATGTAGGAACTACAGCAGCAAAAGACCTCACAACGGGTAATTACAAGCGACAGTTGCGTTCGCTTGCCGCTCCTATCATTGGTACCTCCTTTATTCAGATGGCCTACGTACTCACGGACATAGCTTGGGTGGGTCGACTGGGCAATGAATCGGTAGCCGCTATTGGCGTAGTAGGCGTGCTCACATGGTTTATTGCTTCTATCGGAGTGATGAATAAGATAGGCGCAGAGGTAAGGGTGGCACAAGCCATAGGAACCAAAGATAGCGCTAAGGCAGCTCTAATGGCTTCGCATACCACTTCGTTAGCTATTTGGCTCGGACTACTTATGCTGCTTCTGGCAGTTCTATTAGGGCCCTCTATCATTGCTCTGTATGGCTTAGAAAAACATGTAACACGGATGGCGGAGGGGTACCTATTTATCTATATCTCAGCCATGATTCCCTTTTTCCTTTCGCTCGCACTAAGTGGCTGCTACAACGCTGCCGGACACAGCAAGATACCCTTCAAAGCAAACTCGGTCGGGCTGATTCTCAATATGATACTGGATCCCTTGATGATCTTTGTGCTGCATGGCGGGATTCGAGGCGCAGCATTGGCAACGGCTATTTCCGAGACGGTTGTGTGCGCCATACTACTTTGGGAGCGGGGATACGGCAAGCGAATTCTAAGCGGGTGGCAACTAATGGTACGCCTCAGAAAGAGAGAGACATTAGACATTATATCTGTGGGACTACCCGTATCGCTTCTCAACTGCTGCTTCTCCATTATCAATTTCATCATCGGCACCTTTGCCACTCGTGTAGGGGGATCATTAGGTGCCACCATCATTACTACAGGAGGACAAATTGAGGCTATTTCGTGGAACACCTCACAGGGCTTCTCCACAGCCCTCTCTGCCTATGTGGGACAGAACTACAGTGCCGGCAAAAAGCACCGCATATGGGCAGGATACCGCTATATAGGACGCATTACCGGCATTATAGGGCTATGTGCCACTCTGCTGTTCGTCTTCTTTGGAGGATTTATTTTTTACTTGATCGTACCGGAGTTTGCCGTCTTTCAGGAAGGCGGTACTTACTTACGGATTAGTGGGTACTCGCAACTCTTTATGATGGCCGAGATAACGACACAGGGACTCTTCTACGGAACCGGTAATAGCAGCATTCCGGCAACGATTAGCGTCGTAGGCAATGTACTTCGCATTCCGTTATTCTTCCTTTTCGAAACATTCATTCCGGGCCTAAGTGCCGTTTGGTGGTCCATTACAATATCCTCGGCTCTCAAGGGATCCGTGGCACTCGCTTTGCTTCCTTATCTAAAACGAAAGATTAATCGAAAGATACCCAATGAAGCAATATAAAGTTTACCGCTACTGCATAGAAGAGGCACCTGAGGGGATGTCTGAAGAATCCGTATACGACTTAGTGGCCGAGCAATTAGCTACAATGGGCTTTGATACCTTTATACAAGAGAGTGGACTGCTCATGGCGTATATTTCAGCAGAGATATGCACACTCCCCGAAAAAGGTGTGCTGGAAATAGAGTTTCCGCCTCTTCGCTGTGCGTATACAAGCGAGCTACTTCCGGAGGGACATTACAACGCCGTGTGGGAGGGAAAAGAAGCAAAGCCCATTACTGTAGTCAATCAGCTCTATATACGCGCCCCACATCATGCGCACAGCCCCAATCGCAACCTATTAGAGATTCTCATTGCGCCTAAAGATACATTCGGCACCGCCTCCCACCCGACTACCCATATGATGCTGGAGATGATACTCAAATCCGATCTTCGGGGAAAGCGAGGAATAGATGTAGGCTGTGGCACAGGCCTGCTCGGCATCACCGCACTGCTAAGAGGCGCAGAGGAGATGCACTTTATTGACACAGACGAGCGAGCCATTCGCAATACACAAGAGAATCTACAACACAACGACCTCCCTGCAAACAACCTGTACCTCGGCACACTCAGTGAGAGCGGCCTGAGCGACATGGACTTTCTACTCGTTAATATACACCGCAACATTATCCTCTCTGATCTACCGCTATATCGCACTACCCTTCGCCACAAGGGAATTCTTCTACTCAGCGGCTTCTTTGAAGAAGAGGATGCCGTAACCATCCGACAAGCAGCCCTTGAACAAGAATTTACCCCTCTATACGAAATGCAAAAAGAGGGTTGGGCTGCATTGGGCTTTTACTGTCGTTAAAGGGTGGATATGCAGGAAAAGCCATTTTTCTTGCTATTTTTGCAGGGAAGAATCATGAATATTTCAATGCCATGAAGCAAGCAACTCATTCTACCCCACAGAAGCCCTTCTCGGGTCTCAGCGTGGCTCTTGTCACTCCCTTTGATGATCATAACAAAATAGACTTTTGCTCTTTAGAGTTGCTACTGAAACGCATTTGCGGTCATGTGGAAAATATCGTACTCTTCGGCACAAGTGGAGAGTCGCCCACCATACGCATGGAGGAAAGACATGAGCTGCTTCGCTTTGCAAAAGAAAAGGTAAAGGGACAAGCTAAGCTGATACTCGGCTTAGGATCCAATGATACAACCAAATTAGTACAACGCTTGGAGCAAATGGATCCGGATATAGTGGATGGTATTCTCTCTGTGGTGCCTTACTACAATAAGCCCAATGCGACAGGTATTTACCGACACTTCGCAACTGTAGCACAAGCTTCTCCACTACCTATCATCATCTACAACATCCCCTCCCGTACAGGGGTGAACTTATCTATTGACACGCTGCTCCGCTTACGCGATACTTACCCGAAACAAATCGTGGGAATCAAAGAAGCTTCAGGAGCTACTATTCCGGAGCGTGTAACTGCTATAAAGCAACAGATAGACAAAGACTTCACCATACTAAGTGGCGATGATCAGCTTAATCTACAAGCTATGCGGGCAGGAGCTGACGGAGCTATTTCAGTGGTGGCTAATGCTTTCCCCGAACTAACTCAAGCTACGCTTCATATCAACGCACCGGAGCGCGCACAAAAGGTGGATAATGCGCTGGAAGCTCTCTACAAGCTGCTCTTTTGTGAGGGTAATCCGACCGGAATCAAGGCTTTGCTTCATGCTTTGGGCATACTCACTCACAATACGCTTCGCCTGCCTTTGGTAGAAGCTTCTGAGTCCTTGTATCATCGTTTGCAGGAAGAGGCCACTCGGCTCTCTGCACTCATCCCATAAGGACATGCATTTAGCTGAAATAGACCTAACCAACTTCAAAAATATAGAGAATGCCTCCTGCCGCTTTTCTCCTAAGCTAAACGCTATATTCGGAGGAAACGGAATGGGGAAGACCAACTTATTAGACGCCGTGCACTACCTATCCATCGTGCGCAGCCACCTTTCTACCATTGACCGAATGGCAGTCAAGAAAGGCGCAGAAGAGTCGTTTATAGCCGGTACCTTTATTAATGACAAAGAGGAGAAAGAGCGCATCGTGCTTAAGCTGCGCACCCGAGGCTCTAAACAACTCAATCGCAATGGAAAGCTATACAAACGACTAAGTGAACATGTAGGACGCTTCCCTTCCGTAGTTATCTCTCCGAATGACTATAAGCTTATTCAGGGAGGAAGTGCCGAGCGTAGACGCTTTTTAGACCGTCTGCTCTCTCAGCTTGACAGTCAGTACCTGCACGTACTCAGCCGCTATGAACAGCTTTTAGTGCAAAAGTCTAACCTACTCAGGAGTGATCGCCCCGATGCTATGCTACTGGATGTATTAGAGGAGCAGATGACTGAGATGGGAATAACTATTCGTGCCAAGAGGAAGACCTTTACGGAAGAGTTTATTCCTTTCTTTCAGCAGCTTTACCAAAGCATTGGCAACACCAACGAACACACAGCATTACAATACACCACCGAGACACAAGAGTCGTACAACGACTATCTATCTGCTATGCGTGCACTACGAAATGAAGAGCTTAAGAGTGGCATTTCCCTGTATGGAGTACATCGAGATGATATAAGCATGCTATTGGAGGATGAGCTAATCCGTAAGATTGGCTCGGAGGGGCAAAACAAATCTTACCTCACGGCTTTGAAGCTGGCTGCATACAATCTATACGCCGAGAAAAAAGGAGTGTACCCACTTCTTCTCATGGACGACCTATTCGACAAATTAGACGAGGAGCGCGTAGAGCGCATTATAGCATTGGTTATGCAACCGACCTATGGGCAAATCTTCATCACGGATACCAATCGAAAGTATTTAGATGAAATAATAGCCCAATATGGTAATTCCTATACGCTTTTCAAGGTAGCGTATGGGCAGGTCCAAGAGCTATCCGCATAGTACTTTTTTATCCGTATTAGAAAGAAATACGTAACTTTGCACCCGCCAAGACTCGGTGAGATTGTATGGTCGGGTAGCTCAGCTGGATAGAGCATCTGCCTTCTAAGCAGATGGTCATGGGTTCGAATCCCATCCCGATCACTATCTGGAAGACACAAATTAGCAGACAAATTATGGGACAGGAAGATGTATTACTTAAAGTAACCGAACGAGCCAATAGTTGGCTTCGGGACGGATACGATGCCGATACGCAAGCAGAAGTGCGTCGTATGCTTGCAGCGACAGACAAAACGGAGCTAATCGAAGCTTTTTACAAAAACTTAGAGTTTGGCACTGGAGGACTCCGCGGGATCATGGGCGCAGGCACCAATCGAATGAACCGCTACACGGTATCCATGGCTACGCAGGGACTGTCCAACTATCTACTAAAAGCATTCCCGGGCGAAGAGATAAAGGTAGTCATTGGACACGATTGTCGCCACAATAGTCGCTATTTTGCTGAAACGGCAGCCAACGTATTTTCTGCAAATGGTATTAAAGTATTCCTCTTTGATGCCCTACGTCCTACCCCGGAGATCTCTTTTGCCATTCGTTATTTGGGCTGTAAGAGTGGGGTAATGGTAACTGCCTCGCACAATCCAAAGGAGTATAACGGCTACAAAGCCTATTGGTGTGACGGTGCACAAATGATTGCGCCTCACGACGAGAATACTATTGCGGAGGTAAGCCGTATCGCTTCAATTGAAGAGGTTAAGCAGGAAGCCAATCCCTCTTTGATTAAAGAAATAGGCGCAGATATAGATCGGGCTTTTATAGAGGCAGTAAAGGGGCTTTCCCTCGCTCAAGATGCTATAAAGCGTCACCACGACATGCCTATCGTCTATACACCGATTCACGGCACAGGGCAACGCATTGTACCGCGTGCCCTTAGGGAATTCGGGTTCAGTAATATCATAGGCGTTCCGGAGCAAGATCATATCAGCGGAGATTTCCCCACTGTGGTCAGCCCCAATCCTGAGGAGCCTGCGGCGCTTGCATTAGCAATTGAGCGCGCTAATGAAACAGGTGCTGACCTTGTCTTAGGCAGTGATCCGGATGGAGATAGATTAGGCGTGGCTGTAAGGGACAAAGAGGGCAATATGACCCTTATCAATGGCAATCAGATCTGCATGTTACTAACCTACTACTCTATTGCTCGCCGTAAGGAAATAGGAGAGCTTAGAGCGGATGATTATGTTGTAAAGACCATAGTTACTACTGAGTTGATCCGTGCTATTGCCGATGACTACAAGGTAACCCTGCACGATACTTATACAGGCTTTAAGTGGATTGCTGATGTAATTCGCAAAAATGAAGGCAAGCACCGTTATATAGGTGGAGGAGAAGAGAGCTATGGCTTCCTTTGGGAGGACTTTATCCGTGACAAGAGTAGTGTATCGGCCTGCTGTATGTTTTCCGAGCTAACGGTTTGGGCTAAGGATAAAGGGCTTACAATCTTAGAGTTGCTTGATGAGATATACCTCAAGTACGGCTATTATGCAGATAAAGGTATGAATATGGTGCGTAAGGGTCGCGAAGGAGCCAGCGAGATCAAAGAAATGATGCGCTCATTCCGCGAGAATCCGCCCAAAGAACTTGTCGACCAACGCATTGTAGAAATTCGCGACTATGACAAATTACAATGCCTTGACCTGCGTACCGGTGCGACTAAACCTCTGGACATGCCCACCACCAGCAATGTTTTGCAGTATTACACAGATGGCGGCATCAAGCTGTCCATACGTCCTAGCGGCACAGAACCTAAGATTAAGTTCTACATATGCGTTAAAGAGCCGATTAGTACACGGGCCGATTTACCGGAAGCACGTAAGAATGCAGACCTTAAGATAGCGCAAATCAGGAAGTGGTTAGGCTTTGAATAGGCCTCCACTCCTTTCTATTACCTATTCACATAAAAGGGGCATCCCAAGCTAATGCTGCGGATGTCCTTTTTTTCTTTCCTACGCACATCACAGCTTTAAGAAGCTTTCCACAAAAAGTATAGATATTTTGTTTGATAGGTTCTGATGTTTTGAACAAAAGATTCTAATCTTTTGAACGAAAGTTACAGATCTTTTTTTTGACGCATTTGAGAGAGGGTGAAAAACGTAATACCCTATTCTACCACAATCTACTCGCAGGCTTTACCTACTCATACGCTGAGCGTGAAGAAATATTGGATAGCATCAAACCGATACAGAAGGGTGATATACTTTTGAAATCTAATTGTAATGAAGTGCGAAATGAGTATCTTTGCAGTGTACGTATGTAGAGAGGAGCGGAAAAGATCTTCTTGACCTAAGTAAAGCATATAAAGTATCACACAATAAGACAAGTTTCAAAGAAATGACAAAGGTAGGTATTAATGGATTTGGGCGCATTGGTCGCTTGGTATTCAGAGCATCAATGGAGCGTGATGATCTTGAAGTAGTTGCTATCAACGACTTAATAGACGTTGATTATATGGCTTACATGCTCAAGTATGACTCTGTACACGGTCGCTTTAACGGCGAAGTGAAAGTAGAGAACGGCATGTTGGTTGTAAATGGTCGCAAGATCCGTGTTACTGCCGAGAAGGAGCCTCGTCTGATCAATTGGGGGGCTGCAGGGGTAGAATACGTGGTTGAAAGTACCGGACGCTTCCTAACCAAGGAGCTCTCTCAAGGCCACATCGAAGCAGGTGCCAAGTACGTAGTAATGTCTGCTCCTTCCAAGGACGATACCCCTATGTTTGTAACGGGTGTTAACTTAGATGATTATAAGAAGGGTACGCAGTTCGCTTCTAATGCATCTTGTACGACCAACTGCTTAGCACCTTTGGCTAAGATTATTCACGACAACTTCGGCATCGAAATGGGTCTTATGACTACCGTTCATGCAGCTACCGCAACGCAAAAGACGGTTGACGCACCGAGCCTTAAGGACTGGCGCGGAGGACGTAGTGCCATCGGCAATATTATTCCCTCCTCAACAGGTGCTGCCAAGGCTGTAGGTAAAGTAATTCCCTCACTCAATGGCAAGTTGACCGGTATGTCATTCCGTGTTCCCACAATGGACGTTTCTGTAGTTGACTTAACCGTTTTATTACAGAAGCCTACCTCTTACGACGCCATCAAAGAGGCTGTTAAGCGTGCCGCCGAAGGAGAGATGAAGGGTATTGTAGAGTATGTAGACGAAGCGCTCGTTTCTACTGACTTTACCCACGATCCCCACACCTGTATTTTTGATGCACAGGCAGGGATTGCTCTGAACGATAAGTTCGTAAAACTTGTGGCTTGGTACGACAATGAATGGGGATACTCCAACAAGATCCTCTGCCTCGTTGCACACATGGCAAAGGTAAATGCCTAAACAAGCCTGATCATAAACAAATACAGATACCTCATCTCCTGTGTACGCTTCAAGCGATTTGGGAGATGAAGGTATCTGTCTGCTTTTAGCATAATACAATACCAAAGTGACGCTACAAGAGAAAATAGAACGGCTCACGAAAGAGTTAGATGAGCTACAGCCCAAGACGCTCAAAGAAGTAGAAGAGCTACGTATTCACTTTCTAAGCCGAAAGGGGGAGATAGCTGATCTTTTCGAAGAATTCAAAAAATTAGCTCCGGAAGAGAAACGCTCCTTTGGGGCTGTTGTCAACCGAGTTAAGCAGATAGCCACCGAACGCATAGAGCAGCTCCGCAACGAGTTAAAAGAGGAAAAAGAGGTTTCTCATGAGGACCTAACACGCACCTCCGACGCACTTCCTATGGGAAGTCGTCACCCACTCTCTATTGTGGAAGAAGAGGTGGTCGCTATATTTACTAAGCTGGGCTTTAGCATAGCGCGCGGACCTGAAATAGAGGATGACTATCATCTTTTCTCCGCACTCAACTTCCCTCCCGATCATCCCGCCAGGGATATGCAGGATACTTTCTTTATTGAGCAAAATCCTGCTGTACTGCTCCGAACGCATACTTCCAGCGTGCAGATACGTATTATGGAGCAAACAGCTCCTCCCATTCGGGTTATCTGCCCGGGACGCGTATATCGCAATGAAGCTATCTCGGCTCGTGCACACTGCTTTTTCCACCAAGTAGAAGCACTCTATGTGGATAAACATGTATCATTCCAAGATTTAAGAGAGCTTTTACTCTTCTTTGCACGCGAATTCTTTGGCCCTGACAGCAAGATCCGATTAAGACCGAGCTACTTTCCCTTCACAGAGCCATCTGCCGAAATGGACGTATCCTGCAATATATGCCATGGGAAAGGCTGTGCCTTATGTAAACAAACCGGCTGGGTAGAGATATTAGGATGCGGCATGGTTGATCCCAATGTATTGAAGAATTGTGGGATCGATCCGGAGATATACAGTGGCTATGCACTCGGAATGGGTATTGAACGCATGGCAAACCTCAAATACAGATGCAACGACCTACGTCGATTCTCAGAAAACGATATCCGCTTCCTATCGCAATTTGAAGGTGAACATTAAAGAGCGTACAGCAGCAGTGATTGAGGCACTCAGTGACGCAATACCTAATCCGACCACTGAGTTGCAGTATCACTCTGCGTATGAACTTTTGGTGGCAGTTATTTTGTCGGCACAATGCACCGACAAGCGAGTCAATATGACTACGCCTGCCCTTTTTGAAGCCTTTCCCACAGTAGGCGCCCTGGCTGCTGCCTCCCCTGAAGAGGTACTCCCCTATATAAGTAGTATCAGCTACCCCAATAGCAAAGCAAAATATCTTGTTGATATGGCAAACGGGGTAATGACTCATTTTAATGGACAGATACCCTCCACTCGCGAAGAACTGATGCAGCTACCCGGTGTGGGACGCAAGACTGCCAATGTAATGCTTATCGTCTACTTCAACGAGCCGGCAATGCCCGTGGATACACATGTAATGCGTGTATCGCGAAGAATAGGGTTAGTATCCGAGAGCTGCAAAACACCGGAGGCGATTGAGAAAGCACTACTACGCCACGTACCCAAAGAGAAGCTCTCCACAACGCACCACCTACTCATTTTACATGGAAGGCGTACTTGCACTGCACGTAATCCCAAATGCTCAGCTTGCCCTATTAGTAATCTGTGCAAATATCACGCACATAACGCCGCAAAAAAGATTAATTAAGGCATAAGTTCCCTATCTTTGTGACTGCAAAAAAGATGGAACTTAGCGCCATAGGCAAAGTGTTTTACTTACTTATTGTAAGCCGTTTAACACTAATTCCTTTATTATGAGAGAGCATGCCCGTGGTGACTTAACTTCCCTTTTTATGCTTTAAAGAGAAGCAAAAGAGAGATCGTTATATGGCCGTGGAGATAATCCATCCAAGGCAAATATAGAAAAAACAGTACTTTTGCTAAAGGAACTCATTCCTGAGTATAAAAGCCTTAACTCAGTACATGAGTCCTTAGGTAAGGATAAATAAGAAACTATAAATACATAAACGCCATGCCACAAGAAGTAAAGAACAAACTTCCCGAGAATGCCTATCGAGCACTTAAGCCGGGCGAAACGTACGAACCGATCATGCCTGCCAACTCACGTCCTAAGGAGGTAACTCCCTATTCTGTATTGATGGGAGTTTTAATGGCTATACTATTTTCTGCGGCCTGCGCTTACTTAGGACTTAAGGTAGGACAAGTATTTGAAGCCGCTATTCCCATTGCTATTCTTGCAGTTGGGATAGGCTCCCTGAGCGGCAAAAAGAATATGTTGGGTCAGAATGTAATCATTCAGTCCATCGGAGCCTCCAGCGGTGTAATTGTGGCGGGAGCAATCTTTACGCTGCCGGCCTTGTACATATTAGAGTTGGAAGCCGGCTTTTGGCAAATCTTCCTTTCTTCCCTATTAGGTGGGTTCTTAGGCATTTTACTACTAATCCCTTTTAGAAAATATTTCGTTCAGGAGATGCACGGCAAGTATCCCTTCCCCGAAGCCACTGCCACAACTGAGGTATTGGTTACAGGCGAGAGTGCCGGCAAGCAAACTATTGTACTTGCTATTAGCGGATTAATAGGGGGGCTATACGACTTTATCATAGGCAGTATAGGGCTGTGGGCAGAAGAGCTATCCACACGAATGCTTTCGTGGGGAGCATCCTTTGCCGAACGCACCAAAATGGTTTTCAAGGTCAATACCGGAGCTGCTGTCTTAGGCTTAGGCTATATCATCGGTCTTCCCTATGCAACGATTATATGTGCCGGTTCTTTCTTGGTGTGGTTTGTGATCATTCCTCTGATTGGCTACTTTGCCCCGGGTATGACAATGCCGGTAGGTGACGGCATAACCGCTACTATAGGGCAAATGAATGCAGAACAGATATTTGCAGCTTATGCACGTCCTTTAGGAATTGGTGGTATCGCTATGGCGGGTATCATTGGCATCCTGCGCAGTTCGAAGATTATTGGTAGGGCCGTTAAATTGGCAGCAACCGAGTTTGGTGGCAACCGAGGCTCTGCGGTTGATTTGAAGCGTACCGAGCAAGACCTTTCCATGCGCTTTATTGTGCTGGCTATTGTTGCCGTATTAGTTGCTGTACTCCTCTTCATTCAATTCGGAGTTACTGCCAACATATACCAAACGCTTATTTCGCTGTTGATCATATTTGTTATCACGTTCCTATTCACTACTGTAGCAGCAAATGCAATTGCTATTGTCGGGAGCAACCCGGTATCCGGGATGACGCTTATGACACTTATTCTCACGAGTATAGCATTGGTCGGCATAGGCTTAAACGGAGAGCGAGGCATGCTAGCTGCTATGGTAATAGGGGGTATTGTATGTACTGCTCTATCCATGGCCGGAGGCTTCATCACAGACCTCAAAATAGGGTATTGGCTTGGCACAACTCCCAAGCATCAGGAGCGATGGAAGTTCCTAGGTACCACAGTCTCTGCCCTTACGGTTGCCGGGGTCATGCTCGTGCTTAATAAGGCTTATGGATTCACCGGTGAACATGCTTTAGTAGCTCCTCAAGCCAACGCTATGGCAGCTGTAATCAAACCGCTCATGGAAGGAGGAGAAACGCCTTGGATACTCTATGGAGCCGGTGCCATTCTCGCACTGATCCTCACCGCCATCAAGGTACCTGCGCTTCCTTTTGCGCTCGGTATGTTCATCCCGTTACAACTTAATGCTCCGCTCCTCATCGGAGGTTTGGTAAGCTACTTGGTAAGCACACGAAGCAAAGATGAGGCTCTCAACAAACTTCGTAAAGATAAGGGCACATTGATTGCTTCCGGATTTATTGCCGGTGGTGCACTTATGGGCGTAGTGAGTGCCATTCTCAAATTCGCCGGAGTAGATATGATGCAGCAAGAATGGTTAGCTACTTCATCAGCTAACTTGGTTACATTACTTGTCTATTTGGCAATCATTGCGTACTTCCTATTTGCCTCTCTACGAGTAAAGAAAACAACAGAACAATAAACCTATACCCGAACTACTTATAATGAAAAGACTTGAAGAACGTCTCCTGCGCTACATATCTTACGACACGCAGAGTGATGAGAATAGCACGACCTTCCCTTCCACGGAGAAACAGCTCAAACTGCTGGGAGATCTGAAAAAAGAGATGGAACAACTCGGGCTCACCGAGGTAAACATGGATAAGTATGGCTATGTAACCGGCACCATACCTGCCAGTAAGGGATACGAAGAGAAACCGGTCATTGGCTTTATTTCTCATGTAGATACGTCTCCGGACATGTCGGGAGCTAATGTACATCCGCAGATCATTGAGCAATACGATGGTGGGGACATTAAGCTGAACGACTCGCTTATGATGACCACAGAGGAGTTTCCTGAGCTAAGCTTTTTCAAAGGCCATAGGTTGGTAACCACCGATGGTACCACACTACTTGGGGCAGATGATAAAGCAGGCGTAACTGCCATTATGACTATGGCTGAAGAGCTCTTGCAGAATGAGTCTATCAAGCATGGTAAAATACGCATCGGCTTCACTCCCGACGAAGAGATCGGACGTGGGGTGGACTTCTTTGATGTAAAGGCTTTTGGTGCCGATTTTGCCTATACCGTAGACGGAGGTATGGAAGGTGAATTAGAGTATGAAAACTTTAATGCAGCGTCAGCTAAACTATTTATCCAAGGGCGTAATATCCACCCGGGCAGCGCTAAGGGAAAGATGATCAATGCGCTGCAAGTAGCTTGCGACCTGCATGCCATGCTTCCGGTAGGCATGCGCCCCGAACTAACGGAGCACTACGAGGGATTTTATCATCTCATCCACCTCTCCGGCAGTGTAGAGAAAGCTGAAATGGCATATATTATTCGTGACCATAGCAGGGAGCTCTTTGAAGAGAAAAAAGCCTTGATTGAAGCTGCCGTCGCTTACTTAAATAAGAAGCTCGGCAAAGCAGTTATCTCTTTGGAACTTCGCGATCAGTACTATAATATGAGGGAAAAAGTGGAGCCGCATCCCGAGGTAATTGAATTGGCCGAATCCGCTATGAAGGAGGCAAACGTAGTACCCCTCATCAAACCCATTCGCGGCGGTACGGATGGAGCTCGACTCTCGTTTATGGGTCTACCCTGCCCCAATCTTTTTACCGGTGGGATGAACTTCCATGGTAAGTATGAGTATTGCTCGCTGACCACTTTGGAGAAGTGCTTCCACACGTTACTCAACTTGGCTCGCCTATGGGGTGAACGCTAAGTACAGAAGGGAATAATTGAAAGAAGGGCAGCTGCTGTGTGGCGGTTGCCCTTTTCTTGATATGCCTACGGATAATAAGGACGTAAGTGGGATACCTCCTACTTAGGGGGAATAAAAGCAATACCTCCACCAAACACAATCCATAGAGAAAGCAGTTAGGTGGCGATTTTTTGTGACCTTTGCATAAGTAGTGGCCCATAAAGACCCTTTCAGCAGGGACAAACATATGAATGTGTGAAACAAAAGGTTCTGATCTTTCATTTGAAATATCTATACTTTTCAATGAATACTTTCTGATCTTTTTCCGAAAAAGTATAGCTGTTTTTCAATGACTTAGAGCCCACAGACTCACCCTATAATATAAGATAGAAAAGTGACTAAGGTGATGGAGAGAAAAAAGAAAGAGGAATGGCGGCTTCTCCTGCCCTATATACTTATCGTGGCAAGCTGTGCGGTGGTTGGCTTTGTCTATGCATTAATTGCCGACCGAAGCAACATGTGGACGATGACCTCTTGGTTAGACTTTGGCCGCTTTCAAACACCGCTTTACCTATTTCTTCTCGTTGGATTTGCCATTTCCTTCATAGCTCCGCTTCGTATTGCCAATAACCAGCCGCAGAGCCGTGAGGAGGTGTGGGATCGCGGTATCATGCTGCTTTGGGCGATGGGATATGCCAACCTACTGGTGGGCTTCTACCATACTTTTTGGGGAACTACAATATTTTTCCTTTTGGGAATTTTCATTCACTGGGGACGAGAAATAGCGCAACGCAAGAGACCGGCTTTTTCTCCGCGTTTGGTGATTATTGCCACGCTGCTCTATGTCTTGTATGAAGCCCTTACGCTTCTGTGGAACGATATACCCGGTATGAGTGGGAACTACTTCCGACGGGAACTTTGGCTTGCCATTGTACCCATTGCAGTCTTCTGCTATCCGCCACATCGTGAGGTGGTACGCGGCTTTATGGAGTATGCCATGCGCATTACGATTCTTTATCTTTCCGCTGTAGTACTGCTCTACCTGTGGCTCTGCACCGCAAGCGGTATCCCTATAACCTCCTGCTTTGCACTGACCAAAAGCTATCTACTATTGCCCTGGCGATATAGTTTCCCGGTAACATTACTCTCTCTTTTCGGCTGGCAGCACTACACGTATTTGAGCTTTATCTTCACGGTCCCCTTCCTGTACCACGCAGTACGCGCACGGCTTATCTCCTATCAAGGAATTGTGCTGTGCCTGTACTACTTACTCATGCTCTCTTTCTCAATTATTCTCCAGAGCCGTATTTATCTCCTTTTCATAGGGGTTTTAGGGGTTATTTTATTAGTAAAGAGCCTTACCCACATCTCTATTCAACGAGTAGTAGCTATCGGTTTGATAACTGCCGCTGTAGGGGTAACTGCGCTGCTGATTATCTCTCCCAACCTGCTTGAGTACTTCACCGATTCTCATCGTCTCGAGCTACTACGCATAGGGGCAAATTACATCGGGGAGCACCCCTGGAAAGGCTTTGGATTAGGTTCCTCGGCAAGCCTTATTTATCCCTTCAAACAGGGATATAATGCCGGACACTTTCATAATCAATGGATGCAAAGCTACTTGGAGGGCGGGTTGCTTAGTATGCTTTTCATTACCTTTGTGCCGGCCTCCTTTTATGCCGTGGCCATACGACGTCGGTTAGGCGACTTACTGCTTGCAATGCTATTTTTTACACTTATTCTTCTAATCGAACTGGTCTTCATCTTCCCCGAGTACCTAATCGGGATGATGCTCATGCTTTGCTTCTTGGTTGAAAGCAATACAAACGTCAATAATCAGCACTACAATACAAAATGGCTATAAAACGTATCTGCGCCCTTACCATGGTGCGCAACGATGACTTTTTTCTACGCAAATGGACTGCTTACTATGGGGCAGAGTTGGGCGAAGAGAATCTGTACATATTCCTGGATGGTACCGATCAACCACTTCCCGATTGGTGTCCGCAAGCACATGTTACTGCTGTAGAGAAGATCAAGGGACAGGTAGTAGAAGCCGAAAAGGGTCGCTTAGATTTTCTTTCCGAACAGGCGCAAATCCTTTTGGCACAGTATGATATGGTAATTGGCTGCGATGCCGATGAGTTTGTGGTTGTAGATCCCTCTTTGGGTAAAGGATTGGCTACTTACCTCAGTGAGCTTCCCGACCGCACATCCTACTCTGCATTAGGAGTAGATGTAGGTCAGCACTTAGAGCAGGAGACTGCTATTCATTGTAATGCTCCGTGGCTCACCCAGCGCCACTACGCTCGTCTCTCTACACGCTATACAAAGCCCTGCATCATCACACGCCCTGTACGGTGGGGAAGAGGGTTTCATCGCATCTTAGGGCACAACTTTCATATTGATCGTCACCTCTATTTGTTTCATTTCGGCTACTTCGATATGGGTCGCTTAGAGGCACGCTTTCAGGATCCGAGTCGTCGCGAAGCCGGTTGGACCAACCATCTCAAGCGTCGCAGTAAAACGATACGCCAGGTGACACAAAAGAAAGCACACGATTGGGACAAGGCAACCCGAAGGGCGCGCCGAATACAAACCTTTGTTCGACCTCCATATGCTTGGAATAAGCCTGCTATGTTCACTATAGTCTGCATTGTACGTATTCCGGAGCGGTTCAGTCAGATCGTATAAGCCAGGGGATTTGCAAGAACGGGCAGGCGATAGACAGCCCCTCACTTTTTACTTCTTTTTCTATCTTTGTAGGCGAGGGAATATGGGAAATGGAGTTCCCCCACCTAAATAGATGAAAAACCTGATTTCTATAGAGCAGTGCACAGCAGGAGATATCCTAAAGATTCTCCACCGCGCTGCTCATTTTGAAGCGCAACCCAACCGCAACTATCTGGATGGCTTGGTTGCTGCCACACTCTTTTTTGAGCCTTCCACGCGCACACGCCTCAGCTTTGAGACAGCAGTAGTACGCTTAGGCGGTCGGGTCATCGGCTTTAGCGATGCACGCACCTCTAGCTCCACAAAAGGAGAGACGCTAAAGGATACAATTAAAATAGTATCCAACTATGCAGATGTGATCATCATGCGACACTACTTAGAGGGTGCAGCTAAGTATGCGGCTGAGGTAACCGAGCGGCCCATTGTGAATGCCGGTGATGGCGCACACCAACACCCTTCGCAGACCCTACTGGATCTCTACAGTGTGAAGAAAACACAAGGTAAGCTTGAGGACCTTACTTTTGTGGTGGTGGGGGATCTGCGCTTCGGACGAACGGTCCACTCGCTCATTGAGGGCATGTCGCACTTCCGTCCACACTTTATATTTGTGGCACCGGAGTCGCTTGCGCTTCCCGAAGAATATCGTCGTTACTGCATCGACAAAGGAATATCTTTTGAAGAAACAACCGACTTTACACCCGAAGTAGTGGCACGTGCCGATATTCTCTATATGACGCGTGTGCAGCAGGAGCGCTTTACCGATCCTGAAGAGTATGAGGCTGTAAAGGATGTGTATGTACTCAACTTAGATCTACTTCGTGATGCCAAGCCTACCATGAAGATTCTGCACCCTCTGCCTCGCGTAAACGAGATTGCGCAGGAGGTGGACACGCACCCGGCTGCTTACTACTTTAGCCAAGCGCAAAACGGACTTTATGTACGTCAGGCTATCCTTTGTGAAGTTTTAGGAATTGATAGGGAGGATTAGTATGAAAGAGGATAAGAAAGAGCTTTCAGTAGCGGCTATCTGCAATGGCACGGTGATTGACCATATACCACCCGAAAAGCTATTTGCCGTAGTTGCGCTACTTCATTTGGAGGATGCTACAGCACCTATTACCATCGGGAATAACTTCGCCGGGCATAAGCAGGGCAAGAAGGGAATTATTAAAATAGCAGACCGCTTCTTTGAGGATGATGTACTCAATAGAATTGCTTTGGTTGCGCCACATGTGACGCTCAATGTAATACGCGACTATAAGGTGGTTGAGAAGAAACAAGTAGAGCAGCCCAAAGAGTTCATCGGTATCGTACGCTGCCCAAATCCTAAGTGCATAGTCAACCATGAGCCTATGCCTACACGATTTGAGAGTGCGACAGATTCCTCCGGAAGCGTACTGATATGTAGCTATTGCGGACGAAAAGTAAAGAATGAGCAGGTTGAACTGCTCTAAACTTTTAGAAAGAGCTATTTGTTGTATCTCATAAGGGTGCTTGAGGAGTAATACCATTTAATAGAGAAAACTCATGAAACAGCATTGGCCGGCCGGCACCATGATCAGCCCATTGCCCGCTATAATAGTAACGGCTTGCGATAGCGAAGGGCGAAGCAATCTGTTTACCGCATCTTGGACCGGGATACTCAATAGTGAGCCGCCCATGTGCTACGTAAGTATTCGCCCTGAGCGCTTCAGCTACCCAATGGTTAAGGAAACTATGCAGTTTGCTTTAAACCTAACCACCCCAGCCATGGCCAAAGCTACTGACTTGGTAGGCGTAACGAGTGGCCGCAAAGGAGACAAATGGGCAACCTCAGGACTGACACCCTGCAAGGCGAAGATCATCAGCTGCCCCTTGGTAGAGGAGAGCCCGGTTAGTTTAGAGTGCCGGGTTCGCGAAATAGTACCTCTTGGCAGCCACGACCTATTCATCGCAGATATAGTAAGCGTAGCAGTAGACGACGCCTATATCAATCCGGAAACAGGTAAGCTGGATCTGATGAAGAGCGATCTACTCGTATATGCCCATGGTGAATACTTCTCCTTAGGCGACTTTATAGGCTACTTCGGCTGGAGTCTGAAGAAAGGCTCTGACCCCATCGTTAGAAGAGACTAACAAATTATACAAAAGACAATATCTAACTATTTTCAAGTATGAGCAATCCATCATTTAGCAACAATCAGCAGCCCAATAACATTGGGTCAAATAATCAAGCGCATACGCGTAACCGTAAAGGACGCTCCTCCACACTTATTGTGATTTTGATGATTGTGGCTCTTATTGCCATTTTCTTTATCAAACGCTACAATAAGATGGTTAATCTACAGGAAGCTGTGAATACCTCTTGGAGCCAAGTAGAAAACCAATACCAACGGCGTACTGATCTTATTCCCAACTTAGTAGAAACAGTTAAAGGGTATGCCTCTCATGAAAAGGAGACTTTAGAGGGCGTGATAGAAGCACGCAGCAAGGCTACTGCCAATACCATTGATCCCAGCAAGATGACTGAGGAACAATTAGCCAACTTCCAAGCTACACAAGATCAACTTACTAATGCTTTAGGTCGTCTTATGGTAGTAGTTGAGCGCTATCCGGAGCTTAAGGCAGACGAAAACTTCCGTCAACTTCAAGCTCAGTTAGAAGGCACTGAGAATCGTATAGCCGTAGCCCGCATGGATTTCAATAATGTGGCTAAGGAGTATAATACAAACATTCGTCGCTTTCCTAATAACATAGCGGCCGGCATTTTTGGATTCAAGACGCGGCCTTACTTCAAAGCTACAGAGGGAGCGGAGAAGGCACCTGAAGTTAAGTTCTAACAGAGCTAAAAAAGATAGGCTAAAATGAAGATACGCACGCTCCTAAGCACCCTCTTACTATGGGTAGTAGCTACACTATATGTGTGTGCTACACCCAAAGGAGGTGTTTATTCCGTCTCCGATGTGCCTAATGTACAGGTAGCCGACAGCAGCCGTTTCCTTAGTGACCCACAGGGATACGTAGGGAGCAACCTACAAGTGGAGATAGACCGAGCGTTAATGGCGCTTCGACACGACTTCGGGATTGAGGCAGTCGTGGTACTTATTCCATCAACCGATAGGGAAATAGAGGACTTTGCTTTAGAATTATTTCGCAGTTGGGGCTTAGGTTCTGCAAAGCAAAACACCGGACTACTACTCATCGGATCAATGGAGGATCATAAGTTCCGTATTCAAACGGGCTATGGATTGGAAGGAGTGTTGCCCGATGCAGTATGCAGTAATATCATAGCCAACGAGATAGCACCATACTTCCAACAGGAAGCGTATGGCGAAGGAATACTAAACGCCATAAACGTGATTAGGGAGAGTGTTGACGCAGGAGAATATACACCTTCTGACAGAAGAAGCGCAAGTGACGATGATGGGACATCTTCCGTTATCGGAATGTTTTTGGTGCTGGCGTTTTATTTTATTACGGTTATAGGCTTAACAATAGGAGCATTTGTAGGCGTGCGGCAGATCGCTGCCCAATACGAACCTCAATTTGCACTCCGACAGATGGATAAACATGCACGAATGATGTCGGTATGGCTTATTATCTGTATCCCTGTGATGGTTTTGTTCCTCGTTTGGTACCCTAAATACCGTAAGCGAATCAAAAAAGCCGCCCTTACCTGCCCCAGATGCGGTAGCTACAACACTTATCATCCCGCCGGTATTGACTTAAATAGGCTCCTTTCCCCCTCTCAACGCTTTGAAACAGCCATCGGAAGTCGGCAGTATGCTCCCTATCGTTGTACACAATGTGGCTACGAACATGCTGTTCTTGTGGAACAACCCAAAACGAAGTATAAAGATTGTCCCAATTGTCATACCCGCTCGTACTATATATTGAGTAAAAAGCATGTAAGAACGCGTAACGGAAGAGTGCTGCGCACCACTTGGAAATGCGACTTCTGCGACCATACGGAGCATAAGGATATACGCGATGACGATGATGTGAGCACCGGAATTATAGCCGGAAGCATCATTGGCAGTAGTTTAGGTCGCCGCGGAGGCTTCGGAGGAGGTTTCGGAGGAGGCTTTGGCGGTGGTTCTACCGGTGGCGGAGGAGCAACCGGCGGTTGGTAACGTATAATTAAATCCCCTTTATGAAGAAAAAATATCATCCCTATGTACCTAAGTGGCGCCCCGGTCAGAATCTGGCAAAAGTACGACGTCGTAAAGCCTTAACAAGGTTTATTATCATCCTAATCGTTATACTGCTACTATTCTTAGGATGGGTTGCCTTTGAGTTGTTACGCCCTGCCGGTAAGTCGGGGAAAGAGGGATTTCTCTATGTACGTCCAACCACAACCCTTCAACAAGTAGAGGAGCAATTAACCAATGAGATAGGCTTACGAAAACTTCCATTAGCGGCACCCTTCTCAAAGATGCTAAACGTGGAGAAGAAATTACGCCCCGGTAGATATGCCGTTAAGGGCAATATGAGCTTAACAAAGCTATATAGAGTGCTCACTGTAGCCAACGAAACGCCCCTAAAGCTTACATTCAATAATATACGTACCCAGCAACAGCTTGTGGAGAAACTGAGTGCTCCATTAGCTTTTGAGGCCGACTCATTGAATAAACTCATTGAAAACGAAGCTTTTTGCGACTCTTTGGGATTCACTACCGAGACCATACGTTGCCTATTCATTCCTGATACGTATGAGGTGTACTGGACAATCTCTCCCAATGAACTGATCCATAAAATAGTAACGAACTATCATCGCTTTTGGAATGAAGAACGTTTGAAGAAAGCCCAGAAAGAGCAGCTTACTCCGGTACAGATCTGTATCATAGCCAGTATTGTAGAAGAGGAGAGTGCCAAGAAAGATGAGTACTCAGACATTGCCGGACTCTATATCAATCGCCTACGCCGCGGTATGAAGCTACAAGCTGATCCCACTCTGAAGTATGCCTCCGGTGACTTCTCCGCAAAGCGTGTAGCAGGAGCTTTACTACAAACTAACTCCCCATACAATACATACCTGCACGAAGGCCTTCCCCCCGGTCCGATCCGCTTTCCACAGAAGAGTACACTTGATGCCGTTTTGAACTTCACACATCATAACTTCTACTATATGTGTGCGAAGAGTGATTTCTCCGGATACCACGACTTTGCCCAGTTCTATACGCAGCACCTATTGAATGCGCAACGCTACCAACAGGCACTAAACGAACGTAATATCCACTGATGGAAGCCTCCTACTCAGAGCGTACAGCATTACTAACCGGCACCGAGCAACTGGCTCGTTATGAACAGGCCCATGTGCTTATTGTAGGCTTAGGCGGAGTGGGTGGCATAATAGTTGAGATGCTTGCCAGAGCCGGAGTAGGACATTTTACATTAGTGGATGGCGACTCTGTATCGGCCTCCAATATTAATCGGCAGGTGCTTGCCTTTCCGGACAACATAGGAGTAAGTAAAGCCTCGCTCGCCAAAGAGTTGGTATTGCGCATCAATCCATCTGCATCGGTGAGATGTATTGAAAAGTACTTAGCATGTGACGATATTGCTCCCCTGCTCGCTTTGGATCGCTATGACTTTATTGTAGATGCCATAGATACCATTGCGCCCAAAACGGAGCTATTAATCCGATCCTACCAAGCCCATTTTCCTATCGTATCCTCTATGGGAGCCGGTGCCAAGCGTGATCCGCAAAGCGTACGCATAGCCGATATATCGCAAAGTAATCATTGCTCATTAGCTAAAATCATACGCCGCAATCTGCGCGAAGCAGGTATTAACGAAGGAATACCGATTGTTTACTCAATAGAAGCTCCCATCAAACAGGCTATCCTCAGTAACTCTCTTGAGCGCAACAAACGTACTACGGTAGGGACCATTTCCTATTTACCCAACGTATTTGGTTGCTTCATTGCATCCCATGTATTATCCAATCTGTAAAGCATGTTTCTGGAAGTCAATAATCTCACTAAGCACTATGGTGCATTACCTGTTCTCAAGGGACTTTCCTTCTCAATTGATGAAGGCGAGAGTGTAGCTATCATGGGTGCCTCAGGTGCAGGAAAAACAACACTGCTGCATATTCTCGGGCTCTTAGATAGTGCGGACGGAGGCTCGGTTGTAATCAACGGGACTTCTCTTTTTGAGCTTTCCGGGCGCAAGAAAGATCTTTTTCGCAATAAGCGTATAGGATTTATTTTTCAGTCACATGAATTACTGCCGGAGTTTACTGCAGAAGAGAATGCTGCATTACCGGCTATGATTGCCGGCATGAAGAAAGAGGAGGCACTGAATAAGGCACAACATCTATTAGCGTCCCTCAATCTATCTGAACGCTTACACCACAAGCCCGCTGCCTTATCCGGAGGAGAAAAGCAGCGGGTGGCTATTGCTCGTGCGCTGATCAATGACCCCGATATACTACTGGCAGACGAACCAAGCGGCAGCTTGGATAGTAAGAATAAGATTGAGCTGCATAACCTATTAACAAAGATTCGTCAGGAGCGGCACCAAACCATGTTAATTGCTACACATGATGCCGAATTGGCGGCTACTTGTATGCGTACGCTGATTATTTCTGATGGGCAGATAGTGAATAGTACCCATGGCACTGAAACACAAACTGAGGGAGCTCTTTAGACTCCATACAGGAGACCGGCCCGGGCTAATCACGCTCACCATTCTACTGATAAGTGGGATTACAATCTACCTTGTATCCAAACCCACCTCAGCCTCTTCCTTTCCACCCGAAGCACCTCTCCTCACTTCTGCGGATACACTGCAAAAGGACTCTATTTATACCGATACCCACCCCCTCAAACCTAAAGAGAAGCCTTCATTAGAGCGAAACGCGGAGTATGTAGGACCTCCCACGGGAAGCGAATACACCCCCAAAAGACGCATACCGCAAGGCGCTACCATTGATCTAAATCAAGCTGACTCGGCATTACTCACTCGTGTACCCGGCATTGGACCGGCATTTGCTCGCCGCATAGTAAGCTACCGCGAGCGATTAGGTGGCTACTACACCGTACTCCAACTGCAAGAGGTATGGGGCATGACCTCGGAGCGTTACCATCAAATAAAACCCTTCTTTACCGTCAATCAGCCTCCGGTGCGCATCAATCTGTCACAGACTGCCTATGATAGCATTCCGTTCCACCCCTACTTGAATAGAGCGCAGCGTAATACTATCGAACGCCTACTCTTTCGTGACGGCAAGCTCCACGGATGGAGCCAACTGGCTCATTTGGACGCTTTTACAAAAGACGACAGCGTTAGGCTATCCCATTACTTCCTTTTTGAGTAGCTTTGCAAGGTGATTACAAAGCTATATTATCAGAATCCCGATTTTAAGCTCATCGAAGAGCTAACCCACCTTATTGACGAGGGCGAAATTATCATCTTTCCCACAGGAATAGGCTACGCATATGGCTGTAACCCGCTTAAAGTTACTGCCGTTGAGCGTATCTATGCACTCAAGCGAAGTGATATGCGGAAGCAGCTCTTTGCGCTAATGTGTCGTGATTTAGCAGAAGCCTCTTCCTATGCCAAAATTGACAATTCTGCATTTCGCTTTATCAAAGAGCATCTCTCGGAGCCTATGACCTTTATTTTGCCGGTTACCAATAAGCTACCCAAGCAGCTCAAGGAACGCAAAGAGGTGGGCATTCGTTTTTCTCTTTCACCCATCACCTCGTTACTCTTAGAACATCTCAGCTATCCGCTGCTGACCGCTTCACTACCGGTACTACAGGAGGAGATCGAATACCTTACGAATCCCGAGCTGATAGATGAGTTATATGGGAAGGAGGTTTATACCATACTGGACGGGGATATTGCCCCGGGACTACAAACAGCTGTCATAAGGATTGAAGGCGATTCAATCACCGAGTTACGGCCTCATGGGCCTATTGTCCTTTAGCAACTTTATATGCGACGCTCTTCCTTACTTACTCTTGCTACATTACTTTTCACCGCAATACTTGCCACACTGATATACGGCTGTGCGCATCAAGTTTCTCCCGAGGGTGGACCCTACGACATGATGCCGCCAAAATTAGTTAAAGCAACTCCTCCCAATGGAGCAGTCAACGTGAAAAAGCGTACTATAAAGCTTCGTTTCAATGAAAATGTACGTTTAGAGAAGCAGAGCGAGAAGGTAGTCGCAGCACCTCCACAACTTGAACCGCCTCGCTTTACAGCAGGGGTGGGGAAAACCATTACAATTAAAATAGAGGAGCCTCTCGTTCCCAATACAACCTATACTTTTGATTTTAGCGATGCCATTGTTGACCTTAACGAAGGGAACCCTTTGGAGGGCTTTTCTTATGCTTTTTCCACAGGTCCTCATATCGATACGATGCAACTTCGCGGGCAGCTCTTGGATGCACACACGCTTATGCCCCTCAGTGCCTACACCGTAGGCGTCTATCGGGATTCGCTCCCTGACTTACCGGGCGATCAACCCATGCTCCGTATCAGTAAGACTACCGACAACGGAGTGTTCAATATAACCCATTTGGCACCGGGGAAATATTTTTTGGTAGCGACTAACGACATTGACCGCAACTACAGCTACTCACAGCCTAATGAGGGTATCGCCTTCCTTGCTGATGCCATAGAAGCGCAGCTACCACTCACCCTCCCCCTTAAGGAACAGGCAGCTACCCCCTCAGACAGTACGCTACAGGATAGCACCGCCACTGCAGAGCCCTTCCCACAATTAGTTGCGGATAAAGGCACCGACCAAAAAGTTTCTACCGAAGGCGCGGCAGATTCTACAGAAGTTGCTACTGCCGTTGAGCCAAGCCCATTGCCCAATGAGGATGAGTCCGTACCGGACAATCTGCTCCTCTATGCTGTAAACATTCGCAAATCACAAGTCTTGGGTAAAGTTTCACGCCCCGACTCTACTCGCCTTACTATTGCCTTTCATGAACCTATTACCCAACTACCGCAACTAAAGCCCCTATTTACCTATCCATCCTCGTCATCTGCCGGTTGGCAACCTCAATTAGAGCAAGACAAACACACCCTTTCCTATTACCTCACGGACTCGTTGCTCTACCAACAGGACACGCTGCGCTTCACTATTTCCTATGCCGCATTGGATTCGCTTGAACGCCCTATCGTAAAGGAGGATTCACTGCAATTTGTGTACAAGCACCCGAAAACTATTGAAAAAGGGAAAACTACTGGCCGGAAAAGCAAGAAAAAGAGAGCATCCAAGAAGAAGGCCGTAATTTCCACAACGGATTCAACCCATCTAAGTGTGGATTCCATTCCTCACAACGACTCAACGCTTATCGACTCCATACAGCTCCATATACCTCAACTCAAGGTTAACTTAATCCGAGAAGAGGGCATTCACAAAGGGCATCCGAGAGCGGCCGTATGGCTTTCCTTCTCCGAGCCGGTTGTCTTGCCGGATTCTATACCGATACGACTCTATTCTATTGCGGTAGATAGTGCTTCACTTGCTGCAACAGACTCCATTCCTCAGTTGGATGCATCACCTGCCAATGCTACTCCGGAGCCTACACAAGCACCATCAAACTATAATCAGAAGGAAAAATCCTACGTGGGAGGGGCATCAAACCCATACGAAAATGCCTTAGACAAATATGGGCACCAAGCAGAGCAGAACGATACCCCAACGGCACAAGAAGAGGATTATTCGTCTACATCGGGTCAAAGTTTTTCTCAAGGGGACAAGATCCCCGAAGGCGAACGCACGCTGATACCGGTCACCCTCCGGCAAGACTCTCTTCGCAGTCTCGACTACGAACTCATATTCGACGCTGACTTTGGCGCTCAGTATCTCTTAGAGATTGACTCCGGCTCAATAGAAAGCGCCTATCACTCCATTGTACTTAAGGAGCAAATTCCTTTTGCCACGCTCAAAGAGGATGCGTTCGGGGGCTTCAAGTTATTCATGGAATATCCACCCCATTTTAATCCTGACGAAGCACCTTGCTACTTTGAGCTGTTGGATAAAAACGATAGCGTACTCCTACGCCAAATAGTGACCGACAGCCTTGAAGTAGGAGAACTGGCACCTGAGACCTACTTTGGTCGTATTTGGCTGGATTTGAATAAGAATGGTGTATGGGATATGGGTAAATACCCCTCTGAGCAACCGGAGCCAACCTACTATTTGCCGCAAGCTATCTCCGTACAAGCCAAATTTACTTCAGAAATAAAATGGAATCCTCTTGCTCTACCCCTATACAAGCAGCGCCCGGCCGATATGGTGCATCCGGAAGCAAAAAAGCAAGAAGAAACGCGAGAGCGGAAGAATCTCAATGAGGAGTATATTCAGCGCATGAGGGAACGCTATGGCGAGAGGTGGAACCCCGGAAATAGAGATCGGAAATTGCTCGGCCTACCCTCCCGCAAAGAGGAGCGGGCAGCTAAGAAAGCACAAAAGGCGCAGCAAAAGGCAAACAACACTAAATAACCTTTTTCTACATCAGCCCGTGCGGAAGTGGCTATAGGTCCGCCTGACGATAGCCTCCCCTTTATTATTGGCACAAAAAACATCTATACCTCTTGATCAAAAGGTATAGATGTTTACGCTAAAAGATCTATATATCTTCCTGATAAATCGCATTGAAGTAAGTCAATGGATCTCCCATTACCGGCTCACGATAGACATCCCCAATGGTTGCCTGATAGCACACTTCGCATCGAGTGCTCGCTTCATCAAAGTGGCAGAGATAGGCATCTATGCAGTTCATCACTTCCCCATCGCTCGGGATGGATTGCCCATCTCGTATCGTGAATTGCATGGGAATGGTTACATCCAATATATGTTGATAGAAAGGCTCATCAATGGGGCATGCGATGAGTATGCCTTGCTTATCCGGTTGTGCGTTGACGGACATCTGCGAGCAAACGAGTGTCACACCCTGCTCTTTCTCTTCATTGGTAGGCGGTGTGGCGGTAGTGAGGGGAGAGACAGCGATTTGTCGTGGTGGGGGCAGCATGGCCTCTCCCCTTGCGCCAAAGAGTGGGTTGGGTAGGTTGACTTGGCGAACAGGAGCTGCCGGAAGGTGGTAAGGGGCAAGCGTGGTTACCTCATCGTTAGGGAGTGTGAGAAGGAGCTGACCAATGCCACGATCCGATTGCAATTGTGGCGTGGCATAGAGAGGATGCTGCATATCACCTATCAGACGATCCGGGTTGCTCGTTTGATAGAATACATCCTGAATAGTGAATACAGCCCCTACCGAACGCACATTGAGAGCGAAGTCGTGCAGAATAGTTTCTAACACCTCTCCCTTCTTCATGGGCTTATCATTGGTCGCAAAGTCCAAAGGGTCGATGTAGATCTCCTTTCGGGCAACGCCCTCTCCAATATCAGTATTGCCGATGTTCCCCTTGGGATAAGCTCCTTTGAGCAGCCATGTGAGGAAGTCCGATAGTCTGGTTACACCGAATTGATTGATGGGGATCTCTTCAATGTTCATATCATCATCGTAGAGCGACTGAAGCCCACAGGTCGCAGTCAGACGCACCTCATAAGGGGGCTCGGCAAAGTCCTCCTCATAAAGACCTGTTTCGACACGTCCAAGGAAAAGAGGGATTGCATTGAAATCAACTCGTGCACACCACTCTAATCGATCCTTAGCTATGTGCTCGAATGAGTAATTCAATTCGCTCTGCAAGAAAAGCGTAAGGCGTGTGGGCAGCATGGGGGCAAGGATGGACTGCTGAGTCTCGCGCTCAAGCGTAAAGCCCTCTCCATAGAAGCGTAACTCACGCATCGGATCGCCCTTTTTGGCATCTTCTCTCTCAAGCGTAACGGTATAATTGAAGCCATCCAATGCGGTTGGGATGATGCCTTGATAGCGTTTATAGATGGTCATAAGCAGAGGTAAAAGCGTTTAGAAGTTGGTAAAGTATTTGTGTATCAGCGTTTAGAGCATTTAAGAAGTGCCGTCTGATAAGTGTTTTCATAGCGATAAAAGGATGTTTGGCGGTGTATTTCGAGATGGTTAATGAGGAAAGGACTTGTTTAAGGCTCTGTAGCGTGTTTTCATTCTGCAAATGAATAAACTATCAACTCATGCATCATCTTCAAAATTTACCAAGTTTGTGGAAGAATTAAACGGGGTATAAATTGTAGGTGTATGTCGAAGAATATCAAAACAGCATAGAATACCGTGTTTCTAATCCGAGATACTTTCTTTTGCGCTAACATAAGCTTAGTTCGTCTTCTTTCGTTCAAATCGAATAATTTTTTGCTATAATCAAATAAAATACTATCTTTGTGCAAGAGGAAAGAGTTTTTGATATCAGACTTACTCAGGGCCATTGAGCAGGGTGCGAGCATTCAGAGACTCTTTTTTCTATTTTCTTGTTGTCTTGTTATAGATGTCCGGAATACCGTTTTTAAGGTCTGTCGGTTTGGTTGGCTCAATGGTGTATATAACTTCATCAAGATTGTATCTTCTGTGCGCTTTTGCATTGATATAATAGGGTTTCCCTGCAATTTCCACTTCATAGTAAGTGAATAATGCAGCTTCGGGGTGCTTGCGTTCTTTTTTACCGCTTTCCATTTCTTTATACCGCACTTCGCCCCACCCTATGTAGCGTACTTTAAGTGGGTGATTTAGGTTTAGTTCAGAAAGCCACTTTTGCACATTTATATCGGTGTAGGCATGTTCCCTGATGCTGTCTAATGAACCCCTTAAGATGAGCATTCTGCCCGATACTACTTCTTTCCCTTCTACAATAGCGAACCCATCAAAGGGAGGAATCATTTTCTTACATATCTGTATGTTCTTTTTTGCGCTTTCTCTGGCATCTGTCAACTCTCTTTCCTCTTGCTCGATTTCCTTGAGAGTGCGGTAGACGCGACAGGGGTCGCCCGGGTCATGTTTGTCGTCGTTTGCCGCAAGTCGCTGATTGGCGCAGTGCCGGTAGCCCTGCTTGCCGTAATATGGGTGATGAGGTGGGAATAGTACTGCCTCTTTCCCCGGATTGAAACGGAAGATGCTGTCTCTGCCTTCGGTGAGCTGACGGAAGGAGAGGCGTGCTGCCTCGCTGTTGCTTGTCGTGTGCCCCTCTTGCGGCACGGGTATCACATGGCAACGGCAGTTCCAGCCGTTGGGCGGAAAGGCAGTGTCCCAAAAAGGATCGTCGAGGGGCAGCGTAACACCCTCCAAAGCGGCATGCTCGGCACGCACCCGGTCGTCTAATGCGGTGCGGTATTGCAGATAGGTCGTTCCCTTGACCTCCTCGTAAGCAGCCCATTGAGCGGAAGGTAGCACAGCAACTTGCTATTATCATGCGAGAGAATTGCCGCTTCGAAGAAACAGAATTGCCGCTTCAATGCGAGAGAAACGGCGCTTCGATGCAATTTTTAAGAAGTCATAACACCATTAATCTGCACACCGAATGTGTTGCGCAGCCACTCATCATCCATATTGTAATAGGGCATAAGGGCAAGCGTGCGCTGCCAAAGGGCATCTTTGTCCTCTTCTTGTGGATAGGAGAAGGTCAATCCCTCGTGTATGATGCCCAAAGCAGCTAAGGCCGGCAATATGGTTGCATTCATCACACGCACTACGTTGCGACGGTCGGAAAGGCACTTTGCTTCAAATAGCTCCATTCCGGTCTCCTCTTTACTTCGGTTTCCGGCGATACCGTGCGCATCGAGAAAGTGCGCTATCGCGATCGGGTGGTCCGCAGCATAGATACGCTTCACATCATCGACACGCTGCGCATTACCTCCCGGGTGGAAGTGCCCATACCGGTATCCAACACAAGAGTACCCATTACCATTACTGTCGGCATTGCCACGCTGCTCATCTTACTTATCATTCAATACAGACTCAAAAAACACTAATCAACCATGTCAAACACATCATACCTTAACGGCTCCGAAATAACCTTATTCATCGAAAAGAATAGCAAATGGATACCTACGCTCGGGGCTAAGTCTCATAAAATTCCTCTAAGAGCAACTCGAAAGAGATTGTCGACAAGGACACTACCAACTCGCTCTATAAGACCAAGAGCGTTAACTCCATCGAAGTCACCCTCTCCGTGGACGGGTTTGTCAAGATCGGCACAGCAGACGACGGAATCATCGCTTCAGAACTATATGCACTCCACAAAGAGGGCAAGCCGGTTAAGCTGCGCTATGGGTACCGAAGCAACGCTCCTACCGATGCTACATACGAAGAAGGTATGTTCCTCATCGACTCCATCGAAATGACCCACCCGGCGAAGGAAGAGGCTACCTACTCCGCCTCCTTCAGCAACACAGGCGAAATAAAAACCGTTAAGGCTTCCTCCACTACCGGCGGAACAACAAAGTAGCACCCGTCCGCTGACGGATGCTACTTCTTAATCCTGTCTCCGTAGCAGTAACTCTCACATCTCTGCTACAACAAAGGTGCCAAGACGCCACGACGAGGACTTATTCCTCGATTCGGCGTCTTGGCACCTCTTTTTTATGTGAGAGTGCCACAAATGTACAACCTTTTATCCAATAAATACAATTGTGACTACTGCTAACCAACCCAAACTTCGCTATAATAAGGCTCCGCTGCCTTTTCAAGGACAAAAAAGAATGTTTTTAAAACCATTTGCTCGAGAGATAAGCAAGTTCTCGCCGGACTCCATATTCATTGATGTATTCGGTGGATCGGGCTTACTCAGCCGGACGATTAAGGATATACATCCCTCTTCTCGGGTCATCTACAACGACTTTGATAACTATAGTGAGCGCCTGAGTATGATCCACACTACAGAGCAGATACGTAGCCGACTTGTTTCCATAGTTGCTTCCATCCCAAAATCTAAGCGACTTGATCGAGAGCACACTAAGAGCGCAGCAAAAGGCAAACAACACTAAATAACCTTTTTCTACATCAGCCCGTGCGGAAGTGGCTATAGGTCCGCCTGACGATAGCCTCCCCTTTATTATTGGCACAAAAAACATCTATACCTCTTGATCAAAAGGTATAGATGTTTACGCTAAAAGATCTATATATTTGATTTAAAAGATCAGAATCTTTTCTTTAGTACATGCTACAAAAAGCCACCATTCACAAACGTACACAAAACGAAAGACGTCCGGAAGCCTCTCTATTCAACGGCAGACGAGGATTTTTTTGGCTTTTTATTTTTCTCTTCCTTTGTACGCAACACAGCAGCTTCCGCACTACCGGCAGAAAGTCTAATCGTCAGTACCTCGCCTTCCTGTACGTCGGAGGCACTCTTCAATACTTCTCCACTCGCTTTGGTTACAATACTGTAGCCCCGCTTCAGCGTATTAAGCGGATCCATTAAACCGATAATACGCTCTACTTCGCTCAGTGCTTGGTTACGTTTGAGCCTTTCACGCTTGAGAGTATCGCACAGTGCCTTATTCATACGCTTTAATTCTTCTTCACGTTCACGCTTATAGAGCGGTAAGCGCAAGGTAAGGCGCAGGCATTGTGCCTCCAAATGATGCTGTTCACTTTGTATAGCTTGCCGGAGTACTTGGGCAAACCGCTGCCCACTGCCCTCCAAATAGCGGTGCTCGGCAGCCGTACAACTCCGACACACATAGCTGAAGTGCTGGCAAGCGGAGGAGAGACGCATCTTTTCTGCATGGATTCTCGCCACGAGCTGCATAGGGAGGCTCTGTACACTCTTCTGCAGTAAAAGTTCGTGATGCTCCATTGCTCTTTTGACTTCCTTCCGAAATCTGTCGGTTTGAGCTAAAAGATCCAAGTACTCACTTTCTCTATAACTTACGAGAAAGTCGGCTACCGCAGTGGGTGTCTTCAAACTTTTTCCCGCAACCATATCGCAAAGCGTTGTATCACGTTGATGACCGATCCCTGTCAGTACAGGAAGCGGGAATAGAGCAATTGCCTTGGCTATCTCGTAACTATCGAAAGCAGACAGATCCAACTCGGCACCCCCACCGCGAACCAATGCGACCACATCAAAGGGTATGTTGCTTTTCTTGATACGCTCAAGTGCTGCAATCACACTCTTCTCAGCATTTTCACCCTGCATAAGGGCAGAAAACATGACAACCGCAAATGGGTAGCTTCGTCCATTCCGAAGCAAATGTTCCTTAAAATCTCCAAAGCCTGCCGCCGTATCACTCGTTATAAGCGCTATCGTTTTGATCGGATGAGGCAGGGGCAGCTGCTTATTGCGCTCGATCAACCCCTCCGTCCGTAGCCTATCGGCTAACTCTTTGCGCCGGCGTGCTACCTCTCCGATAGTATATGCCGGATCTATGTCAATTATCTCCAGGCTCAGTCCATATTGAGGCGAAAAGCGCACCTTGACCAGAGCCAATATAGCCAGCCCTGAATCAAAACTGCGCTCTGCTTCCGTGGCTATCCGTTGCTTTATGTAGCTATATCGAGAGGCCCAAATAACGGCTCTCATTCGAGCTTTTATACGATTTCCATCCGGCTCTTTCTCGATAAGCTCTAAGTAGCAATGCCCGGTAGCTACGTGGACTTTCACGTCGATCGTCTCGGCGTGAACCCAATAATTGCCTGAGAAATTAACCTCTATACACTTCTCAAGTGATGCGGCAAAGCGACTTAACGAATAGTGCTTTACCATCTACTGAGCGTGTATTAGCGACTCTTTCTGCGGCGCGAAGGCATGTTCGATACCTCCGGGATCGGCAAGTTACGCAAGAAGCCCTCTTCCAGCGACACCATCGCTTCTGTTGAAGAGACCCCTTTAATAGACTGAATCCGATCACTCAGTATCTCCATCAAATGCACATTGTCCGTTGCATAAAGCTTGATAAGCAGTGAGTATGCCCCTGTCGTGTAGTGGCACTCTACCACCTCCGGAATGGCTTCGATACAAGGTACTACCGCCTTGTACATGCTGGCTTTTTCAAGCCGAATACCCACAAATGTGCATATTCCGTAGCCCAAGTCACGAGGATTTACACGAAAACCCCTATCGGCAATCATCTTATTGGCTCTCATGCGTGCCAAGTGCTGATGTACTGCAGCGCGAGACACATCACAACGCTCTGCTATCTCCTTTACCGGAACACGTGCATTCTGTGATACAATTGAGAGGATCTTAAGATCCAAGTTGTCAAACTTCATTTCCATGACTATATATTCTTACTGTGAATATTCCTACTCTGATTCGTATAAATTGATATTTTGTATGGTACTATTTTCTATTCTTATATTATGTCAATCGAAGAGTGTAGCATCTAAGGCTTCATTACGATACACCCTGTGTAAATGCTTATAGGCAAGCTCCGTGGCCTCTCTGCCGCGAGGGGTTCGCTTAAGGAATCCCTCTTTAATAAGGAAAGGCTCGTACACATCCTCTATCGTGCCGGGATCCTCTCCCATGGCCGTGGCAATAGTGGATAAACCCACCGGTCCGCCTCCAAACTTATCGATAATGTTAACCAATAGCTTATGGTCTATCTGATCCAATCCGAAGCGATCTATATTGAGCGCCTCCAATGCATAGAGTGCGATCTGCTTATCTATCTCGCCATCCCCCTTAATCTGAGCAAAGTCTCTTACCCGACGGAGCAAAGCATTAGCCACCCTCGGCGTGCCACGACTACGAGACGCAATCTCTTGAGCGGCCTCCGCCGTACAAGAGGTCTGTAAAATAGAAGCCGAGCGCAATACAATGGCACAGATCGTATCAATATCGTAGTACTCTAAGTGCAAGTTAATACCGAAGCGGGCGCGTAGCGGAGCAGTAAGCAAACCTGAACGCGTAGTCGCCCCTACTAAAGTAAAGGGGTTCAAGTCAATCTGTATCGTGCGTGCACCGGGCCCTTTATCTATCATGATATCAATCCGATAATCCTCCATAGCAGAATAAAGATATTCCTCTACTACAGGGCTCAAACGGTGAATTTCATCAATAAACAACACATCTCGGGGCTCCAATGAAGTAAGCAAACCCGCTAAATCACCGGGCTTGTCCAATACGGGACCACTGGTCACCTTAATCCCCACGCCCATTTCTTCAGCAATAATGTGTGCAAGAGTCGTTTTTCCTAAGCCAGGAGGACCATGAAGCAACACATGGTCTAAGGCCTCTTCGCGCTTCTTGGCTGCCGCTACAAAGATTGTAAGGTTGCCAATTACCTTTTCTTGCCCACTAAAGGAGGAAAAGCAGGAGGGACGCAACGCCTCTTCTATAGCTAAGTCGGTAGGCCTTTCCACTACACTATGTCTGATATTGAACTCTTCTTCCATCGTTCTGCAAAGGTAAACAAAAAGTTTTATCTACAAAATGCCATATTTCTCATTTTTGAGATTCAATGCTTTATACTTCATAGAATTAGTATAAGAGGAGCCAAACTTCTCCAAAAGAGCAGGTTCACCGATATACATCCTATAGCAATAGATAGTAGGAAACTCAGTTTAGCAATATGCTTTTTATTATTTTTTGCACTGCCCGGTCTACTATTCTTTTATCCCCTCAATTAGGGTAGGAACATGTATTTTCCGGTTGTAAGTGCAACGCTTAGATAAACAAGAACCCTCCAGGGGGCATGCCCCTTGGAGGGTGGACTCAAAAGTTTATATTTGCGTTGTCATGAAAAAAAATACAATCATTAGAGCCGAGAGCAAAGATACACAATTGATCGACTTCTGAAGCAAGGTAAGTCCTATTCTTTCATCGCAGAAACCATTGGAGTGGCCACTAGTACCGTCTCTAGAGAGATCCGTAGGAATCAAACCCCTCGCGAAGATATTCCTGTCGGCAGGCGGAGACATACGCCTCAGAACGCAAAGGATGGCGTTATTATCCGCGCAAATTCAACTCAAAGATGCGACACGAAGTCGAACAAATTATCCGGCAGAAACAATGGTCACCCGAACAAATCGTAGGACGCTTTCGCTTGGAGGGAATTCCCATTGCGGGCAAAACCACCCTATACACCTTTCTCCATAAGGACAAAGAGGGCGGTGGGGATCTCTATCGTCATACGAGACATCATCTGAAATACCGTCACAAGCCTTTAGCTTCTCCCCAAAAAGGGAAATGGGGACGGCGGAAAAGTATAGACGAGAGACCGGACTGCATCGACCGTAAAGAGCGTTTAGAGATTTCGAAATGGATCTTATCATCGGGGCTCAGCAACGAGAAGCCATCCTTGCCCTGACCGAGAGAAAGACGGGGTATGCCATCATTGAAAAGCTACCTAATGGCAAGAATGCCAAGTCGTTGGCTCGGGTCGTTAATCGGAGTTTGGCTTACTTCAAGAGGATGGGATTGTTGCATTCCATAACCACAGACAAAGGATCGGAATTTATGGCTTTTAGATCCATTGAGAGGGCGCTCCGTATTCCCGTTTTTTTTGCCAAACCTTATTGTTCCACAGACAAGCCCCATGTTGAATTGCTCAACAAACTCATTCGACAATACATACCCAAAGGGACTTCATTCAAAGACATTGATGACAAACAAATACGAAATATCAGGAGACTCCTAAACCAAAGACCCGGGAAAAGTTTGGACTTTAAATCCCCGAATGAAGTCCTTGCATTACTTTTGTCATACCGTTGCACTTGATACTGGTATCTGCACAAATAGAAAGTCGATGCAAAACACAACAAAACCGACGATTTATCTTTATCTTTGCAGAACACAGATTTTTAATAATAAAACAACAATGAAGAAATTTCTATTTACAATGCTTGCCCTTGTCGGGCTGGTAGTAGCATTATCCGGGTGTTCAAAAGAAGATGAACCAAGTGGGTTTGACTACCCATTGGAAACTCTGTATGGGACGTGGCGTATTACACACGTTGAACAAAAAGATGGAAGCATGTTAGACGTTACATCATCAATTGCCGAACGTTATTTTGAACCGACCTATGCAACTTTTAATGCCGATGGAACTTATTCCGGACGTGGCTATTTTGGCAACGGCTCGGGAACGTACAAGGCAAAAGGTAAAACCATTAGTTGCTTTATTGATGGCACGGAGTACCTGAAATACGATGTCCTCAACTTAGCAGGAACGCAATGTGAATTGAAGATGTATCAAACGGGAAGTACATCGTCAATTAGAATAAGATGCAAAAAGCAATAGTTTCTACCACCAAGAAAAAGAGCGGCAAAATGCCCCTCTTCTGTTTCGTTAAATCCCTATCGGACTGGTGATGTCAATACGCAATCCGAGGGCATTTACCAAACGGAAAAACAGTCCCACACCCGGTTCTATCACACCATTCTCAAGCTTCAAGATGTAAGACTTTGTCGTGCCTACACGCTTGGCAAGCTCGGCTTGCGTTACCTTGGCTTCCTTGCGCGCTTGAAGAAGTATCTGCGCTGCGTAGAAAGACCTGGCTTCCTCTTCAAAAGCTTGTCGTTCGGAGTTACCCTCTTTGCCGAACTTGGCATCTAAAACTAAGTCGTAATCTACTATTTGATGATTATTTGTCTGCATAATATGCCTCCTTTATTTTTAATGTTTTTTTCTATTTCGTTACTTGGTGTTTTCTGCGTTTTCTTCTGAAATCCATTGAACAACACCACTATTTGCCCCTCATCGAAGATAAAGAATACACGATATATATCCGTTGTACTCTGTGCGCAACTCAAACAGACCATCACGAATAGACTTTACGAACTTGGTAGAAATACGCTCTTGTGTTTTAAGCAGGAGCAAGCCATATTGTATTTATCCTGCACCTTATCTTCAAGCTCTGCCATAAACCGCTCAAAGTAACCGCCGTATGTTATTATCTTCCTTTTCGTACTGCAACATGCCAAATTCCCTTTCAGAAGATGGAAATTAGTTTTAAATTTGCTACATTTGTAGATTAATTGATAGTCAGCATTCTGTTATTTGAGAAAATCAACAGGTAGAGAAGGAGACACTTTTCTACAAAAAAAGAAATGAAGAAGCATGGTTGAAAAGAATTCTTACACTCCGGAAAAAGAGACCTGGACTCCTGATATTGATAGAGAGGTAACCATTTCCTCATCTACAAGAAGCGCAGTTCCCAATCCCTCCTCAGCGTCTTCTATTCTTCCCGATCTGGTACATGTATCTGCCAAGGGCTGCATGCTTGACAGCGATGACCGTTACTTATTGGTATTTCCTCTTACAGAAGGGATTGAGATACACGAGTTTCCTCATGACTTGCCAAAGACAAACGGCGACGAAGTGTTGTTTGTTCCTAGCTTTCATCGTATTAGGATGCGCCACAAAAGCAGCGAAGGACAGGCATTAGTATTTCGCTTTTTTGCCTCCATTCAACTCTGCGAAGGAAAGCGCTGCCCCAACGTTTCATCTGATGCTTCTACAGGGAAAGATGATAAGCAAAGCAAAACATACATCCATACAACCACACTTAAAGCAAACGATGCCGTGCGCTTGTGGCGCGATTCGGTTGTCTGCTATCTCAAAAAGGGCATGAAACTACAGGGTTTGTATGAGCATAAGCTTCGTGAGCTCTTTTCTATTTTTTGGAATCTCTACCCAAAATCGGAAATAGAGCCCTTCTTCTCTGAGTTCCATTGCCACCACACCGGCTTCCGCTCGTTCGTATTCCATCACTTTATGGATGCCCGTAATGTAGAAGAGTTGGCAGAGCTATCCGGTCTGTCGCTGAGCAGCTTCAAAAGGACCTTCAAAGAGGAGTTTCATCAGTCGCCATTGCAGTGGGTCCACCGTCAAAAGGCCTATTTTCTATATTATGACCTTGTTGAAACAGATGCCCCTCTAACCGAATTAGCAGAACGATATAAGCTATCTTCTGTGAGCTATCTGTGTGCCTTCTGCAAAAAAATGCTGGGCGATACCCCCTACGCAATCCGCAATAATGCACCAAAAATAGACGTATAGCACGAGACCTGTACTAAAGGAATCTACATAGAAATAGAAAAAAAATTAAAGGTGGCATACCGCTCGGAGTATATTCCTTGGGTATGTCACCTTTAATAGATGCGAAATAAAGAGGAAGATAAAGCTTAATACCTCATTGCACGAGCCATACTTCGCTTATCCTCACGCTCTTTGATAGACTGACGCTTATCGTAATTCTTTTTCCCTCTTGCTTCTGCAATGACCAACTTTGCCAGTCCTCGCTCATTGATATATAATTCGAGTGGCACTATTGTAGTGCCGGGGCTTTTTACTGCATTATGAAGCTTACGCAGCTCACGCTTGTTGAGTAACAATTTGCGCTCTCGTCTCTCCGGTGCACGATTGAAAGAGGCAAACGCATACTCCGCTATATACAGATTCTTCACCCACAACTCATTGCCGGCAAAATAGCAATAGCTATCTGCGAGTCCGGCCTTTCCGGCACGGATTGATTTAATTTCAGGACCGACCAGTACAATACCTGCCGTATAGCGCTCCAATACTTCATAATCAAAAGTGGCGCGCCTATTCTTAATGGAGATATGTCGCTTGCCGGTTTCCCCCTTTTTCTTATTGGCCATCGGTTGCTTTGATTATATCAAAGCCTGTATAGGGTACCAGTACTTCAGGAATATGAATACCCTCAGGCGACTGATTATTTTCCAATAAAGCAGCTACAATACGTGGCAGAGCAAGCGCACTACCATTAAGGGTGTGACAGAGCACCGTCTTACGATCCTTATTACGGTAGCGACACTTAAGGCGATTAGCCTGATAGCTCTCAAAGTTAGAGACCGAGCTCACCTCAAGCCAACGCCCTTGAGCAGCTGAATAGACCTCAAAATCATACGTCAGGGCAGAGGTAAAGCTTATATCGCCTCCGCAGAGTCTGAGGATACGCCAGGGCAATCCGAGAGACTCTACCAGCCCACGCACATGATCTATCATTTTATCCAGAGTCTGATAGGAGCGTTCGGGAGTGTCTATTTGTACTATTTCTACCTTATCGAACTGATGGAGGCGGTTCAAACCGCGCACATCTTTTCCATAAGAGCCAGCTTCACGACGGAAACATGACGAATAAGCCACGTGACGGATAGGTAATTCCTTTTCGTCCAATATAACGTCTCGGTAGAGATTGGTAACCGGCACCTCGGCAGTGGGTATGAGATAAAGTCCGTCAATAGGCACTTCATACATCTGTCCTTCCTTGTCGGGAAGCTGTCCGGTACCATATCCGCTCGCCTCATTGACCAAAAGTGGCGGCTCAATTTCTTCATAACCGGAGGCAATGGCACGATCCAGGAAAAAACTAATCAACGCACGTTGCAGACGCGCGCCCTGCTTTTTATATACCGGAAATCCTGCACCCGTAATCTTAACCCCCAGTTCAAAATCAACTAAATCATATTTCTTTGCCAACTCCCAATGAGGAATGGCATCATCTGCCAGCTTAGGCATCTGGCCACCCATCTCAACTACTTCATTGTCGTCAGCCCCATTTCCCTCAGGCACAGAAACATGAGGGGTATTGGGAATAGACAAAAGAAGTTGCTCGATAGCCTCTTCCGCTTGTTTTTTTGCCTCTTCCGATCGAATACTATCCTCCTTGAGTCGAGCCACCTCTTCACGCAGGGCAGTGGCCTCCTCTTTTAGCCCCTGCTTCATTTTAGCACCTATCTCAGCAGCAAGCTTCTTTTGCTGATTAAGAGAAGCATCCAAAGACTGCTGGGCGGTACGACGCTGTTCATCCAAAGCAATCACCTGCCCAATGGCCTCTTTAGCATCAAAATGCTTCACCGCAAGACGTTGGATTGTCTCCTCAGGATGCTCCAAAATATCTTTTACTACAAGCATGACTCGTTTCTTTTTTGCTTATAAATGCAACTTATTAATCCCTCTTAACGCAAAGAAGAATGGCTTCGCAGCGCACTGCAACAACCATTCTTCTCATCTTATTGTTACTGAATGTTTCTTTATTCGGCTGCTACTGGTTCAACAGATACAAAAGAGCGGTTTTCACGCTTTTTAGTGAACACAACCTTACCATCTATCAGTGCATAAAGAGTGTGATCCTTACCGATTCCCACATTTTCACCGGGGTGATGCTGGGTACCTCTTTGACGAACCAATATATTACCGGCTTTTACTACTTCGCCACCGAATTTCTTTACACCTAATCGTTTACTTTCGGACTCGCGACCGTTCTTCGAGCTTCCGACGCCTTTCTTGTGTGCCATATCTCTTTGATTCCCTTATCCTACTATTTGCTTAACTTCTATCTCCGTAAACTGTTGGCGGTGACCATTCAGTTTCCGGTAATCATTTCTACGCTTCTTGTGGAAGACAAGTACTTTTTCGCCCTTTACTAAAGGAGAAAGCACCTCACAAACCACTTTTGCGCCCTCTACGGTAGGCATTCCCACCGATACATTGCCGTCCTTATTGACGAGCATTACACGGTCAAAATCAATCTTTGCTCCGCTTTCCACATCTTTAATGTGGTGTACAAACAGCCGACGGCCCTCTTCGACCTTAAACTGCTGTCCTTGAATTTCAACTACTGCAAACATATTTTCTGCCTGCTTTTTACTAATCTATATTAGTCCCGTAAGGTGGCCCGCTAACATATAGTGCATGCTCTTTTCAAAACCCTACTTAGGAGTATCGTTTGCAAAGGTAGTAAATATAATTCATCTACAGACAATTACTAATTAATAAAAGTGATCTTCAGCGGCTAATGCTCTCTAACTTATAATGAAAGCACATTGAGTAGTAGGGCCGCCAATGTGGCTATTATCCTCATTACGCCCATAGATGTTCCTCCCTTTGAGCTTCCTTTCAGGTGTCACGCTCAAAGCAATAATAAGAATCACCAGTTCCACGAGATGAAACAAAAGTGGTGTCAGTGCATGCCCACTAATACCTTTTGAGGATAGAGAGAGCAGAAAAGAGGATAAAAGGGAAGTGGATTACGCTTTACTAACGCTTTGAACCCCTTCCAGAGCCAGTATTTTATTACGGAGTAAATTGATCGGTTCGGAGGATGCGCCCAGTGTAAGCTCACACTCAAGGATACCGTTTGAGGCGTGAAAATTGTAAGAAAGCAACTCAATACCTTGGGAATTCTTTGCTAATGAAAGGATGCGTGCCGATGTCTCTGCACTTTCCAGTGCGACCACATACAAATTGCTCCGCTGCTGCCCTTCCAACCCTTCCCAATGCGCCGGAAGCACTCGGTCGCGGTATCGTGCAAATATATCACGTGCATTAGGACAATCGTAGCGATGAATACGAAGACCAGAGCGTCCGGGGTAGGCGAATATGGCGTCTCCGTACTGAGGTGCACAGCACTTAGCCAACTCATAATTGACTCCCTTAAGATTTTTTCCAACCACCACTCCACCCTCTTCACTTCCCGACTCCGGGAGATGGCGAGTGCTTTGCGTCGATTCGACCGCAAGCTCATTACGCACTTTCTGCTCTTGGGTTTGCGCTTCCTCAATAATCTCCGCATAGCAGTCAATGAAATGGTTCAACTCACACTTCTCCGTATGCAGTGCAGTGTAAAATTCGTCATATGAGTTGTACCCAAGCGTCTGGTAAGCCTTTACAAAGGTGCGGTCATCGTAAGGCAGACGACGATTCTTCATTCGCCTTTGGATAGCCTCTCTGATAGTAGAAAAAGAACCCTCTTGCTCTTCACGAAGTAGTCGACGAATCTTTTGCTTTGCACTATCCGAAACCACTATTTGCAGCCAGTCCTCTTTGGGATATTGATTGCGAGAAGTAATCACTTCAACCCGATCTCCACTACGCAGCGTTGCTTTCAAAGAGGCATTTTTACCGTTGATCCGTCCTCCAATAGCTTTTGCACCCACCTTTGTGTGGATAGCAAAGGCAAAATCAAGCAAAGTAGCTCCCAGTGGCAATCGCTTCAGCTCTCCCTTGGGAGTAAATACATAAGAGGATCGAGCAGCAGTAAAGGCAAACTTATCCGAGGAATCCTCAGTAGACTGACTCTCCTCCATTGCCCCGCGCATTTCATCCAATAAAGAATCTAACGTAGATTGACCGGATAATCCTTTGTATCGCCAATGAGCTGCCACACCATGTTCGGCAATCTCATCCATAAGTGCCGTACGAATTTGCACCTCTACGTATTTATTGTCCAAAGCAAGCACCGTGATCTGCAGTGAGCGATACCCATTTGGCTTGGGATTAGAGATCCAATCTCGAAGGCGCTTTACGTCAGGTTCATACAAGCCGGTCACCAATGAATAAAAGTACCAGCACGCTTCATGCTCTTCATGCTTTGGTGCATCAATAATAATACGCAGTGCCGATAGGTCATAGATTTGCTCAAAGGGTGTACCCTTTTTCTGCATTTTATTGTAGATTGACGAGATGCTCTTGGTACGTGCTTTAATCGTATAGGACCAGCGCACAGGCACTTTATCGAAAAGCTCCCGAAGGGTTACGACCACACGATCCATGTAGGCATCCCGCTCCCGCTTCTTTTGCCCAAGTGCCTCCTTAATAGCATAAAAACGATCCGGCTCTAAATATTTAAGGACCAGATCCTCCATCTCTCCTTTTATGGCATAAAGACCCAATTTATGCGCAATAGGCACATATACATCACGAACTAATACCGCCAACTCCTGACGCTGTTCCTCAGGAAGTTGCTCCTTGCACACACGGAGTCTGTACAGTCGATCTGACAGGAGAATAAGTAATACGCGGATATCTTGAGCCGAAGAGACGATAAGCTCCCTCACGGTAGCTGCATCAGCTTGACGGGCTTCTGCCTCTATCTGCATTAAGTGTTGCAGACGCTCAATAAGAGAAGCCGCTCCTTCCGGGGATATTTGTGCAATATGCTTCTTATCAAGCTCTCCCCTATTGTAAGCGGGAAGTAAGAGTATAGCAGCTACAGACTCTTCTTGCAGATTTAGCTCCTCAACGGCTACTCTACTAATCTCCAGCTGTTGAATGATTTCTTCATTTAGCGTCGGGTAAAGCTTCTCCAGCTCCTGTCGCAGTAGCGGATAAGTAGTGCCTACCTGCAGTTTACGCAAGAGCAGGTGCGCAATCTCAATGAGTGTTTGCCGGTACTCTTCTTGCTCCATACGCTTTAGGGGAAGAAGATATCATTCACAATTCATCAATTTCTTCCAATCCGGAAACTACATACGGGCGTACTAAGTCCAGGGGTTTCACAACCTCTTCATTCCACTCAATCAAATCCAGATCCATAGGAATGATACCTTCTTCATCATCATCCGGATCACGCCCCATATCTTCCTCCAGTTCCTTGAGAAATGCGATAAGCTCCTCTTTCTCTTCTAATGTAGGAAGCATAGCCACTAAATTGAGAAAAGGCTTGCTTCCCTCGGGCAGGTCCACAGCATCTGCCATCTCAGGCGTAGAGAAACGTGCTCCGGGATAATGGGCCTGAAGAGTGCGAATGACTTGATCTATGTTCTCACTCCGGTCTTTATTACTACCAATGCAGATAATTGCTTTATTGGCCATTCGTTGTAAGTTTACTTGTGTTATGTGATGATTCCGAACGGAGCTCTTCTTGCAGACGGACCGATTCGGTGTGAATTAAATTAAATAGGCTGGCGACGAAGTCACTATTCAGACCTTCTCGTGCAGCAGATTTTAAGAGGATATCGATTTTTTTATCGTATTGATCTTTTTGTAATATAGGCATATTGCCAGCTTGCTTTACAGCAGAGATTTTCCTCACCAGCTTATAGCGTTCGGAAATAATGGCCAGCATAGCAAGATCATTCTCATCTAAAGCGAAACGCATCATCTCAAGTATCGGCATCGTAGAGAGCGCCTTACTATCAGCGAGAGAGTGTAATAGCTCCGACAAGGCTTGTGGGGTCAATTGTTGCTCTTTATCACTGAGGGCCACTTCCGGCTGTATATGCGTTTCGATCATCAAACCCTCAAACCCTAATGCGACAGCCAAACGAGCCATCGGCTCTACATATTTACGCCTTCCCGCAATATGACTGGGATCGCAAATAAGAGGGATAGAAGGGAAATACTTTTTTAAGGCGAAAGCCTCGTTCCAAAGCGGTGTATTACGAAAATCACCCAATCCGGTGTAATAAGTGTTGTAGCCTCTGAATACAGCACTGATATCAGTAAGCCCCACATTCATCAATCGTTCAATGGCACCTACCCAAAGAGCTCTATCAGGGCTGATCGGATTTTTGACATACAAAGGAACCTTTGTTCCCTTTAAAGCCTGCGCCAACTCATCTACTGAAAAGGGGTTAGAGACGCAGCGTGCGCCTAACCAAAGGGCATCAACCCCTGCCTTGAGAGCAGCTTCCACATGTGCTGGCACAGCAACCTCCGTCATAATAGGGAAGTCGTATTGAGCACGCACCTCTTGGAGCCAACGCAAGCCTTCTCCGCCCACACCACAGAATGCACCGGGGCGCGAGCGCGGTTTCCATAGACCTGCTCTAAAATAGCTTATGGGAAGATCCTTAAGTGCAGCTGCAGTAGCGAGGAGCTGTTCCATACTCTCCGCACTACACGGCCCTGCTATCACCTTTGGATACCGTATTTCAGGCTCCGCCGGAAGAGGATCGGACTGCTCACTCATTGCTTTGATTGATTGGTTTCTTTTTCATTATACCTTTTAGAAGAGCACTATACTTCGCTGCTATCACATCTCTACGGAAGCGATGCAAGAAACTCTCTTCTACTTTGGCGATGCAATTATAGCCATTTTTCTGCCGATAGGCAAATTTCTCTTGTAAAAAGGCTATCACCTCGTCACTGCTTGTAGCGGCCAAGCCCACGCCTGCCTGCTGCAGCATATCAGCTACAAGTGCCTCATCACTACGCACATAAAGGATGGGCTTCTGCATAGCCAATGCTTCAAAGAGCTTAGTTGAGACGATCCCGTGCGCACCCTGTGCATGCTCCTTATTCCCCAAGAGAAGAATCACAGCTGCCCCATTCAATAGCTCAGGCACTTTCTGAAAACGCACAGAGTGATGCATACACTGCACCGCACGCACACGCTCCGGATAGGCCGCCAACACTTGCTCCAGCAACTGCATAGAATGGCGATCCGTGTACCAATCCACTACTATTTCACCTCGCTCTACCAAAGGCTTCAGCGCCTCTGAGGCAAGAGCCTCAAAGAGAAGGGAAGGATCTCTCATACCAAGGCTCATAATGCGCCCTGTATACACTATACGGAAGCGGTCGGTAGCGATAGGATTCGGCACGAATAAATTGCTGTCATATCCATTGTAAAGGCAAAAAACGCTAACCGCCGGCAAACTTTTTTCCAACTGCTTTACATGCCATGGTGAGACCGTAACTACCGCAGAAGCACGCTGCAAACAGTTATTTCTCTTCCTCACCAGATATTGCCCCAACGATTTGAGCATACCTTTTTTCACACGACTGAGGTGTGTAGGAAGATTGGGAATAAAACGCCATTCGTCGTACTGCTCCACTATGTCTCTGCAATCTGCCACCCAAGGGATGTTATGGCGACGAGCTAAGCGACTGGCCGCATAGAGCGGGAAATCCCTGTAGGAAAAAGCTAAAATAAGGTCTATTTCATTCATTTCCACAAGTTGCTCTATACGCTGCTCAAAAAGCCTATCCTTAGCATTCCAAAGGGCTTGAGTCAACGACTCCCATCTATTGAACTTTTCCCTCAATCTAATACGCTCTACCCGACAGGGATCCTCGTCTCCTGCAAATACATTTCCCTGACCGGACGAAAGCATACTCTCTTCGGTAACCTCTTCGGTACACACCACACAATGCCACCCCTCTTCCACTAAATACCTCACGATAGAAAGTGCGCGCGGGGCAAAGAGAGGGGGATAGTGATCCGCTAAAATCAGTATGTGGGGCATGGCTTAATTCTCCAATGGAGCCTGTGTCTTCTCTTCCTCTTGAGGAACCAATCGATGCTGCCACCTCATGATGGCACGCAAGACATCTCTATACAGCCTTGAGTGGAATGGGTGTACTTCCTTTGCCAAACTATCGTTATGAAAAAGCAGATTAAGCTCCCCTCCGTGAATAGCCACTTGCTCTACTAAAGCCATTGCATAATCGAATGCCTCCTTTTCACTGAGGTTCATATATTGATCGCGATCCAATGATACATCCATCAGCGTAAGGGGATGCAACGTAATACGCGTCATTTCTCCGGTAGTCGGCAGTATAAAACGCACAGGGCGACAGGTACCCAAACGGAAGCCACTAATATCGGCATATCCCATTGTATAATCATCAAAGATGTTATTTTCCTGTGCGAAGAGTAAGTTCTCCGGCTCCGTCGCTAATAGGAAGTGGTAGCGTGCCTTATCGATTGTCTTTCCCATATCATGCTCCAAGAGAGCCTTTGCTTTGCGGATCTCTTCTGAGCTGTCACAGGCTGAGGTGGGTATATGCAGCCCCTCTTCAACCTGATGCTTCTCAGCCAAAGCACGTATTTTACGAACCGGATACCGATTCACCCGATAGTTAGGCCGATCTAAGGCACTTTTACCCGGTGTCTTATAGAAAAAGATCGTATGGCACAATCCCGGCAAAGCGCGCTGTACCTCCTTATTCCATTCCAAGAAGCGGGGGAAAGTCCAAAAGCGATCCCGCATCACGTTTCGAAAAGCCAAGCGATAGGATGTAAAAAGGGGGCGTCCTTCCTTGAACCATGCTCGAAAGAAGCTCCTAATGCCGTGATATTCATAGGGGCAATCCAGATCATGCGTCATATTGACTCGGGAGAAGCCTTGCGGCACATCCGGCACCGAAGCACCACTCTCTACCAAAAGCGCACGCAGCTTGGCCCCATACTCCTCTACAATCGGCCGGTGAATAAAATTGGCCTTGTAGGGATAGGACTCTTTTCCGGGGAAACGCCCAAAGGAATCTCGCGTATGCCGATAGTACATTTCCTCATAACGGGAAATGAGAAAATAAGTAGAGGCAACTATATCGGCATAGAGAAGAATAGGACCTCCTGAGGGGTCATGCTCAATACGTGGCTCGCCAAAAAGCAACGGAGTGGTATCCCACATTTTCGGGGGAAGCGGAGGCAGGCTATGTTCCTTGCCATAATTAGCTATATCAAAGAAACCGCAGGGCACAATCACCACTCGATAGCGCTGCATATCAGCCGGATTCGATGTATAGCCTACCATATCGGTAAGCTCTCCGGGCAATTCCTCCTCTCGCAATAGGAAGGAGATAATGTATTTGGCAATCTTTCTATAGTTCATGATGGGTCGTGCTTCATCAGTGCTCGTTTGAGTAGAAAGCGCTCTCGCCAGCTCAAATGTCCTTTCTCCAAGCTCACCAATAGGTGCTGTTCGCCCCCTAAAGAGCGAAATATAGGCTCCACTCCCTCTAACATAGAGCCCTCAAAATCGAATTCCTTTCCCCCACGTTGGATCAACTCTTTGATGCTGTAGTATAGTAGGGCTGTATTGGCAAAAGGATTATCCTCCACCGTAGCAGTGGCCATGGAGTAGCCAACCTGTCCACAGATAGGGATGAAATAAGCAGCCAGCAACTTATCCGAAGCATCTCGCATAACGGCAGTCATACCGCTCCCCCTTCGCTCACTCTCCAAGGCACATCGGCACATGGCTTGAAAGAAGATCGGTGCAATACCCTTCTTGCGATAGAACGCCCTAAAAAAAGGCTCTAACTCAGCAAAGGGAACATCAAAGGCGACACGACAGCCGCTCTGCATGCTTTGATTTGCCTTACGCTTCACTATACGACTTACCATACTATCGTATGTAGTCTCTTCTGAGGGTAGAGCGAGTCGATAGTTATACCTCAATTTCAGGTCGTAACCTTGCCAGTAGAACGGTAACGCATCCTTACTCACTTCCGGCAACGTGATACGCACGAAATGTGCGCACCTCATCTCTTGAGCCAACAACTCCATCGCCCGACGCCGATCCTGAAAACTGCTCTCCTCCGCTACAAAATAGATGGTACCGGATTGACAGCAAGGCGGCAATATCCATACCCCTTCAATAGGCGTAAAGCAAGCGGCAAGGGCCAATAGCTCTTCGCCCTTCTGTAGGACAAAGAAACGCCATGCCCGTCCACTTGCTCCTACAGCGGCCTCTAACCAGTAGAGCTGACCATAGAGTGGAAGGCTATTCTCTTCTGAGAGAAGGCGATACGCATCACGCTCTATGGGACGTAAAGCAATGGAGCCCATAGGCTCTTATTTTTTATTTTTCTTGTCGCTCTGCAGTTGCTCCATGATCTTATGGTACAACTCTTCCGTGAGCTCTACATTGTCTTTCAGCAATGCACGTACTGCATCCTTTCCCTGTCCTAAACGAGTATCTCCATAGCTGTACCAAGAACCGCTTTTCTTGATGATATCCATCTCTACAGCCTTGTCGATAATCTCGCCTTCCTTTGAGATTCCTTCTCCATAGAGTATCTCGAAGAAAGCTGTACGGAAGGGAGGTGCCAGCTTATTTTTTACAACCTTCACTAAGGTCTCGTTACCATAGGCCTCATCGCTATTTCGCTTCAATTGCTGACGGCGTCGAATCTCAAGTCGTACAGAGGAATAGAACTTCAGGGCATTACCTCCGGTCGTAACCTCGTTGGGACCATAAGAGGGACCGTAAGAGGTGGCTATCTTCTCACGCAACTGGTTGATGAAGATGCACACCGTATTAGAGCGGCTTACGGCGGCGGTCATCTTACGTAACGCCTGAGACATCAGTCGTGCCTGCATACCCACATTACGTTCACCCATGCCTCCCTCTATCTCTAATTTAGGAGTTAGAGCTGCCACAGAGTCGATCACCACAATATCTACGGCAGAAGAGCGTATCAGTTGCTCCGCTATTTCTAAGGCTTGCTCGCCATTGTCAGGCTGAGAAATCCACAGACGCTCCATATCTACCCCCAAGGCTTGCGCATAGGAGGGATCAAAAGCATGCTCGGCATCTATGATAGCAGCCAACCCACCTAATTTTTGCGCTTCTGCAATCGCATGTATCGCCAAAGTGGTCTTACCGGAAGACTCCTGTCCAAAGATTTCCACTATACGACCGCGTGGGTAACCCCCTATGCCGAGAGCAATGTCCAAATTCAAGCTCCCGGAGGGCACCACACTAATATCCTCAACTTCATCGGACTGCATATTGATCAAAGCCCCTTTTCCAAAGTTCTTCTCAATACGCTCCATAGCAACTTTAAGTGCCTCCAGCTTATCCTTGTTGATAGGCTGCTTGGTCACTTCTTGTGCTGCCGGCTCTTGGGCCGCATCATTTTTTTTATTTTCCTTATCTGTGGCCATTATATTTTATTTGGTCTTAATATATCTTTTCTATAGTGTTTTGTCCTGATTGTCCCTATTTACTCACGAATGTAGCCGGGGTGTACCCCCCTCTGCGTGCATGCCTATTCAGGTACTTGGTATTTTGCTACCCCTATCTCTCTCCATTTGTTCCACACAATCGGCAAAAAAGAGGAGAATACACTACTACTTAAAACGTCAATACGCTATGGTAATTCTTTCTTTCGCAAAGATACTGCTTTTATCCCTTCATTCAGAGTTTTTAAGGGAGTGCTTTTTCAAAACACCCCATTCTACTGCTGTCGAAGCCGCCCCCTCACCCAAATATTAAAATAAATAGCTACTTTCGCATGGAGCTTTTGGAAGCAAAAGTAGAGAACACGAATATTTTAGGGAAAAAGAATTCCACACAGCACCTAACTATGTTACCATATTTTGAGGAAGCCGACATAGCCGTCACTATTTGTGATCGAGACGGCAATGTATTGGAAATGAACCGCCAATCGCGCAGTATTAATTTGAAGCCCGGAGAGGAGATGGAAGGCAAGAACATACTTCCCTGCCATTCGGGAGAAGCACGCAATCTTTTGGAGCATCTACTCGCTGCCGAGGAGAAGCATGTCTACACCATAGAGAAGAAAGGAAAAAAGAAGCTCATCTACCAAATCCCCTGGTACAAAGATGGAGAGTATGCGGGCTTCATGGAGCTGTCCATGGTTATTCCTTTCGAAATGCCGCATAAAATACGCTCCTAAAGCGAACCGGAAATAGAAAAAATCGAACGCTGCCTCTATCCGACACAGGATGGGGCAGCGTATTCATTTGTAGCACCTCACAGAAGGGGCTCTAAAGCGACCTCTACGGAGGATAAAAAAAGATCAGAACCTTTCAATCTAAACATCAGAACCTTTCAAACTAAATATCAGTATCTTTCAAACGAAACATCTATACCTTTTGCAAAAGACACATTGCCCCACTTTTTCATACCCCCTTTCAACACTTTTCTCATCCTATATTTTTCCCCTCTCTACCCACAACAAAATAGGACTCAAAATAGCTGATTTACTGCATATTAAGTAAGTGTTTTCTTGCAAATGCGACGATTTTTGCGTAACTTTGCGACTACGTAGAGAATTCACAACAGATAAATACGATTTATGGAACCCAAGAAAGTACTATTCATCACCCAGGAGATTGCGCCTTATGTAGCTTCGACACCACTCAGTGAACTGTCGATACGCGTACCTGCAGCAGTCACTGAGGCAGGGCATGATATACGTATCTTCACTCCCTGCTATGGGACGATAAACGAACGACGAAATCAGCTTCATGATGTAATTCGACTTTCCGGTATCAATATAATTGTCAATGATTCAGATCATCCTCTAATCGTAAAAGTAGCTTCCATGCAAGATGGCTCGCGATTACAGGTGTACTTTGTGGATAACGACGAATTTTTCAAGCGAAAGAGTCGCTTCAAGGCTGACCCTAAATACCCGAACAGCAATATGGAGCGCAGCGTGTTTTTCATCCGCAGCGTGTTTGAAGCGGTCAAGACTCTTCGCTGGCTACCGGATATCATTCACTGCTTTGGTTGGTTCTCTGCTCCTGCCCTACTCTATCTGAAGAACATGTATGCAGATGATCCCTATTTTGGCAAAGCGAAGACCATCTATAGTACTTGGTCCGGAGAGGAGCATGCGCCTATTGGCGACAACTGGCGTGAAGTACTCGAATTCGATAAGGCGGATAAAAAAGGACTCCAAATATTAGAAGAGCGTCCCAACGTAGAGGGATTACAGCAATTGGGCTATGCGTATGCCGACGGAGGAAGCTTGATTGGGGGAGATGATGCTACAAGAGAGCTAATTGCACCCTATACAAATGCACTTAGCCACCCACTAATCGAGGAGGCAGAAACGGCTGAAGGAGTATCCTCTGCCTATGCGGCTCTTTACGAGCATCTCTTTGCCTAATTAAGGCTAACACATAAGAAAACCCTTGTTCCCGACTCTCATTTAGGGGGCTTTTGGTTCATTGGGTAAACAGATAGATATGCTCTTTTCAGCTTTATCTTCTATCTTTGTATCCGGTATAATAAGACAAATGAATGAACCCTATAGTAAATAGTCGTACAAGCTCTTTATTTCGTCAGCTGCTGACAGGTGTTGCACTTGTGTGTACCCTCGTGTCATTTTTTGGCTGTAATGAGGAACCCTCAAAGGTAGGTGGCTCCATTATGCCGGGTGAGGATGCGCTTTTTCCTCGTGCCGATACACTGCACCTTGATGCGCACTCCATACTCATTGACTCGGTGTATGACCGTTCCACTTATGCCCTATTAGGAGAGCTTAGTGATCCACTCTACGGAAATCTGCGCGCCTCTTATATAAGTCGCTTTCAAAATGCTTACCATTACAAAACGGAGTTTGAGCCTATTGGAGGGGATATCGATTCCACCTTCTTGGAGATTTCCTATTCCAACTGGGTCGGAGATTCCACTGTTTGGAGCAAGGTTACGGCCTACGAGATCAAACAGACATTGCCTGATAGTCGTTACTCAGGCAATCTGCAGAACTATCTAAAGGATGCCGAATATATCGGCTCCCACACCTACCAAGCCGGGAATAAAGAAGGCAAACACAAACTGCGTATCCCCGTAAATAATGAGCTGGGAAAGCGCATATACAAAGCCTCCAAAGAGCACCCCGAGTACTTTGCCTCACAACAAGCTTTTGAGGAAAATCTACTGCGCGGTATCTATGTACATGCCACCACGGGAAACGGATGTATGCTGTCGATTTACAGTACGGCCGTAGTGCTCTCCTATCGATACGAAAAGAGAGACACCACCAAAACAGGGGCTGATACGACCCTTATCGTAACTGCTGAAGAGAGCTTTGTGAATACCAAGCAACTCTATCTGCATCGTCAGTTTGAAACCGACAACAGCGGCCGGCTTCTAACGCCCAACCCCGATTATGCCTATATAACGTCACCGCAGGGATTGGCTCTATCGCTTACTCTCTCGGCGGAGGAACTGAGCCGAACTTTTTTGGACAACAATAAGAAGCTGACACGGCTTATCAACGAGGCTCCACTCTCCTTGCATATCGATCCGCCTGATATAGCCGGCTCTGTGATCCAGCCTGCTACTTATCTACTTTTGGTGCCTGTCGATTCGCTTAACAACTTCTTTGAAATGGGAGAGACAGAGCGCTCTAAAAGTGATATTGCCTACCTCTCTTCAGCCTACAATATCACCTCGCGCGTCTATGAGTTTAAGAACATAAGCCGCCTTATTCACGAACACATAAGGAAGCATATCCAAACGGCTGAGGACGGCACTCAATCCATAGATACACCATTAGAGTTGGTTGCTCTGCCCGTCTCTCGGGAAACCATGGGAGGTAATGCCGGAGTAACCGCTACTATCTCCAACTTCATCTATCCTTCAGGAGCCCGAGTGCGGCTAAAGAATGGAAAGATAGCATTAGGTATTGTAAGTACGGCTTATATAAAAGATTAAACCATCGTGGTGAAATGACTCTTCCTGAGTACATTTCACCACTTCAGTATAAAGGAGGAAGGTTATGACAACATCAACAGAACCCCTACACATCCCCGGTCTCAGGCTTCGCCTGATCATCATGAACTTCATCCAATTCTTTATTTGGGGTTCGTGGCTTATTACGTTAGGGCGTTACTTGGGTAACGTGATGCAGTTTGATGGCATACAGATCGGTTATGTATTTGCTACGGCCGGTATTGCCTCTATCTTTATGCCTCCTCTACTGGGCTATGTAGCGGACCGATGGATCAATGCAGAGCGGGTGCTCGCTATCTGCCACTTGGTGGGGGCAGCGCTCTATGCCGTTATGTATAAGATGCCTGCAACGGCAGGATTTTGGCCTGTATTTTGGCTCTTTTTGGCCATAAACTGCTGCTTTATGCCTACGCTTGCGCTCACCAATAGCATCGCCTATAATGCGCTTACCAAAGGGGGCTACAACGTAGTGAAAGACTTCCCCCCGATACGTGTATTCGGGACCATTGGCTTTATCGTGGCTATGTGGTTGGTGAATTTGCTGGGGCTGATGGATAGCCCAAGCCAGTTCTTGATTCCTTTCATTGCTTCGGCGGTAATGGCCGGATACTCGTTCAATCTACCGGCTACACGTCCCGAAGGAAAAGGAAGGAAGGAAAAAAGGAGCTTTCTCTCCATTATGGGGTTGGACTCTTTTGTGCTCTTTAAGGATAAAAAAATAGCTGTTTTCCTTGTCTTCTCAATGCTACTGGGTGCTGCGCTGCAACTCACTAATGCATATGGAAACCAATTCTTAGACAGTTTTAAGGAGATCGGAGCGTTTGAAAATAGCTTTGCCGTAAAGTATCCTAATATTTTGATATCCATATCGCAGATTAGCGAAACGCTCTTCATACTTACGATACCTTTCTTTTTGAAGCGATTCGGCATCAAAATAGTAATGCTGATGAGCATGCTTGCATGGTTTGGGCGATTCTCCCTCTTTGCTGTCGGAGATCCGGGCTTCCCCGGCGTTATTGCGCTACTGCTCTCCATGATCGTGTATGGCATGGCATTCGACTTCTTCAATATCTCCGGCAGTATCTTTATGGAGGAAAATACGAATCCCTCCATGCGAAGCAGCGCACAAGGACTCTTCATCTTGATGACTAATGGCTTGGGAACCATTATCGGTATGATAGCCGGCGGATGGGTTGTTAAGCACTATGAGGCTACTACGGTAGCAGCTAACTGGCCTAAAGTTTGGTGGACCTTCGCAATCTACTCCCTTGTAGTAGCCATCCTCTTCTTAATTCTTTTCCAATACAAGAAACCTGAGGTAGAAAAAGTAAAATAATAAATTCCTCTTCCGGGAGATTAAACTTCCGACAATATAAGGCGTCAAAGGCGTTGTAAGGCTTCCATATGCGTGGGAAGCCTCCACTGCATGGTATATGCGTGCACACATATTTATGTTGTAGAACTATAGCACCGGGCTTTTATTATTGTGCTGCGATGCCTATCTCATTGGGGGATTGGAACTCGGCAGACATGAAAAGAATTTATATTATGAAGAAAGAAAGAAATCTCCTCCGAAGTGGTAAGCTATTAGCCACTATTGGATTGCTGCTTGGCTTATCCGCCTCTCCTACTTTTGCTCAATCTCCCGACTCCACATCATCTCCTCAAGAATTAACTCTTGACGCAGCGATCCGCATTGCACTCACAGAGAGCACTAAAGTACGAATCGGAGATATGGAGGTGCAAAAGCAACAATACTCGCTCAACACTATTTACGGGAAACTATTCCCCTCCCTCAGCTTCTCAGCTAACTACAGCTATACGATCAGGAAGCAGGTAATGTATTTGGACGGCTTTCCAGGGGCCTCACAGATGCCACCCGAAATGATGGAAAAAGGTATTGAGATAGGACGCACGCACAATTTACAAGCAGGACTCTCTGCCGGCCTTCCTCTCGTCAACGTGGCTCTATGGGAAAGCATCTCCCTTGGAAAAGATGCTGTAGAGCTTACCCTACGTAAAGCACAAAGCTCACGAATCGACAAAGTGTGCGAAGTAAAGAAAGCTTTCTATACCGCTCTATTGGCAAAGGATACCTACGATGTAATCAAAAAAAGCTACGATAACGGCAAAAGCAACTACGAGCAAATATGCAAACTATATGCACAAGGCTTAGTCGCCAAGTATGATATGATTAGCGGTGAGGTGCGGATTAAGAATTTAGAACCGACTCTCTTGGAAGCTGCCAATAGAAAGACATTGACCCGCAAGGCTCTACTCATATTAATAGGATTAGACCCCGATACGGAGCTATCCCTGAAGGGGGAGCTAACCGATTTTGAAAGTGAAGCATCCAAAGCCTATTTTTCGGGACAAACGCTCTCCATTGAGGGAAATTCAATGCTGAGAGAATTAGAGATGCAGCGCCAAATGCAGCAAAAGAACCTAAAACTCGCTAAATATTCATTTATTCCTACCATAAGTTTCGGACTGAAGTACAACTATAGCTTCTCAAGCAATAAGTTTAATCTGGATAACGACCGGCTTTGGACTCCCTTTTCGGCACTTAATATTACCTTTTCATTTCCCTTACTCGAAGGAGGAAGCCGCTACTTTAAGATCAAGCAAGAGCAGCTCGCACTCTCTCAACTGGATCTGTCGCGACGAGATGCAGAGCGACAACTTACTCTCGGCATGCAACAGTACAGCGACCAGCTTGTAACAGCCATTCAAAGCCTTGGAGCTGCAGAAAATGCAGTTAAAGCCGCAGAGCAGGGCTACACTATTGCAGAAAAGCGTTACGAGACAGGCGAGGGAACCCTCTTAGAGGTTAATGATGCCAATGTAGCCTTACTCCAGGCAAGATTAAACTATAACCAAGCTATTTTCAGCTTCATGCAAGCAAGGGCTGAGATGGATAGAATTGCCGGTAAAGGATTGCCGGACGAAGCAGACAGCAATACGAATCAGCAACAATAAATCACGGGGTAAAAACAAACCATTATACGCACGCATAACGCAAAAACAGATTGAAGTATGAAATATTCTACACGAACGCTTAAAGGCATCTTTGCCACTCTTTTGCTCGTAACATTGGTTGGGGCTCAGAGCTGCTCCAAACAAGGGAAAAAAGAAGGAGACAATGCGCAAGCTGAAGCAGTACCGGTAAGCACGGTAACTGTAGCGCAGGAGCTTATCAATTTGGATGAGGTATTCACCGCAACGATAGAGCCTTTTAAAAGCAATAATATATCGTCTCAAATGGGCGGACGAATTAAACGTATTGCTGCCGAAGTGGGGAATACAGTGGCAAAGGGTCAGGTGCTCGCAGAGATGGATAACAGTCAACTCACCCAAATGAAGGTTAAGCTGGAAGATGCCCGTCTTGCCTTTGCCCGTACGGATGAATTGTACAAAATAGGAGGTATCAGCAAAGCGCAATGGGATGCTGCTCAAAGCGCCAAGACAATAGCAGAAACTGCCTATAACAATATGTACGAGAATACAGTGCTGCGTAGTCCCATCAGCGGTGTAGTAACGGTTCGAAACTACGATGCGGGCGATTTGGCGTCACCGCAGCTACCCATTTTTGTAGTAGAACAGTTAGATCCGGTTAAGGTACGCATCAATGCATCGGAAAAGGACTTTCCGTCCATTTCCAAAGGGCAGAAAGCAATAATAACCGCAAGCACGCTCGGAGACGCATCCTTTGAAGCAGCCGTGTCGCTCATATCTCCTACGCTGGATCCTATGAGCCACACCTTTGGCGTAGAACTATCAGTAAACAATAAGGATAAGCAGTTGCGCCCCGGTATGTATGCTAAAGTAAAGCTCAACTTTGGGCAAAGTGAAGCAATCCTTATCCCGGATCGCGCCGTGATTAAGCAGGTGGGCAGCGGCGAACGTTATGTGTATATCCTCAATGGAAGCAAGGCGGAACGCCGTACCGTTACGATTGGTCGGCAAATAGAAGATCGCGTTGAAGTAACCGATGGGCTAACGCCGGGCGAAGTGGTTATCGTAGAGGGAAGCAACCGCCTGAATAACGGCACAACCGTAAAGGTAACCGGCGAAAATACTAACGAAGCGCAAACAACTACCACTAAGGAGCAATCAAATCAATGAGCAGCATCTATCAAGGCGCTGTTAAGCGTCCTATAACCACTATACTGATCTTTGTGGCACTTGCGGTGCTGGGGATATTCTCCCTATCCAAGTTGCCCATTGATCTGTACCCGAAGATCGATACGGGTAATATCATCGTAATGACCACGCTACCGGGTGCCGGGCCGCAAGATATAGAAACCAACCTCACTAATCCGATAGAAAATACGCTGAACGGGGTTGCCAACGTAAAGCATATCACCAGTCAGAGCCGCGAAAACATATCGGTAGTTAACCTGGAATTTAACGAAGGTACCGATATAGATGCCGCCACCAACGATGTACGCGATAAGTTGGGTACGCTGAACGATATTCTTCCTGATGAAGCACATCAACCTATGATTTTTAAGTTCGGGGTGGACGATATCCCCATTCTCTTTATTTCTGCTACGGCAAAGGAGAGTGCGATGGCGTTGGGAAAGATATTGGACGATCGGGTAGTTAACGCACTGGCAAAGATCAATGGCGTAGGGGCGATCAATTATGCCGGTGCCGTGCAGCGACAAATACAGGTATACTGCGACCCTGCAAAGTTGGAAGCGTACGGAATTACCTTGCAACAGGTTGCCTCTATCATTAGGGCGGAAAATAGCAATATACCTGCGGGGCAAATCGATGTAGGTAGCCAAACCAATTCATTACGTGTTCAGGGCGAATTTACCTCTCCCGATCAGCTGAACGATATAGTGCTGACATCTCGTGCCGGGCAGAATGTATATCTGCGTGACATAGCTCGCGTTGAGGATACATCTCAGGAACGAATACGCGAAACATACCTTCGCGACGGCCGCGGCGCGATGATATTTGTAAATAAGCAAAGTGGTGCCAATTCGGTGGAAATAGCCCGTAAGGTAAAAGCCGAGATGGAGCGCATACGTCCTACACTTCCGTCGGATGTGCAGCTGGATATCGTGAGCGACAGTAGTGATTTCATCATTAACAGCGTAAACAACCTGAAGGATACTATCTTTATTACCTTCTTTGTGGTTATGCTGGTGGTATTGCTCTTCTTAGGGCGCTGGCGAGCCACATTCATCATTGTGCTAACTATCCCCCTCTCATTGGTCAGCAGCTTTATCTATTTGATGATAACGGGCGGTACGCTTAATATCATATCAATGAGCTCTATATCGATAGCGATCGGTATGGTGGTGGACGATGCCATAGTGGTATTGGAAAATATCACTACTCATATTGAGCGGGGCAGCTATCCGAGTCAGGCGGCGGTACACGCTACCAACGAAGTGGCTATATCGGTATTCGCCTCCACGCTTACTCTTTTGGCTGTATTCCTGCCGTTAACTATGGTGGGCGGTATGGCGGGAATCATGTTCCGTCAGCTGGGGTGGATTGTCAGCATCGTGATGATTATTTCTCTCCTCTGTGCCATTTTGCTTACGCCAACGCTCTGTTCGCTTATGCTGCGTCGTAATAAGGGTGCCAATCGTAAGTTTATGCAGCACCTTGCCGACCGTATACTTCGACCGGTGGAACGCTTCTACCTGCGCACACTTCGGTATGCCGTTGCGCATCGTGCCGTTATTATCGTTAGTGCTGTGGTGATCTTTGCCGGTTCCCTCTTCCTGGGGCGCTTTATCCATACCGAGTTTATGCCGCAGAGCGATAATTCCTATCTGAAAGCCACTGTTGAGTATCCGCTGGGTACTTCCATTGATGTGAGCCGTAAGCTGGGAATGGAGCTGAAGGAAAAGTGGTTAGCCGAGCACCCCGAAATAAAATCAATCGGCTTTTCCGTGGGTCAGGCCGATGCAAGCAACTCTTTTGCTGCAATGGGGCAGAGTGGCTCTCATCTAATAGATTTCACCATTGTGCTGACTGATCCCGGTAAGCGCAAGCAGAGCGTCTTCCAATTTGCTGACAATTTGCGCGACGAACTGAGCAAAATCCCCGGATTGGAGCGCTACAACGTATCTACCAGTAATATGGGAAATGTGGGCGGTGGCGTGAATATTGAGCTCTACGGCTACGATTTTGCCGCTACTGATGAAATAGCACGCAACGTGATGGACGGAATGATGCAAACCTCCTCCTGCGCTGCAGCCATCAATAACCGCCAAAACTATATGCCGGAGTACAATATGCACTTCGATCGCCAAAAGCTCGCTGAGAACGGATTGAACCTCTCCTCCGCTGCTTTCTTCCTGCGTAATGCCGTTAACGGGGCACTTGCTTCCTATTACCGCGAAGATGGTAAGGAATACGAGATCCGCGTCCGCTTAGCGCCGGAGGCGCGCCGCTCCCTTGAGGATATTGGCAATATATTGGTTTATTCACCTAAGGGTAAGGCTATTCGGCTTAGTGAACTGGGTACGATAGAAGAGCTTTACACACCTCCTACGATATATCGTAAGGACCGCCAGCGCTGCGTTACCATCGCTTGTACGCCCAAGGCGGGTATTCCGCTTTCCACTCTAGTCAAAGATGCCCGAAAGGTATTGAACGATGTAGAGTTCCCCGGCGGATACTCTTACAAGTTGGCAGGCTCCTTTGAGCAACAACAGGAGTCCTTTGCCGATATGACCATCTTGTTACTACTCATTGTATTCTTGGTTTACGTTGTAATGGCAGCGCAGTTTGAGAGCCTCTACGATCCTTTTGTAGTGATGTTCTCCGTTCCCTTTGCCTTTACCGGGGTAATATTGGGCTTGTTGCTCACGCGCACCACGCTAAGTCTTATCGCCTTAATCGGTGCTATTATGCTGGTCGGCATCGTAGTGAAGAACGGAATTGTGCTGATCGACTATACTCGTTTGGCACGTGAACGTGGCGCATCGGTACGTAGTGCCGTACTGATTGCCGGGAAGAGCCGACTACGTCCGGTACTGATGACTACGCTCACTACGGTGCTCGGTATGGTTCCGATGGCACTCGGCCTCGGTCAGGGAAGCGAAATGTGGCAACCAATGGGAGTTACCGTAGCTTTTGGGCTAACTGTCTCCACTTTGGTTACCCTCATCCTCATTCCCACCTTGTACACAGCCTTTTCCGGCGGAAGCATACGGCGGAAACGGCATAATCAAATAAAGAAATACCAAAAGAACGCTATCTGATTATGAACGAACAACGAGCCGTATTCATCGCCTACAACCGTGCGCATCATGGAATTATTGTTGATACGCTCCAGAAGATGAACCTCCGCGGCTACACGGAGTGGAACGATGTGCTGGGCAAAGGCAGTAAAACCGGAGAACCTCACTTGGGCAGCCACGCCTGGCCTACCGTCAATGGAGCTATGTTGGTGATCTGCAGTGCGGAGCAAAGCAAAAATCTGCTCTCCGCCCTCCACAAAATCGACCAATCCGTTCCGCGTCTCGGGCTGCGTGCCTTTACTTGGTCCGTATTGGATGCCATATAGTATTTTGGGATGTAAGAATGTTGTATCTTTGCAACGCGTTGAAGCACGAACAATAGAAACAACAGATTAAGCAGACGAATCCGATTATGAGCAACCTTTACGGCAACCTGATTCCCAACACCTTCTTCACCACCAAGGGAAGTGGAGAGAGCGATTTGGAGCTTCATGCAGGCTCGTACCACATGGCATTGTATGATGCCGGTATAGCCGACTATAACATCATGACCTACTCCAGCGTCCTTCCCGCCACGGCACACCTCGCTTCGATGGACGAAGTGGATATGCCCCCCTTTGGTAGCGAAATGAAAACCATTATGAGTGTATCGCACGGCTTTCAGGACGAGTTCGTTTCCGCCGGTATTGTATATGCTTGGATGTATAAGGATGAGAACTTTGACGAAAAGGCAGGCGGCTTGGTATGCGAAGTAAACGGGCGTTACCGAATCGAAGAGCTTGAATCGCGTCTTATCCGTGTGATCAACGATCTGCACCAGAAGACATACAATCAATACTATTTAGGTGAATTGAACTTCATCACTGAGGGAATCACCATAACTAAGCGGTATGGTACCGCATTAGCTTCCCTCTGCTTTGTGGACTTCATACAGCCTACCTCCCCAATGCCGGAGGTTTAAGCAAGCTTCCTTCTATAAAACGATAAGGAAAATCTACAGATAAGCCGCTTCTTGTTAAGAGGAGCGGCTTATTCTTTTATCCAATGCACTGCATTATTTAGGGTCTTAAACGAAAAAGAAAAGAATATAGAAGAGTTAGCCTGAAAGAGAAGGGTTTGGCTTATGTGTTGATAATTCATTGAGATTGTGTACCCTTACAGGATAGCGTTTTTGGATCTAATACACTTTTGCAGAAACTATTGGAGAAACCATCAAAATAAAAAGATTGCTTTCAAAAAGATCATGCTGTTTCATGTATATTAGCATTCTTCTAAAAAAGTCACGGACATTTATAAACATCCGTGACTTTTTATGATTAGAAAAGATTTCTATAAAAGAAAGTTTTTCTATCGCAGACCATTAACTTTCTATCGCTTGATCGTCAGTTGCTGCGTATCCATTATTCCGCTCTCGTTCCGGAATACGACCAAATATGACCCTTCAGCAAATCCTTCAACACATATTTCCACTTTGCCTTTTGCATCTGAGGTTAGCGTTTGGAGTAAAATACCATCAGTCCCGTAAATCCTAACTTGAGATATTGGTGCTGTGCCAAGTAATGTTGCCTTCGAGTTTGCAGGATTAGGGAAGAGAGAAGGCTTGGGAGAAACTATAGATTCGGCACCAGTCGTGAAAGTTGCACGTATCTTTACTTTACTCCTCACTACAAAACGCTTACTTGAAGTGATGTCTTCATTGTTTGCCATTAACTTATCAAGCTTGTATCCAGATTCCGGAATAACTTCTACCGTAAGCTCTTTACCATAAGGTACAGCTTTGAGATCATCCGCTCCCTTGATAACAATCTGTCCATTTGCTGATTTCGAAACGGTAACTTCAAAAGACAATACATTGCCATTACAGGTTCCATCGTAGCCAGCATATTCTGTACGTGTTTTCGTTGCTGTCCCTGCTTTTGCATCTGAAAATACAAACCAAGTTTTGTCTTGAGCGATATCTACTGCATGTTTAGTAATAACATTTACCCCTTGTTTCTCAGCTGCATTTATCTCTGCTGCTGTTGCGACAATAAATAACGCAAAATCAGCATCAACTCTATTCGGCAGCGCATTTGCGATTTTTTCCATAGCTTCGCAACCAAAGTTATTTTCTTCGCAGGAGAGATATACAAGAGAGGGGCACATGGAAATATCCAATGTCGTTAATTTGTTAGAATAGCAGTATATCCCTTGAAGATCAGTGCACTGAGACAAAATCAGCGATTCCAATTGATTGTTACTACATTGAATATCAGTCATTTTCCCACACCCGGAAACATCTAATGATGTCAACTGATTGAAGTCGCATGACAAATCTGTAAGTTCAGGGCATTGTTTAACAGCCAAGAACGTTAACTTGTTTTTTCTACAAGCCAGCATAGTCAGCTTCTTATAATTTGACATATCCAATGAAGTTAATTGATTTGCAGCGCAAAGAAGCGATGATAAATCTTGGCATTTAGACACGTCAATAGTTGACAGTTTATTTCTGCTACAATTCAGCCTACTTAACTTTGTACATTTGGATACATCTATACTCGTTAGAATATTGTCATAACACATAAGCTGTTCCAAATTTTCGCATTTAGTCAAATCAAGAGATGTCAATTTATTGAAGTAGCATTCTAATATTGTTAGCTTGGGACATCTTGATAAGTCAAGCTCTGTCAATTGGTTTTTGCCACAATCCATTTCTTCTAGGTTGGGCCAATGCGAGAGATCTAACTTAGCTATTTGATTTTTCCGAAAGAAAAACTTTGTCAGGTTTTCACATTCTAACTGATCCAAGGATGTCAGCTGGTTTTCTTGACAACTTAGGGTTTTTAGTTCTGTACTCGTTACTTTCAATGATGTTAATCCATTATTGTCACAATTTAGTCCTGTAACGTTCCCTTTCAAAGTTACTGTTTTGTCTGCAAGAGTATAGGTATTCTCGCTTCCTAAGGCAATAGCTTCCTTTAACCCTGTAGCAGTAACAACTCCTGTACCTTCTATTTTTAATTTGATTGTCTCACCCACCTGCTTATTTGTTACAAACGTAATACTATTCTCTGCAAGCGTGTAATCTGCACAAGTTCCTTCAAGCCCGGCGTATCTGGTACGTTTTTGTGTTCCGGCTCCTGCTTGAGCAACAGAAAATACATTCCAATTCTTCCCTGTAGCAATATCTACTGCATGTTTAGTAATGACATTAACCCCTTGTTTCTTAGTCGCATTTATCTCAGCGTCTGTTACAACAACAAAGACTGCATAATCTTCATCATCTGCAGTCGGCAATGTACTTGCAATTTTATCCATAGCCTCACACCCCAAGTTGTTGTCTGCACATCTGAGCGTTAGAAGGCGTGGGCATTTGGGTAGGTCTAATGTCTTTAATTTATTTGAATAGCAGAGTATCTCTTCAAGAGCGACGCACTGAGACAAGTTCAACGATTCCAATTGATTGTTACCACATTCAATGTAGGTCATCTTTTTAGACCCTGAAACATCTAACGCTTTCAACTGATTATTGTTACAATACAATGTTGTAAGCTCCGGACATTGTTTTACAGACAAGGACGTTAACTTGTTTTTCCTACAAGATAATCGCTGTAACTTTTGGTGATTTGACATGTCCAATGAGGTTAATTCATTTTCACCACAAAGAAACGCTGACAAATTTTGGCAATTCGACATATCAACTGAGGATAAACTGTTTTTTGCGCAGTTTAAATTAACCAACATTGCGCATTTGGATACGTTTATACTCGTTAGCTGATTATCATTACAACTAAGCCGTTCCAAATTTTCGCATTCGGTTAAATCAAGAGATGTCAATTTATTACGGTAGCATTCTAAGATAGTTAGCTTTGGGGACTTTGTCACATTAAGTGCTGTCAGTTCGTTGTTGCCACAGTCCAGTTCCGTTACATCACCTTTTAAAGTCACCGTTTTATCTGTAAGAGTGTATGTTTTCTCACTACTTCCCGGGGTTATAGCTTCCTTTACTCCCGTAGCAGTAACTGCTCCTGTTGCATTGATTTTTAATTTGATTGACTCACCTATTTTCTTTTCTGTAGTAAAAGAAATACCCTGTGCTCCGGCAGGAATTATAAAGGCAACAAGAGCCAATAGAAAGAATATCTTTTTTGTAATATCAGTCTTCATATTATTTCATTCTTAATCCTTGTTTTTATAAATCATAAATACTCGCAAAGAGTATGTCAACGACTTTAGTAACCTTCAAACTTCACGTCTTACTCAGAAAAGCAATCCAAGTAAGCTTTCATTTTGCCAATAAGCCCCAATATTCCCAAATTATTAGAAAGGATATAAAACTATCTTTTCAATAATAGCGTATCTTCGAACGAGCGAGTATTGGGGCAGAATAAACTCCTCGGATGGTATCTCTCATAACAATTCCGGAAAATCAACTTCTATATTTCTCTAAAAACTTCACAGCGACATTCCATCAGGACAGAAAGGCCGCCTCTTGTTTTGGTATTTCTTAAATGTCGAGTTTTCTTCTAATAATGCATCTCTTTCGCTAATAAAGAACTTGAAAACCAATGAATCAAGATCTGGAAGTAAACAGTTTGCCATAAATAGTGTATTTTAAATGCTTTGTTTGTATTACAAACATTCATTTTTATAGACACTACAATCTCCTTTATAAGCGTAGACAAATATACAGTAATTATTATTAATCTTGAAATATGTCTCTATTTAATACCTCGAGTCAAAAGTAATTTGGAGAGAATTACTTTATGGAGGCTTCTTTAGGCATTTTGTAGTTTAGCCTTTTATGGGGCTACCGTTTAGTAAGTCTTGTCTTGCCGTAGAATTAATCGGTTAAGTAGCAAAAATAGGTAGATTCAGGGACGAATTGCTGCAATCTGCTCTTTAATGCAGTGAAGAACCCCACAACAGCATTATTTGTATTCGGAATACATAACTCCGGATATTCTTCAAAGGTAAAGAGGAGCGGCTTATTCTTTTATTCCACACACCGCATTATTTAGGGTCTTAAACAAAAAGACAAGAGCAAGGGGAGTTAGCCTGAAAGAGAAGGGTTTGGCTTATGTGTTGATAATTCATTGAGATTGTGTACCTTTGCAAATGCTTTGCGCAATCTCTGCTTACGGGGCACCCTTGTGATCCTTGTATCACGGCAAAGAGGAGTAGTCGGCATATTGCGTTTAGACGAAAGAAACTAATTAAAACGAGCAAAAGAATGGATTTTATCAAATTAGTCAACGACGAATTCAAGACGGGTAAGCAACATCCCCTTTTCACTGTAGGAGATACTATTACGGTTGAATACCGTATCAAGGAGGGCAACAAAGAGCGTATCCAGAAGTATCGCGGTGTAGTACTTGCCATTAACGGACACCAAGAAAAGCGTCGCTTTACCGTACGTAAAATATCAGACGGTATTGCAGTAGAGCGTATTTTCCCGTACGACAGCCCATTTATTGAGAATATTACAGTAGAGCGTCATGGTAAAGTACGCCGAGCTAAGCTTTACTACCTGCGTGAGCGTACCGGTAAGTCAGCTCGTATTAAGGAGCGTCGCTTTATTTCTAAGAGTGTAAAGCAATAAATTCATCCGCAAGAGAGTAGCTCTCTATTAACCTAAGAGAGGCATTGCATGGGATATAAAATCCTCGCAGTGCCTCTCTTCTTTCCGGGAAGCCATACAAGGGGCTTAGTTCCCCACAACATTTTCAAAAAAGGTACTGATCTATGAATTAAAACATCTGTATCTTTTGGGAAGAAGGTTCTGATCTTTTATTTGAAACATACAGATCTTTTTTTACGAGCTGCCGACCGTACTGCTATATATATTTGATGCAAAAGCGAGCACTGACAAACCGCTTCTTTTAGGAAGAGCAATTATGGATGTTCGGTTCACGGTATCATTGTTTTATGTACCTTTACACTTATTACTTATCGAGTGTTCTGTTTGAAGTTAGTTTTCCTGTAGACTTTTTCCGATGCAATTATTTCGTCACACAATAGCTTTGGACAAACGAAAAAAAGACTTGTCCGTCAAGCGACCTATCCTTATATTTTGGTTAACTATAGCAGTACTTGCCATTCCCAATATTGCACTCAGTATAACGGAGCGTATGCCCCCGGCAGGCACCATAACCAATATATTGCTACCGGTGTCCGTGTTGTGGCTACTGATGACGCTTAGCCGACGTCCCGGCAAAGTAACGTGGCTGCTCTTTCTGCCACTCATAGTTGCAGGCTTTCAAATGGTGCTCATCTATCTTTACGGATGCTCTATAATAGCGGTAGATATGTACCTCAACCTCTTTTCCGCCAATTCGGGAGAGGCTACGGAGCTGTTGGGTAATATTTTCCCCGCCCTCATCGCTGTGGTAATAGTCTATTTAGCACCGCTTGTTTTGGGTACAATTTCCCTATGCAAGAAAGACCTGCTCCCTTCCACTTTTATCTTACGGCAACGTCGGATAGCTCTTATAGCGGTTGCCTTGGGAGTGGTAAGTATCGGAGTGAGTTATGCCACGGATCGCGAGTACAGAGCCAAGCTACACCTCTATCCGATCAATGTGGGCTACAACTTGGTACTCGCTGTAGAGCGGGCGCATGCTACGGTAAACTATGCCAAAACCTCAGAGGAATTTACATTCAACGCTAAGAGTACGCATATTGCTGACGACCGCGAGATATATGTACTGGTGATCGGCGAAACGGCAAGAGTACATAATTTTAGTTTGTACGGATACAAGCGAAAAACGACTCCCCTATTAGATAGTACTTCGGGCTTAGTGACATTTACCAATGTGCTCACCCAATCGAATACCACCCACAAGAGTGTATCCCTCTTGATGTCTGCCGCAACAGCAGAAAACTACGATCGTATCTATCATGAAAAGGGTATCGTAACCGCATTCAAGGAGGCAGGATTCCATACGGTCTTTATCTCTAATCAATGCCCTAATCGTTCGTTCATTGATTTCTTTGGCGAAGCAGCCGATGAATGGGTATTTATCAAGGAAAAATTCAGTAAAAAGGCTAATGTAACCGATATTAGTATGCTTCCCTTCCTAAAGGATGTACTGGACAAAGGGAGAAAGAAGGAGCTTATTATACTTCATTCTCATGGCTCGCACTTCAATTACTGCCAGCGCTATGAAGCTGCACATGCTGTATTTAAGCCCGATGATGCAAGTGCAGTGAAGTGGTCCAATCGAGCTTCACTTATCAATGCCTATGACAATTCAATCCACAGTACGGATAGCTTCCTGCATGGTGTGATCATGCAGCTCCGGCAGAGCGGTGCTCAAGCGGCTATGCTCTACACATCGGATCATGGTGAAAATATATTTGACGATAGTCGTCGACTCTTTTTGCATGCCTCCCCAGTGCCGTCCTACTATGAGCTTCACGTGCCATTCATTGTGTGGATGTCAGATCCCTACCGCAGTACCTATCCTTCAGTAGTAGCCACACTACAGAACAACAGGCATAAGAATGTATCAAATAGTAAATCTACGTTCCACACAATGCTTGAAATGGCAGGCATAGATACGCCCTATCGTGAGGATACTCTTTCAGTAGCCAGCTGCAAGTACACGCCCTCCGAATGGATGTACCTCAGCGATCACAATAAGCCGGTGCCGGTGGAGAAGATATTGAGGAGTGAGGAAGATATTGTCAAGGTGCACAACCTATCGCACCATCAGTAATGTCGGATACAGGTAGTAACCTTACCAGTACTACCATTTCATCGAAGGGGTATATCCCCTTGATATTCAAGATGCCACAGAAAGAAAAAAGCAGCCGGTATCGCACGATACCGACTGCCACAGAATCTTATCATTATGAGTGGTCCCACTTGGGCTTGAACCAAGGACTCCCTGATTATGAGTCAGGTGCTCTAACCAACTGAGCTATGGGACCTCCGCCACTGAGCTTTTGCATAGAGAAAAAGCCCATACATGACTTTAGTGACGACAAAGGTAATGCTTTTTATTTTTTCTCACAATACCATGCCGATACCATATCACTACTTAGCTTTGGTTGCCGCCATAATATTGTTGGTAGTAAGCTTGATATGCCCCTTGGGTTACATCGTTGAGCCACTTATCGTGAGTGAGATACCATTGCACAGTGCGCTCTAATCCCTCTTCAAAGCAGAGAGAGGGAGCCCATCCGAGTTCCTGCTTGAGCTTAGTGGCATCAATAGCATAGCGCAGATCATGACCGGCTCTATCGGCCACATAAGTAATAAGCGACTCGGAGTATCCCTTTGGACGGGCGAGTAAGCGGTCTGTGGTAGCTATCAGTAGCTTAACAAGATCAATATTGCGCCATTCGTTATCTCCTCCTATGCAGTAGGTCTCTCCGATGCGTCCCTTATGTAGAACGAGATCAATGGCGGCAGCATGGCCTTCTACATAGAGCCAGTCGCGCACGTTATCTCCCTTTCCATAGATAGGAAGAGGCTTGCCTAAACGTATATTGTTGATGAAAAGTGGAATTAACTTTTCGGGAAATTGGTAGGGGCCATAGTTATTAGAGCAGTTTGAAATAAGTGTAGGTAATCCATAGGTATCGTGGTATGCTCGTACAAAGTGATCCGCAGAAGCTTTAGAGGCCGAGTAGGGACTATGCGGCTCATAGCGGTTGCACTCAGTGAAAGCCGGATCACCGGAAGCGAGGGCGCCATACACTTCATCGGTACTGATTTGGTAGAATCGCTTCCCTTCAAAGTGCTCTCGCCAAGCTTCCTTTGCAGCCTCTAAAAGGGTTAGAGTGCCTAATACATTCGTTTGCACAAAGGCAAGGGGCTCGCGAATGCTTCTATCCACATGACTCTCGGCTGCAAGGTGGATAACCGCATCAATGTGATGGGTTGCAAAGAGATCATTCACCAGCGCAGCATCAGTTACATCCCCTTTAACGAAGCAGTAGTTAGGCTCGTTGGCTACATCAATGACATTGGCGAGATTGCCTGCATAGGTAAGTTTATCAAGGTTGATGATGTGATAGTGCGGATAGCAACGTACCAAACGACGTACTACATGCGAACCTATGAAACCGGCACCACCGGTGATAAGAATACTTTTCTCAAATTTCATAGCGATAAGTCGTATTGAATGAACTCAAAAAGGGTATCTTCCCAATCATCTATATAGCAGTGTAATGCATGACGTATTTTGCCTTTGTGCAGTACTGAGTAAGCCGGACGCACTGCTTTAGTCGGGAAAAGAGATGAGGCGCAGGGCAATACTTTGCAGTGCTCAAGCCCCGCAGCACGAACCGCCGAAGCAATCATATCATAGCGAGAGCATTCTCCTTCAGATGAGTAGTTAAAGATCTGTTGCTCCGGTACGGAATTGCTTCGGATTACACGAAGTATGGCTTCTGCAAGTTTGGGCGCATAAGTAGGGGTTCCTATTTGATCGTCCACCACGTAGAGCGTATCCCGCTCAGTAGCCAAGCGAAGCATGAAGCGAACAAAGTTATCTCCCCAAGGCGCATAGAGCCAAGAAGTGCGGAATATATAATAGCGGCACCCGGAGTCAAGGATCGCCTTCTCCCCTGCCAGTTTGCTTGCTCCGTAGACATTGAGAGGATGTGGAGTGGTTGTCTCTGTGATAGGCTCAGTTTGGGTGCCATCAAAGAGGTAATCGGTAGAGATATGTACAAGAAGCGCCCGACTCTCATAAGCTGCTTGCGCTAAGCATCGCACGGCTTCGCAATTGACTTGAAAAGCCTTGTCCTGCTCTTCCTCCGCACGCTCTACATCGGTGTAGGCTGCGCAATTGAGGATTATCTCGGGATGATGCTGTGATACAATAGACTCAATCGCCTTTGCCTCGGTAATATCCAGAGAGGAATGATCGGTATACAGGATCTCCTCACTCTCTCCCAAGAGGCGTTGAAAGGCAATTCCCAGCTGACCACCGGAGCCGGTTACCAGAATGCGTTTATTCATTCAAAGGGGGAGACAAAATCAATGAAACGAGCTCTGTGAAGATCCTTCTCCGAGCGAATAGCTTGCTCTAAGGGAATGCCCCAATCAATCGCTAAGTCAGGATCAAAAGCATCTATACCTCCCTCGTTTTCAGGGGCATAGTAGCTATCACAACGGTACTGAAAGATCACCTCCCTACTAAGTGTTGCAAATCCATGTGCCATCCCTTTGGGGAGAAAGAGCTGACGTTTATTCTCTCCACTGAGCCGTACAGCCACATGCCGGCCGTAAGTAGGGGAGCTGCGCCTAAGGTCTACAGCTACATCCATGACCTCACCGAGTACCACACGCACTAATTTTGCTTGTGCGTGCGGTGGGGTTTGGAAATGTAATCCCCGAACTACACCATACTGCGAATGGCTTTCGTTGTCTTGTACAAAGCGAACAGCCGGGTCTACCCACTCGTGGAAGTGTGCTTCGCGAAAGCTCTCGAAGAAGCAACCGCGACTATCTTGAAATACTTCCGGCTCAAAGACTATAACCCCTTCAATGGGAGTGGTAATTATATTCATGGCAGTAAAGACATTAAGTATTGCCCATAGCTGTTGTGTTGCATGGAGAGAGCCGTTTGGTGCAGTTTGTTGGTGGATATCCACCCATTTCGGAAAGCAATCTCTTCCGGGCACGAAACCTTTAGCCCCTGACGTTTCTCCAATACCTCCACAAAGATAGAGGCTTCTGCCAAGCTTTCGAAAGTACCTGTATCGAGCCAAGCGAAACCACGGCCAAAGAGTTTGATATCTAACTCCTTCTGCTGAAGAAAAGTTTGGTTAATAGAAGTGATCTCCAGCTCACCGCGTGCTGATGGGGTGACCTTTTGCGCTATTTGTACTACCCTATTGGGATAGAAGTAGAGACCTACTACGGCATAATGGCTTTGGGGATGGAGCGGCTTTTCCTCAATAGAGACGATATGCCCCTCCTTGTCCAGTGTAGCCACTCCATAGCGTTCGGGATCCTGTACATAGTGTCCGAATATGGTAGCTCTCCCATTTTGCTCTGCGTTTAGTACTGCATCCCGCATCATCGCCGGGAAGCCATGCCCGTAGAAAATATTATCTCCGAGCACTAAGCATACGTTGTCGTTGCCAATAAAGTCTTTCCCAATGATAAAGGCCTCGGCTAAGCCACGTGGCTCCTGCTGCTCTGCATAATGAAGGGTTACCCCATAGGTGGAGCCATCCCCTAAGAGACGTTTAAAAGAGGGTAGATCAAGTGGTGTCGATATGATGAGTATTTCCCTAATCCCCGCCAACATTAGTGTGGAGAGGGGGTAATAAATCATAGGTTTATCGTATATGGGAAGTAGCTGCTTCGATACGCCTCTTGTGATTGGGTGTAAGCGTGTGCCGCTTCCTCCTGCAAGTATAATTCCTTTCATTGGTTGTGGGTTGACAATAGGTATGATTTATCAGTGTAAATATACAAAATTGAAGTGTTCCGGTTTATTGCTATCACCTTTTTGTATCTCGGCAACTACCACAGAACAATTGAAGATAGTTGGAATGGGTACAGCGGTGCTTTCTCCACGAGCAGTTGCTTCCGCCCAAGCACTACACTGCTCATGAGTCCATATGCCTATGCGTTGTCCGCGTAGGGAGTAGAAAGTCATTTGTAGTTTACAATGCTCTTCTTTGAGAGAATTCAGCATTTGCAGTGCTATATAGAGTGGAGAGAGTAGATTTTGCTCCTCGTCATTTGCCATGCCGGGTGGATTGCCGTTCGAATTTGCTTTGCCGGGCGTCGCATAACCTACCGAGGCAGCTGCTGCATGCCAGTTAGCCGGTAGCAGGGATTCACAATCAAAGCAACTTCTTTCTAATGCAATACCCTCCTTGCGATCCTCTATGGTGATCTGGCTTGCCGTATAAGTCATCTCCTCAATGATAAGAGTATCAGAGAGGCGAACTAAGGCTATCTGTCCATTTGTATTGGGTAGTGAGGGGAAAGTACGGCTTTCTGCAATCTCCTCTGCAGTTATATGATGTGTGAGAATAAGTGCTTCTGCCCAAGGCGTGACAGCCCGATAAGCATTTGCTTCTAAAAGGCGATGGCTCGTCTTTATAGGTACAATCTTTCCCAAGCGTCCTTCACTTCGCAAAGCAAAGCCGTATTCATTGAGATCTACACGCTCTGTTCCGCTATTGTAAAGCTCTATGTACTCGGCTGAGGAAGGTATTGGCCGGGGCATTACTTCGCTTAAGCACAGGGAGGTACTGGCTCGCTCTGTAGTGTGGGAAGAGCCATTATCTTCTACTTGAAAGATAATCTCCTCATCCGGACTGAGCGCCCCATCCGGATAGCGTACTCCGGTAATAGAGAGCGTATAAATACCCTTTCCAAGCGGTGCTTTGAGTGCAAGTTCGATGTTTTTCTTTTGGACTGTGCCCGGTAGTGCCTCCTTAGGCGGAGTGATCTCAAATGAGGCTTTACTAATGTCGGGTGTATCACGGCATAGTAGTGAAATGGCATGCTCCGAGAGCTTCATATCCGCAATAATAGACTCTTGCGTACTGCTGATACTGGGCGTAAGTGGCTCGTCGGCAAAGCTAAGCTCATGGATGCTCAAGCGGTCGGCTGCATTCGTTTTGCTGCATACGAAGGCGAGTGCCGTGGTAAATGCCTTTCGTTTACTTGAGTAAGCACTCTGCGGCAATGAAGCTTCTCCAATCAAACGAAATTCATTTTTGAGATCGTTGTATGTATTCAGATAGAGCTGCCAATGGCCGGTGGCATCTTTATTGATGCGCCAATCGATGCGATTCATATTACTCGTGTAGGGATAGCTGAGTCCATCCCCCAAAAGAGACTTGGTAGTCCCTATCCGATAATATCCTTCGGGCATCTCTTCGGCGGTAAGTGTAACAAGAAGAGGCGGATTATTAGCACCCACTTCGAGGGCCACCCAGTCCTTTTCTTCGTTACCTGCACTATTGCGAATGGCCCTATAGGGATATAGCAGCAGTACGATCCTATTTTGCACTGAGGGTAAGAAGTCGAAGGTTATGGAGCCTCCCCAAGAGCAATTGGGAGTTTCTTTAAGTATAGTAGATAAGAAAGCTCTATTGTAGGAGCGCTTTGGGTGAGCAATTTGCAGTGTTAATCCCTCTTCTGTGAGTGAAAAAGAGGAGAGAGAGCCACGCCAAGGGGGTGTATGTAGCTTGGTTGAGTCTGCAAAACGCACTTTCCACTCATCAGCCTTGAGAGCTCCGGCAGAAAGCAAAAGCACTATCATGCACCCTATATAGGCACCCAGCATAGAGGTTCTGCAAGTGTGTGCAATAGTCATTTCACTCAAAGTAAGTAAATTTGTAGCAATTGTAGGGGCTTACTGTAAGCTCACTGCGAAGATAAAACTAAAAACCGAGAAGAACAATGAAAATAGCAATAGTAGGAGCATCAGGTGCTGTAGGGCAGACCTTTATTGATTTGCTGAATGAGCGAAGCTTTCCGTGTGACCAGGTACGGCTCTTTGGGTCGTTCCGTAGCGCCGGACAGCAGTACCAAGTAATGGGGCAAAGCTGTGTAGTAGAGGAGCTACAAGATAATGATGCCTTTAAGGATATAGATATTGCATTCGTTTCTGCCGGTGGCGATACGTCACGTGCCTTTGCCTCTACCATCACTCGCTTTGGTACGCTAATGATTGATAATTCGTCTGCCTTTAGAATGGATGCCGAGGTTCCCCTTGTAGTACCGGAGGTCAATCCCAAAGATGCTTTAACGTGCCCTAAACACATCATTGCCAATCCCAACTGCTCTACCATTCAAATGGTAGTTGCTTTGGATGCTCTAAATGCCATATCTCCCTTAACGCAAGTGCATGTCGCTACTTATCAAGCGGCAAGCGGAGCCGGCGCAATGGGCATGGCCGAGTTGGAGCAGCAAGTAAAGGACTATGCAGCCCAAAGCCCTCTGAAAGTAGCGAAGTTCTCTCAGCAACTACTTTTCAATGTAATCCCTCATATTGATGTATTTGCCGATGGAGATTATACCAAAGAGGAGCTGAAAATGTATCACGAGACTAAAAAGATCCTGCATAGTGAGGTTGCCGTGAGTGCTACTTGTGTACGTGTACCGGTTATGCGCGCCCATAGTGAAGCTATTTGGGCAAAGGGCGAAAAGCCCATAAGTGTAGAGGCAGCGCGAAAGGCATTTGCCGAGAAGGAGGGTATTGTAGTGATAGATGAGGCTAAGCCTAACGGCTATCCGACTCCACTACCTATAGCCGGGCGCAACGAAGTTTTCGTGGGACGTATACGTCAAGATTTGGCAGATCCTACGGCTATTAATTTTTGGTGTGTAGCAGACCAGATACGCAAAGGTGCTGCGCTTAATGCCCTACAAATAGCTGAGTGGCTTATTGCCAATAAGGGTCTTTGATTATGCAAAAGAGTGATTATTCGCCTTCGCTGATTGAGTTCGTTACTGTGGCGGTACCCTTTTGTACTGCGCTACAACAAGCCGGTGCTTTAGCGAGGGAGGAGCTGCTAAACCGTTTACTGCACCTTTCTCCCTTACTCTATCTGAAGACGCTTATGCTCTGCGATGAGGCAGAGGAGAATAACGACCTGTTTGAAGCGGCACCCGAAGCGGTTACCGAAGCGGCTTATGAGGAACTGAGAGAAAACCTCAAGCTGCTACTGGCAGAACAAGATGAATTCCTCGAAGCACAAGGTGACGACATGCGCTACTCAGTGGAGCCGTTGCATGCCACTATTAGTGAGTGTCTGGCAGATGTGTATCAGCCTGTAGCCAATCTACTGGCTGTAGTGAATGAGGAAAATATCGTTGCCCTACCTGCGGCAGTAGCTACTTGCTGTGCTTTGTTTACTGAGTATTGGGGAGATCGTCTGCTGGCCGTCACACGAGCAATACATCGTGCGCTGTATTACCGGGAAGATGATCTTATGGACGACTTTGCTCCAAAACGTTCATCGGTAGACCTACTCCATCACCACCATACGGATGAGCAGGCAATCATAGATAATTTATTGAGAGACCATTCCTCCGGGGAATTGTAGGATAATGAGTTATAAAGCAACTATATCGAAAGAGGAGCTAAATGCCTTGGAGGAAGAGGCACATTTCAACGGACAAATCAAAATAGTCGATACCCGCCCGAAGGCTGCGGCTGCCATGCGTTATCTCAATCGGCAGCGTATAGTCGGGATTGATACAGAGACGAAGCCGAGTTTTAAGAAGGGCGTGCAGAATGATGTAGCCTTAGTACAAATTGCTACTTTAGAGCGAGCCTATCTTTTTAGAGTCAATTTGATCGGCTTTACCCCGGCGATGATTCGTTTTTTAGAGACCCCCGATATACTGAAAGTGGGACTAAGTCTGAGAGATGATTGTCGCGCCATACGACGCAAGCATAGTATCACCCCACAAGGCTTTGTGGAGCTTCAGCAGTTATGTCCTGCCTACGGAATAAAAGAGCTTGGTCTGAAAAATATTTATGCCATTATTTTTGGCAAACGAATGAATAAGAGCTCGCGCCTGACAAACTGGGAAATGAAGGAGTTGCCTCAGAAAGCAATCGACTATGCAGCTCTGGATGCCTCGTCGTGCCTTGAGATTTACAATGAACTAAAAAAGCAACCCACCCCCTCCATTCATCGCTTCGGATTGCTCAGCTTGTAATCTCGGTTACCCACTTAGAAAGGCTCAAAAAAAGATTCCTATGTTTTGTTTGAAACATAGGAATCTTTTATTTCAAAAGTATAGATGTTTTAATTCATAGATCAGAACCTTTTAAGTAGGTGCTTACCGACGGCGCGCCGCGAAAAAGCCACGCATAAGGGCTGCCGCCTCGTCCGCCAGCAATCCGCTCTCTACAATAGCTTTGGGGTGCTCAATGCCTGTTTGAAAACGTTTGTACCCGGCTTTTGTATCCTCTGCACCAAAGACGATACGACCGATCTGACTCCATCGAAGAGCTCCCATACACATAGCACATGGTTCAATGGTTACGTAAAGTGTGCATTGAGGCAAATACTTACTACGAAAGTGTAGGGAAGCAGCAGAAAGTGCAATCATCTCGGCATGGGCGGATATATCGCAGAGTCGCTCCACCATGTTGTGCGCCGAAGCAATGACGCTTTTACCATCTGTAATTACTGCGCCAATAGGGATCTCTCCCTCATCAAAAGCAAGTTGTGCCTCCTCCAAGGCACGGCGCATAAAACGCTCATCCAGACTACTGAAGCTCGGGGTCATCTAAATAGTGCGATAGTGTGTCAATTAATTGCTTTCCACCCAGATTTCGCGCTATGATACACCCATTAGGATCCAATAAGATAGCTTCGGGGATAAACATTACATTGTACTGTTGGGCAGCCTTTCGCTCCTCATCTAATAGCTGAGGCCAATTGAGTACGAGCTTTTGCCGCATTATACGCAGCTCTTCCAACGAGCCGCCTATATGTATGCCAATTATGTCCAACTTCTCAGTGGAATATTTACCGGCGAGTTTATTGAGCAGAGCCATTTGGGTTATGCAGGGCTTGCACCAAGAGGCCCAAAAATCTAAAATGGTATATTTTCCCTTCCCTGCATACTTAGATAGTTTGACCGGATGCCCATGCGAGTCCACCAGTTCAACGTCAGTAAAGAGAGCTCCCTCTCTCGTCAACATCTCACGTATAGCGGCTTTTCGTAGCTCTATGATATGTCTGTTTTGAGTGATTTTAGGACCGAGATCCTTCATAACCTCATTGATATTGAGCGAGGGGATTGAGTTGGAACGCACTAAAATAGCAGCCAAAGCCTCCACGCCCACCAAATCATCGGGGTGGACTTGGAGCGTCTTCTCAGAGCGCTCAACAATGGCATTTTGCATACAGAAGTAGAGGCTATCTAGCCTACTCAAGGGAACCGGACTCTCGAGAGCCTCCAACGAGAGCTTGCGCAACTCCGAGTAATAGTAGCCCTCTATCGAATCACAATCATATAAGTATTGGCCTAAATCCTCGTTGAGCAGAGTGCCCTTGGCACTAAAATCTTTCAAATCGACGGTGAGCTTTGTATTCGGCTCCACGATTGCCAAGGAAACATAATGTGCATGCGGTGCACGCACTACAATGCGTAGTGGCTCACATTCGTATTGTGGTGAATACTTACCGCTAAATCTGAATTTACTATCCCTAATTATAGCACTGTCGATAGGGCCTAAGTGCTCGTTCTCTAAGTACACTCTTACGCCCTCAAATGTAAGTGCACCGGGAGCTGTACCTTTTATTTCCCAGCACTGCTTGCGGTAATGAATAGACCAAAGTGAGGCTCCTGCAATCAATAGAATACAAATTGCAGCAAGGATTAGATTTTGCTTGTGAACTTTGCGCATCTTGAAGGGTCCTAATTGCGAATTATCGGGTCAGAAGTGCAGTTAACTCCTTTACCCCTTCGGAGGCTCCTTTGGATATGTACGTAATCTTGTTCTCCAACGATACAGTTACCGGCTTGGGATCAATTACATAGATCGGACATTCCCGCGGAGCATAATAGAGCAGTCCGGCTGCCGGATAGACCACGAGAGAGGTACCAATAACTACCAGTATATCGGCTTTTTGCACCTCTTGGGCAGCTACACTAATCATGGGTACCGCTTCACCAAACCATACAATAAAGGGACGTAACTGGTGTCCATCGGGTGCTAAGTCCCCTATGTGCAGATCAGGATTCTTCGGATCTACAGGGTAGGTCTTATATTCGTTAGCTACACTTCGATTCTTCATCAGTTCGCCATGTAGATGTATCACCTTGCTGCTCCCGGCACGCTCGTGCAGATCGTCTACATTTTGTGTGATGATGGTTACATCGTACTGCTTTTCCAACTCAGCTAAGCCTATGTGTCCCGGATTGGGTTGGCAATCGGTATAGGCATGGCGGCGCTCATTGTAGAAATTGAGTACCAACTCGGGATTGCGCTCAAAGCCCTCTATGGAAGCGACATCTTCCACCGGGTAGTTTTCCCATAATCCATCACTATCACGGAAGGTTGAGATACCACTTTCGGCACTCATACCGGCACCTGTAAGTACAACAATTTTTTTCATGGCCTTGGCTTATTTGAGGTTATAAAACAAGGGAGTACCCACACTCTGTGTAACTACAAATTGCACAGAAAGGGTCCTCCCTTAGTAGAAATTTAATTAGGGGATGAGACGTTCAATTAGCTCATCAGATGCCAAATAAGGCATAGTGATATGATACCCGTCGGCATGCGTTTGATTGAATGTGCGACAGGTTTCCATAGCGTTTTCGTTGCGCGCCCAGGAACGACGAGCCACACCGCCCATTACGTCCCAAGTCATGGCACTCTTAAGGATTTCGTCCACGCGCTCACTTCCATCAAGCACCATGCCAAAGCCTCCGTTAATGGCTTTGCCGATACCTACGCCACCGCCATTGTGCAAAGCGACTAAGCTCATACCGCGCGCTGCATTACCGGCATAGCACTGTACCGCCATATCCGCCATAACGTTACTACCGTCACGTATGTTGGCGGTTTCGCGGAAAGGCGAATCGGTACCGCTCACATCGTGATGGTCACGTCCCAGCATGATAGGTCCAACCTCACCGTTGCGTACCATTTCGTTGAAGCGAAGTGCTATATCCAAACGGCCCTGGGCATCCTGATAGAGAATACGTGCTTGTGTACCCACCACAAGCTGATTCTTTTCAGCATCGCGGATCCAAATGTAGTTGTCCCTATCCTGTTCGCGACGATCGGGATTGATGCATTCCATTGCAGCCACATCGGTTTTGTGCAAATCTTCGGGCTTATTGCTCAAGCAAACCCAGCGGAACGGCCCATAACCATAGTCAAACAGCTCAGGACCCATAATATCTTCCACGTAGCTGGGCCAAATGAAGCCTTCCTTATCATCCACGCCGTTGCGGAGGATATCCTTTACGCCTGAGTCGTAAACGGCTTTCATGAAGGCATTACCATAGTCAAAGAAGTAGGTACCTTTAGCCACCAATTTACGAATTGCTTCAAAATGACGCTTAAGGCTCTTATCCACTTCCTTATGGAAGCGTTCGCGATCTTCCTTAAGCATCTTGGTACGTTCCTCAAAATTGAGTGAAACGGGGCAATAACCGCCTTCGTACGCAGCGTGGCAGCTGGTTTGGTCGCTCAACAGATCGATATGTATATTCTTTTCGAGGCAGTATTCAAGCAGATCAACCACATTACCGTGATAAGCTATGGAGCATGTTTCGCCCTTCTTTTGTGCTTGTAAAGCCAATTCGGTAGCTTCTTCAAGCGTCTGAGCTACATGCTTTACCCAACCTTGTCTGTAACGTGTATCGATACGGGATTGGTCCACTTCAGCCACAATGCTTACCGCTCCTGCAATATCCGCAGCTTTGGGCTGAGCACCGCTCATACCGCCCAATCCACTGGACACAAAGAGCTTGCCGCTAAGATTACCTCCGGTAGGTATATGGAGTACCTTACGCCCGGCATTGAGCAATGTGTTAAACGTACCGTGTACAATACCCTGCGGACCTATATACATCCATCCGCCGGCGGTCATCTGCCCATAGTTGGCAACGCCCATCTGTGCGGCAATTTCCCAATCTTCGATATTGTCGTACAAACCTACCATCATTGAGTTGGTAATGATTACACGCGGTGCATTGGGATTAGACTTGAATAAGCCCAGCGGATGCCCACTTTCCATCACCAGTGTAGTGTCGTCGGTCAATTCTTCCAGATAACGGATAATAAGGCGATACTGTAGCCAATTCTGACAAACTTGCCCTGTTTCCCCATAGGTAACCAATTCGTACGGATAAAGGGCTACATCAAAGGCAAGATTATTGTGAATCATTACCTGAAACGCCTTACCGGCAAGGCACTTGCCTTTGTAGTCGTCAATGCTTGTAGCCTTAAGGTCACCGGCGGGACGATAGCGATACCCATAGATCTTACCGCGTGTTTTCAGCTCTTCCAATAGCTCGGGAGCCATTTTTTCATGCAGTGAAGTGGGTATATAGCGCAAAGCATTACGCAGCGCAATACGAGTCTGGGACTTGGTTAGACGGTACCCTCTATCGGGAGCGCGACGAATTCCCTCTTGGAATGCAGGATACTCGGGTAGCTCCTCCGGCAGTGTAAAGGTTGTAAACTTGTTGTTCATATCGGTCAGTAGTTTAATCAGTAATAATTGTATTCATCGGTATATCCCAATGATCATGTGCAATATAATCAAAAATACGAAAGCGGAAGGTAGTACCTATAAGGTATGCCTTAGTAAGGGGAAGGAAGCGATCGTAATAGGCCTTGCCACGCCCCAAGCGAATACCCTCTTTGGTAAAAGCCATGCCCGGCACAATTATAAGCTCTAAGCGCATCGGATCAATACGATGTGCTTTCTCTTCTGTCGGCTCGTTGATGCCGTACTTACCTTCACTAAGCTCTTCTTCCCCTTTGTAGTGGTAAAAAGCGATATCATCGCCTTCCACACGCGGTAGGTAGAGACTCTTTAGAGTAGCATATTTGTTGAGCAACTCTTGGAGGTCAGGTTCATCAGGGAGAGCATGGTACAAAGCGATATGATCCGCTTGCTGAAAGTGTTCATCCGCTTCTATGGCTTGGCAGATTCGCTGCGAAGCGGTGGCGCAGGCTTCCCGACTTAGGTACTGCTTGTTCAGCTCTTTTACCTTGCGACGTAAGGTTATCTTATCCATTCTTATGCCTCTATTTGCTTCTTCAGCACCTCTATAGCGGCAGCAATAGTAGTGTCGTCTTTGTAATATATGCAATAGAACCCTTCCGTGCCCAAAATAAACTGGGCAATCTGCGCAAAAAGGACGCGCTCCAGCTGTGGAGCAGCCTCCTGCAGCAGGATAGTGCGCTGCTGTATGCCATGTTTGGCTGCATAGCTTGCCAGCGAATGAATGAGTGTGCCCTTCTGTCGGAGATAATCAGCTATCTCTTGAGGTGAATGCAAAGAGGATAGCGCCTTACGATTAGTATCTGCATAACGAAAAGCAAACTCGGAGATCAGTCCGGACTCAATGAGGCGCAAGTAGTAGGAATTAGAATGCGTGCTATCCGCTGCTACAAATACATCAGGCATTACGCCATATCCCCCATAGACTACACGACCACTATCAGTGGTATATTGGGGTGCTTCACTGAATAGCGTACTATCGACCGCATAAGCCTCTCCTGCATTCATTCTATCCAATAAGTCACGGCTATATTCGTCTTTATCCCCCATGGTGTACTCTTTCTGTATAGAGCGTCCACTCGGTGTGTAGTAGCGAGCTATTGTAAGGCGTATTTGGCTGCTGTCGGGGAGGAAGAAGGGACGCTGTACCAATCCTTTACCAAAGGTACGTCTGCCGACGATGGTTGCCCTATCGTGATCCTGCATAGCCGCAGCGAAAACCTCACTACTACTGGCCGAAAGCTCGTTTACTAATATGGTGAGCGGGAGATTGGGAAACATTCCGCGGCCATTAGCTATATACTCCTCTTTGGGATAGGCTTTCCCCTCGTTGTACACGATCATTTGCCCTTTAGCGAGAAATTCATTGGCCACCTCGATTGCCGGCTCTAAATAGCCTCCTGCATTATCACGCAGATCTATTACAAGCGCTTTCATATTCTCTTTGAGCAACTTGGCGACACAGGTAATGAACTCGCTGTAAGTGCTTCGTGACCACCCGTTGATGCGGATTAATCCAACCTCGGGAGCAACCATATAACTCACATCGATGCTTTGGATAGGCACCTCATCGCGAGTTACCGGTATATTGAGGCTTTTGCCACTTCGAAGTATGGATAGGTCAACCACCGAACCACGTTTGCCTTTTAGTCGCTTCTGAATGTCTTCTGAGGAGAGTTCATCTAAGAGACTTTCGCCATCTGCAGCCATAATACGGTCGCCATTCTGCAGCCCGGCGCGCTCAGCCGGTCCCCCCATTATAACATTTACAACCACAGGAGTATCGATGAGCGTATTGAACGATATGCCGACACCATAGAAAGCTCCATCTAAGCGTTGCATATCTATTTCGCTCTCTTCTCGTGTGAGATAGGTGGAGTGAGGATCCAGATTGTTTAGTAGATGAGGAATAAGACTCTCTTCCAAATCATCAATATCAACCTTATCTACATAGTTTTCCTTAATGATATTGATGGTTCGTTGCAAGTCATTCTTTGCTCTATTGCGCTTAACGCTCATCAAGAGTAGTGTTAAGCCAATACCCAATAGAAAGGCAATAAGAGCCACTATGCCAAATCGCCATTTTGCTGAGGCTCCGTTTCTTTTGTTCATATTCTTTTAGTTACTCCTTTTCACTCTGTTCGATGGGAAGACAGACCACCTCTATTCCGGCTCTTTGCAGTAGCTCAATGCCGTCTTTTAGCCTATATTCATCATCGTAAACGACACGTTTTATTTTGCTCTGGATGATCAGTTTAGCACACTCTAAGCAGGGAGATGCCGTGATGTAAATAGTAGCGCCACTGCTATCATTGGTGCTGGCTGCAACCTTAGTGATGGCATTTGCCTCAGCATGAAGCACATAGGGTTTGGTAATACCGGTCTCATCTTCGCAGATATTTTCAAATCCCGAGGGGGTACCATTATATCCATCCGAGATGATCATATTGTCCTTAACTATCAAAGCCCCTACCTGCCGGCGTTGACAATACGAGTTCTCTGCCCATATGCGGGCCATCCGCAGGTATCTCCTATCTATTTCTAATAGTTTTTCTTTACTCTTTACCATCGGTTGTATTTTCTTCCAAAAATCTTTTCATTCCTGATGATTGGATCATTCGATATCCCTCTTGTGAAGTGCTATCAGTAACCAAAAGTAAGCATTCTACCTCATTCCATGCCTCACATAGTTGCAGGGCGCGCTCACTGCCTAAGGTCATTGAAGCAGTAGCTAATGCATCTGCTATGGCACAGTTGGGGGCAATAATGGTGGCACTTAGGACATCACTTTCAATCGGACGACCGGATAGGGGGTCTATAGTATGTGCATAGCGGGAGCCATCGGGACGCACTTTGTAGTTGTGATAATTGCCGCTTGTAGCCATTCCTCCCTTTCCTGTGAGATGCAAAACGCAGGCTAACTCATCGGAGGCTAATCCTAAGGTGTCGAATATAGGCTTACTTACCCCTACACGCCATGGTACCCTTTCGGGATTAAGCCCGGCAAAGGCTATTTCTCCTCCTATCTCAACCAGGTAGTTTTCAGAGGCATTGTCGGAGAGTGCTTTAGCCACTAAATCGGATGCGTAGCCTTTGGCAATAGAAGCCATATCCAAGCGTATCCGAGGATCTGCCTTGTAGAGCGTATCCCCTTGAATGCGGACCTTGGTATATCCCACAAACTGACGAATACTGTCCAATGCCTCCTCCGGCACATTTCCCTCAGGCCAGGCAGATGGTTCAAAGCCAAAACCCCAAGCATTCACAAAAGGACCTACAGTAATGTCATACCTACCTCCGGTAGCCTCAGAAACCTTTAGGGCACTCTCAAAAAGCACTCTAAAAATACTGTCTATCTGATGAGGCTGATTATGGTTGATCTTATACAATAGCGTACCCTCTTCAAACGGATTGGCCACATTGTTAAGCTCGTGCAAAGCCTTATCAATCGGCTCGTCCAAAGGTCGGTCGGAGCTATACTTTATATCGTAAAAGGTATGAAAAGCCTCGCCTTGATTGAAGTAAAAGTCTACTTTACTTTTGCCCTTTGTGCAACTGAGAGCAATGAGCAGTAGCGAGAGGGCTATACCCACAGAGGTAAAACGGAAGCGCTTCTTATCGTTCATGGCTACAATTCCTCTTTGATATTGTACTGATTTCTATTGAGCGCATTGCGAGATAAAATCTCTCCGATAAAACCAGCGGTGAAAAGCTGTGTGCCAATAATCATGGCTGTAATAGCGATGAAAAAGTACACTCTGTCGGTTACCAAAGGCGCAGCTACGCCTCGAGTGAGAGCGACTAACTTGATGACAAAAACCACTATTAGAGCAATGATCCCGATTAGAAAAATAATGCTTCCCCAAAAGCCGAAAAAGTGCATGGGTCTACGCCCGAATCGAGACATAAACCATAGTGTGAGCAGATCCAAGTATCCATGAAAGAACCGATTAATGCCAAACTTAGAGTGCCCATAAGTGCGTGGTGCATGCTTTACCTCTTTTTCTCCGATTCGTGCGTAACCGGCTTCCTTTGCCATAATCGGTATGTAGCGGTGCATGTCGTTATACAGCTCAATAGACTTAATTACTTCCTGCCTATACACCTTTATACCGCAGTTGAAGTCATGTAGATTGTGTATGCCGGATACACGTCGTGCTGTAGCATTGAATAGCTTGGAGGGGAGGTTCTTAGTTAGCTTAGGGTCATATCTCGTTTTTTTCCATCCGCTTACCAAATCTAAGTTTTCCTCATAGATCATACGACACATAGCGGGTAGCTCTTCGGGAGCATCCTGCAGATCGGCATCCATCGTAGCAACGAGTCGCCCCGCAGCTTTGGTAAAGCCACATTGCAGGGCAGCACTCTTGCCATTGTTGCGCACAAAGCGAAGGGCTTTTATACGCTCCGGATAGGCTGCATGCAGCGACTTAATGACCGACCAGCTATTGTCCGTACTGCCATCGTCTATATAGATCACCTCGTAGCACATTTCAGCCGCTTTCATAGTAGCCTCAATGCGTTCCTGTAAAAAAGGCAGTGACTCCGCTTCGTTTAGTAGCGGAATCACTATAGATAAATCGTATGGAAACTGTTTCTCTTGCAACATTAGTTCTTTTCAGCTGGAACACCGGGTATGATGCTGCCCTTGCTAATTTCTTTGATACCTCCCAATGCACTTAAAATACCGGTTGCTTCATAGGGCAGATAAACAAGTTTTGACTTATTTCCCTCGCTTAGGGATGAAAGGGTTTCCAAATAGCGAATAGCGATGAGGTATTGCGTAGGATCGGCACCAGAGGCTGAGAGCGCCTCTGTGATACGGTTAATGGCAGACGCTTCTCCCTCTGCACGAAGTATTTTACTCTGTCGTTCTGCCTCAGCAGCTAATATTTCCGCCTGCTTAAGTCCTTCCGCATGATTGATTGAAGACTGCATTTTCCCTTCTGACTCACGAATAGCAGCCTCTTTCTGACCCTCTGCAGTTAATATTTGAGCTCGCTTATCACGCTCAGCACGCATTTGCTTTTCCATAGCATCGCGGATATCGCGTGGCGGATTGATATCTTGCAGCTCAATACGGTTCACTTTTACACCCCACTTATTGGTGGCTTCATCAAGTATGTCGCGGAGCTTACTATTGATCGTATCGCGACTGGTGAGTGTCTCATCCAAATCCATTTCACCGATCACGTTACGCAGACTCGTTTGTGTCAGCATCTCAATAGCTATGGGGAGGTTGGATATCTCGTACATAGCACGAGTGGGATCTACTATCTGAAAGTATAGTACCGCATTGATCTCTGTGACTACATTGTCGCGTGTAATCACACTTTGGCGATCAAAGTCGTACACTGTTTCGCGTAAATCAATTCGTGTTACGGGCACCACCCTAACCAATAAATCGCCTTTTATGTTGCGCGTGGTATAGCGCCACATCATGGAGCGCGGTTTATCAATAAAGGGGAAGATAATATTCACCCCACTTGAGAGCGTCTTTTCGTAGCGGCCTAAGCGCTCAATGACCATAGTTTCGGACTGTTGCACAATGATCAGTCCCTTGGCTACTATGAAAATAACCAATAGGACGATGACGATCACAGTGATGAATGTTGCTGTCATAGGGATATGAGTTTATAGGTATTTTAATTGTCAGCTGTATTTGATTGAGCGCCAGGATAGGGGGCAACGACAAGTACAATACTCTCATTGTCTGTAACGATGATTCTCTCCCCTACGTTGAACTTCTCTTCCGTGGTAGCAGCTTTTGCCGGCCATTCGTCTCCATCAATGGCTACGCGGCCGATACCTTCAATGCCGTCTATTTCTTTCACGACCAAGGCACTGCGACCCTTTAGGGCATCCATTCCGGTAGGAAGAGATCCATCTTTGTCAGTGGCAGGGTGAAGTTTGCCGGCTAATTTACGTTTGCGCAGTCCCCTATTTAACAAGGGACGGAGAAGAAACAGGGTAGCAAAGGAACCTACTGCAAAGCAAAAGACTTGCCAGAAGAGTCCGGCACCGAGAAAGCTTGCCAAACAAGCCACCAAAGCACCTATTCCAAAGCAGCAGACTACGAAGCCCGGAGTAAATAGCTCCGCTAGCAAAAGGAGTAGCCCGGCTACTAACCAAAAATACGCACCGTTCATGTTTTACTTACACAAAAGTACTATTTTTTCTTGATATACGGAAGAACGGGGAGGATGATTTGAGATACAGATGATTAAAGGATTTTCAAATGATGTGTAAACGCCACGAGAAACCTTGAAAACGCCAATTGAAGCCTGAACTGCGTTACCTATTCGTGACCAACGGAATTCAGGCGCTTTATGGCACAATATCAGGTAATAAGTGGCTGAATACCTAATAATTGTCGAAGAATTTTCGCCTTTGGATTTATCCTCTCCGGTCTGCCGCGTTTTGCATACATTCCATCAGCTCTACCCGAATTAATTTTGTAATCACAAAAAAACGAGTAGAGTAATGAGAAGTACATTTTCGACAATCTTCTACCTCAAACGACAGGTAGTGAAAAAGGACGGTACGGTGCCCATCATGGGGCGTATCACGGTGGACGGGACAAAGACGCAATTCAGTTGCAAGCTGACTATCGACCCCAAGATTTGGGAAACCAAGACGGGACGGGCAACGGGCAGGAGCACCGTTGCGATAGAAACCAACCGTATTCTGGACAAAATCCGAGTGAAGATAAACACCCACTATAAGGGAATGGACAGGGACAACTTTGTCACGGCTGAAAAGGTAAAGAACGCTTTCTTGGGGTTGGATCACCGATGTCACACGTTGATGAAAGTCTATGAGCAATTCACCGCCGACTATGCCAAGATGGTGGAAGCCGGGATGAAGTCCAAGAAGTCATACGAGAAATACCTTGTGGTGTACAAACACTTGAAAAAGTTTCTGATGCAACGCTACCATGTGCAGGACATCGCCTTGAAGGAACTGCCCCAGTCGTTCATCATGGACTTCGACATGTTCCTGCGCACAGAAAAGCATTATTGCAACAATACCGTGTGGATTTGCGTCTACCCGCTCCGCACGATGGTTTCGGTAGCCATCAGCAACGAGTGGTTAGTGCGTGATCCTTTCCACGATTACGAAATCAAGAAGGAGGATACGGTTCGCACATTTCTCACTAAAGAGGAAATCCAACTCTTGATGGACGGAAAGCTGAAAAACGCCAAGCAGGAACTCTACCGCGATATGTTCCTGTTCTGCATCTTCACGGAATTAAGCTTTTCGGATATACGCAATCTGAGAGAGGAGAACATCGTGACTTATTTCGATGAGCACCAATGGATAAAAACCAACCGCCAAAAGACGGGAGTGGAATCAAATATCCGTCTGCTTGATGTTCCCCTCCGCATTTTGGAAAAGTACAGGGGATTAAGCGAAGACGGCAGAATATTTCCCGTTCCGCATTATATATTCCATAAGATTAAGCGTCAAAGATAAACTTACTGATACGTTTTACCGCTTCTTCGGTTGCTTTTTCTATATCATCTTTCTCCCATCGGTCTTTTGAGTATTTGGCAAGGTCAAGGGCAAAGCCGAAGCTGCTACCTACATAACCCGACTTGCTCGACAATGTGCTTCCTTTCTTTGTCTTGAACCAATCATTGCCGATAGTCTTGTTGATTATTTCCTCCAAAAGAATTTTGTTGCCAAGTTGATTGACGAGGACTGCAAATTCTTCGGGGTCTTCTATACCTGCATCAATGCGGATAATCTCGATGTTATGACCGCTTGCGGGCATAATGTGTTCTACATTAGTTCTCTCATCTATGTCGTAATATCTGTGTTGTTCCTTAGCATAGAGATATTCATTCAGATAGACAAGTATGTTCTTTTGGTACTCACGCAAATCATCTTCTACGTCTTTGGGCTTCCATGTGTTATTGATATGTCGGTTGAAATTTTCAATAATTTCAGCTAATGAATATGAAGGCTTCACCAAATTAAAGTTCTCGTTAAAGAGGAAAGTCTTGAATTTGGATGCGGAATAACCTGCATCGCCTACTTCAATAATAGCGAATAGACGGAGCAAGCACTCTGCAAATGGAGTAACTGTTTCTTTTGTCAGCATTGACACGTCATATCTAAATAGATAGGAAACAAGGAACAGTTTGAAGTTTTCATTGAATTTCAATAGCAACTTGATTACAGGGAAATCTTTTATTGCTTCCCAAATATCAAGGATTTTCTTGAATGAGGCGCAAAGAGTAAGTGGTTCAGTCAACAACTCGGGGTGTTCGGTCAGATAATATTTGCGCAAACCGGGTGTTGTAACCTCGTTTTGCTTGTAGTGGTTTTTTGCCGCACGGTTTATGTACATGAATTGTTGGAGCACGCCGTCAATATCCACAATCTTCTTCTGCGCAAGTTGGTTTGCTGCGGTATTGATTTTCTGCCACTCGGCAATGAAAGCATCTTTGCCGTCATCACCGGCACGAGAGTAAAGTTGTGCCGAGATAATGTCGGCATCTGAAAGCGGCATACCTGTAGAGTTCAACGAGTTGAACATCGTTATCGCTTGTTCTATCTGCCAACTCTTGATTTCGATAATCTGGCACTTTGACAAGAATATCTTGGCAAAATTGTTTAGATTGGATTCTTTATACTTCGAGAGGCAATCGAAGAAGTACTTGAAGTTGCGGAAGAAGTTGGTATATTTATTATCTTTCTGTTTGCGAGGAAACTTGTGAACAGCTTGCTCTGCTTCTTTGAAATTTTCCGCTTCAATGATTAGGCGAAAATCATCTTTGTACAATTCGTTGATAGAATTGTTTTCAAGAATGGTAATGCCGCGTGCGTTATCCCAATTGGCTTTCATATCCACCTGCTTGTCATCATCAGCCTTATAAAGTATTCGGCAAATGGTGTCATAGCTTCTATTCAAACCCATAACCAAAGCCGTTGTGTCAGGACTGAAATTGAAATTGTCTAAAAGGTCTTTCAGACAAAGTTGCAAAGCCTTAAGAAGCAGGAGAAAAGTAGTGGTTCTCTGTTGTCCGTCAATAAGGCTTAAATGATTGGGTGTAGAACAATCAATGATTACAGTACCGAAGAAATAAGGGTCTTCAGCGTCTGAATCAATGAATGTTTCGATGTCTTGCCAAAGTTTTGCACAATGCAACGTAGTCCATGAGTAGGCACGTTGGTATTGAGGAATCTCGAAAATGTCATCACGCTCCAATAGGGTGTATTCGCTGATGAGCCGTAGCTTGGGTTCTATATTTTTTGTTGCCATATTTATGGAATAAAGCAAAAACTCCTTCGCTATCCCTGCGAGGCTGACCAAAGCCTATGAGATGAGCGAAGGAGATTCGTATGTTGTTTCAATTGTTTTCTTAGGTCATTAGCAGTCCGATAATGAGCCCAAAGGTAGCGATTCTTATCGGTTTTCCCTTACTCTTTAGGAAATAAGTTTAGTAAGGGAAGCGATTGGTGAACTCTTCAAATCCATTCAACACAAGATATCGTTGGCTTTGGAATTATCCAACTTTGGAGGATAATTCAGTTCCCTGCAAGGGCAAGGCGTTTTGAGTTACCCGAAACGATTCTGGTAACTCAAAACATACCTTGCTGTGTTCTTTGACGAACATAAAAATCCGTCTGAAACGGATTGAGAGTAGCCGTCATTTCAGACAGTGTAATCTGCAACAACTATAATTGACATATTGCTTTTGTAATTGACGGAAAATGTGATAGATATATAACATTGCATAGTTTATTAATTTACTGATTAATAAGTATATCGTATTGTAAATTGCAAAAATTACCATTCTATTGAAAATGTTACCAAGTGACCAACCGCACGATTGTTGTTCCTATCAAGAAATTGAAAATATAGCCAACATATCCATATACTGATTACATAGTAGGACAGCATCATTATGATAGACAATATCAACCCAAAGTGCAGTCAGCTTAAAATGCCCCGATGGTCGTAGTAGGATTCTTAATGCGGCTCTAAGAGCGGAGGGAGGCGAGTTTCCAAACTTCCGTTTCTTGTTTATCCGACATTTTTTATGCGTTTTCTTTTCGCATCGGTCGTTTTCGTTTCGGGTGCTCTAAAAAGGTCGGGATTAGAAGATGCAAGGTTTTTCGGAAGAAATACTACCCCAAAGGATTGAGGCGTGGAGATTTCTTTCGAAAACAGAAGGCTTGACCTTGCTTCCTCGTAAAATCCCGGAATTACCTTTGCACCCCAAACGGAAATGACTGTCTGATGCGATGGGCAGAAAACGTATTCCGTAGAGGATAAACAGAGAGAAACGGATGAACCGATTGATAAGGAAGTCCATACATCATAAGCAAGGACAGTATTCTGCCAAAACAATTCCAAAAAGACGCAAAGAAATCACTCGAATATCCGCAGAAAAGTATTATTTTGTAATCAGTAGAGTTGATTGAAGTCTTGCAAAACTTGGAATACCGAAGCATTCTGTATCTAACTAAATCGTAACTTTTTAAGGTTTGTAACTCACAAAGAGACTATCTAACTCGTTTACTTTCAATTACTACAAGAAAAGTTAGTAACTTCAAACGTACAAATGTCACTGTGCAAATATACCGAAATGATATCAAAATGCGGTTATATTTCGTTGTCTCACTTGAGATGAATACCGTCGGGCATATTTTCCTCATTCGGTAGAGGTGCTTGTGACGATTTACGAGAAAAAATGGTTTGATAAATCAGCCGCATATCGCCCCAAAAAGTGTGATGCTGCACATATTCCATATTTAAGGCGATTTTTTTAGGCATAATGACCTCTTTGAAGTATCTCTCCGGATCATCCACCATGCCGAGTATGGCATTCTCATTACGGAAATAAATAGAGGCAATGCCGGTTATACCGGGTCGAACGGTAAGAATAGGCTCGTAGAGATCGGGATATAGCTCCACTTGCTGGCGCACTAAGGGGCGTGGCCCCACAATACTCATATCGCCTCGAAGTACATTGTACAATTGTGGCAATTCATCTATTTTGTAGTGCCGGATGAAGCGTCCTATACGCGTGATGCGTGGATCCTCTTCGCCTACAGTAATAAGCTGGCCCTTAACCCACGTCTGGGACCGCATAGACCTAAACTTATAGAGTACAAAATCCTTGTTGTAGCGCCCGACTCGTTTTTGTTTGAAAATGGCTCCGCCTTTCGAATCCAGGCAAATAAGTATGATACACACCAACAACAGGGGGGATAGAATAATCAACCCCATACTGCTTGTGACGATATCGAACACTCTTTTCATTTATTTCGTGGTGTGTTTGTGCTCTTTACTCGCTTCCTTTTGCAAAGATAACTATTTTACATTGTCAGAGGCATTACGCAACGGCTTGCACCTGCCTATTTAGTTTAGCAAACGTTCAACCCCTTCATTTTATTGTAACAAAGAGGCTCCGCAAAAAGTATATATATTTGAATGAATAGGTATAGATCTTTACCGCAATAGGTATATATCTTTCCGATGAAAGGTATATATCTTTTGCAAAAGGGGGTAAAAGCTATTTGAAAGAGAAACGAATAGTTCCGAAAGGAACGTATTTAGCGATTGCGCAAAAGACGTAATGCCTCTTTGCGGTCAGCGGGTACTTTACGGCTTTCACAAGCCTTGCGAATGGCAAGCAGACGGGTCTTATTCGGCAGTTTTCCCTCTTCTATATAGGGCAATGTAAGTTCGTATTGTTGCGTGAGAGCCTCGGCAAAGAACCAGGCGACCGCCATCCGTAAATAATACACATCAGTTACTTCGGACGAATCTTCCGGAGCCGCTTTTGCAGCCCAATCGAGAAAGCAGGGGTCAAAACAGTTGTAACGGGAACTTTCCATCAGCGCAACGAGCGCGGTGCGGCGTGTGTAAACGGTATCCGCAGCAAGCCATCGCCTTATCGCATCGTGACAAAGAGCCGGCTCGCGCCACATTGTTTTTGCCGACAAAGCATCCGTAACGCACCAATTGTCCGCAAAGGGGAGAAAGCGGTCCAGTAGCTCTATCTGACGCACTGCGTTGGGTTCCAAGCCGATCAGCATCATATGCAGCAAATCCTCTTCCACATAGGCGTGCGGAAGTTCCTCAAGAAAGCTGTAACACAATGCCTTATCCGATTTATAGATAGTGCGTGCCGTTGCCCTCAGTAGGGGAATTCGAACGCCGATGATCCGTTCGGGATCAATGGTTGGCAGTAGTTTTGCGGCAAAGCGTTGTACCGATTCGTCCTGTAAGGAGAAGAGTTTTTCCCGAACGGCATCCATAGGCTATCTGCCCTCTTCAATTCTACCGCTTCCGAGGCATATCGTGCAGTCGGGATCGTACACAACGGCAAACTGACCGGGAGCAATGCCCTGTATGCGCTGTTCGCTCACAATGTGGTACACTTCCCCCTCCTTGGCTAGCGTGGCACGTAAGAACTCCGGAGTATGACGCACTTTAAGCGCTACGGGTAGTGGATTGGGGCAACCGGCAGTAAAGGGATTTTCAGTGATAAAATGGAAATCACGGCACCAAATCTCATATCCGTATTGCGTTTCCGGATCGTAACCACGGCTCACATAAAGGATATTCGCAGGGCAATCCTTGCGAACCACAAACCAAGGACCTCCGCTCAGCCCCAGGCCTTTACGCTGTCCAATGGTATGAAACCAAAAACCGTCGTGCTCGCCTATCTTATTACCCGTTTCAAATTCAATAATATCGCCCTTTTTCTTCCCTAAGTACTTCTCCAAGAAATCGTTATAGTTGATTTTCCCGAGGAAGCATATTCCCTGACTATCTTTACGATGCGCATTGGGCAGATGTTCCTCTTCCGCAATGGCACGTACCTGACTTTTATCCAATGTGCCTATCGGAAAGAGAATTTTGGATATTTGTTTCAGATTGATTTGAGCGAGGAAATCGGTCTGATCCTTAACCGGATCGGGTGCTGTTCCTAAGTAAACTTTGCCGTTTCGCACTACCGTGGAGGCGTAATGCCCCGATGCGATGTAATCAAAGGCATATCCGTATCGCTCCTCAAAAACCCCAAATTTGATAAAACGATTACACATTACATCGGGATTGGGCGTGAGTCCGCGCTTAACGCTATCAATCGTATAGGAAACCACACGCTCCCAATACGCTTCGTTAAGGTCAACTTCCTCATATTCAAGCCCATACTTACGGGCAATCAGAGCCACCATCTCAAGATCTTCTTCCCGAGTGCAATCGGTGAAACCCTCATCCTTCATCCCGATATTTATATAGAAAAGCTTGGGACGAAAGCCAGCGCGAACCAGTAAAGCACATGCCACTGCGCTATCCACACCGCCCGAAGCGAGCAGCGCTATGGATACGCTCCGATCCAAAGCATCAATGTACGGCGATAGCGGATAGGACAACATCACTCGTATTACCGATTTCGCGCGCCTTTACATCCGCTTGGGCATATCGATACCCAACAGATACATAGCACGTTTAATAGTATCAGCGACTGCGGCACTTAAGGCAAGTCGGGCAGCACGTAGAGTGTCATTTTCTTCACGAAGCACACTATAGTCGTGGTAGAAGCTGTTGTATTGCTTCACTAAATCATACACCCAGTTTGCAATGGCAGCAGGGTTATAGGCATTAGCTGCATCGCTAACTGCGTCCGGATAGGCTGCTAAGGTAAGTATCAACTTTCTTTCGCTCTCGTTGAAGTCTGTTTGCAGCCAGTTTATCTGTTGGTCAGAGGCTTCTGCACGCTCCAGTAGTGAGCAAATACGGGCATAGGCATATTGAATAAACGAGGCTGTATTCCCATTGAAGTCAATTGACTCTTTGGGGTTAAACACCATATTCTTTCGCGGATCAACTTTCAGTATAAAGTATTTCAGGGCCCCTAAGCCTACTTTTTCGGCTATTTCATTCACCTCATCTTCAGGAAAATCCTTTGCCCTTCCGGCTTCCAATGCTATCTCTTTTGCACGAGATACCATCTCTTCCATCAGATCATCCGCATCTACTACCGTCCCCTCACGACTTTTCATCTTGCCATCAGGCAACTCCACCATTCCGTAGCTGAAGTGGTAGAGGCTCTTTCCGAATGAGAAGCCAAGCTCATCCAGCAGTTGGGAGAGTACCTTGAAGTGATACTCCTGTTCGTTACCCACCACGTAGACCATCTTGTCAATGGGGAAGTCTTGGTAGCGCATTTTAGCGGTGCCTACGTCTTGGGTCATGTACACAGTGGTACCATCGGCACGAATGAGCAACTTCTCATCCATCCCTTTGGAGGTTAGATCGTACCAAATCGAACCATCGTCATGCTGCTGCAAGATACCTTTCTTAAACCCACGAAGCACCTCTTCTTTGCCTATAAGATAGGTATCGCTTTCGTAGTATATTTTATCAAAATCTACTCCCAGACGCTTGTAGGTAGCATCAAAGCCATCGTAAACCCATTGATTCATCATGTGCCAAAGCGTGCGTACCTCTTTGTCTCCGCTTTCCCATTTGCGAAGCATTTCGCGGGCTTCCTGCATAAGGGGTGAGCGTTGTTCCGCTTGCTCTTTGGAATACCCCTGTGCCTCCAATTCCTTTACTTCTGCCTTAAAATGCTTATCGAAAAGCACATAATAGTCTCCCACTAAGTGGTCACCCTTCTTACCACTTGACTCGGGCGTTTCGCCATTTCCCCACTTTTGCCACGCCAGCATTGACTTACAGATGTGGATGCCGCGGTCATTTACGATATTTGTTTTAACTACTCTGTTTCCCGTCTCGGTAAGAATCCGGGCAATGCTAAAGCCTAATAGATTGTTGCGCACGTGCCCAAGGTGGAGCGGTTTGTTGGTATTGGGCGAGGAGTACTCAACCATTACAAGAGAAGAGTTGCTGCTAACTTCTTTAGCACCATACTGCTTGTCTTCTATAATGGTGTGAAGCATATCGGCATGCCATTGATGCTTCATAGTAAGGTTAAGAAATCCCTTTACCACTTCAAAGCCGTCTACAGCCGGATAAGCAGCCTGCAGTGCTTCCCCTAAAATTTGTGCTGTCTCCTCCGGTTTCTTGCGACTCATTTTAAGGAGTGGGAAAACTACATAGGTCCAGTCACCCGTAAATTCATCTCGGGTGCGTTGCAGGGTTATATCGGCAGGCGTGGTCGTAGCGCCGAATGATTGGTTGATAGTCGCAGATAATGCGGTCTTAAGTTCTGCTATGGGATTACTCATAATCTACTTGCGCTTATATTATAAAATGGGTGCACATTGCACGAAACAATGGACACCCACTAAAAGTTCACTCTTGTGATGATATACTACCTATCGCCAACTGCTACTATGCATTACCAATAGAGGCGTATTCGCATGGAAGAGCATCCTGCGCGCCATGCCGGGATTGAAGAGACGTGCAAATAGGTTGCGCCGATAGGTGTTAACGACAAGCATACCTATTTTCTTTTCTTCAATAAAGGCCTGTAGTGCTTCGCTGAAGTCACCATCTTGTAGCATGCTAAATGATATCTCTTGATCCGGATAGTGCTGTTTGTGATAAGCCAAGATTGCCTTTAGCTCTGTTTCGCTCCATTCCTCCATTTTCTTAGATATATTGAAAATGTAGTACTTCGGATGGATTGGCTTCATGAGACTCATCATTCGATCAAACAAGACTAAGTCACGTTGATCAAAACCTGTAGCCACACCCACATTCTCTATATTGGATAGGTCTGTGATAGCTACTTCTTCGGGCACCACCAATACAGGGACCTTTGCACTATCTATTACTTCTGCGGCCACAGAACCAATCAACTCCCCGTTGCGTCGCGATTTACCACGAGTTCCCATAACGATAGCTACGGGAGGCTTCTCCTTAGCAAGAGTGAGGATAACCTCATCAGGTGCTCCATCCTTCAGGAGCGTATCAAAAGGTACATCGGGTAAGGTTCCCTCCTTAATCTGACGGCGAAGCTCTTCTTTGAGCTGCGTCATTTTGGCATCGGCTTTGCCGGCTTCTCGCTTTATATTGAGCTCAGAAGCAGCTTGATAGCCGGTTATGTCGCCCGTGAACATAGGAGCTGCCGTAAAGAACTGAGAGAAGTATGCATTTACGATAAGTACGCTCAGGTTCCGCCTTTGAGCAAAGTAGAAGCCCACACTACATACCGTAGGAGTATAGTCCGAAAAGTCTACCGGAATAAGTACATAAGGAGAATCCGCATGTATGGCTCCCTGTACCTTTCGATCTACCCAATTGAGTTCGGAATATACCTCATCGCGCATCCAATCAGTTTCTTCGATCAGGCTGAGCGCACGAGGTAAATCTTTTTCTTTGATTCGCACTCGCACACCGGCGGAAACCACCGGAAGAAGTTGATTTACGTTATGCAAAGATGCCTCAATGCCGGCATCTTGAAGCAGTGTTTGCAGAATTTGTGCTTTTTCGTAACTATGTATAGCCAAGGTTACGAGCGTGTCGCCTGAGCCTTTACTCTTTCCTTCCTTCATACGATCCTCCCCTTCGTCTATTCGTTATCTGTGAATAATAGATCTATGTGCTCCCTGCTGCTCTTGCAGAGATCCGTTCGCACTCCCACCGCTTTGGGGGGCTATGTGATTAGTCCTCCTTTTTGTCCTCTTTGTTGAGACCTAACGAAGCAAGTAAATCCTCCGGCAAATCTACGGCCATCTCTAATGCTTTGTCAAGTATGGTGGTGTCACATATTTCGACGATTCCCCCATCGGGTCCCGGCTGTAGGTGTATGCCGGCACTTCGTCCGTTGGTATAGTGAGTGCCTCCAAAATAATTGCGTACAGTTTCTGCATCAATTCCCAGCTCATCGGCTATACGTTGAGTGGCTCCATCGGGTAGGGCATCTTTGATGCGGCGTAATTCGTTGAAAGTGATGTTTTTTGTCATGATTTATTCGCTTTTACTATTCCTATTTTTATGGCTTACGCCTATCTATATCTTCTACCTCAAAGATAAAGTTTAATTTTCAATCAGACAAATATTTTTTCTTCTTTTTTACAATATGCCTAATGTACTTGCTTTGTTCGTTTACTCTTTTTATTTCTCTATTCTCAAGCGGTACACTCTCGTGGCTGTAACACCGAGCGATGTTTCCATTACATAGTGCATCTTGATTCCTTGTCTTGTGGGGATAATACTTATATTTGTAAGCATAAAAATTAGAAACAAAACAATGCAAGCCGGTAGAGCTAAGTATGACCAGCTTCCCATGGGGAAAATGAGCATGGGACTTACTCCTAAGGAGCGATTAAAACAGTTTATAAGCTATTGCGAGCTTACACAGCGTCAGTTTGTCGGTAAGGCACAGATCTCTTTGAGTGTGCTACAAGGTGCCGGGCACACGCTTTCTACCCTCTCTGTGCATAGAATAAGCAAAGCTTTCCCCGAGCTTAATGTGGGGTGGCTACTTACTGGAGAGGGTGAAATGCTAAAGAATGACTTTTTGTCTTTATTCCCCAGTGCCCCCACAGTACCGCTCTTCTCCATAGCTTCTATCGGATGTCCGCTCAGCGATTTTATTGCCAATGCGGAGCGTAACCGGTGTGAGCAGGTGATTACCCCAATACCTCGTGCAGAGGTCGCTATGAGTGTGAAAGATAATAGTATGGAGCCTGACTTCCCTGCTGCATCTATCGTATATGCCCGGCTAGTAGACCATAATAAGTTCCTGACTTGGGGCACTCCTTATTTGATCGATACTGTAAGTGGGGTGTACTTTCGTCTATTAGGACCCGGGGAGGATAAGGAACATGTGCGTGCTCTGTCGATCAATCACGATCCTATTTATGCCGCTTTTGATATAAAAAAAGAGGATATTCGCGGGCTTTACGTTGTATTGGCTTCGCTTGTCCTCTGTTAGAAAAGTGACGAGTAGCTAAATAGAGCAAGCGATCTCTCGGAAGACTACTGTTTGTTAATTTAATTCCTTTAATGTCAGACGCTCATCTCTTTGTAGGAGCAAAAGAGTATATTTGTCAGAGAATAACAATTGAAGATTACCAAAACGATGAGAAGAACTATAATCTCCCTGCTTACCGGGCTGTGGATACTGCTAAGTGCCGTTTCTGTATGGGGGCAGCAGAAAAAGGCGCAATACATTAAGCTACCGGTTGCCTTTTATAACCTTGAAAATCTGTTTGATACCATTCAGAGTTCGCCACGTGATAATGAATTTATCCCGACCGGGAAAAATGCTTGGACGAGCGAACGGTACATGCAAAAAATATCCAATATGGCACGAGTTATTTCCGGAATAGGCGGAAGTGGACCAGTGATCATAGGAGTTTCGGAAGTAGAGAACAGAGGAGTATTAGAGGATCTGGTGCGGGATGAGCAGTTGGCTCCCCTTAATTATAGTATTGTGCACTACGACTCGCCCGACTACAGAGGTATTGACTGTGCTATTCTGTACAATCCGAAAGTATTTAATGTAGTCTCTACCGGTATAAAGCCCGTAAAAATGCCCGACAATCCCAACTTTCGCACTCGTGATATCGTTTTTGCTACGGGCACCATAGCAGGAGAGGTATTCCATATCATTGTAGGGCACTGGCCTTCTCGTGCCGGCGGTGAGGTACCCAGTATTCCTAAGCGAATGCAAGCAGCGCTAACCATGAAGAGCGTGGCAGACTCGCTTCTTGCGGCTTATCCGAATAGTAACACGATTATGATGGGAGACTTTAATGATGATCCTGTCTCTCCCTCTGTACGAGATGGATTAGAAGTAAAGGATTATCCCGATAATGTGGGCTATATGGAGTACTATACGCCTATGTTGCGTCTCTACAATCAGGGGCAGGGTACGCTTGCCTATCGTGATGTGTGGAACCTGTTTGATATCATGGTAGTTAATGGCGCATTATTAGGGGATGATATTTCTACATTCAAGTTGCTGAAGGATCCTGAAACCCAAAATATGGCCTTTATTTACAAAAAGAACTTTATGCTGCAACAGAGTGGTCGCTACAAAGGCTACCCCCTTCGTACCATGGTGGCCGGTCAGTATCGCGGAGGATATTCGGATCACTTCCCTGTATACCTCTATCTGGTAAAGGAAATAAAGCGATAGGTGTCTATAGAGTCCTCGCCTTGCTCATGCTTCGGGAGGATGATTAAATATTTTTCTTTCAAAAGAATCGGGGAGCCACACTATAGAGTGCAACTCCCCGATTCCATTAAAAAACACTTTATTATTATGAATCTCTTTTTTTGATTAGCGCTTATGATTTCTTTTTGGTGACAAGCCCCCAAATCCAGAGTACTACCAATGCACCCACTACGGCTACTATCAGGCTGCGGAAATTGAAGCCCGTAGCCGAGGCACCACCAAATATGCTAAAGATCCAACCTCCCACTACTGCGCCTACAATACCTAAAAGCAAGGTAGTGAGCCAACCGCCCCCCTGTTTGCCGGGACGGATCCACTTAGCAATTCCTCCGGCAACGAGGCCTAAAGCAATCCATGATATAACTTCCCAAAATCCCATATTCCTTTTACTACTATTTGTGATACTTCGTTAGGGGTCCTATAATTCTCACCTTTTTGGCACCCCTGTAGCACAAATATAACAATATTTTCTAACCCGCTGAGGATAGTTCGTACTATAGAATGATTGAGAAGAGAAAGATCACTATCTTTGCAAAGAGAATGTCAACAGAAAACATTTAGCACGTAGCTATGGAAATAGTAATGATCAAAGGGCGCGAAATACTTGATTCGCGCGGAAATCCAACAGTAGAGGTTGAGGTAGAGCTGAGCGACGGAGTTATAGGTCGTGCCTCAGTACCCAGTGGAGCATCCACCGGAGAGCATGAAGCTGTAGAGCTTCGTGATGGAAATAAGCAGCGCTACGGAGGAAAGGGAGTTGAGAAAGCGGTAGAGAACGTAAATAATATCATTGCACCGGCTCTCTTCGGCATGTGTGTGTTTGAACAGCGTGCCATAGACCATAAAATGATCGATTTGGATGGTACGCCCAATAAGTCAAACTTGGGTGCCAATGCAATATTAGGGGTTTCTCTTGCCGTAGCACAAGCCGCAGCACGCGAACTTGGGTTGCCGCTTTATCGCTACTTGGGCGGAGTGAATGGACATGTACTGCCCATCCCGATGATGAATATCATCAACGGAGGTTCGCACAGTGATGCGCCTATAGCCTTCCAAGAGTTTATGATCCGTCCTGTAGGGGCTACTTCATTCCGTGAAGGGCTTCGTATGGGGGCAGAAGTATTCCACGCTTTGAAGTCGGTGCTCAAAGCACGCGGGCTGAGTACAGCTGTGGGCGATGAAGGTGGGTTTGCGCCTAACTTAGAAGGTACAGAAGATGCTCTTCGCAGTATTATTGAGGCTATTAAGGCAGCCGGATACGAGCCGGGTAAGGATGTGCGTATCGCATTAGATTGCGCAGCCAGTGAATTCTTTGATGGCACAACCTATGACTACACGAAATTTGAGGGAGAAGGTGGCGCTAAGCGTTCTATCGCTGAGCAGATTGCATACCTCAAACAGTTGGTAGAGCAGTTCCCCATTGACTCCATTGAAGATGGTATGGGTGAAAACGACTGGGAAGGTTGGGCACTCCTAACTAAGGAATTAGGCAATAAGATTCAGCTGGTGGGTGACGACCTCTTCGTAACTAATGTAGAATATCTGCGTAAAGGTATTGCTACACACTGTGCCAACTCAATCCTTATTAAAGTAAATCAGATCGGAACCCTCAGCGAAACTCTCGACGCAATAGACTTAGCACACCGTCACGGCTATACCGCTGTAGTATCGCATCGTAGTGGTGAAACTGAAGATACTTCTATTGCAGATATTGCTGTAGCCACCAATGCCGGTCAGATCAAAACAGGTTCATTGAGCCGTACAGACCGTATCGCTAAGTACAATCAGCTTCTTCGCATTGAGGAAGAATTGGACGAAGAAGCTCGCTACGGGTATCATCGTGTAACTGAATAACTAAACAGTACTTTCAATTTATATCGCCTTGGGTCGCACTATTACGTATAGTGCGGTCCGAGGCTCTCTTTTTGTGGTTCTCCATCTAATTATATGGCAGGAAATCTATTCTGTCTCAATAACGCCAATAATCAGGGCTGACGCATTATATATAGACGATTGCAAAAGTCAACAGTCTCATAAAGAGCAGATCGGGCACCTGCTACCGCATAGTAGGTATCTATCACTAACACTGCATATTAGATGAAGCATTATCTTTGTCTCCACAGGGCATCTAAGCCCATCCATAGACTCAAACAAAAGACCATACAGCTATGAGTATTACCTACAGAGTGGCAGCCTCGATAGTGAGACTCCTAAACATCAAGAAGCTCTTTAGAAAGTCAGAGGCAGAGATCCTCGCCTTTGCGACTAAGCAGTCGAATAAGTTCAGACTTCGACTAGATCAATTCAAGGGCTATCACTGCTCCATAGAGGAGGTCGATGGCTTTAAGTGTGTCAAGCTACAGGCGACTCCTAAGCCCGCTGCAAAAGCTGTCCTGCTACTTTATGGCGGAGGATATGTCACACCACCAGATGCGAGAGACTTCAAGATAGCCAAGAGGATTGTCGATCAGACGGGGAGCGATGTGTGGTTTTTCCTTTACCCCCTTATTGTGGAGCAAACACTCGAGGTGACCTTTGAGAAGACGCATCAGCTCTATCGGCTTATGCTCGAGCAGTACGCTCCTGAGCAAATATCGATCTTAGGCTTCTCCTCAGGAGCTTGTCTCGCTATCGGGATAGGACAATACAATAATGAGCAGCACCAGCAGCTACCTAGCCCCAGACAAATCATAGCGGTCTCTCCCGGAGGCATTCCCCTCTCGCTTTGTGAGGGACATGAAGACATAGCAGACGAAGATGCAGACTTCATCGCCTCTTTGAAGACTCTCTCGGCGCAAGACATAATCGTCGACTACCATTACTTCGGCACCGTAGCCTCGATAATGAACCGACACAAGCGACTGCCTGACTATATGATCAACAGTTGCGTAGGCGACTTCTCGCACTTTCCCAAGACTTACCTCTACTATGGGTCGCACGAGTGTCTCTACGCTTGCGCTCCCTACTATAAGCGTGCATTCGTCCAGTATGGGGTCCCCTATGAGATACATATCGGTGAGGGACTGTGCCACTGCTATCCGCTCTTCCGCTTCTTTCCAGAGGGACGTAAGGCTCAGGACGAAATCATCAATCGCCTAAGATAAGCGTAGCGCACCTTCCCAAGCGAATGGGAGTCTTACGAGGGAGCTTTGCAAAACCCGCTTAGCAGGAAAGGAGTTTCTGTCCAAAAGCATTCGCACTTCCTTCTGTAAAGATTAAAGTCGGGCTCTTCGGAATTAACCAAGAACCCTATATGTCGCTATGGGCAATGGTAGTCAGCGACAGGCGGTGCCACATGCTAATGCGATCGGATCAACTTGAAATCTTCTGGTCCGTCTGTCAGGCTAGAGATATAGAAGGAGGTCTCGCTGGTGGACTTATCCGTCTTCTTGTCCGTCCGTACTCTTGTCATCATATGGATACTTTTGAGCCCGTCCCATTTGTCTAAAGTCGAGTCTGGATCTAGAGATAAAGGATCTACGATGCTACTCATCGTACGTGTTTCTATTCGCCCATGACCAAAGTCTTTCTGTTCTTGATGCACTATGTGAGCATCGTAGAGGGGACAAAAGAAACTTTGCACCTCTTCCTTCGTTAGCTTCTGGTTGTCTTTAATTTGGAGTATGTAGTCGCCCTCTTTTTCAACCACAGCCTTTGCGATCTCGATCTGAGTGCCGATAGCGTCAATGGTGATGACGGAGTCTCGTAGATCTAGAGCCTTGAGAATCTCTCTGATAGCATTGATTTCGTTAGACTTAGTAGAGATATATACCTGAGCCAATGAGGCTTGCTGCTTGGGGTCAAAGGCTGTGACACAATGGCTGTCGGCATCGAAGTCTAGCTTCTTAACGCCTCTCATCGTCTTACCATCTAGACAGATGTGCTTGCCAGTTGTTATCTCAAAGCTTTCCTCTAGAAAGGCTTTGTAGACTTGCTCTATCTGCTTGGGATCAAGAAGACTGATGGCCCGATTGAGCGTGTCGTGAGAGGGGACTCCCCAAGAGCTCGACTCTCCTGATATACGCTCATATAGAGCCTCTGGATCATCTTTGTACTCTTCTGCGTAGTCTTCTATTTCATACCAAGAGGAGCAGCCAGAGATAGTAGCCGTGAATACAGTTGTGAGGAAGTACCCTAAGGGGAACTTTTTGCATCGATTTATGCGTGGATCTTCAACTATTAGAAGCTGATTGAATATGCTCATGCAAATAACTTATTGCGTTGATTACCGGCTATAAAGGCACGAAACTTTTATGACATAGACAAGCCTTTTTGAGAGGAAATCAAAGAGTTTTTGAGACTATATTTAGTTCCCTTTTTAGGCTCTTCATTCTTCCCTCAACACCAAAATAAGCTTTTCATTTATAATGCGTCAGCCCTGCGACAATAATACGCTTATAGCTACATAAGAAATAGTTTTTGTAAGTTTGTAAGTAGTTTGGGATACTTTCCGTAAGTATTGCCGGACGGAGAATAATATAGGAAGTTGTGGCAGAGGGAACGCTAACGATAATACCTACTCCGATAGGAAACTTAAAGGATATCACTTTAAGAGCTTTAGAGGAGCTTAAAGAAGCCGATCTGATATTGGCCGAGGATACGCGTACATCCGGTGTGCTACTTAAGCACTACGATATTCACACGCCTATGGAAAGTCACCATAAGTTTAATGAATATAAGCAGGCAGAGGGTATGGCACAGCGCATTGCAGGTGGACTCCGTGTAGCACTAATTTCGGATGCCGGCACGCCGCTTGTGAGTGATCCCGGTAGCTATCTCGTAAAGGCTTGCATAGAGCAGAATATAAAAATCTCATGCTTGCCCGGTCCAACCGCATTGGTCCCGGCTTTGGTAATGAGCGGTCTTTCTACAGAACGCTTCGCCTTTGAGGGCTTTCTCCCCGTTAAGAAGGGACGAAAAAGCATGCTTGAGGCACTCGCTTCAGAGCCGCGTACACTGATCTTTTACGAATCTCCCTTTAGGGTGGTGCGCACGCTTCACGACCTGGGAGAATACTTCGGTAAGACACGCCAAGCAGCTACTGTACGAGAATTGTCGAAAATATACGAAACAGTGCAAAGAGGCACTCTTGAGGAACTGGCCGCTTACTATGAATCCACACCGCCTAAGGGCGAATTTGTCCTATTGGTAGAGGGAACACAGCATATGGCTGAGATACATAAAAAGGAACTTAAAAAGCAACAAACAGAATAGTAAATCACACAAAAGTACAATCAAGGAGATAAGAACAATGAAAACGAGATTTCTTACTTTTGCCGCTGCACTGATCTTTGCAGCATTAGGGCTTGCCTCTTGCGGCAAGAACTCAGGAGCGTACAAAACGCTTAAGCAAGATTATGACTCCATAGTGGCTGTCAATTCAGTCTATCAAACTCAGATGAATGAGTTTGATGAGATCATTGGTCGGGTGATTGATAACTTCCAGGAAATCAATGCCATGGAGGGCATGATAAGTCCTAACCCGCTCACCGGTGAAGTGAATATGAGCCGTAGCGAGCGCATTGAAGATAACATTCGCATGATCAACGAAAGACTGCGTAGCAACCGTGAGGAGCTGAATTCTTTGAATGAAAAACTCAAAAAAAGCGGTGCTCAGAATGCTGTCTTGACCAAGACAATTGCTTCGCTTGAAAAGCAATTGGGCGATAAGACTCAGGAAATTCTCAAGCTGACCGAAGAGTTGAAGACTAAGAACCTCCAGATCGGTATCCTCGATTCTATGGTAACTGAGCTGAGCGGGTCTATCGAAGCGCAAAAGCAAATAACCCGTAAGCAGGGCGAAGAGCTCTCTCGTCAGGAAGCCGCTGCCAATACAGTTAGCTATTGCGTAGGCACAATGAACGACTTGAAAGAGATGAAGATCGTAAAGAATGGTAAGCTCGCTGCCGACAATTATGTGAGCGACTATTACCGTCAAGTAGATCGTCGCTCTTTCACCTCACTACCCTTGCTATCAAAGAAGGCTGAGCTACTTACACCACATCCTGCTGATTCCTACCGCCTTGTAGAAGGTGCAGATAAGAATCTTACGCTTGAGATCTCTGATCCTACTTCTTTCTGGAGTCTATCAAAGACACTCGTAGTACGCGTTTATTAAATGCAGTAATACATTAGTTACACTTTATATATACGGAGCGACCTCCTAATTGGGGGCGCTCCGTATGTGTTTTTAGCCTTTGGCTTGTTACCTTTGTAAACGGTAATTAAGGCATTCCGTTAAAGCATCTTGAAGAGGGAGGACTCCCTTTTCGGATACTTATTTTTCCAATGTCTTATTATAGTGGTTTGCACATTATGAAGTTACGGCAGTTATTTATTGATCTTGACGATACGCTTTGGGATACGTTTCACAATAATAAGCGGGCATTAAGCCTGCTTTATAAGCGTCACAATTGGGGTGTCCATTATCACTCCTTTGAATCCTATTTTGCTCTGTATATGCCGCACTGCGACCAGTTGTGGTATCAATACCGATTAGGGCAGATTACCAAGCAGTCGCTTACGATTGCCCGCTTAGCCTATCCACTGCATTTAGCCGGAATGCAGGTGACCGCTGAAGAGATGCTCGCTCTGAATGAGGAGTTTATGGATCTGGTACGGGAGGAAACCGGAGTTGTAGAAGGGGCTATCGAAATGCTTCAGTGCCTTAAGCCTCACTTCAAACTCTATATCATTACCAACGGCTGGACCGAGGTGCAATCCGCCAAGCTTACAAAAAGTGGATTAGCCCCCTATATTGATGCTACTTTCATTAGCGAACAGATAGGATGCCATAAGCCCGATGAACGCTTTTTCCACACCGTGCTCACCACTACAAATAGTAAAAAGGATGAATCCATGGTGATAGGCGATAGCTGGCATGCAGATATAGCCGGAGCGGCTGCCTATGGGTTGCCCACGATTTGGTATAACCCTCATCAAGATCCCTTCCCGGCTACCGTGACCCCACAACCTATCTCAGTTACTTCTCTTGCTGAAATTCCCCCGATCCTTTTCGACTTGCAAAATAGAGCGTAGTGCGCTGTGTGTATGCACCTGCTCGATTTTCTGTGCTTTTTTCTTACTTTTGAAAATGGTCTAAGGGGTTCCGATAATTCATCCGTATAAACGAGTAGGGAGATCGGGACGTTTGTTGGTCTCATGCGGAGAGTTGCCTAAGAATAAGGCAGTCGGGTAACAGGAAGGCTTCAACGGAAAGGCGAAGAGGAGGACACCCGATCGGGCAACCTCCTCTTCTTGAATAAGGAAACTGTTATTATGTAAGAGAGAAATATCACTATTAAAGTCTTTGGGCAATCTTGCCAAGCTTTGAAAAGCAAAAGCCGCTGCTTTATACTCATTCGCAACCATCGGGAAGCAATCACCGCTATCTCTTATTGGTTGCACTGCAAAGGTACCTCGACTTCATAAGCGTTACAATGGCATTTAGTAGGTATTTGCGTGCAATTCAGCTCATAATATGTAGTGAACACGCTCTCTTAGGATCAAAAACAGGCACGATTTGGGGCAATAAGTAACGTCTGTATAGCACGATTTGAGAAAAGTAGATTATCTTTGCATTGGAGGTGTATGGTTAAGTCGCTTATGGGTCGTAAGCCATATATCTACAGCGACGCCAAGTGGGCGTAATAAAGTAAAGTTGGAAAAAGAATAATTGCAGGCAATTAATTTATAGAGACAATGAGAAAATCAGTAATTCTATTATCAACTCTGTTCATTGCATTGAGTTTTGTAGGTTGTAAACCCAAGCAAAGTGCCTATAGGCAGGTTTATGAGCAGGCTAAGCAACGTGAGATTGCTCAAAACAATCAAAGTACAACTGCCCCACAAGTAGAGGAAGAGGATGTGATCGTATCTAAACCCGCACAGAGCGATGTAACCGTTCGTAAGGAACGCTTTACCGTGATGGATGGGGAAGATCAATCAAGATTGCAACGCTTTAGCGTGGTAGTGGGTAGCTTTAGTAACCCAACTAATGCACGCGGACGTAAGGCTGAAGTAGAGGCACTTGGATACAAAGCCTTATTAGTAGAAAATGAAATGGGTATGCTGCGCGTAATTGCTTCCAGCTTCCCCACTCGCGATCAGGCGGTTACCAGCCGTGATGCTTTGAGAGAGCGTTATCCCGACGCATGGCTCTTAGAGCTTGATCGTTAATGAATATACAGTCGCACTATTCACTAAAAGAGCATAACAGCTTCGGTGTAGAAGCAAATACAGATTGGTGGATAGCGTTTGATAGTGAAGAGGATCTCCTAAGCCTCTCAAAAGACGAATTTTTTGCTTCCCTCTCCTTTGTAGTCATTGGAGAGGGAACTAACTTGCTTTTTATAGACGACTACCATGGGGCGGTCCTTTCTTCGCAGATCTCTTCTATTGAAGAGGGCGAGAGAGAGGGCGCTTTTCAATATGTACGAGCCGGTAGTGGCATCGTGTGGGATGACTTCGTGGCAGATATGCTGCAAAGAGGGTTCTACGGTGTAGAGAATCTCTCCGCGATCCCCGGCACGGTAGGCGCTTCTGCCGTGCAAAATATAGGTGCCTATGGTGCTGAAGTATCGCAAATCATAAGTGCTGTGGAGACTGTGGATTTGCACAATGGCAAAAAGCATACTTTTACGCATGAGGAGTGTGCCTTTGCCTACCGCAAGAGTCTTTTCAAACAGCCGGAGATGGCTTCTCATGTAGTGACCCATGTGACGTATCGCTTAAGCCGTGAGCCCCAGCTCAACCTAAGCTATGCAGCGTTGAAGCAAACATTTGAAGGGAATAATCCAACACCTCTTGAGGTGCGTCAGGCAGTAAGGTCCATCCGAAGTGCCAAGTTGCCCGATCATCATGAATACCCCAACGCCGGGAGCTTTTTTATGAATCCGGTAGTAGAGGCAGCTTTAGCGGAGACAATGCTGAAAGCGTATCCCGAAATGCCTCATTACCCGGCTAAGGATGGCGTGAAGCTCTCTGCGGCTTGGCTGATTGATCAAAGCGGATTGAAGGGGATTAGGCATGGGGCGGTCGGTACATGGCCCAAACAGCCTCTTGTAATAGTCAACTATGAGCAGGCAAATGGTCGGGAAATTGCCGACTTTGCGCAGTTCGTAGTGGATACCGTAAAGAAGAAATTCGCCATTACCCTACATCCGGAAGTGCGCTATATCCAATAATAAACTCTAAGCTTTATGGCGGCAATACGTGAAATCATGCTAATGGGATCGGGAACCAGTACAGGGGTTCCTGAGGTGGGTTGCTATTGTGCTACTTGCTTAAGTAGAGACCCACGCGATAAGCGTACACGTACCGCCTTGCTCCTTACTACAGATGAGGATAAACGCATCCTCATCGATTGTGGACCGGACTTCAGAGAGCAGGCAATTAAAGCAGGAATAGACCGCATAGACGCCATCATACTGACGCATGAGCATTATGATCACATTGGAGGCTTAGACGATCTCCGTACGATAGCTTGGCGTAACTCCATTAAAATCTATGCTTCGGCACGTGTGATTGAGGCTGTGAAGTATCGATTACATTACTATTTTGGGGCGCATCCCTATCCGGGGACTCCTCGTTTGGAGCTTATCCCCATCGGTGAAGACCCTTTCCAAGTGGAGGGGTTAAGGGTATTGCCCATTCAAGTAAAGCATGGTAAGCTACCCATTCAGGGCTTTAGAATAGAGGACTTTGTATTCTTTACGGACGTAAAGACGACTGATCCCAATGAGTTGGCCAAAGCCAATAACCCTAAGCTCCTATTTGTAAACGCACTGCGATACACCAAACCGCACGGATCACATCAAACGATTGAGCAGGCTGTAGCGATGGCCAAGCAGCTTAGTGCTAAGCAAACCTACATTATTCACCTTTCTCATCATGCGCCTATCTATACAGAGCTACAAAAGCGACTACCCGAAGGCATTGCACCCTCTTATGATGGACTTACCCTAAAGCGGTTGCCCGATGGCTCTTTCCGGGAGTGTCCGACGTCTCACAGAGCACTCGGTGCCGTCACTCCCTATGAGTTCCACAATATGGGACGCATTCCTTATCATGAGGCCTATACCTATCAGAAGCAACTCTTTGATAGTGCGCTCAAAGCGAAGAGTGAAGGGCGCAACCCGATGAATCACTTACTCTTCTGCGAGCATGACCCTGTCTTTACTTTAGGCAAACATGGTCACGAATCAAATCTCTTAATCCCGCAAGAACGTTTGGATAAGGCAGGTATAGAGCTAATTCGCATAGAGCGAGGAGGGGATATAACCTACCATGGACCGGGGCAGATTACAGCCTATCCTATCTTTGATCTTACCCAGTTTAACATGGGTATCAAGGAGTACATTTATACTTTAGAGCAGTGTGTGATTGATACTTTATTTGTCAATAGCATACGCGGTGAACGGATGAAAGGTGCTACCGGGGTATGGATTGATGTGGGTAAGCCATCGGCACGTAAGATATGTGCCATAGGGGTATACTCTTCCCGTTATATAACCATGCATGGCATAGCACTTAATGTTTTTACAGATATGGAGTACTTCCACTGGATTAATCCGTGTGGATTTACCGATAAGGGCGTTACATCAATAGAGCGGGAAATGCACGTACCCACCTCTATGGAGCTCGTTGAACTACAGTTGGAGGAGGCTTTTAGAAGGCATTTTTCACAAGCCCTAATGGCCACAAGCAGCAAATAGATCATGAAATGGCTCAATCCTAATCGTAGTACCTCAAACTTTGAAGACCGTCGAGGAAGAGGTCGGCGGCGAGGCGCCCTTTTAGGGGGCGGTATCGGGGGAATCGTGGTAATCGTGCTGGGACTTTTTCTCGGCATTAATCCCTCCCAGCTCAATAATGTGATTGGCGGCATAGAGGGAACAGGCGAGGAAGTAGTAGATCCTGCACGTCAGCATGAGAATGAAGAGCTAAAAGACTTTACTCTATTGGTTTTTAATAGCTGTAATGATGTATGGCGCACGCTCTTCCGCGAAAATCTATCCCAAGATTATCGGATGCCTACCTTAGTGGCATTTACCGATGAAGTGCAGAGTGCTTGTGGAGGTGCTACGGCTCAAGTGGGACCTTTCTATTGTCCGGCAGACGAGAAGGTGTACATCGATATGAATTTCTTTCACGAACTGGCACAGCGTTTCAAGGCTCCGGGTGACTTAGCAATGGCCTATGTGACTGCACACGAAGTGGGGCATCACGTGCAAAACCTACTGGGGCTGAGTGAAACACTCAATGAATTGCGCCGCAGTCTCTCTGAAACGGAGTTCAATCGTTACAGCGTGCAAATGGAGCTTAATGCCGATTATTTAGCCGGTGTATGGGCGCATCAAGCACAGCGCTTGGGGATTATAGCCATTGAGCCCGGCGACGTAGAGGAAGCTTTGCGGGCAGCTGAGGCAATAGGCGATGATACCCTGCAAAAGCAGGCAAGGGGTTATGCCGTGCCTGAGACATTTACGCATGGTACATCCCGACAGCGTATGGAGGCCTTCTTGAGCGGGTTTGAAACAGGTCGCTTTACGGGAAGAGAACTAACGCTTCGATAGAATTTGAGGTGCTACGGAAAAAAGCCGTATCTTCTGAAAATGAGAGTATAGCCCGAGATAGTCTCCAACTGATCTCCTCGGGTGCTGCCGTTCAGTTGGTGGCACTCCTTCTTTTAATTTTTATAGGTCGTCTCTATGATGAAGAGATGATGGGGCAGTTCGGTCTGTTCCTTACGTGGGGCGGGCTAATTGCTATTGCTGCATCCGGACGGTATGAACAGGCAATAATGGTAGCAGCCTCTCCACGAGAAGCGCATCGCCTATTGGTACTTTCCCTAAAGCTCATTCTTTTAATCGCTATCGTGGTACTCCCTTTCGCTGTGGGTATGTACCTGCTTCCTCAGTATAATCCTTTTTCTTGGATGGTGCTCCTGATGCCGCTGTACATAGTATTGCAAGCAAGTAACGAGGCATTTACGCTATTTGTGTTGCGAGAACGTAGATTTCGACGCTTAGCTTGGGCACAGGCCGTGCAGGGAATTAGCAACAATTTACTGAAAGTATTGCTCGGTCTATGCGCTCCCCATGCTTTCTATTTGTTACTCTCCGCATTACTTTCTCTGCTTAGCTCCCTTCTCCTATTGAGTCGGAAGATGCTCTTTAGCTTGTGGAAAAGCGTTGTAGGCGGTTTGTTTGGCTTTAGTCGTACAGAGCGTTTTTTGATGCGCAAATGGCGTAATTTTCCTCGCTTTGGGGTAATTCAAGTGCTTACAGATGTATTGGTCGCGGATATAGTGGTTCTGCTTTTACCAATTCATTTTACCATTGCGGAAGTGGGGTTCTTCACCATGGCGGTAATGCTCTGTGCACGTCCCTTAAATGTGCTGAATAGAGCTATTGGCAACGTCTATTTTCAGCGGATGAGTAAAGCGGTGAATGAGCATAAACCTATTGGCGGTCTTATTCGTCGCTTACAGTGGAATGTATTTTTGATTGGAGCTCCCTTAGCCATCGCACTTTGGTTTGGCATGGATTGGCTCGTTGGGCTGGTGGTGGGTCCCAAATGGTTAACTTCCGCAATGATCATACGCTGGATGATGCCCGCCAAAATCCCCAACTTCGTGGTTGCTATTATTAATGTACTGCCCGACATTTTCGGCAAACAGCGGGCTAATATGTACGCTGAGTTTGTGATGCTGGCGCTACGCTTAGCGGTGATCTACATCGGGTTTAGAGCAGCTTCTTTCGAAGCTTTTATCGCCATTTTCTTCCTCTATCAGGTCGGTGAACAGTTGATTTATATGCTCTTTCTCAAGGGCTTTGCCCGAAGACATGACAGAAGCTTAAGGAACGCATAGGAGTGCTTTCCGGTGCATGCGCACACCCCACGAGAGTAGCGTAAAAAAAGATACTAATCTTTGAAACAAAATATCAGAACCTTTCAAATGAAACATCTATACCTTTTATCTAATAGATACAGATCTTTTGAAATGCCCTGCGGAGCACCTTATCACAATAGGGCATAGGTGCGATTTGAAGAAAATGTATTACCTTTGCCGAGTATATATAAAAACCAAATAAAAGTAACGTATGAACCATTACGAAACCGTTTTCATCCTTACTCCCGTTTTATCTGATGATCAGATGAAGGAAACGGTAGAAAAGTTCACTGGTCTTCTCAAGCAAGAGGGCGCTACTATAGTGAACGAGGAGAATTGGGGGCTCAAGATGTTGGCCTATCCAATTGAGAAAAAAACTACCGGCTTTTACTATTTTGTAGAGTTTGACGCTGAACCGAGCGTGATCAAGACGTTAGAAATCAACTATCGTCGTGACGAACGCGTGATGCGGTTTATTGTTGTCAAACAAGACAAGTTTGCCGCAGCATATGCAGCAAAGCGTAGAAATCTAAAGAAACAGAAAGAAGTAGCAAACAACTAAAGATTATGCCGGCATTAAAGAAAAACAGTAGAAGAAAAGGTAACCCCCGTTACCTCACCCCACAGGCTCTTGAAAGACAGAAGAAAAAGTATTGCCGTTTTAAGAAGTCAGGAATCAAATACGTAGACTATAAGGATCCGGAGTTCTTAAAGAAGTTCCTCAATGAGCAGGGGCGTATTCTGCCTCGTCGTATAACGGGTACTTCTTTGAAGTTTCAGCGTCGTGTGGCACGCGCTGTGAAGAGAGCACGTCACATAGCACTCTTACCCTTCGTAACCGACTTAATGAAATAAGCAGAAAAGGAGAAAAGCGCTATTATGGAAGTTATATTGAAAGAAGATGTACTCAACTTGGGGTACAAAAATGATATAGTAACCGTAAAAGACGGTTATGGACGTAACTATCTGATCCCCCAGGGATTAGCTGTTATCGCTACCCCTTCTGCAAAGAAAGTCTTGGCAGAAGAGCTCAAGCAACGTCAGCATAAGCTCGCTGCCATCAAGAAGGAAGCGGAAGAAAAGGCTGCTAAATTGAATGGTGTAACACTCAAGATTGCAGCTAAGACCAGTAAGTTTGGAGTTATTTTCGGCTCCGTTACGGGTATTCAGATAGCCGAAGAGCTGCAGAAGCAGGGCTTTGATGTAGATCGCCGTATTATCTACTTAAAGAGTCCGATAAAGGAAGTGGGCGAATACTCTTGCCAGGTACGTTTGCACAAGGAAGTACATGTGGACATACCTTTCTCTGTATTCAGTGAAAATTACGCAGAGCTTGAGCTAAAACCTGAAGAGAAGAAGGCTGAAGAGCCCGCTGCTCCCGTAGCTGAAGAAGTAGAACAACCCGAAGCAACCACTGAAGAAGCTCCCACTACGGAAGAATAAATCAGATTGTAAGGTAACTCTATGAGGGGTAACTGTTGCTTGAATGGGCTGCAGTTACCCTCTTTTTGGCATTACGGCCTATAGATTGTGCGATGGGTATAGTGTCCTGTGAAAAATAGACAAGGCTACCATTCAGTGTTAGTTATGTTAGTCGAAAGCTGACGTTAAGTAGAAGATATACGTATATATGACCTCATTCGTAGATTGGTTTCGCGAGGTGTTTCTGGTTACCTCTGTTACCCAGACGATCATCATTATTTTCTTTGTTTGCGCCATTGGGTTGCTGCTCACAAAGATCCCGATGGGCAAATTCTCTTTAGGGGTTACTTTTGTCTTTTTTGCCGGTATAGCAGTGGCAAACTTAGGCGTGGAGGTAGACAAGCAGTCCCTTCTCTTTGCGCAAAACTTTGGATTAGTGCTCTTTATCTATGCTTTGGGTGTACAGGTAGGTCCCTCTTTCTTCCCCTCTCTACGGAGTGGGGGCATACAGGACAACCTAATGGGCCTGCTCTTGGTCGCTGTTTCCTTAGTCTTTTGCTGGCTCTTTCACTTCCTTGTAGGGCTTCCGATCACAGAGATGGTCGGTATAATGAGTGGAGCCGTCACTAATACGCCAATGTTAGCCGCAGCACAATCTACCGTTGCCGGTATAGATCCCAACACAACGCTCGTGCAATCTGATATGGCACTTGCTTGTGCTGTAACCTATCCACTGGGGGTTATTGGGATGATTATTGCGATGATTGTACTGGATCTCCTCCCCAAACCAAAGAAAAAGCAACGCGAAGCACAACATCATGTTACGTTTCTTTCCGAGTACACGATAGCGAATCCAAGCATTTTCGGAATGAATATTGCCCAGGTGGCTAAGGAGAGTGAGTTTACTTTTGTGGTTACTCGTCTGTGGCATGGGGGGACTGTGGCGATACCCACCTCTGAGACTGTGCTGCACGAGGGAGATCGTGTGCTGGTTATATCTGATGAAGAGCGTGTGCGTTCCTTGGAGCTTCTCTTTGGACATCGTAATCAAGCGGATTGGAACAGAGAGGGTATCGACTGGAATGCCATTGATAAGGATCTTATCTCCAAGCGAATTGTAATCACTAATAAGGAGCTTAACGGGGAACGCTTAGGGCATATGAAGCTTCGCTCCCTGTATGGTGTCAACGTAACACGTGTCGATCGTGCCGGTATAGAGCTATTAGCCACGCCGGACCTACATGTGCAGCTGGGAGACCGCATGGTAGTTGTGGGCAGCAAGTCTGCTGTGGAGCAGGCGGAGCAGCTGATCGGTAATGAGGTAAATCTATTGGATGCCCCCAATCTGTTGAGCCTCTTTGTAGGGTTACTCTTGGGTTGTGTCGTGGGGCTTATCCCTATTATGATACCGGGGATTAGCTTTCCGATCAAACTCGGCTTAGCCGGTGGCCCAATTATAGTGGGTATTTTGATGGGTGCCTATGGACCCCGCTTCAGACTGATGACTTATATCACCAATAGTGCCAGTCTTTTTATTCGGCAGTTTGGGATCATTCTGTATCTCTGTTGCTTAGGTCTTGCCAGTGGAGGCAACTTCCTTGAGACACTTCTGCATGGTAATGGTCCCTTATGGGTGCTATTGGGCTTCATTATTACACTACTACCGGTCGTGATCGTAGGCTTTGTCACTCAGAAATGGATGAAAAAGAGCTACGGGGAAACCTGTGGAATGCTATGTGGGGCTATGGCTAATCCCATGGTGCTTGACTTCCTTGAGGGAAAAGTGAAGGACGATAGCCATAATATAGCTTATGCTACGGTGTACCCTTTGAGTATGTTTGCCCGAATCATAACTGCTCAGATTATGATCTTGCTCTTCTTTTAGCGGCGAAAAGTTTGTCATATCGCAAGAAGTAGTTACCTTTGTAGAACCATTAAGGGTTGAAGTTGCTGCAAAGTAACTACCCGATGTGAATGGTACGTTGGCCGAGTGGTTAGGCAACGGTCTGCAAAACCGTGTACGGCGGTTCGATTCCGCCACGTACCTCTTGTCATAATTGATGTGATTACTTTAGTAAGTAAGAGTAGTTTTCCCAAGAGAAACTGCTCTTTTTTTATACCCTCTTTTGCGGAGTACTCTTGTAGCGTAGGGCGGCTTACCTATTGACAATCCCAAGCGAATAGGCGCATAGAGGGCACCTGATCTATGAAGCTGTGTGAAAGAATGAGGAGCGGGAAACAATGTGTACCCCCGGGACATAAAAAGGTACTGATCTATGAAACGAAACATCAGAACCTTTCATTTGAAACATCAGAACCTTTTACCCAATAGATTAGGATCTTTTTTGGGTCGGGTGATAAGGTGCTTCCACAAAAAGCCAATAGTGTAGCTCAACGAAACAGCAAGAGCCTGCTCTCCTCACAGAGGGTAGGCTCTTATCTTTACGAAAAAAGCTTCTCAGTATATGAATCGGCTTTCCCCCTATAGGGCTAATTAAACGAGCGTTCTATGGTACGACGGATCCACTTCGGGGCAGCAACGGCATAAAAGAGCAGATAGGCTTCTCCCACAATTAAAATAATCCACGTCATCCCCCACGAACCGGCTGCATCCGCCCAAATACCTTGTAAGAAAGGCAATACGGCACCTCCTACGACGCCCATTAAAAGGAATCCGGAGCCCTGCGCGGCATATTTTCCCAATCCTTCTAATGCCAATGCATACACAGCTCCCCACATTACTGAGTGGAATAGTCCTACGGCAATGAGGAAGCGGGCATCTTTGAGCACCATGGAGAGGATTACCAGCAGTAAAGCCGCTAGCGCAGCAATGAATAGCTGAGTTTCGGCTTTCACCATAGAAAGGAAACTGGATAAGAATCGCGCAATGAGCATGCCAAGCCAGTAGAGCGTACTCCACAAAACAGCAGTTTGGTACAAGACACCCAAGTCTCCTGTGGCGTAATGTATAATATTACTGCCGATACATACCTCACAACCCACATATACGAACAACCCCAGGATACCAAAGGTAAGGTGTGGGAAGTTGCCCAGTAGAGTGCCGGCTTTTATGTTCTGTTCGTCATGTCGTGTTTCTTCCAGTTCAGGGAGATGTACTGTACCTACGCCCCACCAAAGAAGAGCCATTAGGACAACCAGCACCGCAAAGGGGATGATCATATCAGCTATCTGCATTGCATCGGTATGCTTACCACCGAAGACCACATAGGCTACAAAGAGCGGTGCAAGAGTCGTCATCAAGGAATTACCCGTTCCCCCAATATTCTGTCGCGTTACCCCTGTAGTACCGCGCACTTCACAAATGACTAAATAGGGATTTACACTGGACTGCAAGAAAGTAAGTCCGGCACCCGATACAAAGCTCCCTGCAAGGAAAACAAAGAAACTCAGGGGTAGTGTGATGGAGCCGATTGGGATTTGATTCACGGTCTCACTGATATACCTTCCGCTTTTCGCAAACTCAAAGAGCAAGGCAGATAGTAGGAATAGGATCATGGCATACATCACAAAGCGTATTCCTTTGAGTAGTGCAGCGCGGTAACCCTGCCTATTCAAATAGGAGGAGGCAAAAGGTCCAATTACTAAATAGGCGACGAAGAAAGCAAAGTTAAGCATCGTCGAAAGAGAATTTTCGTAACCTGTGGCTCCTATCAGAAAAGTACTCTTCAAAGGGGCTTGAAACTGCTGGTTGAGCGAAGTAATGAAGCCAATAAGCGCCATAAGGGTCACCATAAAGATGAAGGGCTTCAGGTAATTCGTTGTGCTATGCGTTTTCTGATGCATCATATCTATATTCTTATTATTCGGCAAATATAAAGAAAAGAGTAAGGTGGAGCTACATTAAGGGCAAGGCAAATGTAATCTATTTTCTATTTATATAGTCCGGGAGATGCCTACCCGTCTACTGAGATAGCACTTGATGAGTTTTCTCTACTACAAGGCACCACAACAAGTACACTGAGGAGGGCTTTTGCTAACTTTGCAGTATATGAAGCACTACAAACATTTTCTTTTTCTCGCTGTGCTTTGCTTATCAACCATAGCAAACACTACCTATACCCTACTTGCCGCAGAGGGAGAACCCGAATTAAAGCAGACGAAGCAGGCCACCGAACTGTATCAACAGCTTGCCCATGCAGAGCGTAAGGGAGTAGCCTCCTTTAGCTGTCTACTTAAAGCCGCAGATACAGGCGAAGAAATATTCAGCTATCAGCCGAATCGAAGCATGATCCCTGCCTCCACCACAAAGCTCTTTACTACAGCGGCTGCTACCCTTCTATTGGACAGTTTCCCTTTTGTGACCGACTTTCGTATATCCGGACGGGTGCAGAATGGAACCCTCGTGGGAGATCTTATTATAGTGGGGAGCGGAGATCCTACTATCTATTCAAAATATTTCCCAGCCGATAGTATCCGCTTTAGAGAATCCCTTTTGGCTGCCTTACAAGCCCATCAGATAAAACGCATTGAGGGAGCGGTTGTAGTCAATGCAGCGGCCTATGACCGCGTCGGCTTTCATCCGGAGTGGATGGCGGAGGATAGAGGCGAATGGTACGCCAACGGAGTCTATGGATTCAATATATTTGATAATTGGATCAAGCTAACCCTCTCTACCGGTAGCGATAAATACGATGTTTCGATACTACGCACCTACCCACCTCGCAGCGGTGTGGAGTGGGATAATCAGATCGTCACCTCCAAACGAGGAGGATCGGCTGAGGGAGATGGCCTGCCGCTTGTGGAAAAACGCACGCTTAAAGGCACCTTACCCACCAATAGAAGTAGCATAAAGCTTAGTGTGGACATGCCTCACCCACCCTTTTATGCGGCACGCTTCATAACCTACTTGCTGCAAGATAACGGAATAGAGGTAGCAAAAGCCCCCGAAGTGAGCTTTACACCACCGGAAAGTAAAGGGAAGCTCATCGGGCGGTATTGGGGCCCCAAAAAGGGAGATATACTACACGCCACCAACTATTTTAGTTTAAATCACTATGCAGAGACTTTGCTAAAGGCAATGGCTCGCGGAGAAAAACCGGCATCTACCGAGGCAGGGATCAGGTGTGAGCTACAGTTTTTTAAGGAGGAAGGCCTAAAGTTCTCCGAATCGTTTCGCTTAGTGGACGGCAGTGGCTTGGCACGTGCCAATAGGTTTACGGCTAATGATATGGCTATCTTATTGCACTTTATGATGCATCAGGACAAACCGCTCTTTGATAATTACCTATACTCCCTACCGGAAGCCGGAAGTGAAGGTACCGTAAGGAGATTTCTGAGCAATAAACCCTACAACTCGTACCTCAAGAGTGGTTCTATGAGTGGGGTTCAGTGCTATGCCGGCTATATAGATTATCAAGGACGTCAGTACCTGCTTGTCCTGATGGCTAATAACGTAAAAGAGCGTGCTACTACACGCACGCTCTTCTCGAAGGTAGCCGATTTGGTGACTACTATAGAGTAAGGGCTGAATAGTACAGCCCCTACTTGCTGCTACTTCAGGATAAGTTTACTGATAAGCTTATCATTTACCATTAGCAAATACACTCCCTGCGCCAAGGGGGTTGTACTCATTTCCGCTACACCACTACCATCAGCTTCCTGCATCATCACGTTCTCAGCGCGAAGTGTTATGATCCGGACTACATCATTAGGTTGAGCACATTCTACTCTAACGAAGTCTTTGCCCTGAGTGAAGTGTATGCGTTGCCCCATAACAAGCTCTGTAGCGCTACCTCCATACGGGATCATGTCTGAGAAGTCCTCTTCAGCACTGTGGACATCATATACGAGCCAGTTCTTTTCCTTTGCTGTAGTCACTTGGCTTATACGGCACTCATTTCCCTCCTTGGAGGATTTTGAGTTGATTACGATAAACTGAGCCTGCTCATTTGCCCCACACATAGGCAATGCCTCTACTATGTTTTGCATAGCTGCTTGTTTGATTTGGTTTTGAAATACCCAAAGAGCACGCAAGTTAGGCTTATTGCTTATATCAAGTGCAGAGAATTGATTCTTCGCTATGTACAAAAGATTGAGCTCAGGATTGTGCGAAAGATCCACTTCCTTAAGCGTATTATTATTGATGATAAACTGCTTGAGTTTGGTATTCTTTGTAACATCTATTGAAGTCATTTTAGTGGAGGCGCACCATATATTCTCTAATAGCAAATTTTTAGTGAAGTCCACGCTACCACTAATCGGATTACTATCAAAGGAGAGTTTCGTCAGTTTGGGGCAGCTGCTGATATCCAACGAGGTCAACTTATTACCGAAGCAGGTAAGAAGCCACAGCTCTTTCTGATTACTCAAGTCAAGCTTTGGGATATTATTGACATAGCAATAAACCTTTGTAAGCTGGGGATTTTTGGAGAGGTCCAAAGCCTCTAACTTATTGTATTCTATTCTCAGCTCTTTCAATAGGGGGAGAGCGGATAGATCCACCTGTTTAAGTTGATTTAAGGACAGATCTAAAAAGGTAAGCCCAGAGGCATTAGTCAAATCCACACTGGTTAAACTTTGCTGGCTTGCCGTAAAGAAGTAGATATCTCCTTTGAGCGTTACGGGACCGCCGGTCAAGGTTAGTGTACCTTCAATTCCATCCTGTAGCGTGCCGGTGGCTCCGGTGATCTCAAGATCCCCGGTAAAACGCACCGTAAGCTTAACTGTTTTGTCTTTTCCATTCTCTTTTGCTGAGGTGAAGGACAGAGAGCCTTCTTTTGCACGTAACGGGCCGGCCTGTAGCGAAGCAAAGCAACTCATCCAGAATCCCAGTAGCAATAACGGAGTAATAAGTCGTTTCATACCAATACTTTCTACTATATTTTCATTCTTGATATCTTTTCATACCCTACAAGGTATTACAAATATAATTAGTTATTCATTTTCTGCTATTTCATTTTAGAAATAATTTGCGCTACTTACCTTTATACTTTCAGGTCAATCAAGTATCTTTGTGCATAGACGAATGCAACGTAATAAAAACATATAGTAATCATATCATGAATTTAATCAAACGAGCAGTCCTAATCACTGCTTCTTTATGCACCCTTGGTCTTAGTACCTTTCCGGCACATGCATGCACCGGTCTGATAGTAGGTAAAAAGGCATCCGTTGATGGCTCTGTCATGATCTCCTATGCAGCCGACAGTCACACACTTTATGGTGAGCTTTACCACTATCCGGCACGTATTTGGCCCGAAGGAACTATGCGTCAGATCATTGAGTGGGACAGCAACCGCCCCATCGGTTATATACCTGAAGCACGTGAAACGTATAATGTAATTGGCAACATGAATGAGCACCAAGTAGCTATTACTGAGAGTACTTGGGGCGGTCGCGAGGAGCTTGTCAATAAAGAGGGTCTAATCGACTACGGAAGCCTTATCTACATTACGCTACAACGCTCCAAGAGTGCACGTGAAGCGATCAAAATAATGACCGACTTAGTAGCTACTTACGGCTACAGAAGTAGTGGCGAGAGCTTCAGTATAGCGGACAAGAACGAGGCGTGGGTATTGGAAATGATCGGCAAGGGACCGGGTAAAAAAGGCGCCGTATGGGTAGCTATGCGTATTCCGGACAATGCCATTTCGGCTCATGCCAACCAAGCACGTATCCAAAAGATTCTATTTAATGATCCGGCGAACTGCCTTTACTCTCCCGATGTAATTGATTTAGCACGTGAAAAGGGTTATTTCAAAGGAAAAGATGCCGACTTCAGTTTTGCAAAGGCATACAATCCCTACACCTCCGACAACCTAAGAGGTTGCGAAGCACGTGTATGGGCTTTCTTCAATCAGTTTGCTTCAGGAATGGATAAGTACCAGGCTCTCGCTATGGGCGATACAAAGGCTGAGCCAATGCCCCTCTGGGTAATCCCCACCCGAAAGCTCAGTGTGGCCGATGTACGCAATATGATGCGCAACCACTTTGAAGGTACCCCCATGGATATGACTCAGGATGTAGGCGCAGGACCTTATAAGGTGCCTTATCGCTGGCGTCCTATGGCTTGGGAAAAGGATGGCAAGACCTATTTCAACGAACGTGCCATTGCTACCCAGCAGACCGGATTCGTATTAGTAGCCCAATGTCGCGGTTGGCTGCCTGATGAGATCGGGCCCATTCTTTGGTTTGGAGTAGACGATGCCAATACAGCCGTTTTCACCCCCATGTATGCCAATATTTTAGCCACACCGGAATGCTACCGCGTAGGGAATGGAGATATGATGCACTTCTCTTGGACTAGTGCCTTCTGGATTCACAACTGGGTCGCCAATATGGCCTATGCACGCTACGAACCCATGATAGGTGATATACGTCCGCTACAACAGAGCATTGAGGAGGAATTTGACCGCCAAGTAAAAGAGGTGGATGCTCGCGCTCTTGAGCTTCTGAAGGAGTCTCCCGACAAAGCGCGTGCTTACCTGACTCGCTACGCAGCCGATGCCGCCAATGGTACTACCTACCGCTGGAAGCAATTAGGTGAATATCTTCTTGTTAAGTACATGGATGGAAACCGCAAGAAAGAAGAAAACGGTCAGTTCAAGACCAACGGTTACGGACTTAGTGCTATGCCTGACTTCCCCGGCTATGACCAAGCGTTTTACGATCGTATCGTAGAAGAAACAGGAGACAAGTTCCTCATACCGGAAAACAAGTAATCGACTGTAAAAAAGCTTATCAAATAGTGTGTCGCATCCTTTGGGGTGGGCACACTATTTACTTTTGAACGAGGTGCCCACCATAGGCCTCTCGAAAGCTTCCCCTCTTTTCCCCAAAAAAGATACGGATATTTCAATTGAAAGGTTCTGATGTTTCAAATGAAAGTTATAGATGTTTTGATCAAAAGGTACGGATCAAATAGAGGGCACTACTGGAGCACGATACAGAGGAGGAGTCAACTATTTGTAAACAAATACCATGGTGATAGTTTAGTATTCTTTTACTACCTTTGCAGCCGGAAAGATAGCCTTTTTAGGGGCAAGTATCGGAGGAAGCAGCGTAGCCGGAGGGCAACTCTCTTTTCCCGAGAAGATGATTGAGGAGTGGCTCTGTTTCATCCTCTTTTTTTATTACCCTATGCGCTCTCTTTCGGCAAATGCCGATAAATAAGTATTAAACAAAGAAAAAAAAGACACTGCTCCACGCAGAAAAAAGCAAAAGCAATGGATTACAATTATATGACCAAGGAAGGTCTCGAGAAACTCATGGAGGAGATTACCCGACTCGAGACGGAGGAACGTCCCAAGATAGCCCAAATGATTGCAGAGGCTCGAGACAAGGGAGACCTATCCGAAAATGCTGAGTACGATGCAGCTCGCGAAGCTATGTCCATGCTGGAAGCACAAATATCTCAGCTCAAGACAACGGCTACCAAAGCACGCATCGTAGATGCCAAGCAGGTAGAGACCGACAAAGTACAGCTGCTCACGAAAGTGCGTTTAGAAGATTTGGACAAAAAGAAAGAGATTACTTACTCCATAGTACCGGACTTAGAAGCCAATTTCAAGGAACACAAGATCAGTATCAACGCTCCTATTGCCAAGGGGCTGATAGGAAAGAAAATAGGCGAAGTAGCTGAGATTGAGGTTCCCATCGGTAAGCTACGCCTTAAGGTACTGGAGATAAACCCTATATTAGAGGCATAACGCTCTATGGCAACGCTATTTACAAAAATTATCAGTGGGGAAATACCTTGCTACAAAGTGGCAGAAAGCGAAGAATTCTTCGCTTTCTTGGATATAAATCCCAAAGCAAAGGGGCATACCTTAGTAGTACCCAAGCGAGAGGTTGATTATCTCTTCGATATGGAAGACGATGAGCTTGCGCGTATGATGACATTCGCCAAAAAGATCGCAGCAGCCATTCGCAAAGCATTTCCCTGCCCCAAAGTAGGAATCGCCGTGTTGGGATTAGAGGTGCCACATGCCCATATTCATCTTATTCCGCTCGAGAGCGAAGCTACCTTCTACGTAAAAGAGGGCGTGCAGCTGAGCGGAAAGGAGTTTGAAGAGGTGGTTGCGGCAATCAAAAAATATCTATAAAAGGAAAATTATTTACTAAGTACCCGCTAATTACTATAGTATCAGGGTGCAGAGAGAGGGCAAATACTTCTCTTTCTGCACCCTATTTATTGCGGAGATATAAAAAATAGATTAAATCCAAAAGGTATTGTTTATATTTGCAGACAGGTAGAGTACGATGTTTTTTGAAGAATTTGATTTTGAAGATGCTGTTTTAGACGGCATAGTCTCGATGGGGTTTACTTCCACAACCCCCATCCAAGAAGCAACGATACCGCCTCTGCTGGATGGAAGAGATTTATTGGGCGTAGCTCAGACGGGGACAGGCAAAACGGCGTCATACCTTCTTCCCATTATCAATCGCATCTATAGGGGCGAATTTCCACCGGATAAGGTGAAGGCTCTTATTGTAGCCCCCACGCGCGAATTAGTACAGCAGATTGACCGTCAAATACAAGGCTTTGGCTATTTCACAGGGTGCACATCAATTGCAATCTATGGAGGTACAGATGGCTTTGCTTGGGAGCAGCAAAGTCGCAGTACACGCCTGGGAGTTGACATTATTGTAGCTACTCCCGGACGACTGCTGGACCTCATTAACACCGGTTCGGCACAACTCGGTGATATACGCTACTTTGTATTGGATGAAGCCGATCGCATGCTGGATATGGGATTCTACGAAGACATTATCGCCATACGTAAAAGCATAGCTCAAGAGTGCCAGATAGCTATGTTCAGTGCCACGATGCCACCGAAGATAGCGACCCTTGCCGAAGATCTTCTGCATGAACCGGTCAAGATAGAATTGGCTGTAGCCAAACCACCGGACTCCATTATGCAGTGCGTCTATTTTTGCTATGAAGCGCAGAAGCTGGCTATTATAGACTTACTCTACGAAGCAGAGGGAAGCGGAGAGAAGACCCGTAAGAGTGTATTTTTCGCCTCTACAAAGAAGAAAGTACATTTACTTGCCACTAACCTCTCCCGCATGGGATTCAATGTAGCCGAGATGCACTCCGACTTGGACCAAACGGTAAGAGACCAAGTGATGCGAGACTTCAAAGGCGGCTATGTAGACATGTTAGTGGCCACCGATATAGTAGCGAGGGGAATTGATATCGACGACATAGAAGTAGTTGTTAATTTTGATATGCCCCATGATGCTGAGGATTATGTGCATCGTATTGGACGAACAGCACGCGGCAATGATGGGCGCGGCATAGCTATTACTTTAGTTACAAGTGATGATTTTAAGTCCTTTGCCGCCTTAGAGCACTTTTTGGGGAAGAGGCTTTACGTAATGCCTTTGGATCCCTCATTAGGAGAAGCGCCCACCTATGAGCCGGAGCTCTATGCTACACGACAAAATAGAACGAAAAAAGATAAAAAACGCTCACACGCCTCCAAATCACAAGGGAGACCTCGCGGACAACGCAAACAAAAAGAATAACCTAATAGAAGAAACACAAGCCCATGACCCCTGAATTGATCAAACAGACTGATCCTCGGACTAAGGCAGGACAGACAAAAAAAACGATAATCGCATACTTTATAGAGCATGGTGGTGCTACTATACTACAGTTGGCTAAATATTTATCCCTCAGCTCACCGACAGTTATCAAATTTGTAGGCGAACTGGAGAATGCCGGTTGTATACTGCGCAAAGGTAAATTAGAGACGCAGGGTGGACGATACCCCTTTCTGTACGGACTTCATCCAAAAGCCGGCTATTTTATTGGGGTGGATGTGCAGCACAATAAACTAAACCTGGGGGCGATAACCCTTTCCGGAGAAATTTGTGCTATGGATTGCGATGTACCCTTCTCATTGGAAGACAAGCCCGAGACAATAGAGCATTTGGTCGGAGCTATCAACGACTTTATAAAGGCAAACAAAATACCTCGGGATAAGATTCTTAATGTAAACATCAATCTCCCCGGCCGAATCAATCCCAAAAGCGGTAGAAGCTACACCATGTTCGTTTCACTGCAAGAAGAAAAGCCTTTAGCAGAGATATTGTGCGATGCCCTTCAAATGCACGTTACCATTGACAACGACACGCGTGGAATGGCTTTTGGTGAGTATACCCAAGGGGCCGCTCAGGAGAGCGAAATAAAGAATATGCTTTACATAAACCTCAGCTGGGGCTTAGGGCTTGGTATGATCATTGACGGAAAGGTCTATACAGGCAAATCAGGCTTCTGTGGAGAACTGGGGCATATCACTTTCTACAACAATCAGATCCTATGCCATTGCGGAAAGAAAGGATGTATGCAGACAGAGGTCGGAGGGCTAGCCCTTCACCGCAAAGTATTGGAGCGCATAAAGAAAGGCGAGACCTCTCTTCTAAGTGAAAAAGTAAATCGTGGGGAAGACATATCCCTGGAGGAAATCATTCAAGCGATCAAAGAGGAAGATATGCTCTGCTACAGTGTACTGGAGGAGGTTGGTCGTGAGTTGGGCTTTCACTTGGCAGGGTTGATCAATATATTTAACCCCGAGATGATCGTCTTAGGGGGCAGTATGGCTGCTGTAGGAGATGCACTACGCCTACCGGTTGAAATGGCAATCCGACGCCTTACGCTCAATGTAGTAAGTAGCGACACCAAAATAGTACTTGCCGACATAGGAAAGAATAGCGGGGTAGTAGGTGCCTGCATGATGGCACGCTACAAACGATTCGAATAATCCTTTTTAGAAAACAAGACTGCGAATACGAATCAATCCTCGCACTTCATAGGAGAAGTACGAGGATTGATGCTAATAGATATATTTATACTACAACTACAGGGCAGCGACACTACATTGCCAAGCAAAGAAAGAATCAATCATTCCAAGGTATGCGATTGAGTGTGATTTACTATCTTTGTGAACAACGATGGGAAGAATAGTAGCCATAGATTATGGTAAGAAACGCTGCGGAATAGCAGCTACCGATGTACTTCGTATTGTGCCCGGTGCCTTGGTTACCTTGGCACCGGCAGAGGTGATTGACTTTCTCAAGGATTATCTCAGTCGCGAGCAAGTGGATAGGATAATTGTAGGTGAAGCATTGCAAGATGACGGTACACCCAGTGATAGTATGCGCTACATAACCCCTTTCGTCAATCGTTTGAGGAAAGTGTTCCCTAATGTGTCAGTGGAGCTCTATAGCGAGCGCTACACCAGTGTATTGGCACATAAAGCCATTTTAGAGAGTGGCATCGGGAAGGCTCAACGTCGACAAAACAAAGCCCTTGTAGATCGCGTAAGTGCTACTATTTTGCTACAGAGCTACCTCTCTTCCCACCAATATAAAGCAAATAATGAATCGCAATAAAGTGACCGGTACAACCATGCTACCAATCTATTTATACGGACATCCTCAATTGAGAGAAATAGCACAGGATATCTCTGCCGACTATCCTAATTTGGAGAAGCTCATAGCCGATATGTGGGACGCTATGTATGCTTCGGACGGAGTAGGCTTAGCAGCCCCCCAAGTGGGTCTTCCAATACGACTACTTGTAATAGACGGTGATCCGCTAAAAAAAGACTTTCCCGAGTGTAAGGATTTTAAGCGATGCATGATCAATGCGCACTTCATAGAGGAAACCGGAAAACAAGTAAGCTACGACGAGGGCTGCCTCAGCATACCCTTTATATACGAAAGTGTCACCCGGCCCGACACCATTACCGTGCAATATGTAGATGAGCACTTTGAACCACATACCGAGACTCTTACCGGCTATGCCGCTCGCATCGTACAGCACGAGTATGACCATTTGGAAGGGGTACTGTTTACCGATCGAGTAAGTCCCCTGCGCAAGCAATTACTTAAGAAAAAGCTACACATGATAGAGGAGGGACGTATCAAGCCGGACTATGCTTACATAGCGGCTCCTCCTAAGCGCAAAAAACTTCATTAATAGTCCCTCTTACTTACTCTACCCGGTGCGTCGCCTTTTTCTTACTCTACTGCTAAGCTTCGGCTGGCTGCTTAGCTCCTTTGCTCAATTAGATGTACAGAGAGTGATGGACATAGGGCGTAATGCACTCTTCTTTAATGATTATATCGTAGCGATAGGCTATTTTAATCGTGTAATTGAGGTGCGCCCTACACAAGCAGATCCTTACTTTTGGCGTAGCTACGCAAAGCTCATGTTAGATGACTTATCAGGGGCTGAGAAAGATGCTTCGCAAGCCATTTCATATAATGCCTTTCTTACCCGTGCTTATTTAATACGAGGTATTGCACGACAAGGACAAAAGCAGTATCGGGAAGCAGTGGAGGATTACAAAGTAGCTCTTGCCAATATGCCCGATGATGCTGCTATACGCTTCAATATGGCTCTTTCATTCCGTGCTCTGGAGGAGTATAACACGGCCGATAGTATTGCCGCTTCACTCCCAAAGTCATTTAAGAGCTATCCTACCGCTTTGGTGCTTCGTGCCGACATAGCGCTTTGCCGACAAGATACGTTGCAGGCCTTTGAGCACATTAACCACGCCATTGAAGCCTCCGACTCAACCCTCTTTCAAGCCTTTCTTATGAAGGGTTCCCTACTGCTTACCCAAAATAAATATGAAGAGGCTATCAGCAGCTACAATTTAGCGGAGCGCACAGAGGGAGCTAAAGAGGAACTTTATATAAATCGCGGCTTGGCACGCTATAGGCAAGGCGATCTATCCGGGGCATTAACCGACTACAACCGAGCTATTGAACTTGCACCCGACAATACATTAGCCCGCTTTAATCGGGCACAACTATTGGGATATGTAGGAGATAACAACAATGCGCTCAAAGACTTTAACGAAGTACTGAAAGCAGATCCCAACAATTATTTAGCACTCTTTAATGCGGGTCGTATCTCGCTTGAATTAGGACGCTATAAGGAAGCACTGGCAAGTTTCAACAAAGTGCTCAACCGCTACCCCAACTTTATGGTGGGGCTACTCTCTCGCGCAGAAACGAAGCGCCGGATAGGCGATGCCGCAGGTGCAGATTATGATGAATGGCGTGCCTATAAGTTGCAAAAAGAGAATAAAAAACGAAGTGCGGCCCCCAGTTCGGCAGCCGACACAACTCGCTCAGAAGAGGAAGAGACTATCGAAGCATACGGCAAACTAATGGCATCTTCCACCTCACCCCGATTAGATAGTCAAGTAACGCTTCCGGAGAGTTTGAGAGGACGCATACAAGATACCGAGAGCGTTGTACAAGCAATGCCCATGCTCTCCTTTACTTTCTACCCGCGCATCAAGCAATACACCCACCAACGATACAGTGCAGCTGTTGCCGTCTATAATGAACGCATTAAGCCGCCCCATAGGTTGACAACGCTTGCTTTAGTGATGCCCTTAGATAGTTTAGAGCTACGAGATGCCGAATACCAATTAATGACCTTAGAGTCTCAGCCGCACAAGAGTGCTGATTGGTACTTCTCGGTGGCACTCTACAAGCATCTTTTAGCTGACATCGAGGGGTCTCTCACCTACTTAGACAATGCCCTCAAACTCAATCCGAGGCATATTCCCTCCCGTATGCTTCGTGCATCGGTCGCCTATCGAAAGATCTCGCTCAACAACAATCGTTTTGGTGCTACAGAGGGGGATAGGCACAACAAAGAGTCTAACAGTCTGACCGCTCTCCCCAATAGTAGTAGACTCACCAATAGTTATGAATCCATTGTAAAGGATCTGACCTATGCGCTACAGCAAGTGCCTAATGATGCTGTTTTGCTGTATAATATGGGGGTAATCTCAGAAGTAATGGGGCAAAAAGAAGAGGCTATTCGCTACTATAAAGAGGCTATCCAAGCGCCACAAGCCCCTCCGGAAGCCTATTATAATATAGGTCTTCTGTACCTTTCTATCGGCAAACGTAAGGAAGCCATTGCCTCTCTCAGCAAAGCCGGAGAGCAAGGAATTTATGAGGCTTATGCCATATTGAAGCGTATTCAATGATATCGGTCCACGAACTAACTGTTGATTTTGGCAAAAGGATGCTCTTCGACGGCATCTCTTTTGTAATTGGCGATAATGAAAAGGTTGCTTTAGTCGGAAAGAATGGAGCCGGCAAAAGCACGCTCATCAAAATAATCGCAGGCGAAAGCACCCCCACAAGTGGCAGCATAGCCATTCCCAATGGGGCCTCCATAGGCTACCTGCCTCAGGTAATGCCCCTTCATGATAAAACGACCTTACGCAATGAAGTGCTGGAGGTATTCTCGCATATAGAGGTACTCCGCCGGCGTGTGGCAGACTTACAGAGGGAGCTGGAGCAGCGCAGCGATCATGACTCGGAGAGTTACCTGGAGCTCATCAATCGATTCACCACAGCCAATGACCGACTGGTATTGATGCAGCAGGAGAATCACGAAGCCGAGATGGAGCGCACGCTGATCGGATTGGGATTTGAGCAGAGTGACTTAGATCGCCACACCAACGAGTTTAGCGGTGGATGGCGTATGCGTATTGAATTAGCTAAGATACTGCTTCGCAAACCGGCTATACTTCTCTTAGACGAACCTACCAATCACCTCGACATCGAGTCTATACAGTGGTTGGAAAGCTTTATAAAGAATAGCTCTGCCGCTTTGTTGCTAGTCTCACATGACCGTCGTTTCTTAGACGCAACGACCTCTCGCACTATTGAGCTAGAGCTTGCCAACCTGTACGATTATAAGTGCCCTTACTCTGAGTATAAGGCATTACGCGAAGAGCGTCTCAATTATCAGAAGCGTGCCTATGAGAATCAGAAGAAGATGATTGAGGATACAGAGGCCTTCATTGAACGCTTTCGCTACAAGGCCACCAAAGCCGTACAGGTACAGAGCCGTATCAAACAATTAGAGAAGATCGAACGCATTGAGTTTGACGAAATAGACCGCTCGAAAATACACTTCCGCTTTCCCCCAGCTGCCCGTAGTGGAGACTTTCCGCTCATTATAGAGGATCTGGCGAAAGCATATGGGGCGCATACCGTCTTCAGTCACGTAAATATGACCCTACGCCGTGGTGATAAAGTGGCTTTTGTAGGAAGAAACGGAGAGGGGAAGTCTACTTTGGTGAAGTGCATCATACAGGAAATCAAGGACTATACGGGTAGCCTCAAAATAGGGCATAATATAGAGATTGCCTACTTTGCACAGCATCGTGCCTCTGAGCTTCCCGAGGATAAGACCATCCGTGAAGCCGTAGATGATGCCGCAAAGGGGGATATACGCAGTCAAATCGATAATATGCTCGGCACTTTTCTCTTTGGAGGGGAGATCGCTGATAAAAAGATAGGTGTACTCAGCGGAGGCGAACGCTCTCGCTTAGCCATACTTCTTCTCCTCTTAGAGCCTGCCAATATGCTTATCCTGGACGAACCCACGCACCACTTGGATATGATGTCTAAGGATGTGCTCAAGGAGGCTATTGCTAACTTTAATGGAACGGTGATATTGGTGTCCCACGACCGCGACTTCTTGGATGGACTGGCAGATCGCATTTATGAGTTCCGACATGGAAAGGTACAGGAGTACCTCGGTGGAATTGACTATTATCTTGACAAACGTGCTGCCGAGAGCATTGAAGCGGCAGTAAATGAAAGCAAAGCGCCTCAGAAGACTCCGAGCGAAAGCGATACCGGTAGCACCTTAAGCAAAGGACAGCTCTCTCGGGCCAGAAGCAAAGAGCTACGCAAGCTCCGTCAGGAGAGCGAGCGTGCACTATCTGAAATAGATCGAATCGAAGAAGAGATCGCTCAATTGGAGCAGCGTCTCTCTACACCGGAAGGCAATGAGCCTGACTTGTACACCAAATACGAACAACTAAAGAAATCCCTCTCGGAGGCGATGGATCGCTGGGAAGCCGCTGAAGCCGCTCTTGAGGAGAGTGAGCAAAGCGAATGAAAAGGTATCGTCTGTGGTTCAATCTGCTAACCTTTGTAACGGCATTGATCGTTGCATTGGTGCCGATGAGCATCTCAAAGCGCATCCACGGACGTATGCTCACAGAGGAACGCGAAAAGGTAGAGCTTTGGGCAGCCGCTACTCAAGCACTTGCCACAGACGACGAAGAAGCTCCCTTTGATCTGATGCTGCGTATCATTAGCAGCAATAAAACCATTCCCATCATTCTCACCGATAGCTTAGATCACATTCTTACTTTCAACAACATTCCCATCCCGACAAAAGCCGATAGTGCCAGCTACTTGCAAAAGCAGCTGGAGCGATTACAAGACGCCTACAGTCCGCTTACGATCGACTTGGGCGAGGAGGGCAAGCAATACCTTTACTATGGCGACAGCTCTACGCTACAAGAGCTAACCCTTTTCCCGCTTGTGCAAGCTATTGTATTCGTACTCTTTTTGCTATCCCTCTTTGTCGCTCTATTCTTTGGCTACCGCAATGCACAAAATCGCCTTTGGATAGGTCTTTCGCGCGAAACAGCCCACCAATTGGGTACCCCCATTTCCTCTCTATTCGCCTGGATCACGCTTCTCCGCGAGGAGGAGGCAGATGAGAGTATTCTGCAAGAGATGGAGCACGACACGGCACGCTTGGAGATGATCAGCCGGCGCTTCCAAAAGATTGGTAGCACGCCCACTCATGAGGCTGTTTTGCTTAACTCTTTCATACCGGAAACTATCCGCTACTTGGAGGGGCGTATGAGCAAAGGGGTCACGTTCTTCCTCTCTATGCCTGAAGTGCCCATTTGGGTGAATATCAACAAAGACCTTTTTGGATGGGTCTTGGAAAACCTTGTAAAGAACGGAGTAGACGCTATGGAGGGCAAAGGCTCCATTACCATAGAAATAGCACTAAAGGGACACTTTGTACTCATTGATGTAACAGACACAGGCAAGGGCATCGCACCTGCCAACCGCCGCAAAGTCTTTCGCGCCGGCTTTACCACTAAGAAACGTGGCTGGGGCTTGGGCCTCTCTTTAGCTAAGCGTATCATGCGCAGCCATCCCTCCGGGCAGATCAAGCTTCTCTCCAGCGAAGTAGGACGGGGCAGCACCTTCCGCATACGCCTCAAACAGCTTCCTACGCCTCCCCCAACTACATGCCCATAGTAACGGGCGGTTCATTCACCTGCATTCGCTATAAAGTAGAAGATATCCGAATGAAACAGATTTTTCATCACGAGCAAAAGAAAATTTCATCACGAAGAAAAATATTTTTCTTCACGAACAAAAATATTTTTGATCACGAGGAAATATTTTTTTGATCCGTATAAAATAAAAGCCTCACACGCATACCTCAACGCTGCTATAGGATCTGTTTGAGCAAGCAAAAAGGTTCTAATGTTTCGAATAAAAGGTTCTGATATTTCGTTTCATAGATCCATATCTTTTCAACGAAACATCAGAACCTTTTTTGTAGCGGATTAAGCGGTACAGATCTCCCCTTAAGATAGTGCTGTATCGCCTATGTAAAACGCCCCGATAGATTAGTCGTGGTTATAAAACACACTTCCGCCCACAAACTCACGTAGCAGGGAGGCACGGGGTAGTTGCTCACTACGTATAGGCCGTATCAGTCTAAGAAAGCGCAGGAGTCGCTGAGCTGTTGCATATTCGGGCAATGCCTGTGGCACTTGGTAGAGGAGAGGCTCTGCAAAGGGACGCAACGCAGAAAGCTCATACACCATAGCACTATTGAACATATCGTCCGCCAGCTCTTGGTAAGGAAACACCCACTTTTCCTCTCCTGCTCGTACTGAATCCCAATTGTGAAGGGTATCGACAGCACTATAGCCTCGGTAACTGTGGTCCCTGATCATACGTCGCAAAAGACGATTATCTGTAGTAGAGATCCGATTATTCGGATCTAATCCTAAAGCGGTAAGACAGCTTACATAAACACGGTGTAGTACCTCCTTGGGCACACTCTTGAGCAAATTGGGATTCAATGCATGAATACCCTCCAAGAGCAGCACATCACCCTTTTCCATCGTCATGGTGTCACCTTTATAGACACGCTTCCCCATTGTAAAATCAAAGGTGGGAAGCTCTATAGTTTTTCCTGCCAAAAGAGCTGATATATCTGCGTTAAAGAGCTTTAGATCAATGGCGGTAAGCGCCTCAAAGTCATATTCACCGCTTGGCGTGCGTGGAGTAAGCTCCCTATCGACGAAGTAATTGTCGATAGAGATCATACGGGGCTGCAAGAAGCAGGTACGAAGCTGCGTAGTCAGACGATTGGTAAAGGTAGTCTTACCGGACGAAGAGGGACCGGACACGAGCACCACCCGAACACCCCGTTGATACCCCTCCGCAATACGGTCAGCTATGTGGGTAATCTTTTTCTCCTGCATAGCCTCACTGATGAGGATCATCTCCTTGAGTTTCCCCTCATCTATCGCTTGATTTACACTACCCATATACTCTAAATGAAGCATTTTGAGAAGCCGATCCTGCTCTTTGATTACGTTGCGCATCATAGGTTGCACTTCGATGGGGGCAAGTCGAGAGGGCTGCGCCATATCCGGCACCCGTAGGAGGAAGCCGTCTAAATGGGGAATGAGGTCATACAAATACACGGCACCGGTCTTAGGTGCCAAAGCCCCATAATAGGGATTGAAAAAGCCCTCTATGCCGTGGAGCGTTACATAGAGTGTACCGCAATTTTCTATCAGGAGGGCAGAATCCTTGTCGCCTCGCTCTTCAAGCATGGCAGCAGCTTCCGATGCCGGCAGCACTTTGCTCTCTATATTCAAATTAGCTGCAATAAGACGATTCATCTCCTTTTTGATGGCTGCAAGATCGTCAGAGCCCACTAAACTACCATTCTCAATACTGCAGTAATACCCATTGGCAATAGAATGCTCTACATAGAGCCGGAAGGAGGGAAGCACATTGTGCACTGCTGTGCTCAAGATAAGGCTGAGTGTACGAAGATAAATCCGTAAGCCGTCTTCCGATTGGATGGTGATAAATCGTATATCACAGGGATTAATAAGCGGTGTATCGAAGGGAAGAACCACATTATTGACCAAAGCGCCTAAGGGCATATAAGGGAGTGTATCTTTCAGTTCATCAATCACTTTGCCCAGCGTAATACCTCTTTCTACGCTCTTTTTTTCATTCAAGTCAAGCAAATTAATTTCGATATGGTCCATTTTGTCTATACTTAATTAGTAAATTTGCTCTCAAATATAGGAAGAATACAAATAGCAACGGCTATGAGTTACGGAATATTGGACTTTATTACCCTCCTTGGTTCGTTGGGGCTATTCCTCTATGGGATGAAGGTAATGAGCGAGGGCCTGCAGAAAATAGCGGGCGAACGTATGCGCTCCATCCTATCCGCCATGACCTCCAATCGCGTCCTTGGCGTACTAACCGGTATCGTAGTAACCGCTTTAATACAAAGTTCCTCGGCTACCACCTTGATGGTGGTTAGCTTTGTAAACGCAGGATTGCTCAACTTAGCAGAATCCATCAGCGTGATTATGGGAGCCAACATCGGTACGACCGTCACAGCTTGGATTATATCGCTATTGGGATTCAAAGTGGACATCGCCTCCTTTGCCGTACCCCTACTTGCGATAGCAGTGCCTTTGTTCTTTTCTAAGAAGTCTAATCGGGTAGCATGGGGAGAATTCATTGTAGGCTTTAGCTTGCTTTTCCTCGGCTTACAATTTCTCAAGACCAGTATGCCCGACCTACAGAGCAATCCGGATGCACTTGCCTTCCTACAGCGCTATACGGATATGGGCTACCTCTCCGTGTTCATATTCCTCCTTATCGGTACCATTCTCACTATCATCGTACAGTCTTCCAGTGCTACCGTAGCAATTACACTGATTATGTGTAGCAAGGGCTGGATACCCTTTGAGATGGCTACCGCAATGGTATTGGGCGAAAATATCGGTACGACTATTACAGCCAACTTAGCAGCCCTGAAAGCATCCGAAGCAGCTAAGAGAACGGCCTTCTCACACTTCCTTTTTAATATAACCGGTGTCTGTTGGGTACTCATCGTCTACTATCCCTTCACACACTTAGTGGCTAATATTTGTACGGCTATCTGCGGAGATCCGCATGCGTTGCATGGGTATGCCATTCAACTAAGCGAAAGCTACGGAGCGGCCGAGATGTCGCTTATTACAGGAAATGAGCCGATAGCCGACCCTACACTCCACGCCCTACAGCAAGAAATATTGACCATGAGCACCTGTGTCTCTATCGGTATTTCACTCTTCCACACCCTGTTTAACTTCTGCAATGTACTGGTGCTGATATGGTTTGTACCACAAATTGAACGTATTTGTAAGTTGGTTATCAGAGATAAGAAGAAAGATGAAGAATCTGAAGTCAGCCACCTCAAATACCTTTCTCCCCGTATGCTGAGTGTAAGCGAGCTTTCACTCTTCCAAGTACATAAGGAGATGGGGGCATTCGGAGATCGTACCTTAGAGATGCTCCGACTCGTACAGGAACAGCTCAATGCAGAGGATGAATCAATCGTATTGGCACGCTACAACGAAATTGAAAAGAATGAAAATATCTGCGACCGCTTGGAGGTGGAGATTGTTAATTTCGTTACACGTGTCAGTGAGGGCGATCTTAGTAGCGAGGGGAAAGCCAGTGTACGTCAGACCATGCGTGCCGCAAGTGAGATAGAGAGTATGGGCGACTCCTGCTTTAGCATGGGACGTGCCCTTATGCGTGCCCATAATCAAAATGTCAAACTCAACAGCGCCCTTATACAGTCTCTCAATGCTTTGTTGGATCTTACCCGCACCAGTGCCGTGCGTATGGTGGAAGTACTCAATAAGCACAACGTAACCGCCAAAGACGCACTGTCTTCTTACGATATAGAAAACGAAATAGACAATATGCGCGATTCACTCATACAGCGTGATATGGTAGACCTCAAAGCCAAAAGGTACGCTTATAAAGAGAGTGTGATCTACTTGGATATAGTAGATGAATGCGAGCATTTTGGCGATTATGCCCTTAATGTAGTACAAGCAGTTGCAGAGAATAAAGTGTAATACACTATTTTTGAGACTTGGTAATAAAATAAGATAACGAGACTATTCTTATATGGCAATTGAAATCAAGGAGGTACAGAGTAAAGAGGAGCTCAAGCGTTTTGTTCTCTTCGGAAATGAGCTGTACAAGAGTAATCCTTATCACGTACCTGTCCTCATAAAGGACGAAATGGAGACGTTAGATAGGGATATAAACCCTGCATTTGAGTTTTGTGAGTCAATTTATTTTCTTGCCTATCGGGATGGACAAATAGTAGGGCGTATCGCCGGCATTATCAATCATCGTGCCAATGAAGCTTGGAATCAACAGCATGCACGCTTCGGGTTTGTAGACTTTATCAATGACAACGAAGTAGTGGATGCGCTCTTTGATGCCGTTTCACGCTGGGCGAAAAATAAAGGCATGGATATGCTCCATGGCCCCATGGGCTTTACCGATATGGACAAAGAAGGCATGCTCGTGGAGGGCTTTGATCATATGAGCACTATGATCACAATCTACAACTATGCCTACTATCCCAAGCAGCTGGAGCGCATCGGCTTTATCAAAGATCAGGATTGGAAAGAATATCTCATTACCATACCCGACTCCATACCCGAAAAGCATGTACGCATAGCCCGACTGGTGGAGCAAAAATACGGCATATCCGTACTGAAGATTAAAAAATCGAAGGATTTGGTTCCTTATGGGCCTGTTGTGTTTGATTTGATCAATAAGTGCTATGCCAACCTTTATGGCTTCTCTCAACTGTCGGACCGACAAATAGAGTACTACTCAAAGATGTATATGCCGCTTCTTCGCCCTGACTTTGTCACGCTCATTAAGCGGGAGGCTGACCATAAGATAATAGGCTTCGGCGTGGCATTGCCCAACTTGAGTAAGGCCCTACGCAAGGCTAACGGCAAGTTATACCCCTTAGGTTTCATACCGCTTCTGAGAGCACTCAAAGGACGCCCACAAGTGATTGACCTATACCTAATGGGTGTTCTTCCGGAATACCAAAACAGAGGAGTCAACGCACTTATATTCAACGACCTAATCCCCTACTTCCGCAATTCGGGAGCTAAGTATGCAGAGAGCAACCCGGAGCTTGAAACCAATATGAGCGTACAGCTGCAATGGAATTACTTTGAGCGCAAGCATCATAAAACACGCCGCGCTTACATCAAGCCTTTATAGTTTATTCTGTATACCGATCCAACGGGGCGAGAGTATTTACACTTTCGCCCCATTTTGTTCTACGGAAGTAGGCGCACAGCTTTAGATCTAAGCTACAGCGTAATCTCTTTTTCAAGAGTCATCTTTCACCAAGCTATATAAGATATTTTTGTACATTTGCTCTGTATTGGCTATTAACTTTTTAATATTAGATAGCTATGAAATGCTTTTCATGTAAGATAAAATCGGGAGTTGAACGCCTCCTATCCATCGGGTTAGTTCTGTTGATTTCAGTTATGTCACTTGGTGCGCAGTCACGTTATTCGGCTTTATGGAAGGAATGGGATAAAGCAAAAGCCAATGGCCTACCCAAGTCCGGGCTAGAGCAGCTAGAGAAAATTGCTCATTTGGCGAAGCAGGACAAGGCTTCGGCAGAATATACGCAAGCGTCACTTCTGTTATTTAGTGAGACTTTAGGCAATGAGCCTGGGTACGCCATAGCCAAGCTCAAAGGCTACAGTGAAGAGCGTTGGTTAGCAGAGGCTGATCGTGCGTTACTAAAAGCCTTTCTCATCTACTACTATGCATCTATATATGAGGAATATTCAGAGAAACAAGATAGGCAACGTACCGAAGAGCTACCCATAGAGCAAATAAAGCTTTGGTCCGCAGCGCAATACCTACAAGAGATCAGTAGCGAGTGGGAGCAGTTCACCGCATTAAGTTCCTCTCTGGGCAGCCTGTCTACGCTTCGCTATCCGCACATCTTTTTTAGCGGAAATGCAGCGAATGAGTTTAAGCACAATCTACGCTATGCAGTAATGGATATGCTTATTTTACTGGTTGACTCTGAGTGGAGTACGCTGTCGAGTATCTCTCATTTGGTTCATCCTGAGTATATGTCGCTGACCTACTCCGAGATAGTCGAAGGGTTTACTCCCGGTGCCGTGCAGCCCCAACGAGACGATCTGCCCAAGCGGTACTTACAAGAGCTGCTTGCTGCCGAAACACAAGCTCCGGATCATATATCCAAGCTGGTTTACAAGAGGCTGCGCTACCGTATGCTCCCCGGAGAAGATGGCGTCAAGAGCCTCGCATTGTACGATTCACTCATCAGAGAATTTGAACCGCTGATACCTCACTCGGAGCATCTGTATGAGCTCTATGCGGACAAAGCTGATGTTTTAAGAAAGCTCAATCGCAATCAAGAAGCCGTTACCATAGCAGAGCGTATCAGCAGAGAGAAGCCTCGCTCGCACGCCGCCAAGAGAGCAGAGGAAATGCTCTGTTGGATTCGGAAACCCTTGCTTAATTTGAGTATAAATGAGGGGGAAAACGATCCGGAGGCTCCTCTTAAAATCAACTTAACGTATAGAGAGATAGAGCGTGTTACCCTTAAGTTATACCATATTGCTGACCCCCGAGCAGTGCTCACAAAAACCTTACAACGCTACAGCACCGAAGAACAAAAACGCAAAGCCCTACTTGCTATAGCCACCCCTTACCAAACGATTGAAATAAAACCCGTACGTAACGAAAACTACGAGTACACCGATACGACCTTTACCTACGCAGCATTACCATTAGGGGTGTACATCATCGAAGCCATTCCTACCCCTATCGATCAGCGTCAAAAGGAGTGGATTCAGAAAAAAGACTATACGTTGCTCCATGTAAGCAATGTAATGCGGTTGTATCGAAAGGCAGGCAGCAAGCGGGAGGCTCTTCTTGTTGACGCCACAGAGGGGAAGCCTCTGCCGGGAGCCTCTTTCGTTCAGTGGATCAAAAAGAATGGCAAGGTACACACACGCATAGATAAATCCGATAGCAACGGCATGGTGCACTACACTCTGCTTGCCGAACAATGGACCATACAGAGTCTTGCCTATACGGATGAGGATACTTTTGCGCCGGTAGCGAGGCAGTGGAGCTCAAGCGGAAGTAGAGGCTCATCGGACGACATAGCTGCCACACTCTTTACTGACAGGGCACTCTATCGACCGGGCCAAAAGGTTTACTTCAAGGGGATGCTATATCATGCACAAGAAGGTCAAAAATCCCCTATTCCGGGAGAGAAAGTCTCTGTCACAGCTTATGATCAAAAAAGTGGTGAGGAGCATATTATCGGCCACTTTGAAACCAATGATTATGGATCCTTTACCGGTTGTTTTACGCTTCCGAGTGAATCTACCGCTACTACCTACCGGCTCACACTCTCTACGGATACGGAGGATTACGATGACGTAACCTTCCGTGTGGAAGAATACAAGCGTCCTACGTTTGAGGTAAAGATAGATACCTTGCAGCAAACCCCCTACTATGGACAGCCCATTACGCTATCAGCTACGGCACTATACTATGCCTCTGCTCCGGTTGAGGAAGCCGCTGTGCATTATCGTCTGGAGGCATCGCCCTACCGCTATCCATACTATCGCTACGAAAGCAACGAAAACTATCTAATCGCAGAGGGTAGCGGCACCACAGATAGCAAGGGAGTATTCACTCTTCCGTTAACGGAGCTTCGCCTATCCGAAAGCGATTCAAGTCGCTATGCCAATACGGCTTCAACGCCTCTTCACGACGCTTTTATAAGCTATAAACTGGAGGTATCCATTACCGGTAAAGCGGGAGAGACGCACACAGCATCATTTTTCTTCAATACCGGCAAAGAGTGCGTTTCTTTGGCAAGCTCCCTCCTAAAAGAGCAACCCATTGAGCAATTACTACAAGCCTGGCGCATTACAACGAAAGACTATGCCGCAAAGGAACTCGCCTTAAGTGGCCGATACTATGTGGTATCTCCAAGCGATACCACGCGAGCGTTGCTCTCCGGCACCTTTGAGAGTGGTAAGCCTCTTCCCACCGCTGCACTCAAAACACTACCGGCGGGATACTATCGGCTCTATATGACTACCGAGTACAAGGGAGTAAAGAGTGAGGCAAAAGAGGACTTTCTTCTATTTAATCTAAAGAATGCCCCTGCCGTGCATAAAGAGAAGCTCTTTGTTTACCCCATCAAAAAGGAGTATTCAGCTACACAACCGGCCTCCTTCCTTCTTTCTTCGTCTGAAAAGGAACGTACCATCTATATGTATCTCTTTACTCCGGAGCAAGACCTGCGCAAAGAGACCATCGTACTTCACAAGGAGCAACGTATCATTGAAATACCTATTCCCAAGGGGATTGATAAGGCTACGGTGCAGTTTTTCTCCGTCTCTCACGGCAGAGTGTATACTGATCAAGAGGAAATTTGCCGACAAAAGCAGCAACCCACTCCTTCATTGCGCATCAACAGACTGAGTAAGCAGTACAAACCCGGAGAAGAGGTTACCTTAGGGATCTCACTGACCGATTCACTGGGTCGCCATTATCCGGCAGAACTTGCCATTTGGGCATTTGACGCCTCCTTAGAAGCTTTTGAACCCTACCGGATGCCTTCTTTGCAAAGCCGTACTCCGCCCACACCCTTCAGGGGTTTCTATTCTCCCTATTTACTCACAGGGGGGCATATGAGCTATTACTTTAACTGCAATTCTCCCCGTTATGACACACCATGGGCATATGATATTATATTTATATCTTCTCCATATTTCATAACGGAGGCTTTGGGTGGCGCCTTGTATGGGTGTAGAGCTCCGGTCACTATGAGGATGATGAATGCGGCCCCAACGAGCTACGAAGCAAAAGAAGCGAATGCGAAGCAAGCCCTTGATGGGGCAGTTGCTTTAGACGAAGTAGTCGTACAAGCAACACGTGGAAACGATAATAGTGCAACCAAGCATGCAGCTCCAGAGTTACGGAGTGACTTTGCAGAGACCGCTTTTTGGCTTCCTGCTGAGAGGCTAAATGAAAAGGGTGAAACTACTCTACACTTCAAGCTACCCCATTCGCTCACTCGCTACAAGCTTGCCCTATTTGCTTTTAATAAGGAGCTACAGAGCTACGAGCTAGTGGAGCACTTTACCGTGGACAAAGAGCTATCTCTGACCACCAACTTCCCGCGCTACCTACGAGAAGGAGACAAGAGTTCAATGGCTGCCACTCTCAGCAATAAGGGCAATACCGAACTGTCGGGCATAGTTTATTTGGAGCAGTTGGATGCTTTTACCGATGAGGTACTTCACCGCAGCGAGCAGGCTTTCTCTTTAGCTCCTACCTCTAATGCCACATACTCTTTTGATCTATCGTATTTAGCCAATCGCTCTTTCGTGAAATGCCGTATCGTAGCGGATGCCGGCACACGGAGTGATGGCGAAGAACGTCTCATTCCTCAGCTTGCTATTCGCAAACCATTTATTGAGAGCATTCCTTTCCTTTTGAGAGCCGGTAAGGCGCGTACAATAGATCTGTCGGCTCTCTTCTCAAAGGGGAGCAACGAAGCGCAACAACGCACTTTGTACATTGACGTAATGGGTAATCCCTTATGGGGTGCTTTAGACGAATTGCCCCTTCTGCTTACCACGAATGAGGAGGATGCAGTAAGCAATGCACTCTCCCTCTATACAAACAGTGTGGCAAAGAGCCTGCTCCGCAAAGAGCCTGCCTTTAAGCGTTTGTTAGAAATACGTACCGCTACCGGCAAACGTCCGGAAAGCAAACTATTGACTGATCCGGAGAAACGAATAGCAGACACCCACCAAACCCCCTTCCTCCGAGATGCACTAAAAGAGCAAGCTTCCTTAGATCGTCTTACTGTGCTACTCGATTCCGCTTTGATGCAACGTGCTGAACAGAGCGCGCTGGAAGCACTTCTCCGGCTACGCAATAGTGATGGAGGCTTTAGCTGGATGCCCGGAATGGAGAGCAGCAGCTACATTACGCAGTATATCCTCTACCTCATTGCCCACATGGAGGCGGTAGACACAAACAGCAATCTACAAGACGTGGTTAGTAGAGCCTATGACTTCTCACTAAGTAAGATGCGGGAAGAGTATGACAAGGAGCTGCGTAAGCTGCGATACCTTTCTGTCGCCGAAAAGATTGACTGGCTCTATCTCACAGCGCTCATTCGTCCCAATGATCTTCGCTCCGGTGACAGGATGATTCAAGCATTCTTTAAGGAGGCGAAAGAGGAGTTACCTCGACTCCGGATGAAAAGTCTTTCGCATCTCATCGTGGCGCTGTATAAAAAGGGCGATAGCCTTACAGCCGACAAAGCGAAGAGACGACTTGTCGAGTATCTACATGCGGACGGAGAGCGCGGCTTAATGATTAGAGAAGGATCGCGCTATGGAGAGTGGACACAGATTCGCACCCAATGTGCAGCCATAGAGGCCCTCTCGCTCTATCCGGAAGAAGCTGCTAAAATAGAGGAGATGAAAGTATGGTTGCTCAACAAGATGCGCACAACACGCCAACAAGACGATATATCTACGTCTATGGTACTGGCAACCCTTTTCCAAAATACAGCTCCTATTATGACGTACAACGGACCGGTACGCGTAACGCTCTCCTCAGGAAAGCAATTTACCACCCATGTAGATCCGACAGCCTCCGGTGTGGCTGCGCCTATCATTAAGGAGCAAATTACCCTCGCTGATAAGGAGCAGGCTCCGCAAAGTCTTACCGCTCTGAAGGAAGAGAAGGGAATTGCTTGGGGGGCGGTAGTGGCTTCCTTTACCCATCCGGCACAAGGCATTGAAGCATCGTCCAACGAAGCTTTGTCGGTATCTCGGAAACTATTCCGTCATATTACCGCAGAGAATGGAACCAAACGCTTAGAGCCCTTAGATACGCTACATGCGAATCAGTTGCGCATAGGTGACGTCATTACGGTGGAACTAATCATTGATGCCAAAGAGACATTAGACTTTGTAGTCATTCGGGATATGCGAAGTGCTGCATTAGAACCGGGTATTGGCGTAAGTGGCTATCAGTATAATTGGCGCAGTCTTTCTTTCTATCGCGAGATAAGAGATAGTGAAGAGCGCTTTTACATAGAGCGTCTCCCAAAAGGGCTGCATCGATTAAGCTATGAAGCTGTGGTGGATCGCCACGGACACTTTTTCGCCGGAGTCGCTGAGCTGCAATCCCTCTACGCACCTGATTATAGTGCGCACTCGGCCGGCAAGGCGCAGCTCGTGGTAGAAAAATAGAGTCAAGGACTTGAGGATAGAGTTGGGGCTACTTTCTTACGGAGGTAGCCCCTCTTTGTGAGCGAGTTAGTTTCTTTCTTACCGGTATGGGCATAAGGAAGAAAAACCTCATCAGAGCAGCGTAAAAAAAGATCCAGATCTTTTGTATGAAACATCAGAACCTTTCAAACGAAACATCTATACTTTTTATTCCATAGATACAGATCTTTTTTAATGCCCTATAGAGTACCTTACCCCAATAGGGTATAGATGCGATTTGAAGAAAAAGTATATATCTTTGCAAATGGAAAATTCCATTCAAGGAATGGACTTTAGGAAAATGAGAGCGGTTGGCATTGCTCTGTTGGTAAGTAACAAGACAGAAGTGTGTGGAGATATTTGGTGCACGCACCATAATTACCGCCACTTGCTCGGCTCCGCTTACTCCTATTGCCCTTTTCTCTATTCAAATTTGATACACAGTACAACTAAATAACACAAACACAGAAATCATGAAAGCAACTAAGTATCTACGCATTTTGCTCTTTACGAGCGTGATGTTTGTTTTATTTGCCGGCTCTGCCGCATGGGCACAGAATAGGACGGTGGACGAAATTTATCTTCAAAACGGAGCCGTTTTGAAGGGTAGAATCGTAGAAGAGGAACCGGGCAAGACACTCACCTTTGAGACCAGTGACGGAAGTCGCTTTGTTTACTCGATAAGCGATGTAAAGAAGATCGTTCGCGGCAACGTGCAGCTCCGTACCCCTTTAGCTAATGCGTCCCGCGTTAGCTATTACAGTTTAAACCTCGGTATGGCAACCGACTTCGAAAACAGTATCGGCATGGGCTTGAATCTTGCCGATCTTAACTTTGGAATAGGCAAAAGCGGCTTTGGCATTGCCCTTTCGTTTGGCGGCACTTCCTTTGTGCACAGTGCCTACTACAACGAGTTTAAAGTTACCGCTACAACCAATATCGCCCATTTGGCAGTTGGTCCCTCATTTACATGGTGTTTCTCCACAATCGCCCTAACTCCCAGGGCATTGCTCGGATATGGAAGAGCGGTGGCAGTACTGAAAAGTGGCAATGTTTCAGTAGAAGAAGGCGGAAATGGGTTCTTTTTGAGTGCAGGTATGCACGCGCGCTTTTTCACTACGCACCGCTGGAACCTATTGCTCGGATTGGATTATCAGCACTTCGACGAGTATAACGGAATGAATGTATCGGTAGGCTTTGCCTACACATGGTAGTAAAACGAATATGAGAAAAGGTTTTTGGGAGGCATTGCCTCTTTTAGTAGCGGTATGCTGCTTCTGTACATCTTTCACGGCCGAGGCGCAGAATGCACCATCGGGACGTGCGCTTAAGTGGAAGGTGGCAATTGGTCGTTTCTCTAACGAAACGCAATACGGAAAAGGAATCTTTTACGATAGGGAAAATGACCCGATGGCAAAGCAGGCGTTGGACATACTTTCCGCCAAATTGGCAGCATCCGGCAAGTTTATCCTCCTTGAACGTTCGGATGCCGATAAGCTGGCTTCCGAAGTTGAGGAAGGGCAACAGTCGGAGCGTATAGCTGCCGATTACGTAATATTAGGGTCCATTACAGAGTTCGGGCGCAAAACGACCGGCAAAAGTGACCTCTTTTCTGCTTCCAAAACGCAAACGGTAGAGGCTGCTGTGAGCCTACGGTTGGTGGATGCCAAAAGCAGTATGGTTATTTACAGCGAAGAGGGCAAAGGATATGCCGAGCTTACCAGCAAAACGACCCTTGGATTTGGAGGAAAGTCAGGCTATGATGCAACGCTGAGTGATAAGGCCATTTCATCCGCAATGGATCAATTGGTAGAAAACGTAATCAACAAGTGTAGCGATCGTCCGTGGCGAACCTATATCATTAGCTCGGATGCGGACGGCATCTTTATTGCCGGAGGAGCAAGCCAAGGTTTGAAAGTGGGGGATAAGTTTGATGTATTTATCCGTGGCAAAAGAGTAAAGAATCCACAAACGGGTACTATGATGGATCTGCCCGGCAAAAAGTGCGCCTCAATTGTTATAGATGCTCTTTTTGGAGAGAATGTGTATAACGAAGGTGCCGTTGTGTCTCTTGTAGAGGGATCTCTTCCAGAAGATATCAATAGTTGTTATATAGAGGAAATAAAATGAAGCAAAGAATTATTGCGCCATTTTGGCTTGTTTCCATAGTTGCCTTGTTCTGGCTCTGGGGCATAACCTCTTGTGGCAGTGTAAAAACAGGAACAGGGGGATATGAGGACACAGCATACGTTACCGTTGCCTCCAACGGAGTGCAAAAAGGCGATACTGTGTTACTCTTTATTGATAAGGGAATAGGTCATTCTGTAAAAGTTGTAGCCGAAACTGATGCTTTTAGAAAGGGCACCCCAATTCCAACGACCCCAGGCAAGCACATTGTTCAGGTCTATGAACAGTTGGAGGACGGAAGACCGGGACAAAAGCTCTATGAGTATACGATTTTCCTTTCTACCCGAAAGAATCGCGTTATCGTACTGAAATAATCAAAAAATATAGAAAAGAAAGGATTATACTATGCGACGGAAATGCTTATCAATAGCAGCGTTAGCCCTCTCGCTTCTTCTCGGTTTATCGGGATGTGGTACACAGAAGCCACTCTACTCGTGGTACAACTACGACAATGTGGTCTACAAGTATAGTAAAAGCCACACTTCTGAGGATCGAGAAAACTTGATTAAGACTTACGAAAAGCTAATCAATGAACAGCGAGGATCCCGCGGAGCTGTACCCCCGGGAATTTATGCAGAATACGGATACTTGTTGCTGAAAGAAGGGAAGCAAGAGGAAGGGCTTGCTCTTTTAAAGAAAGAAGTGGCTCTTTATCCCGAAAGTGCACCCTTTATAGGTAGGATTATTAAGCAGTTTGAAAAATGAAAACACGTTTTCTTATCCTTACAACAGCTGTAGCCCTAAGTGCCTTGTTCTTGTCCTCATGCGGATTGTTGAAGAAGGGTCCCACGCGTGGTGAAGCCTATGCTAAGATCTATTCAGAGGCCCCCATCTCCATTTTGGTAATGCCTCCGATTAACGAGACGAATAAGGTTGATGCCAAGGAGGCTGTATATGCCACTCTCTATCGTCCGCTTGTGGATAGGGGATACTATGTTTTTTCGCCTCTCCTCTCTCAAGAACTACTTCAGTCTGAGAGTGCTGATGATGCTGAACGCTTTATAGATGGAACGCTAAAACCCTTCTATCAGGTATACCATGCAGATGCCGTTCTCTTCACCGTAATCAAGAAGTGGCAAAAGGCACCTTTGCTCAATAGTATTAATGTAGAGATGGAATACATCCTTCGCTCCGGTAAAACGGACGAAGAGCTATTTCGCAAGGATGTTAAAGTCACCGTAGATTGCTCCGTAGTTAATGGGGGTGGCGTTTTAGGTATGCTGACTAATGTGGTGTCTACTGCGTTAACTGAACATGTAGTGGGGGCTCGGAAAGCCAATAACTATGTGCTTTCAGATCTGCCCAATGGTACCTATACAGGCAAACGAGGAGCGGACAGCACAGAAATAGCACTCCCTGCTGAAATTAGGACAATGTCATCGCGATAACCAGTAATAGGGCGCATCCCGCATAAGCCGCCTAATACGTTTCGATGCATTTATGCGGGAAGGGATGTGCTACCTGCTTTAGTCCTGCTCCAACGGAGCTAATGGACACTAAGTACACTCAAGCGTATAGGGACGTAATATTTTGCGTCCCTATATTTTATCCTGATCACAACCTTCAACTACCTGAAGCAAATCGCATGGTTGCGCTCTGTGGATTGGGTTAAGCACGCCACTACATACAAAAGGGAGTATAGACGGCTCAGCAGCTTTACTATTCATTCAGGCTTATTTGCTTAGCCTTTTTATCCGAATACCTGTATCTTTTAAATGATACAAAATATTTAATTTTGCAACGTGGAAGGGAGCTCCTAACGCTCAGACGGCTAATCCTTAAATCCACATGAAAAACATATTATAAGAATATCTATGGAAAGAATATTACACGACCTTAGTTTGTTTGATTTCAAATCGGCATTCTCTGCCTTTATGGTACTTTTTGTTTCAATTGATATAATCGGCGCCATCCCAATTGTACTCAGCCTTAAGGATAAGAAGCAGCCCTATTCACCGAACCGCGTAGCTATCTACACATTGATTATGCTACTTGCTTTCCTATTTGTGGGCGAGCCTATGCTAAACTTTTTCAGTGTAGATATCAATAGTTTTGCCGTAGCCGGGGCAATTGTACTCTTCGTATTGGCGGTGGAGATGCTATTTGGCGTGCAGGTATTCAAAGACGATACTGCCTCAGGAGGGAGCGCCACGATGGTACCACTTGTTTTTCCATTATTTGCAGGCGCTGCTTCTTTCACAGCCCTTTTAACCCTCCGCACAGCAGGTTACGCCTATTCCAATATTGTTTTCGCTATTTTTATAAATGCCATACTAATATGGCTCATGCTACGCTTTGTAGTTATACTGGAGCGTTGGTTAGGGAAAAGCGGTATCTACGTATTGCGTAAGTTCTTTGGCGTTATATTGTTAGCTCTCTCTATTAAGTTCTTCATCGACAACTTGCTGAAAGTGATTGAAATGTTCTACCCCTTAGAGGGATAGGCATAGCACTACCGGCTGATGACCTGAATAGTAATAGCCAAAAGCAGTAGGGCAAAGAAAAAGAATAGATGCAGCTTTTTGCCGAATTGCCTGAAGCTAAACACAGCAACTTCGCTGAGAGGTATCAGCACTAAGAGAAAGAGCCCTACCATATGCTGGGTATAAAAGAGGGCAAAAGGCAGTAAATAGAGGTATCTCAGTTGGGAAGCTATTTGATGCCTTGTAATCACCTTCGTCGGTTCACTGTATCCCAATCGGACAAGTAGCGTAAGTACAGCACAGAGCAACAGAGCGATTAGAAAACAGTGGGTAGGCAACCCGAAATGCACCCCAAGCCATATCGGCTGCGGTACAAATGCCTCTGCAAAATAGGAGAGCTGCGGCAACAGAGCCTCGGGGTATAGTACAAGAAAAGGAGTAACACAAAGCGCAGTAGCCACTACACCACAGAAAAGCGCAAGCATACTCTTTAGCTGCCCGCTCCTTTCTCCCGCCAGCATATTAATAAGGGAAATAGGCAACAACAATAGAGCCGGGGGCCAAATGAGTGCAGCAATTACGCACCAGATGCCTACGGAGGTAGCTCGGTAGGGAGAGGCCTCTTGATTCGGCTTAGAATCCGCAAATAAGTATAAGTTGATAATCTGCATGGGAAGCAGTGCAAAGAGAGCCTCTTTCCCTAAGAAAGCATCCGGCAAGCACATTACCATTAGAAGGGCTACAATAGAGGTTCTCAGCCGCTCTTCTTCTCTAAAAGGAAGGTAATGCACCACACGATAGTGCGCCAAGGACAAAGCAGCAAAGAAGCATAAAAGAGCGATTGAACTCAATAGGTAGGCAGGGCAAACGAAACCCCGCATACCGACCACCTCAGTGCTCTGTTTACCCACAAAGCAGCTCCCCAGCACAACGGCAACAGAAGCTACTATTAGGCTTACGAGAAGCCCTTTCGAGTACTTTTCGTAAGCCATTCCACTCTATACCTTACCTATGTCGTGACGGTAGTTCTTCCCATCAAAGAGTATCTGCTCCGCTACCGTATAGCATCTGCCGGATGCCGCTGCTACCGTAGATCCATAAGAAGCTACTGAGAGTACGCGTCCTCCATCGGTTACCAGTTTGCCATCGGTACGTCGTGTACCTGCCTGGAATATAATAGAATCTAAGGAGGGTTCAGGGAGAAGGATCTCAAAGCCTTTTACATAGCTGCCGGGATATCCTTTTGAAGCTAAAACCAGGCAACAAGCAGCGCGCTCATCCGTTTCCATATCATACTTATCCAACTGCTCCGTAGCTAATGCCTTTAGCAACCTGCCAAAATCACTTTTTATACGTAGCATTACCGCTTGTGTCTCGGGGTCTCCCATTCGACAGTTGTACTCTATTACGTACGGATTCCCCTTCACTTCCATTAAGCCAAGGAAAAGGAAGCCTTTATAGCAAATGCCATCCTCTTGAAGTCCCCTTAGTGTGGGCTCAATAATCCTCGTTTTCACCTTCTCTACAAAGGCTTCATCTACAAAAGGAACCGGACTGATCGCACCCATTCCTCCTGTATTAGGACCGGTATTATTGTCCCCGATTCGCTTATAATCCATTGCTTCAGGCAGAATCGTGTAGTGCACTCCGTCCGTAGCCACAAACATAGAGCACTCCCGACCGGAGAGAAATTCCTCAATAACTACCTGCTGTCCCTTCTCGCCCCATACCCCGGCAAACAGTTCCTGTAAAGCTTTATCGGCCAGAGTACGATCTTCTGCAATGATTACTCCCTTTCCGGCAGCCAATGCGTCCGCTTTGAGCACATAAGGCGCTTGGAGTGTGTCCAAGAAATGCTCAGCTAACTCCAGCTCTTCAGGCTTAAAGGAGCGGTAACGTGCAGTGGGTATGTCGTAACGCTTCATAAAGGCCTTACTAAAGGCCTTACTACCCTCCAAACGTGCTCCCGCTGCATTAGGGCCCACTATCTGCAAGTCGGGGAACTGCTCCCGACGCTCTTCAAACCAATCTACTATACCCTCTACCAAAGGAGCTTCCGGGCCCACGACAATCATATTGATATTGTGCTGCTGCACAGCCTCTGCCACCGACTCAAAGTCGGAACCTTTTACTCGAGGTAGGTTAATGCCATAGTTCTCTGTACCGCCATTGCCGGGTGCTATATAGAGCTTTTCAACAATTCGGCTGGCAGATATTTTCCATGCCATAGCCGCTTCTCGACCGCCGCTACCGATCAGTAGCACACGAAGTAGCCCTTTTTCTCGCTTTTCTTCCATAACCGAATCAAAATTTACTGTTTTATCGTCGGCGCGTTCGTCACTCTTTTTGAAATATAAGATGCTCATAGGTGATCTTGGAAATATCGAGTTATTACTTTATTGAGGTGGACACGATCGTTACCTCTTACATTATGTTCATGCGTAGGATAGTAGAACGTATCGGGCAGTGTACCGGCTTTAATGGCAGCTTGTACAAAGCGTTGTGCATGTTGCCATAGCACTACATTATCGATCACCCCGTGAATCAACAAGAGTCGTCCCTTCAGATCACCGGCACGCAGCGTAAGATTGTTTGCCTTATAGCCTTCGGGATTCTCTTGCGGCATATCGTTGTAGCGCTCTCCGTACATAATTTCGTAGTATCTCCAGTCCATTACGGGTCCTCCGGCTACACCCACTTTGAAGATCTCCGGATAGGAAAGCATCAAATTAGTGGTCATAAAGCCGCCAAAGCTCCACCCATAGACACCGATTCTATTGTTGTCCACCCAAGGCTCAGCCATTAAATGGCGCACACCCTTCATTTGGTCGCGCATTTCCACGGTACCCACTTGACGGTGGATCACATCTTCAAAGGCCTTTCCTCGGTTTGCTGAGCCTCTATTATCCAAGCAAAGCATGATATATCCCTGCTCAGCCATGTAGAGTTCCCAACCTCCGGCCCCGTAATTAGGCGTACAGTTGATCATCTGTGCATGAGGACCTCCGTACACATACAAAATAAGCGGATACTTCTTTTCGGGATCAAAATTAGAGGGTTTGATTATGCGGTAGTAGAGTTTGGTAGCTCCATCGTCTGCCGTAAGCGAATCCAGCGTAACGGTAGGCATCACGAAAGCTTTCGTTTTATCCTTTGCATCCAATAGGGTCGTTGGTTTCTTTCCCTTGGTATTGATCAGTGAGATGCGACGTGCTACTTCAGGCGATGTAAATTGGTCAATGAATGCCGTACCCTCCTCATTACTTACCACGGAATGCACCCCTCTTTGAGGAGTCAGATCGGTGAGTTTGCCACTCTTTATCGCTACGGAGTAGAAACGCTCTTCTAAAGGAGAAGCCTTTGTAGAGGTGAAAAGGATCTGTCGCTTCTTATCGGCAAAGCCCTTTACCTCCAACACCTCCCAATCGCCTTTTGTGATCTGCTTCAAAAGCTTGCCGCTACGATCATAAAGATAAATATGATTGAACCCATCTCTACGGGAGAGCCATAGGAAGCGACCGGTGCCGTCATTCAGGAAAATAGCCGGGGTTTGCGGCTCTACATACTTGGGATCAGACTCTTCAAAGAGCGTTCTGATGCAATGCCCACTCGTTGCGTCATATTCGTTCAGTGTGCAGCGATCTTGGTGTCGCGCCACCTCAGCGACAAGTATCTGCTTAGCATCGGGCGTCCACGCTATATTGGTAAGAAAAGTCTCCTTGTCGCTCGGGGCTTCCAGATATATTGTCTTTCCTGTAGCCACCTTATAGATACCGATGGTTACATGATGGCTGCGATCGCCTGCCATCGGATAGCGAAGCGGCTTAACCTCAGCCTTTTCGTTGCTGATATAGTCCACAATGGGATACTCCGGCACCATGCTCTGATCCATTCGATAGAAGGCTACTTGGTCCCCTTTAGGACTGATGAAAATTCCCTTCTCAATGCCAAATTCTCTCTGGTGCACTGCTTCACCGTAGACTATTTCATTTCCTTCATTAGTAGCTATTTCGGTAAATTGGGTAGGGGTAAGAATCCCTAAGACCCCTTTTGTGCTACGGGCCACTACATACGCTCCATTTGGGTCGAACTCTAAGAGTTCATAAGGCTGTTGGTCGGCATCTTTTCTCGGGAAAGTGCGCACAAGCTTCTGCTGTGCCACATCAATCAGATATACATTATCTCCGTAGATGGCCAGCAATCCGCACTCCAAAGCTTGATAATAGGGAAAAGCTTTGCCATAAGACTTGAGACGTGCAAAATACTCATCGGAGGGAACCAAACGGAATAGATCTTCTATGGTGAGGAGCGCGCTCTTCTTTCCCTCGGGCGTGCATCCTTGAAGGGTAGCCTCCTGTCGCCAAATTGCTGTAGATTGGAGCCAGGTTAAGCCGGACAAGTAATCGGGATAGAAGGATTCGTAAAATTCATTGCTTCCGGGCGTAGCTACCTCAATGGTAAGTGGCTGCTGTGCAGGAAGGGACACTGCGCCCAAGGAAAGGAGCGCAATGGCAAATAAAGTTTGTCTGAGCGTTTTCTTAAGGTGTATCATTCTTTTCTTTTGCGTTTTTGTTCGGGTTCTCTTCTTCTCTGTGATTTTGTATTTACATCGCTGCCAAATACCTGTATTTCCTGTCGGTAGCCTCTCGGGCGCTCATACGACTTTGCATCAGGTAAGGGGTGCCCGTCAATAAAGCGACTTCGTTCCCTTTTGCGACGAGGTTGTGCTTCACTGTCCGGTGCCGGAGTATAAGGGGAGAGCGTGTGGCTCTCGGTAGGCCTGCTGCGTTTTGTCCTATTTTCAGCCTTATCGGCTTTCCACTCTTTATGCTTTCCTTCGAAAAGCTCATAGCTGCGCAACTCGCATTGCAGTTCGCCATTATAAAGCGTTTCACGATGTTTTTGCTTCAATCCTATAAGGTTCAGCAGCTCCGGAGGGGACGCCAAAACCCATGCTTCACATCCTCCGAACTGATGCTTTAGCACCGAACCAATATTGCGGTACAGCTGCTCCAAATTCTCGTGTCCAATTCGTTTGCCATAAGGAGGATTGAGGACAAGGAGGGTAGGCTCGTCGGGTGCGGCTACCTTCATTATATCAATCTGATCCAACTGTATCTGACGCTTAAAGCCGGCACGAGCTGCATTTGCGCCTGCTATACCCACAGCTTTGAAGTTGCGATCACTGCCCCAAATAGGTTTTTCAATGGGAATAATATGGCTCTCTGCTTCGGCACGCACTTCACTCCACAAGGAGGCATCGAAATCTTGCCAATGCTTAAAATTGAAATCAGGACGGAAGCGTCCTGCCGGTGTATGCGAAGCAATCATGGCACCCTCGATAAGGAATGTGCCACTCCCACACATAGGATCCATAAGCGGCTGCGAACCATCGTATCCCGCCTTTAGCAGAATGGCAGCCGCCAATACCTCATTCAGTGGGGCTTCGTTGTAGGCAGCACGATAACCGCGATGGTGTAGCGACTCTCCACTACTATCTAAGGAAAGAACCACCCGATCTCCGGATATATGTAGATGCAGGCACAAGTCACAACGACGCTCCTTACAGGCCTCTACATTGCGCGGATGGCTGCTTGCTGCATCAAAGTCGCGAATAGCATCTTTCAGTCGGTAGAGTGCGTAACGGCTATTGGTAAAATGCTCCGAAAAAATAGCCGTATCAATAAAGAAACGTCCCTCCAAAGGCAATAACAAATGCCAATTGAATTTTACAAAACGCTCATATAGGGCATCATAATCAGTCGCACGAAACTGTAGGATAGGCTTTAGGATGCGCAGCGCCGTCCGGAGCGAGTAGTTAGCTTTGTACAGAAGTCGCTGATCTCCTTCGAAAGTAACCACGCGGCGACCTACCTCTATTTGGGTCGCCCCCAAAGCTTTTAATTCATCTGCCAGCTGAGGTTCTACACCTGCCAAGGTGGTAGCCGTCATCGCAAAGCGAGTGGCTTCAGTAAAGTCTGTGGGCTGCAAATTTGCCATATAAAGTATTCTTATGCTCCTCTCTGTGCAAAAGTAATCATTATTAGCCGCTTTTGCCATTCATTCGCATTGCGTTAGACTCCCCCTGAGGTCCTATTGCAGTATCTCTGCTACTACAAGATCCCGACTAAAGGTACTATTACAGACAAAACATCTGTATTTTTCGATTAAAACATCAGTATCTTTTAATCAAAACATCAGAACCTTTCAAACGAAACATCTATACTTTTTTTCAGCGACGCACTATGTCGCATAATATAATCGTCACTTATTGCCGTGTCATACTTTTTATCAGCCTTTTCAAAGGGGTTATTAGGGAATTACGAAATATCATAAGGTACTTTTTGTTTATCTTTGCCATAGGCTGCCGTAGCGCACTCTGCACCGAAGGATACCGCAGCAGAAGCGTCCGGTACAGCGTAGTAAAAATGCGTCAAGACAGCACAAGTAAAGAGGAAAATAGATTGTCGGTAATAGAGCGAATATACATCCCGGAGGGAGGAGATACGACTCAGTTGTATGGAGTTAACCGAGCAAACCTAACCCTTCTGAAACATCTGTTTCCGAAGGTGCGTATTTTTGCTACGGAGGGCGTGCTAAAACTGCTTGGACGCGAAGATGAGATCGAGCAAGTAGTCAACGTATTGGATCTGCTTTCAGAGCATATTGAGCGGTACAATACCTTAGATGAGGAGACGATCCGCCGCGTGGTAGCCGGAGAGGTGATGATTGCCCCTACCCCACCGGAGCATCATATTATCTATGGAGTCCGAGGGAAGAGCATTTCAGCCCGAGGCGCCAATCAGCAAGCTGTGGTACGCGCTTTCGATGAAAAAGATCTGATCTTTGCAGTCGGACCTGCCGGCACAGGAAAGACCTACATCGCCATTTCATTGGCAGTAAAGGCGCTCAAGGAACGCAAGGTACGGCGCATCATTCTCTCCCGTCCGGCTGTGGAGGCCGGCGAAAAGCTCGGCTTCCTTCCCGGTGAGATGAAGGACAAATTAGATCCCTATCTACAGCCCTTATATGATGCCTTGGAGGAGATGATCCCCGTAGTGAAGCTCAAAGACTATATGGAGCAAGATCGCATACAGATAGCCCCACTCGCCTATATGCGCGGAAGAACGCTAAATGATGCGGTGATCATATTGGACGAAGCTCAGAATACCTCTATTCATCAGATGAAGATGTTCCTCACCCGCTTAGGCTTCAACAGCAAGATGATCGTCACTGGTGATGTAACTCAGATTGACCTGCCCAAAGGAGTGCCCAGCGGACTTAAGCACGCTCTGAGTGTACTGGAGCCCGTACCCGATATAGCCAAGATATACTTCACGAGAGAGGACATCGTGCGACACCCCTTGGTGGGCAAAATAGTGGATGCCTATGAGCATGAAAAAGCCTCAAAGGAAGAAGAGAATAACAAAGAAAACTAAAAAGCAGTAGTATAAGTAATATGGCAACAATGAGAGAAACGCTTACCGAAACAAATTTCAAATTTGATGGTGCGTTGAAATGTTTTCACGGCAAAGTAAGAGATGTGTATTTCTTCAAAGACCTAGTAGCGATGGTCGTTACAGACCGCATCAGTGCCTTTGACCGGATTTTGCCCAAAGGGATTCCCTTTAAGGGCGAAGTACTCAATAAGATAGCCGCTTATCAATTAGAAGCGACCAAGGATATCGTGCCGAATTGGTTGATCGATGTACCGGATCCCATGGTTACAGTAGGGAAATGCTGTAAGCCTTACAAACTGGAAATGATCATCCGCGGCTATATAGCAGGGAGCGCATGGCGTGCCTATGAAAAGGGAGCGCGTGAGATATGCGGTGTAAAGTTGCCCGAAGGCTTAAAAGAGAATCAACGTCTTCCTCAGCCTATTATTACCCCTACCACGAAAGCCGACAGTGGACACGATGAAAACATTTCTCGTGAAGAAATTATTGCACAAGGCATCGTGAGCGAAGCTGAATACAAGAAGATGGAAGAGTACACCTATAAACTCTTCGATCGCGGACAACAGCTTGCGCATGACAAGGGACTTATCTTGGTAGATACCAAGTATGAATTTGGTAATTACAATGGGGAGGTAACCCTAATCGATGAGATCCACACGCCCGACTCGTCGCGCTACTTCTACTTAGAGGGCTATGAAGAGCGCTTCCGCAATGGAGAGCCTCAGAAGCAATTATCCAAGGAGTTTGTACGCGAATGGCTTATGGCGAAGGGATTCAGTGGCAACGAAGGAGAAGAGGTACCCGAAATGACCGATGACTTCGTACTCTCTGTATCAGAACGCTATATCGAACTGTATGAAAAAATGACAGGCAAGCACTTCGAAAAGAGCGACAACGAGCCTCTCGCTGCACGTATTGAGCGCAATATGAATACCTTCTTTAAGAGCCACAAGGCATAAAGAACACTGCAGAAAAGAAGTATTATGGCAAGAACCCCCTTTGAGAAACCGAATATCAATGCCATGTTTGACGAGATATCAGGTAACTACGATAAACTGAATGCTCTGATGACTTTTGGCTTGTATAAGCAATGGCGTCAAGCGGTCGTATATGCATTGGGCGATGCACGTCCACAGCGCATCTTAGATGTAGCGACCGGTACCGCAGATATGCCTATTCTGCTCGCCAATTCAATTCCTTCGGTAAAAGAGATCGTAGGAGTGGATTACTCTGCCGAAATGCTTCGAATCGGAGAAGATAAAGTTAAATCCGAACGTCTGAATAAAACCGTCCGTCTGCTTCCTTGCAACGCAGAGCTTCTGCCATTTGAGGACGAGACGTTTGATGCGGTTACCTGTGCATTTGGGATACGTAACTTCGCGCATCGCGAGAGAGCACTCAGCGAAATGTTGCGCGTGTTACGCCCCGGAGGCAGGCTATGCATACTTGAACTAAGCATTCCACGCAACCGCTTGCTCAGAATCGGCTACAACGCTTATACAAATAGCGTTATTCCCTTCCTGGGAAAGCATGTAGCAAAGAATGAAAAAGCTTATCAATACCTCACCCGCTCCATTAAGGCTATGCCCCAATATGAGCGCATGGTAGCTATTATACAAAGCGTAGGCTTTACGAGAGTTCGCTTCAGAGCACTCTCGGGAGGGACTGCTACCCTGTTTGAAGCGATGAGATCGAGCTCAACACCATTGATACAAGCATAAAAAGTATATGGCAACGAAAGAATATGCTTTGATAGGTCACCCGGTAGCCCATTCAATGAGTGCACACTTCTTCAACGAAAAGTTTCGTATTGAGAAGATTGATGCACACTACACATTGATTGATTTACCCGAACTGAAGGGGCTTCGCAAACAGTTTATACTGCATCCTTTCTTAGCCGGATTTAATGTCACAAGCCCCTACAAAGTATCCATCTTAGAGACGCTCAACGAACTCGACGAAGAGGCTCGTTACGTAGGTGCGGTAAATACCGTGACCGTCCGCCGAGGCTGGTTCGGACGACGTATACTGAAAGGATACAATACAGATGTGGAAGGCTTTATGCAATCCATTGAACCACTCCTTAAACCTCATCATAAAAAAGCACTGATCATAGGGACCGGAGGCGGTGCTATGGCTGTAGGGCGGGCCTGTAAGAAGATGGCTATCGACTGCCGTATGGCAAGCCGGCGTATAGGCTATAAGGACACTATCGGGTATGACCGTATCACTCCCGAGGTGATCGATGAGTACAAAATAATAGTCAATGCCACACCGGTAGGCATGTCGCCTCATGTGCTCGCTGCCCCTCCAATACCCTACGAAGCACTCACTCCGGATCACCTTTGTTACGACCTTATCTATTCGCCTGAGGAGACGCGTTTCCTGCATTTAGCCAAGGAGAGAGGAGCTACCATAAAGAATGGGCTCGACATGTTACTGATTCAGGCGAATGAAGCATGGAAGATATGGGAACAAGCATGAGAATGAATAACAGATTTAAAGGGACTTTTAGGGCAATGCTAACGGCTACTTGTATGCTGCTTGCACTATCCTTTCGCATGTCTGCGGCCAATCCCCTACCGGATGAGCCGGATTCATTGATTGTAAATCCTCATGGTGCCGGATTCGATACCACCTACGTATATGCGTTACCTAATGTAACAGTAGTGCACCATTGGTCACCTAAGTACGCTCCCCTCACAACTACCGAGAAATCGGACTACTGGCGTCGGATCAGAGATGTGAAGATCGTACTCCCTTATGCGGAAATGATCTCGACCTACATTATAGAGACTTACGAATATTTAGAGCGTCTGCCCAATAAAAGAGCCCGAAGAAAGCACCTTAAAGTATTTGAAAAGGAACTCATGGAAACCTATAAACCGGTAATGAAGAAGCTAACCTTACGGCAGGGGAAGCTGCTTATTAAACTGGTAAATAGAGAAACGAATAGCACAGGCTATGAGATAATCAAAGCATTCTACGGGCCCTTTAAGGCTTTTTGGTATGGAGTCTTTGCGGAGTTCTATGGGGGAGATTTGCATGTAAAGTATGACCCTCGCTACAATGCAGACGATGCACTTACAGAGAGGATAATATATCTATTGCAGCACCACCTGCTTTAAGCTGTTTTTTGATACCCTCCGCATATGAAAATAGGCAGCATTGACTTAGGGAAAGAGCCGCTCTTATTGGCTCCCATGGAGGATGTAAGCGACAGTCCCTTTCGTACACTCTGCCGCTCGTTCGGAGCGGATATGGTTTACTCGGAATTCATTAGTGCCGATGCACTTATCAGGTCTGTAAAAGGGGCAGAACGTAAGCTTACAATCAATCCGTTAGAGCGTCCTGCCGTTATACAACTATACGGAAGGGATCCTGATACATTAGCCGAAGCTGCCCGTATTGCTGCAGAAGCCCAACCGGAAGCCATTGACCTCAACTTCGGTTGTCCGGTCAAACGCGTGGCCGGGAAAGGAGCAGGAAGCGGCTTACTTCAAAATATCCCTCTGCTCTTAGAGATCACTCGTGCTGTAGTAAAGGCTGTTTCCTTGCCTGTAACGGTGAAAACACGCTTAGGCTGGAGCGGAAACTATATCATTGAGGAGATCGCCGAGCCACTACAAGACTGCGGAATCAGTGCACTTACCATTCATGGACGCACAAGGAGTCAAATGTACACCGGAGAGGCTGATTGGCGTCCTATTGCAGCCGTAAAGAATAATCCCAGAATTACTATTCCTATTATTGGGAATGGCGATCTGACTTCACCGGAGCGTGTACGGGAGGCATTCGATAAATATGGTGTAGATGCCGTAATGATTGGGCGTGCTTCTATTGGTCGACCATGGTTTTTCTCCGAGGTAAAGCAATACCTTCAAGATGGATCCATATCCCATCATCTCTCAAAATTAGAGCAATTGGAGATACTGCGCACTATGGTATGCAATAATATACACAAACTTGACGAGCGACGCGGCATACTTCATTCAAGACGTCACTTGGCTGCTACACCGCTGTTCAAAGGGATTCCCAATTTTCGCCCCACCCGCATCGCCATGCTTCGTGCAGAGACTCTTGAAGAACTCGACGGCATATTGCAGCAATGTGCCGAAATGCTCCGTGAAACGGACGAATAGGTCCTTTTGCTCGGCTCACGACATCTGTCAAAAAGAAAAGAGCACTTCCGCAATCATTTTGTACCTTAGTTTGCTTATCTTTGCTACGTGTGCAATCACACTATGCAGTAATCGTATTGCATGAGTAATTTGCTTAATACGTTTGTATAGCAAAATATAGGAGTACAATTTCAACAAATTAAATGAGTGATATGGAATTTCTAACCAAAGACAAACTAACTATTGTAGGAGCAGCCGGAATGATCGGCTCTAATATGGCGCAGACGGCTGCTATGATGCATTTAACCCAGAATATATGCTTGTATGATGTATATCTTCCCGGGCTTGAAGGAGTAGCTGAAGAGTTGCGTCATTGTGGGTTTGAAGGGTTGAATATAACCTTTACCGACAGTGTAGAAGAAGCTTTCTCCGGAGCTAAGTATATTGTTTCAAGCGGTGGTGCTCCTCGTAAAGAGGGCATGACACGTGAAGACCTTTTGAAGGGCAATGCCTCTATTGCTGCCGAATTGGGAGATAATATTAAGCGGTACTGTCCCGACTGCCGGCACGTAGTGATCATTTTCAACCCCGCTGATATAACGGGTCTTGTTACTCTCATTCACTCAGGGCTAAAGCCCACTCAGGTTTCTACATTGGCTGCTTTGGATAGCATCCGTCTGCAAAGCGAATTGGCAAAGCACTTCGGGTTATTGCAGAGCAAGGTTACGAACTGTCGTACCTACGGAGGTCACGGAGAGCAAATGGCTGTCTTTGCTTCCACTGCAAAAGTAGATGGCACTCCGCTCACCAAGCTAATTGGTACGGATAAGTTGTCGGAAGAGAGCTGGCAGGAGATCAAGCAGCGAGTGATCAAGGGTGGTGCCAATATCATCAAATTACGTGGTCGCAGCAGCTTCCAAAGCCCTTCCTATGTAGCAATTGAAATGATTGCCGGGGCTATGGGTGGCGAAGTCTTTACTAAGCCTGTTGGATGCTATGTAAATAATGATCGCTTCCAACATGTAATGATGGCTATGGAAACACGCCTCGACAAGGAGGGTATCCACATCGCTAAGGTAGAGGGCAACGAAGATGAATTGGCTGCTTTACAAAAGAGCTATGAGCATCTGATCAAAATGCGTGATAATGTGATTGAGATGGGTGTTATTCCTCCTGTAGCTGAGTGGAGTAAACTCAACCCGAACCTCTAAGAAATACACACTTTTTATAGGTTACTAACAACCGGGGCATTATACCCCTAAAAACTTACTGAAGGGTACTTTTCCTTGTGGAGGGTACCCTTTTTTTATATTTCTATTCGTTTCCCTCTCTGAATCAGGCAGAACATTTATCTTTGCACTGTAATGTACACGAAGAATATCAGGCTCGTTTTCTTTTTACTTGCCGCAGTCACTTCTACGGCACTCCTTACTTCTTGCAAAAAAAGCAAGCACGATGATCTTAGCCTAACCATTCATTGGTCTGAAGCACCTACCGACACGACTACCACCCTGCTCATCTCTTATACCGACACGCTTCAAGCGATTAGCTGCGATACGTTGGTGATAGAGAAGCCGAAAGGGAAGGTAAAGCTACGCTTTCCCATATTTCAGGAGTTCTCTACTCCTATTCAAATCAGACCGGAAGATGGGCACTTTGTACTTATACTGGAAGCTGCCTCTAATCGCGACCTATCGCTTCGATTGCCACTTGCACATCCCTCATTAGCTCAAATTAAAGGATATGAAAAGGCTAAAGTAGCTACCCGCTTTGTGAAGCAAGAGAAGGCACTCCTCAAGGCCTATGACGAAGCCGTGTCAGCGAATGAGTTTGCCCAAAGCGACTCTCTCTACCGACTTATTGAGGCTGCTGCTGCTCGATTTATTGTCAAGTACAATGCAGAGCCGGGCATTAAAGACTTTGCCGATCGCTATTTTATGACCCCCGGCAGTGTAGCGCGATTGGCACAAATAGTAGGAGACTCTATTCTCCCCGATTCACTTGTACGACAAAACATACTGCTGGACGCACTTCGCCACAAGCAACCCAACAAACGCCTATGGATTCCTTATCGTCCTCTGGACGATACGATCAATTCGATCAGAAAACAATATGAAACGCCTGACTCCTGCCTGTTGGTGGTTATTCTTTCCCGAGTAGCCCCCTCTCAAGCCTTAATGGATTCATTGCAGGCTATTCGCTGTGCTGACACCATTTCTAAGCGAGACCTTTACACCATTGCCCTATATCCACAAGCGGAAGACTTTATCCCTTCCACCCCAAATGGCACTTCCGCCTCAGACAGCATTCCCAAAAGTATTATACTTCACCCCTTAGCTACCGAATGGTACTATTTTATGGAGCGAAATAGCATTACACAAGTACCCCAATATATACTATTGGGTAGGTCTAATCAGATACGCTTTTCTTCTATAGAGAGCAAGCCGATGTTGGATACCGTTCGAGCCGCCTTACCCTATGCCCCTATAACGCCCGGATCACCCGGTAAACCTTAGTAAGATTCATTTGTGCCATGTTAGTTAAAACCTATACAGCCGCTGTTGTTTCCATTGAAGCACGTATTGTAACCGTTGAGGTCAATTGTGAGGAGGGAAGTAACTTTTCTATCGTTGGTCTACCGGATACGGCGGTGCGGGAGAGCTACGACCGAATTACGACAGCTCTTTCTGTAAGCGGCTTCAATGTACAAGGGCAACATACGGTAATTAATTTAAGTCCGGCTGATCTAAAAAAAGAGGGCACCGGATACGATCTTCCTATGGCAATCGGCTTGGTAGCGGCTACCGGACAGATGGCAGTCGACCATCTGAAAGCGTACATGCTCCTTGGAGAGCTCTCGTTAGATGGTACGCTTCGCCCTGTTAAGGGGGTGCTCCCCATTGCTATTAAAGCGAGAGAAGCCGGATTCTCCGGACTTATTGTACCGCGTGGCAATGGGCGCGAAGCAGGCGTTGTCTCTCGTCTGCACGTATTTGAGGCGGCATCGCTTAAGGAAGTTGTCAACTTTTTAGAGGGTAAAGGTGCATTATCGGAAGTGCATGTAGATACTCGCCGAGAGTTTGCGCAGGCACAAAATGAGCTACACTATGATTTCTGTGATGTAAAGGGGCAAGACAATGTAAAGCGTGCCCTTGAGGTAGCGGCAGCCGGAGGGCACAATGTACTCATGATAGGAGCACCCGGATCCGGTAAATCTATGATGGCCAAACGTATTCCCGGCATCTTACCTCCATTCACTCTAAGTGAATCATTGGAAACAACAAAAGTATATTCCGTGGCGGGTAAGTTACCCCTAAATACGATGCTGCTTACCGAGCGACCCTTCCGGGCACCGCATCACTCCATATCTATGCCGGCTTTGGTGGGAGGCGGTACGCAACCTCGTCCCGGAGAAATCAGCTTGGCACACAATGGAGTGCTTTTCTTAGATGAGTTGGCTGAGTTCAATCGCTCTGTTTTGGAGCTGCTTCGCCAACCCATGGAGGAGCGAAGAATCACTGTTTCCAGAGCAAAAGCCACGGTCGACTATCCGGCTTCATTTATGTTGGTGGCAGCTATGAACCCTTGCCCATGTGGCTATTATAATCATCCGACCAGGCTTTGCACGTGCCCTCCCGGAGCTGTACAAAAGTACCTTTCACGAGTTTCCGGACCGCTCATGGATCGCATCGACATACAAGTAGAAATAGCTCCCGTACCCTTTGAAAAAATCTCAGACAATACACCTGCCGAGAGCAGTGCCACCATACGTTCGCGCGTATTAGCGGCCCGCAGCATACAGACAGAACGCTTCAAAGGGTTACAGGAGGTCCACTGTAATGCACAGATGGGTACTAAGGAGACTCGCCTCTATGCCACGCCCGATGCCCAAGGGCTCAAAAAATTAGAGCGTGCGATGAGTGCTTTCGGACTTTCGGCTCGCGCCTACGACCGTATTCTCAAGGTAGCACGTACCATTGCGGATTTAGAAGGGTCGGAGACTGTACTTGAGCAACATATAGCGGAGGCCATCGGTTACCGAAGTTTGGATAGAGACTCGTGGGGACGCACCTTTTGAAGCATCTATCACACGGCTACAAAAGGTTCTGATGTTTCATTTAAAAGGTTCTGATGTTTCATACAAAAGATCTGTATCTTTCATTTGAAAGGTAGAGATCTTTTTTTTAATGGAACTACCTTGTATAATCATTCCAAAGAATTACTATATTTGTGGCTTGGTATGAGACGACAAGTATATAGAAAGGCATTTTTATCCGCTATCACAGCAACGCTACTGGTAGCGCTGATGCCTTATTTCTATCAATCTGCCGTACACGTACACACCGCAGGAGCAGCCAAAGAGCAGAAGGCAGGAGATCGCGATTCGGATCAATGTCTACTCTGTCACTTCCATAATGCATCGGCTGTAGAGGCTACACCCACCATAATACACGTAGTACTGACTCCCTGGGTACGCCTTACCTGTCCATCGGTAGCATTTCATTCTGCCTTATCAGCGGAGATAGTCTCTCTGCGCGCCCCTCCTATCCTATTAGCTTGACATAAATGATTTGTACACCCCTACCTCAGCAAATTTGAGGAGAGCGTGTAACATTTTCTTCTTCCCTATAGTACTACGTACAAGGAAGATACTATCCACATTTATTCAACTATTAGGATATAACTATGCAGAAAAGCATTGTATTAAAACACATATTTACGATAGTTGTCCTTTCTCTTGTCGGTACACTTTTCACACACGCACAAGAGGAAAAGAAGGACTCCATACAGGCACTTCCTGAAGTAACCGTGCAGACTCGGCGCACTGTACCGGTAACTACGGCAGCCAACACCTCAGTCAACACAGCCGCTCTCAGAGCTGCTTTAGGCTCATCCATCAGTGAACTATTGAGCGGCATAACCGGCATCAGTACACTCAGCAGTGGCGCTACCACGTCTATACCCGTGTTACACGGCATGTACGGAAGCCGATTGCCCATTATGCAAAATGGAACACGAATAGCCGGACAACTATGGGGCGTAGAACACGAGCCGGAAGTAGATATAGAGAGTAGCCACTCCATAACCGTAGTCAAAGGTGCTGATGCGCTTCGGTATGCATCCGATGCCTTAGGCGGAGCCATTCTTGTAGAGCAACGTCCGTTGCCCTATTCCGCCATAAGCCACTACATGGGACGTGTTGCTTTGGGCTACTCAACTAATGGTCATGCCTATACCATGGTAACCGAGCACGAAGGACACTTCAAAGGCTTACCCCAATTGGCATGGCGAATTGAGGCTAATTATGAGAATGCCGGAGATCGTACCACGGCCAAGTACTTGCTGAATAATACCGGAAGCCGCGCATTTCATAGTGCCGCCTCTATAGGATGGCACAAGGGACCGCTACGCATCGAGGGACGAATAAGCCGTTTCGACCATTCCGCCGGCATTATGTTGGGCACGGCTCTCGGAAGCGAAGATATATTCCGCGAACGACTGGCATTGGGAAGACCCATTAATGTCACTCCCTTCACTCGTCACATTGGCTATCCCAAAGAGCGTGTGATACATTATATAGGCCAACTCACTGCTGCCTATGCGACAAAGCAATATGGCACCTTCTCATGGCAAAGTGTACTCCAACACAACAATCGACGCGAGTGGGCTTATCGTCGCTCCAATCGCTCCTCAATACCGGAAATGTATCTGAAGCTGACCCATCAGACTCATCGCCTCGATTGGGAGTGGAGTCGCAACGCATGCCACTTAGAAGCCGGAAGTGGGATTACGATTGCCGAGAATCATAGCGTAGCCGGTACAGGCGTAGTGCCTCTAATCCCTAACTACACAGACTTATCGTTCAACGCTTATACCGCTTATCGCTACACTACAGAGCGACTTACTCTCACGGCAGGCTTGCGTATGGAGCAAAGCCAAATCAGAGCCGATGGATTTGATATAACCGGTCAACGCTACGGCGGAAGACACAACTACTTAACCTTTAGCTATGGAGTAGGAGCCGCTTGGCAACTTAATACCCATTGGCAGCTGACCACCCATCTGGGGAGTGGCACACGCATCCCCAACGTATACGAACGTTACATCCGAGGCAGTAACCCCTCTGCCGGTATTTATTTGATTGGAGATGAGACTATGAAGCCCGAGAAAAGCCTTAAGTGGATCTCCTCAGTCGGCTACCGCTCCGATTGCTTTAGTGCCTCTATAGAAGGCTACTTGCAGCACATTCACGGTTTTATTTACGATGCACCTACAGGAGAAACTATTACCGTTATATCGGGCTGCTATCCACTCTTCCGATACAAACAGACAAATGCCTTTTTTGCCGGTATGGATGGGGACATTAGGTGGGACTTTACAGAGCACTTCAGTTATCACTTTTCCGCCTCTCTCCTCTATGCACGAAACACTGGTGAGAAGCGATACTTGCCCTTCATGCCGGCCCCTCGATTGAGTAATGAATTGAGCTATGCAACACATCTGAAGCACAGCTCGCTGCGCATTGCCCTTCGGCACAGCTTTGTCGCCAAGCAACGCCATTTTGAAGAGGATGCTGATTTCTTGTCCTATACGCCACCTGCCTACCATCTATTAGGATGCTCCGCTGAACTGGCTATACCTATAGGCGATGTGTACTTGCGATTTCTCCTCGATGGGACCAACCTACTCAACAAAGAATACAAAGAATATACAAACCGAGCCCGCTACTTTATCCATGAACCGGGAAGAGCGCTGCGAGGCTCATTGATCATCACATTTTAACCTATGAAAAAAATCCATTTATTTAAAGTATTAGCTCTATTTGCAGCTACGCTGAGTCTCTCAGTAGCCTGCAATCCTAAAGAGCCACAAAACCAAACCCAAGAGAAACTACACGACGACCCGGCAAAGATGGTTGTAAGGTTAGTGGAGTGCCATCTCCATAAGCCTTGGAAGAGGGTACAAGAGGTGGGCGGCATACATCAGAATCCACCCTCCAAAGGTCTCTACTTGAAGAAAATACAAGAGGTATCCTACGAACTGAAAGCAGGAGAGGGATGGGTGCTCTCTCCCAAAAGCGACAAGCAATTCTATGTGCGACAAAATGTAATGTATCAGTCAAATGGAGCTGAGGAACCGGCACCTGTGTATCTATTATTCATTGATTATTACGACATCAAAGGCAACCTAATGAACGGCCAGTTCATAGAAGATGGACAAGATCACATCCACCGTCATTTCTTTAGACCCGAGAAGGTACAACCCACTTTCGATGGAGTTGCAGAAGCAACCGATAACGACCCGACAAGCATTATCGACTATCTCTACTTAGATACCACCCCGTGGGACAAGACCTTCCACAGCGGTGAGGCAACCATTACAGGGGCGACCAATCCGATCGGGTTCAAAGGCGTAATACGCTTCCTTAAAGACCGCAAAAACTTTGACCTGCGTATTCGCCTCTATCATGGCTATCAATCCAAAATCAACCCGCAAACGGGCAAACCCGACCCATTTTATAAGCCGGGAGGTGCGCTCATTCAGCAAGGTACTTGGGATGTAAATGTTACTATACCCGTAAGCGTGCTTTTTAGCAACGAAGAGTTTGTGGAAGTGGATGAGGAGACTGATCCTGCCTCTATACCGGAAGATTCGTTAGACGATATGTCCAACCGAGTACTCCACAGTATAATGCACACCTTTAATATCAGCTGGGAGGAAGCTATCCGCGAGTACATCCGCTTCATCTATCAGGTAGATGAGATCGGCGAAGCTGCTCCTATCTGGATTTAGTATGGCACTTATTCAGAATTATAGCTACAGCTAAACGTCCTTTCAACGTTTAGGCCTTTATAGATCATGGTAATGTACATGATCTAAATAGGGAAAGAAAGAAAGCGATTCAGCATAAAGTGCGCATAAAGCGTTCGCTAAGCCGAGTCGCTTTCTCCTTATAAAGCCCCCTTTTTACGCCGACGGATGAGGAAACCATCCATCATAAGCACATCCGATTGCTCTATACAAGCGGCGAGTACTTTCAGCCAATATTCCCTATTTTCCCCATTCTGCCGAATGAGATAGGCAATGAGAGTGGAAAGTTCAACAGAAGTATCCGACTCAGGGAGATAGCGAAGTAAGGCACTCCGACAGACGGTTTGTACACTTTTATCCGAAACAGGCTTACTATTCTTGCGATTCCGCTTCTGCACACATACATCACAAATGCCACACTCCGGACAATCCTTCTGCCCAAAGTACTCCACTAACCATTGGGCTCGACACTTAGTATCATTTCGGTATAAGTAATCAATCACCGATTCTATGCGCCGCTCAAAGCGCTCTTTACGCTCCTGATAAGCCTCCGGACGTATAATTAGCTCAGATCCCTTCTGCCGTCTTGTGGTAATGGTTACCTTAGGCAAAGCGGAACGAGGCACGTAGCGGATCACATTCATGCCTGAAAGAGTCTTAAGTTGCTGATAAACCTCCTCGATCGGAAGACTTGTTTCAAAAGAGATCCGCTGCTCCTCAAAGGGAACATAGTGCGAAAAGATACCGGGGTAATACCGTAGCAGGGTATCGATTATCATCTCCTTCGGCTTATCTAAGTGTAAGCCGTACAAAGCATCACGCTCAAGCTGAAAGGCTATTCTGGAGCTTTGATCCTCACGTTCCTCATAACGGATCGCCCCTGCCATATCTAAGATGCGAATAGCACTGATGGTAGCTAAAGGCGGTAGCTTGAATAGTTTAATAAATTGCTCTACGTCAAAGACAAGCCTTCGCCCCAATCCCTCACCATAACCTATTTGCAGGTAGCTCATCATTAGATCATATAGGTCGCTGATAAACTTCTTCGGGGGAAACTCTGTGGTAATACGCTTCCGCAAAATACCGGTCTCTTTCGGACCTACCAGTACCACTGAATAGGATCGCTCTCCATCACGTCCGGCTCTTCCTGCCTCTTGGAAATAATCCTCCACCGAGGAGGGCATCGCATAGTGTATCACACAGCGCACATCCGGCTTATTTATTCCCATTCCGAAGGCATTAGTAGCCACCATCACCCGTATATCGCCCTCCATCCAACGCTCTTGTCGATCGGCACGCATGGCATGGGAAAGCCCCGCATGGTAATGTACTGCGCTAATTCCTACCTCCTTAAGCTCTGTAGCTATTAAGGCGCAACGCTCTCTATCCCGACAGTACACAATAGCACTCCCGGGCAGGCTCTGAAGGATATGTATGATCTCTGTGATCTTTGAGTTGGTACGGCGTATTACATACCCCAGATTGGAGCGAAAAAAGCTTTTCTGTATAACAAGCGGCTCCCTAAAAGCCAACTTATCCATTACATCGCTTACGACATCGGGAGTAGCCGTTGCGGTAAGAGCCAGTATAGGTACTTGAGGGAAATACTTCCTTAGCGATACTATATTGAGGTAAGCAGGGCGAAAGTCATACCCCCATTGCGAAATACAATGGCACTCATCCACTACAATCAGAGAGACATTCATGTGCTGTAAGGCAGCCTGAAAGTAGGGCGAAGCAAGCCGCTCGGGAGCTATATAGAGGAAACAGCTCTTACCATATACGGCATTATTGAGAATGGTCTGGATTTGCTGCCGGCTTAGTCCGGAGTGAATCGCTGCAGCGCGTATATGCATTGCCTTAAGCTGGGCAACTTGATCCATCATCAAGGCTATAAGAGGAGTAAAAACAATAGTCACCCCTCGCATCATAAGTCCCGGAACTTGGAAAGTAATACTCTTTCCGCCACCTGTAGGAAGCAATCCTAAGGTATCTTTTCCCTCAAGGATGGAGTCAATTATATCACGTTGTTTCTCGCGAAAACTATCATATCCCCAATACTTCTTGAGTACTTTTTCCGGGGTAAGTAGCTTTTCTTCGGCTGGTTCCTCTTCAATGAGAGGAAGGCTTCCGCCCTCTTCTTCGCTCCACGACTCTTCCTCTTCGGGGAAATCTCCCTCAAAGAATGAATCTTGTGCGCCATATAAATCCTCTAAGGAGAGGAAATCTTCCTGCTCATCCATCAAAAGGGCAGCTCTTCATCCGGCTTGATATCAGTCACCCGCAGTTGCAAATTGGCTACTCCGTTATGGACATTCTCTTCCAGATGATAGCACATGGCAAAAGTCTTACCACTCTTTACAACTCCCAGACTCTTAGCCTGTCCGAAAGCAATAGAGCTAAAGGGATAGCGACGATTCATTGCATCGGTCACTTCCGGGCGAAGGTGCTCCTCTTTTCTCCCCACTGCACGACTTTCGCCTGTATCCATTAGGCCTCTTGTAAAGAAAGCGGGAGTAGGATTATCCGGACCAAAGGGATAGAGTCGATTGATATTTCTCAGAAGGGTATGATTGATCTGTGTGAGCTTTAGCTCTTCGTCCAACTCAATGACGGTCTCCGGCTTACCGGGCGGAATAGCGCCATCGGCATAGGCTACAATACGCTGCACAAAATCGCTCAGATTCTCTTTTGCCAAGGTAAGCCCTGCAGCATAGGGATGTCCGCCAAAGTTGATTAACAGATCCTTATGCAGATCTATGGCGTGGTACATGTCGAAGTTATTGGCACTGCGCGCCGAGCCGGATACATTCTCTCCCATTCCGGAAAGCACGATTACGGGTCTCGCATACTGCTCTGCCAATCGAGATGCCACTATACCGATCACGCCCTTATGCCACTCTGCTCCGTAAACAACGATCAGCTTATGCTTCTTGTGCAGCTCCTGACTGATAATCTGCTCATGGGCTTCTTTAGTTATTTCCTTATCTAAAGCACGGCGTTGATTATTACTCCGCTCCACCTCTTGGCAAATCTCTTTTGCCTCTTCTATGGTGCTACTAAGCAACAGATCAACCGTTCTTCGCCCATTCATCATACGACCGGAGGCATTAATCAGCGGACCTATTTTGTACACAATATCGCCTGCGGTTATACTGCCCGGCTTGAGTCCACAACTCTCTATAATACCTGCCAGAGAAGGCGAGGGATCTCTATTAAGCTGTTTTAATCCGTGATAGAAGAGAATTCTATTCTCACCCAATACCGATACCAAATCGCTCGCAATACTTACGGCGCATAAATCCAATAGTGCGTAGAGCTTTGAAATGCGGATATTATTAGTCGTTGCGAAAGCTTGCATCAGCTTAAAGCCAACGCCACAACCGGATAGCTCCGTAAAGGGATACGTATTTTCTTCTCTTTTGGCATCCAATACAGCCACGGCAGGAGGAAGGCCCTCATCCGGCTGATGGTGATCGCATACTATGAAGTCTATTCCCTGCTCCTTTGCATACTCAATCTCTCGCAATGCCTTGATACCGCAATCAAGTACGATCACTAATTTCACCCCCCTTCGGGCTGCGTAATCAATGCCCGTATGCGAAACGCCATACCCATCGTCTCCCCTGTCCGGTATGTAGTAGTGTAACTGTGCTTCGCTACACCCTGCAATACGCAAGAACTTATAGACGAGCGCAACGGCAGTGGTTCCATCCACGTCATAGTCGCCATAAACCAGTATCGGCTCCTTTGTACCCACTGCTTTATTCAGACGTGCAACAGCAAGATCCATATCCTTCATTAAGAAAGGATCGTGTAGCGCCTGTAGCTTTGGGCGAAAAAAATTTGTTGCATCCTTTACAGAAGTAACACCCCGATGCACTAATATCCGTGCGACGGGGAGAGGTATATGCAGCTCTTGGCTTAGTTGAGCCGCCACCTCCTGTTTCTCTTCATCTAAAGGTTGCCATGTCCAACGAGTTGTCATGATATAGATTTGTTTTGTTGTCGATAGAATGGGTCGCCCATATCCTATGCGTTCCACTTGCGCTGCCCTTCCAAAGGGCAATGCAGGTAAGCATAGCTGCCAAATCATCAGCTCTTTCTTCAGAGTTGATCCTATCCATGCGACCGATAAAGGAGAGAAGCACTGAATAGCCTTAACTCTGTGGCGCACTTCGCTCCGGAGAGATAACATCCCCCAAAGGCAGATAAAAGTAATATGCAGGTAGGGTGACACCGGCATTTTGGGGAGTTCTTTCCCCCTTAATTCCAAGCTATGTGCCAACCTTTTCGCTCCCTGCATCTCTTTCAGATAATATTCCTTGTAAAGATACTCATTTTCTTTTTCATGGAATACAATCTACTTTTTTGTCACTTACGCGAAAATATTTTTAATACATTCGTCAACTTCACAAAAGATAGGACTGAGTAAGCCCGCAATACTGCGTAGCCGTACCGCCTGTTCACCCTCCTTTCCAATTTTTTACATAGGCGAATGGGAAGAGAGGAAAAGGGGCATACAAAAGATCAGTACCTTTCAGATGAAAGATACAGATCTTTTGAATGAAACATCAGAACCTTTCGTTTGAAACATCAGAACCTTTTGTAGCAGCCTCGGGATAGGCTCTTAGCGAAAATTCCAATTGTAAGATAGGCACAAATTGCTATATTTGTATTAGCACACAATTAAGAAATAAGACACTGAATAAGTTTCATTTGTAAAAAAGTTTTATTCATTATGAGAAAAATCATTTCAATCATTCCCTTACTGGCACTGCTTGTAGTAGCCGGTTGTCAGAAGGACCCCAAGGAGCCGCAGACTCCCAATCCCCAAAAGCCGCAGGGTAGCTATAAAGCTCTGTTTCATGCGGAGCCGGCTACTTTGACCGCTGCCGGTGGTGACGGCACGATCCTCGGCATATTGCAGGAGCTTTCCGCAGAAGGCGAAAAAATAAGCAGCAAACCGCTTAAGCCCAGCGAATATACGCTCAAGCTACTTACCGGAGATGCGACGCAAATCACCCTTGATGAGGTAGGCAAGACCTTTTCGGTAGTTGCCGGCAGCACCACCACTTTTGAAATAGAAGCTACTGTGACAAGTGGAGCCGCCAAAGGACAGAAGCAGAGCGTTAAGATTGTGCGCGGTGGAAGTGTCAGCTACTCTTTTGAAGCTGCACCATCTCAATTCACTGCTACCGGTGGAAAGGGGGTTGTAACCGGTAAGTGTACCTATACCGACACCGAGGGAAAGGTAATTGACGAAAAGGCTCTCGCAGCAAGCGACTTTACGCTTACGCTGAAGGCAGGAAAAGCATCTGAGCTAACCATTGACGATGCCCAGAAAAGCTTTACTGTAGCGGAGGGCACCGAAGCGGCCGACTTTACGCTTGAAGCAAAACCACTCGCTGCGAATGCCGATGCCACTGAACTAACCATACACCGCGAAGCAGCACCTCAACCCAAGCTCTTATTACCCCTTGAGTTGGTAGCTGAGTATAATATCGGCATCAAGGAGAATGAGTTTGCTGCCACAAAGGCCAGTAATGTAAGCAGCTATTTTACTTATGAAGATGCTGTAAGTAAATTCAGCAAGGTTACCATCAACGGCAAGAAGTATCACCTCCCCTCTCGCCAAGAGTGGGAATCGATTATTCCCTATGATACAAAGGTCAATTTGGGCTTTGCAAAGGATCTGAAAGCTATATTGGAAAAGGTAGTGGTAGCCGGTGAGGAGCTACAATTTACCAGTGACTTCTACTCGGAAGGTGCCGGCTGGTGCGTAGCACTACGCTACAAAGGTACTAAGTATGTATCAGCATGGAAGTACCGCATTTATAGTGATGAGTTTGGTAGTAAGAGTCTGGAAATTACGGCACGTAAGGTAACCGATCAAACTACGATAGAGGATATCAAGGGCGACTCGTTCTGGAGCCAAGCTGACGACTCTAAGGTAGTCCGTATTTTCCCTGCATCCGGTAGACTGCGCGACGGCTCAGTAAGCAATCAGGGTAGTCGCGGTTACTTTTGGTCATCAACGCCACACGAATCAGACGCTACGCTTGCTTACGGATGTTACTTTGATAAGAACGATGCCAGCACCTACTACAACGGTAAGCGTACCAATGGACGTACGGTAAGGCTCTTTATCGACAAGTAAAGACTTTCGAAGATGCACTTAAAAAAGGGTGCCGGAGGCAATGCCTTCGACACCCTTTTCGCACAACCGGAATACACGTTCCGTCACCTTTTCTAAAGTCTCTTTTATTCTTCTTTCAATGGATTGTGCGACTCTATCTTTTGTATTACGTTCACAACGGCAGAGCGCTCTATGCTCCACATGTGGGCACTCATGAGTTCACTATTGTTAAAGGCATGCTCATTGAGCTTAGAGATTTCATCAATGAGCGCGGAAGCCTTCTCCTCGTCCGGCTCTTGCACCAATACGCTAGCATTGTAGCTGGGCCATATGGCGGTATCCTTACGCGGTATATCGAACTCACTCTCCGCTAATACTTTCGGGATGATCTGATAGTTCTTTATCTTCATCCGTCGTAGCAGCTCTTCGATCTGCTCTAATCCGCTGATATTACAAGTTATATATATGAATTTCATCATAACAGCATCAAGCTTTAGCCTTTCCACTTCTTATTAATCTCAGTTGCTTACGCTCACGATTGAGTCTACCCTGATGTAGGAATGCATAGATAGTGGGTACTACAATCAGGGTTACCAGCATGGATACCAGCAAACCTCCGATAATCGTGATACCTAACGGCACATATAGCTCACGCCCCATACCGGTACTCAGTGCCATAGGCAGCATACCGAGTACAGTAGTCAAAGAGGTCATTAGCACCGGTCTCAGTCGGGAGTGTCCGGCCTCCAGTACCGCATCGCGTATCGTATAGCCTCGCTTCACAAGCATATTGGTATAGTCAATAAGCACAATACCATTGTTCACCACAATACCCACAAGCATGATCAGTCCGACAAAGGAAACTATACTCAGCGTGGTATTAGTAATCAAAAAGGCCAGTATAACACCTACAATCATAAAAGGCAAGGCGAATAGGATGATGAAGGGATCCAATAGAGACTCAAATTGCGCAGCCATCACCATGAATACGAGTAGAATACCTATAAAGATAATCCCTCTAAGCGAACCGAATGAGTCACTTTGATCCTCAACCTGCCCACCCATGCGAAGCGATACCCCTTCGGGAAGCACAGTTTCATCAATGAGCGTTTGGGCAATCTTAGTAGCCTCACCCAAGGAGATATCATTAAGCCCGGTAGTAACCTTTACATAGCGCTCTTGCGCCATACGCTCTACCTGCAAGGGTCCATCGGTTTCTACTATTTCAGACACTGCAGAAAGTGGTACCTGCTGTCCGAGTAGGTTCGTAATCTGCATTTCCTTGAGCAGCTCTTTTGAGTTACGATATTCCGGAGCATACTGGATAGTAATATCATAGTCGCGACCATTCTCAGTAAATACCCCGGCTTCGGCGCCATAAAGATTTTGACGCACCTGCATACCGATCACCGCTGAGTTAAGAGCCATTTGAGATGCCTTATCCTTATCTATTTCCACATGCAACTCACGGCTACCCACTGAAGCGGTAGTCTCCACACCCATAAATTCTTTATGCTCTTGAGCACGACGTTGCAAGTCAAAAGCCACATCATTAAGTTTAGAAAGATCTTTTCCGGAAATGATAAATTCAATCGGCTTCATATTTCCGGTAAGTGCCGTTGCCATAGCACTACCACCCGATACAGTTACCTTCTCTATCTGAGGTATTGCCTCTATGAGTGGCCGTATAGCATCCGCTATCTCCTGACTGCTTCGCTTGCGTTCGTCTACAGGCTTAAGGTGACAGAATACGGAACCTACATTTTTTCCCTCCTTGAAGCCGACAGCCGTCAGACTGGCATCCGTTGTTTGACCTGTGATACTGGCCACAGCCCCTTCCACCATCTCCGGTATCTCATCTTGCATGATCTGGATGATCTTCTTACCGACCTCCTCGGTATTCTTATGGGAAGAGCCTTGCTCAGTCTCGAAAGAAATTACAACGGTACCGGCATCAATATCAGGGATATAGTCGGTGCCCACAAACTTACCTAAGAAGAGAACCCCCACAAAGAGGCCTATAGAGACAAGTAGCGTAACTCCCTTATGGAAGACAGCCCAGCCGAGGAAATTACGATAGCCGTTTTCCAAGCGCACAAACATACGCTCACTCCACTGGTATAAGCGTCCATGTCGCTTCGCATTCTTGTCTCTCGGAGCCGCCTTAAGCAAGTAACCCGACAGCATAGGCGTAAGCGTAAGGGCTGTAAAGAGCGATGTGATCATACAAACCACCGTAAGAATGGCAAGCTGCTTGAACATAACCCCTACAATTCCCCCCATGAAAAGAAGTGGTAGGAAGATCACGATGGTTGTGAGCGTAGAAGCAGCAATGGCAAGCCCCATCTCCGATGCCCCAAAGATAGCCGCCAGCTTAGGCTTAGCACCACGCTCGATATGCTGCGTAATATTCTCCAGCACCACAATGGCATTGTCCACCACCATACCGATGGCTATAATGAGTGATACCAAAGAGAAAATATTAATCGTGAAATCCAATAGGTACATCACGATAAATGCTGAGATAAGCGATACCGGCATCGTCATAAAGACGATGAAGCTCGACTTCCAGTCTCTCAAGAAAAGCAGCACCACAATCGTTACGAAAAGCAATGCAAAGAAGATTGACATAGTAAGGTTGTTCACCGCAGCTACGATCAACTCATCCGAGCTAAGCATTTCGAACATTTGTACATCAGGCGGCAGATCCTTACGTATCTGCTCCATTTCTGCCCGTATAGCATTGCTCACTTCTACGGTATTAGCACCGGATTGCTTCTGCACAACAAGGGCCATTCCCTTGCCTAAATGGTCGGTGGCAGCTACGTCCAGATTCTTATAGGTATCCATTACGGTAGCCACATCCTTAAGACGCACAACCTGTCCGGATACAGACTTCAATACCGTATTGCTCAGCTCTTCCGTACTCTCATATTTAGCCGGTACTCGGACGACGAAGTCATAGGCACTCATCGTTATATTGCCCGCAGGTACACTGATGTTATTTGCTTTCAGCAAAAGAGCGATCTGAGAGCCGGACATACCATAAGCTTGCATACGGACAGGATCCAACTCGATACGCACTTCCCGCTCCGGTTGCCCCAAGTAGATAACCGTACCAACCCCCTTTATTTTACGAAGGCGAGCGGCTATCTTATCCTCTACGATATTGTCTAATCCGTTATAGTTCTCATCGGCATTGATTGCATAGCCGATTATAGGCATCATGGATGCGTTGATCTTATAAATAATAGGGGTACGAGCTTGAGACGGGAGCCTTGACTTGACCAACTCAATAAGGTCACGCGCATTATTTGCTGCCGTAGTAACATCTCCCCCCCAATCATAACGCATCTGTATGAAAGATACATTCTCCTTAGAAGTGGACTTTATCTCTACTAAGTTCTCTGCAGCCGAGAGGACAGCCTCCAGCGGCTTAGAAACTTGCTCCTCAACCTCAACGGCAGAGGCTCCCGGATAAACGGTAATTACCGTAATGGAAGGAAACTCGACATTGGGGATGAGGTCAAGAGGCAACTTAGTCATTGAAAAAATACCCATTACCAAGATCGCCACAAATACCATTGCGGTGGCAATAGGTCGTTTGACTCCGAATTCGGGTAGTTTCATAGGTTTATTCCTTTACCACATTGACCGTTGAACCATCGTTAAGCTTATTTTTACCATCTACGATGATTGTATCTCCCTCATTGATTCCATCTACACGAACCATTCCTTCATTCATTTCAGCACGCTGAACCTGAATGCGGGTTACAGTTTGGCCATCCTCATTTAACTTAAATACATATTCATCAGCCGTGCCGGGAAGACGATAGATCGTATTGAGTGGCACAAATACGCCTTCTCTCTCCGGAAGCTCAACGGACACATTACAATACATGCCGGGCTTGAGACGCAACTTAGGATTAGGTATAGAAACCTCCACTGATGCGGTGCGTGTAAGCTCAGAAAGTACAGGAGAGATGAAGTTTATCTTTCCTATAATGGAGTCGGTCGGCATTGCATCGAAGCGAACTATTACATTCTGCCCGATGGTAAGGCTATTAATCTCCTTTTCATTTACTTTCAGCACTACCTTAAGCGGATTTACCTGACATATCTCCAAAACACCTTCCTTCACCTTCAAGTTATCCGTAACTGTAGGCACAAAGATGTAGTTCTCGCCTTCGTTGACTAAGATATCTGTTACGATACCACTGAAAGGTGCCACAATAGAAGTGTTTTTCTTAAGCAAAGCGACCTTAGCTACAGAGGCATCATATTTTGCTTTTACATGGTCATACTCCATTTGGCTGATACTCTCCTTATCACGCAAACGCGATATGCGCTCAAAGTCACGTTTAATAGCATCATTTTCTATTTGGGCTTGTAAGAGCATTTCGTCAGACATCTCTACAAGGAGCTTTCCCTTCTGCACAAAGCTACCTTTAGAGCAGTAGACTTTTTCCACTCGTCCGGGTAGCGTAGTTCCCAGCGCTGCCTTCCGCGACTCCTCAGCATTACCGGAGAAGCGTAGGAGGGGAGTATATTTCATTTTTTGTGACTTTATGACAGTAACCGGTATTACCTCCTCTTTTTCTTCCTGCCCATCCGCTGTACTCTTTTTGCTACAAGCGGTAATAAGGCTACTAATCAGTAAAAAACAGGTCAGTAGCAAGGCGTTTTTAGCTCTACGTGTAGTCATTATATTTTCTGCGTTACTTTTGTTTCTGTTGACTGTTATTGTGTTGTTCTATGTACTGGTATAGGGCACCGGTTGATTTTTCCAACTCACTTAGTGCTGTCGCTGCCTCTATGCGGGCATCTATATTGTCGGAAGAGGCTCTTTCCCACATAGCTTGTGCCTCCAAAATATCTTTGGTACTCTTCATGCCCTCATCCAAAGTATTCTGCACCACGCGAAGATTCTCCGCTGCCTGCTGCACAGAGAGCTTGGTAAGCTCGATCTTTTTCAGAGCCTCGCTGTATTGGAATTGATCCCTCTTTATCTGTAAGGCAATGAGCTCTTGGGCCTCTGCCAGCTCAAGTTTCGCTTGTTGCACCTTTTGTTCGGCCATACGCGTCTGGTATATTCTATCCCCCCAGGTAAATAACGGGACTCTTACCCCGATGCCAATGGCCCAATCCCCACCGAAATTATGCTGCGAGCCTTTATAGATATTAGGAGTAGCCCACACATATCCGGCTGTAAGGAATACATTAGGTAGGAACTGAGACTTAACCATCGCTTTTAGAGCTTGGGTAGACTTCAGTTTATCGTTCAACATAGCTATTTCCACCCTTTGATCCCCTTTCTGTTCAGCGAGTAACTCTAAGCGCGGAATCAACTCTTGCTCGCTAATCACAGCACTGCTCAATACAAGATTGGCTTCGTCCATTCCAAGTAGCTGAGCAAGAGCCATACGGGATAGTTGTAAGCCATTCTCTGCCTTAACAAGCGAAAGGGCTACTTCATTCTGCTTTACTTGCACTCTCAGCAATTCATTGCGTGTAATGATACCCTCCTGATATATATTCTCAAGGTCATTTGCTAGCTTGTCCAGTAAGGCCTTATATGCTTTAGCAAGCTGCACCTTTTCCTGTACAGATATTACACGCCAATAAGCCGTATCCACCTTACCGATCACATCAGCCTGCTTTAGTATAACCTCCTCGTGTGCTATATTAGAGAGACTGCCTGCTATTTTGTTGGCCTGTACAATCTTAGTGCCTAAAAAGATGGGTTGACGCAGTACAAAGCCTCCGGTAAATATCTGCTCGGGGGCTACGGATAAGAAATCCATAGGCATTGCTAAGCCCTGAGGAAGAAGCCCCGGCACATCAAAATTAAAGGCGAAGGGTTGCAATGCTCTATCTCCGGGATTTACCCAACCGCCTACGAAATCGATTCGCGGCAAATACTTTGTTTTTGCCGATTTTACCAGGTAGTCCGAAGCAACAGCATCCAACTGCGCCATTTGCACCTTTCTATTATGCTCAAGAGCAAGAGTACGGCATTGCTCTAAATCAAGCTGTGCTGCCTCCTGTGCCGATACTCCGCCACAGCAGAGTATCAGTGCCGATAAAAGGACTATTTTCTTTATTCTCATACTCATTTATATAAATGTACGTAACAAATCAAATTAATAGGTTCTCTACTATTTCTTTTGAGCTCGCTGGAACCACTCCTTGAACTCTTTGTTCTTTGCCTTACTAACTACTACTTTATCCGGCGTCGGCATGATGAGGTTGAGCGTCAGCTTGCCTCCGAACCATATCGATACGCTCTCTACGGCATCATGAGCCACTAAGTACTGGCGATTTGCTCGAAAGAAACGATGTGGACTAAGCTGCTTCGCAAAGCGATCAAGTGTATAGTCAATAAAGTTTTCCTTACCATCAGCGGTAACGATCACCGCTCCCTTATTCTCAGCACGTATGTAGATAATCTTATCCACAGAAAGGGGTAATAGCTTATCTCGGTAAGGGATCAGGAGATGGCTCTTGTACTCTTCTTGGGTCTCTTTTAAAGCTTTTATCATATCCTCCAGCATACTGCTTCGATCCTCTTGGGTACTGCCCATGGCACGCTTCGCTTTATCCAAAGCCCGTTTTAGATCGCTCTCGACGATCGGCTTTAGAATGTAATCGATGCTATACACCTCAAACGCTTTCAGTGCATATTCTTCATAAGCGGTGGTAAAGATGATGGGGCAAGTAACCGATACACGATCAAAAAGAGTAAATACATCCGTGTCCGCCAAGTGAATATCCATAAAGGCAAGGTCGGGCTGCGAATTGGCGCCAAACCACTCCACGCACTCTTCTACACTCTGCAACACTTGTAGCACCTCTATATCTGGCTCGAGCTTTTGGAGAAGCCCCTGCAATGTGCGTGCTGTGTAATACTCGTCTTCTACAATGATTGCTCTCATATCAAGGCTTTTGCTCGTGGCTCTAACTGTGACAAGGAGGAGACAAGTGGTAATGATACCATAAAATCACACTCCGTTGCTACAATGGAAATGTCCTTATTAAAGATCAATCGATACTGCTCCATTAGATTCTCTAAGCCAACTCCGCTACTCGTATCTACCGTATGAAGCTCTCGCCTCTGTAGCTTATTCACTACTTCTATAGCGTCCTTAGTGGTACGTATATCAATGCTTAGCGGATTCTTCAAAGTAGCCACATTATGCTTGATGGCATTTTCCAACAATATCTGCAGCGCAGAGGGAATTATATAGTAATCTAAATACTGCGGATCAATGTCAAAGTTCACATTTATGCAATCAAAGTAACGGATGCACATCAAGTAAAGGTAGGAGTGTGCAAAGTCAAGCTCTTCTGAAAGATGTACCACCATCTTATTGCGCATGGAGTGTCGAAAGACCTGAGCCAACTGCTGTACGTACTCTCTTGCTCGCTGATCATCCTCTCCGATAAGTCCATTGAGTGTATTGAGGGAGTTGAAGAGAAAATGAGGATCTGTCTGGCTTTTCAGAGCAGTATAGCGGTTTTGCAAATTTTCTATCTCCAAGTCTTGTACCTCTACCACTTTATTATGGTTCTGCTTCATTAAGAATATAGTCATGGAGAAGAGGAAAGTAAGAAAAACGATCACTACATCTTTTACGTAAAGCACAGTCATGTTCATCTGTAATGGGAGACCATTACTAAACCACCGTTGCTGCATCTCGGTAATCTTTACAGAGAGCAACAGCATACCTCCGAGCAAACCCAAAAGGATTAACCACAACTGGTACTGCTGTATGGAATACCGATTGATCGCCCACAACTGCACGCTGAGCAAGATATAGAAATAGAATACACTCACAATAAGCGATACAATGGTACGATAAGAAAGCAGCTCGCCGGTCTTGAGCGTACGCTCCGGTGTCAGCAATCCATAATAGAAGACAGATGAAGTCAGTATGACCGCTGCAAGCAGGAGACTCATGATTAGGGTAGTGATCAGCACACTTTTTCTTGTATTATTCAAGAAAAGGAACCTCTGCTTCCTCCTGCGCCTTAGCTCGCGTATATTCACCGAATTGATGCTCTTCATGCGAAGCATACTGACTCTATCTTTTGATCGTAAGATTAAAACCGATACCCTATACCTAAAGAAACGGCATGCTGATGCGCTACATAGTTAACATCGCGCAGCTCTATGCCGGTACGGATGAAATGATCCGATAGGGAAGTCCTAAGGTCCCCTGCTTGATCAAGGAAGCCATAGTTATATCCCAAGTTCAAGAGGATACCATTATTAAACTCGTATCCCATCCGGCAAGCTATACCCACGTTCCAGCGATGGAGTGCACTCTTCTCATTATGACGCTCATAGAGCTGTATCGGCTCCAATTTAAAGGGAATGTTCAGCCATTTGGTCGCAAATTCCACTTCATTCGTTTGTGCCGCAAATCCTATTCCCACAAATGGACCGGCCCCAATATAGAACCGACCATAATCGGTAGGTATCATCGCCATGGCATAGATAGGGATCTGCATTCCCCATTGATTTATTTTATTATCTACTACATGGGGGACAGCCTCTTCGCCACCGAGTGGAGGCATAACAGAAGCCTTTAATCCCGTCGCGTAATAATAAAAGTTAAGCTCCGGCTGTAGGGCAAAGTGAGGGCATAGGTTAATACGCATAAAGGCACCCATCTCTCCACCCAGTTGCATTCCTTTGGTCTCTAATTGCTTAAACTCATCGTTTAGTATCAGGTTGGAAAAGTTGGCTCCGGCAGTTACTCCGTATTCAATTTTTTCAGGAGCTTGGTTTTGAGCTTTTCCTACAAAAGACACTACCGCCCATAAGAGCATTGTGACTACGCTGATTCTGCTACTTTTCATGCTGTTTATCTCTTATATATAGTTACTTGGCGTCCGGTACCTTGCACAAACTTTTCTTGTGTGCTACACCACGCCGGTTATTTTCACAAGTACAAAAATAGAACAACACTTCTTGTATCGCAACATATTTTTACCGAGCTGACCAAAATTGCTACTGAAACGGGAATATTTGACACAAATCCCTCCCATAGGTACAAAGAATCCCCCTATTCTTCGTTCACTTTTTTGGGTCAATATAGACCTCTTGCTCGGTAGTATCGCATAACCGATGTCCTTTTTTTATACTTCAACATATACATACAGGCAAAATTTATGCCTAAGCGCATTGTAGCCCTATATAGGCAAATTTGTGTCTGCTAAGTGCTACTTATATTATTTTGATGCCTGCCGGTTGTTGAAAAATATAAAACAAACATTTAACTTAGCACTCAATATCACTTTATACGTTTTTTGTAAAGAATAAATTGTACAAGCTCGGGATGTTGAAGGCCATAATACTCTTCCCTCCTCTCTTCTTTAAGAGTTCCCTACTATACTCATGGAGGTATTAGGGAGCGTAGCGCATTGTACCTATTATCAAGGCATACATAACAATCACAATTTAATACCAAAATGAGACAGGATTTACACATCCCAATGCCCCATGAGGCATCTCTCCCACTGCTTACAGCGAGAGGCCGTAGTTTACATCCACTGATAATGACTATGGCGAGTATTTTTTTACTCATTATTCCCCTTTCCCTTTCTGCCCAAGCACCCTATCCGACGAGTAGCTACACGCTATCGGACGATGGCACTACACTAACGCGTTGGAATGGGTCCGAGAAAGAGGTTGACCTATCCGCAGATCCAGCCTTTGACAAGGTAACAAAGATCGCAGGATGGGCCTTTTCATATAAAAAGAGCCTTGAGCGCGTTACGCTGCCCAATAAGCTCGAGATACTGGACAAGGCGGCTTTCTCCGATTGCGCTTCGCTCTCTGAGATCGGATTCAATGCTTCGCTCAAAACAATTAACTACAAAGCTTTCTTCCGCTGTGCTAAACTGACTGAGCTAACCATTCCTATGGGAGTTACCTCCATAGATGAACTAGCCTTCGGCCAGTGCAGTGGATTAACGAAAATCTCCTTACCCGCCTCTCTGACAACGATTGGCACACAAACTTTTTACAATTGTACTGCGCTACAATCTATCACTTGCTTGGCACAGACTCCTCCCACAGCAAAGGACAATACCTTCGATAGTAACTGCTGTGCGACAAGCACGCTCTTTGTGCCGGAGGCATCCCTCCCTCTGTATAAGCAGCAAGCTCCGTGGAGTAGCTTTGTACATATTGAGGCACTACAAGGAGCCGGCTATCCCACTAGCAGCTACGAACTTTCTGACGACAAAGAAACGCTAATACGCTGGACAGGTCCTGAGACAGAAATAGACCTCTCGCAAGACAAAGCCTTTAGCGCTCTCAAAACGATAGGAAATGAGGCCTTTAAAGAGCTAACTACCCTTACCTCCATCATCATCCCCGAGGGGGTCAAGAAGATTGAAATAAGTGCCTTTGAAGGCTGTGCAAGCCTCGCACTTGTACAGCTTCCCACTAGTCTTACTCAGTTGGGTACATCTGTCTTCCGCCGCTGTGCTGCACTGCCGAGCATAGCACTTCCTGAGAGCATTAGTTCACTGCCTGCATTTACTTTCGAAGAGTGTACTTCATTAGCTACTATCAGCTTCTCAAGCAGACTCACCGTAATAGGAAGCCATGCCTTGGCTTCTTGCAAGAGTCTCAAGGTACTCACTCTCCCCGGCTCTGTGACCTATATCGATCAGAATGCTTTTGTCAAATGTGATCAATTAAGCACACTTATCTGCTATGCAGTCACACCTCCCACAGCTCATCAAGCTATTTGCTCACAAGAGACTTATGACAACTGTATCCTTTTGGTACCTGCTCCGGCACTTGAGAGCTACCGAACCACAGCACAGTGGAGCAACTTCAAGAGTATTCAAGGCATACAAGCACCTTACCCGACCAGTAGCTACCGACTCTCAGAAGACAAGAAGACACTCATACGCTGGTTGGGAGAGGAGACCGATATCAATATGTCCACAGATCCTGCCTTTGCCTATGTAACCACTATTGGAGAGAGTGCTTTCTATGAATTAGAGACTTTAGTTTCTATTACGCTCCCTAATGGCGTCACAACTATTGAGCGACAAGCCTTTGTAAACTGCTTGGCACTGACTGATATCAAGATGCCCAGCGGAGTATCTCAAATAGGCGAATGGGCTTTCTCGGGCTGTGCTGCCTTAACAAAGATCTCCCTACCCAGCTCATTAACCGAGCTATCAAAATGCCTATTTGCACATAGCAAAGCACTGAAAGAGGTGATTCTTCCAAGTGGCTTGAAGAAAATCGGCACAAAAGCCTTTTTTGAGTGTGAAGGACTAAAAGAGATTGCTCTACCCAATGGAGTAACTACTATTGCAGACTTTGCCTTTAGTCGGTGTCGCGCATTAGAAGCCATTACAATACCCGAATCATTAACTCAAATCGAGCCATCCGCTTTTGCCGAATGCTCCGCACTGAAAAAAGTAAATCTGCCCGAAACATTCACGACTATAAGTCCGTGGACCTTCTCGCAGTGCACAAGCCTTACGACCATTGAGCTGCCGGCTGCTTTGAACAAAATAGGCGATCATGCCTTTGCCAAAACACCCCTCGAAAAGATCACTCTGAAAGGCAATGTGCCGCCTACCACTACCAAAGATATGGTGGACGACAATATATACACTACCGCCACACTATACGTACCCGAAGAGGCTGTAGAAACATACAAGAAAACGGCTCCCTGGTCCGCATTCCTAAAGATTGAAGCCGACGTATCTATTCACTATCCGGAGAGTAGCTACACCCTATCGGACGATAAAACCATCTTGATAAAATGGCTGGGGGATGAGAAAGAGATTGACCTTACAGCCGATCCTGCTTTTGCGGCCCTTACCACCATCGGAAATAAAGCCTTTGAGAAAAAGGAGATTACCTCTATCGTAATACCCAATACGGTGCACTCTATCGAGGCAGAAGCTTTCAGTGAATGTGCTCATCTCGCTCAAGTAACCCTTTCCAATACCTTGGAAGAGATCGGTCAGTTTGCCTTCTATAAGTGCAATGCCTTAGAGAGGATCACGCTACCGGCGTCGCTCAAGCGAATAGGTAAATGGGCGTTTTTCACCTGTGCAGTCCTAACCGATGTAGTCCTGCCTGAGAACCTGGAGTTTATCGCCTATAAAGCTTACTCAGAGTGCCCTGCAATCAAAGAGATCACTATCCCCAATAGTGTAACCGACTTGGATATGTATGCATTTGCTCAATGTACCGGCTTGGAGCGTGTAACCTTTGGCGATAAGGTTAAAGACTTAGGCACGTGGACCTTCAACGGATGTAGCGCACTGAAAGAGGTGGTACTGCCACCCTCCATCGAAATGATAGGGGAAGCTGTTTTCCGCAAGTGTAGGAAGCTTCCTAACCTAACCCTTCCTGCTTCCGTTAAAGAGATTGGCAACTTAGCCTTCTCCGGATGTGAAGCAATGACTGACTTCGTATTGCCTGAGGCGGTAAGTGCCATAGGGAATAGAGCTTTCAGCGACTGCGCCGGACTTAAAAGAATCGTTATTCCTGCCAAAACGAAATGGATCGGTGACGAAGCATTCAAGAGCTGTCTTGCATTAGACTCTGTGATTTGCCATGCTACCACACCGCCTACCTGCAGCAATGCACCATTTGAAGCAAAAACCTATGCACACGCCGTATTGCGAGTGCCGGATGCTGTCGTTAAGCTCTATGCGAAGACGCAGCCGTGGAGTAACTTCAAACTAATCAATTCAACGGATAGCGAAAGAATCTCAAGCGAAGCTACGCTCTCCATTGCGACCGCTCCCGGTAAGCTATCGATAACCGGTGCCACCTCTATCGCCCTATACAGCTTGGAAGGGACGCTAATAGTATCTATCCCCTCCGTACAACGAGAGGATACTACCGAAGTTGCACTGCCACAAGGCTCCTATCTGCTCTACACCGATGCAGCAACGAGCCGCATTATCATGGTGCCTTAAGCGGATTGCCACCTTTAGTGTAGCGTAAAATCAACCACGCTACACCCAATCTTTACGGACACGGATCCCCTCGCCGGGTTTCCGTGTCCGTTGCTATTATTAAGCCCCTGGGAAAAGGATTATCCTGAACGAAAAAAACATCAGGACCTTTCGTTCAAAACATCAGTATCTTTCAAGTGAAATATCAGAATCTTTCTATGGAAAGATCCGTATCTTTTTTTGACCCGTTTAGTGCCTTTACAAGGGGGCTATGTGCCTAACAGTGCATGAGAAGGAGCAAATTATGCACAATTAGGCATGTATGCCGAGAGAAGAGCTGCCGAGAAGCAGGGCAAGGACACCCCATTTAACTCCTAATACAAAGCACCTTACAAGGTGCCTATTTGGAATTTTAAGCGTATCTTTGCCGAACATGCTTGACAGGACGGTGCGTCGCTAAGTTGAGCCTGTGCTGTGTGGTAAAGGAATGCACACTTTGACAATGTGAACCTGAGACAATAACAAACATAATATCATACTATAAGCATACATGAATACCAATAAAAAATGCCGTATTGAAGCCGACCTGATAGGAGAGCGTGAGATACCGTGTGACAAGCTCTACGGAGTACAAACCCTTCGCGGAATAGAGAATTTCCCGATAAGCAAGTTTCATCTGTCCGAATACCCGGCTTTCATACAGGGGTTAGCCTATACAAAGTGGGGAGCAGCCATTGCCAACTTCGGTGAAGGATTGCTTACTAAGGAGCAATATGAAGCTATTGTAACCGCTTGTAAAGAGATCATTGGAGGAAAGCATTACGACCAGTTCCCCATAGATATGATACAGGGTGGGGCCGGTACTACCACTAACATGAATGCCAACGAGGTGATCTGCAACAGAGCACTTCAGCTTATGGGTCATGAAGCCGGTGAGCATAAGTATCTGTCGCCCAATGATCATGTAAATTGTAGTCAGTCGACTAATGATGCCTATCCGACTGCTATTCATTTGGGGCTCTACTGGATGCACTTAACTATTCTAAAGCCGCTGAAAGAGCTAATCAGTGCACTTCGTGCAAAGGAAAAGGAGTTCAGCCACGTACTGAAGATGGGGCGTACACAGCTGCAAGATGCTGTGCCTATGAGCTTGGGACAGACCTTTGGCGGCTTCGCCTCTATACTGGAGGATGAGATAGATAATTTGGAGCATGCCGCTAAGCAGTTCCTTACGATCAATATGGGTGCTACGGCAGTAGGTACCGGCATCTGTAGTGAACCGGGCTATGCAGAGGCTTGCGTAAAGGCTATTGCCGAGATCACGCGCTGGGATGTAGTGCTGACTAAGGATTTAGTGGGTGCTACAAGCGACACTTCCGTAATGATCGGCTACTCATCGGCATTGAGACGTTTGGCCGTGAAGTTGAATAAGATTGCCAACGATATACGTTTGCTCTCTTCCGGTCCACGCTGTGGCCTATCGGAAATATTCATCCCTGCTATGCAGCCGGGTAGCTCTATTATGCCGGGTAAGGTGAATCCCGTGATCCCCGAAGTAATGAGCCAAGTGTGCTACAAAGTGATGGGTAATGACCTAACGGTTACCTTAGCCGGTGATGCAGCGCAAATGGAGCTTAATGCTATGGAGCCGGTGATGGCTCAATGCTGCTTCGAGAGTATCGAGCTGCTCATCAATGGAATGAATACCTTCCGCACACGCTGTATCGAAGGAATTAAAGCCAACGAAGAGCGTTGCAAGAGCTATATCCATAATAGCGTAGGTATCGTAACGGCGCTCAATCCGATCATTGGGTACAAGAATTCAACCAAGATCGCTAAGCAGGCTATGGAAACCGGTCGCGGGGTGTATGACTTGGTGCTTGAGAATGGTATTCTCAGCAAGGAAGACCTCGATCAAATTCTTAGTCCGGAGAATATGATTAAGCCGGTTAATTTGCATCACATCAAGCCGCTTAAATAACAGGCTTCGATTAAGGCATAAAGTAAGTAGAATAGTCCCAAGGAGTGTGATACTCTATTGGGACTTTCTATACTCAGCGAGGTGATACTGATAGACGACTATATAGTAAGCCGGGAGCTATTCCAAGAGCACTTCTTATGCGACTATGCAGTTTGCCGTGGTGCTTGCTGCATAGAAGGCGAGAGCGGTGCGCCTATTACAGCCGAAGAGGAGGAAACCATGTGGCGATTACTCCCAGCCGTTAAGCCTTTGCTCAATAAAGAGGCGAGGGCTGTAATACGTCGTGAAGGTATTGCCTATACGGATATCAGTGGGGAGCGTGTGACCGCTTTAGTGGGGGGTAGGCAATGCGTATTTGCTACTTTTACCGAAGAGGGAGCTTGCCTGTGCTCTTTTGAGAAGAAATACAGAGCCGGAGAGATAGACTTTCCCAAGCCGATCAGCTGCCACCTCTACCCTATTCGCATCCATCGCTATCCGCATGCTATTGCACTCAATTACGATGAGTGGGATATTTGTCGTCCTGCTGTACGCTTGGGGCGGAGCAAGGGTATCCCTGTGTATAGAGCACTCAAAGAGCCTTTGATTAGAGCCTTTGGGGAGGAGTTTTTTAGTCGTCTCGAAGCGGCTGAAGCACTTCTTAAGGAAGCGGCAGAAAAGGATATTCATTAGCTAACGAATACAAGCGTTGTGAGTGGAATAGGTCAATTCTTTGTCATACTGCTATTTTATGCATTGGGCGAACTGCTCTCCGCAGCTATCGGGCACTTTATACCCGGAAGTGTGTTGGGTATGTTTTTGCTTTTTATCGCCTTGCAGGTGCATGCGGTTAAGTCGGCACATGTAAAGGATGCGTCCAAGCTGCTTACGCGTAATATGGGGATCTTTTTCATTCCGGCAGGGGTAGGACTGATCACTCAAAAGGCGCTACTACAGAAGCATTGGTTGCCTATCATTGTATCGATGGTAGTCTCTTCGCTGCTCGTTATGGCCGTTGTGGCACTATTGCAAGAAACGGCTGAAAAAAGGCTTAGGCGCAAGCAGAGTAAGTAACGGTAAGCGATGATGCAAGAGCTCTTAGGAAATCCGATTTTCTCTTTACCTCTCACCTTGGGGGTTTACTTTTTGGCGCAGTGGCTATATAACCGCACGCACCTCACCCTGCTGAATCCGCTCATCATAACACTGGTGGTGCTTATTGCCATAGTAGAGCTGAGCGGCACGGATTACACCCTCTACCGAGAGAGTACTAAGATGATTGACTTCATGCTGGGCCCCTCGGTAGTGGCTTTGGGTTATATGCTGCATGAAGAGGTGCACTTTATCAAAAATCGTATTTTTTCTATTCTTGCCTCTACCGTGGTGGGTAGTGCCGTGGGTATAGCCTCTGCAGCCGGCATTATCTTTCTAATGGGAGGCGATCTCCAATTAGCCGTTACGATGCAGCCTAAGTCGGTAACAACTCCTATCGCCATGGCACTAAGTGAGCAGTCGGGCGGTATCCCGTCACTTACTGCCGTGGTAGTCATTATTGCCGGAGTGGTGGGGAGTATGATGGCGCCTACCGTTTTCAGGGTGCTCAAGATAGAGAGCCGAATAGCTAAGGGGCTCGCCTTAGGCACCTCTTCGCATGGTATGGGCACTGTGACGGCTATTCAAATGGGTACTGTGGAGGGAGCAATAAGCGGTATGGCAATTGGGTTAATGGGGGCGGTTACTGCGCTTTTGGTGCCTCTTTTTGACAAGTTATGGGCTTTGCTTTGAAAGGGTAAAGAGAAGAAATAGTACCTTTGTGTGTAAGGCCTTATAGAAATATGCAAAGAAGAAAAAAAACAAATAAGATAATGAAGATCATGCTGATCTTCGCTGCTGCAGTTATTGTGGCACTTATTGTAGGACTCTTTTTCGTGCCCACTGAGATGAGGAAGTACTATCTGATGATCTCGGGACTACTGGTACTGAATCTAATCTTTATGAGCTATTTTATAGGCAAAAACAGTCGACAACGATAATCATTCCTACAAGAGAACAAATGAAACATTTCTTAGTTATCTCCCTATTTACCGCCTCAGTGTTGGTACTTTGCGCCGGCTGCGGATCGAAAAAGAAATTGATCTGTGGGATGCCTATGGATGTAACAACGCCAAACGATGAACCCATGAAACAACCCATTGGCTTTTCGCCTCAGCAAATGGTGGCACCTATAGTAGTGTATCGGACTCGTGCAGATTATTCGCAGTATGTACCGGTGACACTCTCTAATGACAAAACGCAGATCGTCTCTTATCCTTCGCGCTTTGATCTGGGCACTGCCCCACACTTTGCTAAACCTATCGATTTGGGAAACGGGTTCTTGTGGGATAGACGAGGAATAACGCAGCAAAGTGCGTTCCTCGATATGACCTACGAACAGTATGCAGCTCTCTCCGAAGACCCGACACCATCCTACTTGCTAAAGCATATTTTGGACGCTGAGCCATTTATTTTTATCGCTCAATGTAATCGCCACTACCTGCCTGCAGAAATTACGGATGAAGCTCTGGCTGCCTACTGTCGGCAAGGACTCCCCGGAGCGACTATTTTGTTGGACAAACAAAAAGAAGCGAGCCGATAAAATACTTTGTTTCTTAGAAATTGTTGTTTTTTTCAAATAAAGTAGTACCTTTGCATCACCGTTCAAAAAAGACGGCCCGAATGCGGAAGTAGCTCAGTTGGTAGAGCACGACCTTGCCAAGGTCGGGGTCGCGGGTTCGAATCCCGTCTTCCGCTCTCTTGGTTACAAAGCGTCTTGTTGCCTGGCGATAAGGCGTTTTTTTCTACCTCGGTGGATGGTTAAGCATATCTACCGAGAAGGTATCCAAGGTGAGTGAAAAGGTGCCTTTGTATGCCCAGATGGCGGAATAGGTAGACGCGTTGGTCTCAAACACCAATGGGGTAAAACCCGTACCGGTTCGATTCCGGTTCTGGGCACCATTCAGAGTTTTTATCCCTACTTTATTTGTTTATAGCTTATTTGTACCGTGTTTGGTGCATTTGCTGCTTTTATGCCTTCCGAATACACTATCTTTGTAGTTGAATAGTAGAATAACGCGAAAGTTGAGCCCCTTGAAAGGGAAAGCTCTTGGAATGGATTAAGCGTCCTCTAAGTATATTTCCGGCAAAGAGATTACGAAGCGTATTTATGCGTATGACCGGGGGAATACGGTGGACAAGGTAATAGGTAAGGAACTCAAGTAGTAGAAGACACAAATGACACGAATAGGTACTATATTTTCTCTGGTTCTATGTGTGCTGCTATGCCATGGCGCCACATCGCTTGTTCAAGCGCAAAATAATCAGTCGTTACCCCCTTTGGAGGAGAATCCTCGCTTAGCCATACTGCGCGATGAGCGTATAATAGTCCTCCCCTCCCCATATTATCGCTCTCCCTTGCCACTTTGGCTTCAAATGCCGCTGGTGAATACCTCTATTCCGCTTGAGTCGCATTACCTTGAAGTGGAAAGCGCTAAGTGGCCCTCCCTCAGTTCGTCCCAAAAAGATACTTCTTACCGCATTACAGCGGTGGAGGAATTCAAGAAGGGAGCAGAAATAGACCGCTTAAATATGGAGCGCTTCCAACTTCGCAACCCCTCCCTCTTGGTCGCTTCGGCTGCCGATTTAGCCGCTTCACGCTTTGTGATGGAAACCGTATCGGCAGAGGATCCTTCACTCAAAGTAGCCTCTACCATAGAGAACGGAGCTATACCAAAGCCCCCTATAGGGGTCAGCTTGGAGCGACGCTATTGGAAGCCCGGATGGGAGAGCATTGTGCAGTTTTCCGAGAACTATGTGTCGCCAAACTGGCATAAAGGGGGCAATAGCGCACTCAATTTGTATAACAAACAGCTGTTCCGGATGGATTATAACAAGGAGCGTATCTCGTGGCTTAATGAGCTGGATTGGCGGCTGAGCGTGTTCACCAGTGCCGCCGATACGGTAAGTCGCTTCCGCGTGGCCGAGGATTTGCTCAAATTGCGCAGTAACTTCGGGGTAAGAGCGGTGGAAAATCTCTTCTATACATTAGACGTGGAAGCGCGCACGCAGCTGTTTACCATGCGGGAAGAGAATAAAACGGCCCGTCTATCTGACCTCTTCTCTCCGATTATTGTCAATGTCGGATTAGGTATGAAATATACGTTGGACAAATCCTTCCCGAATCACTACGGACGCCGCTTGCGGCTTAATGTCAATTTAGCCCCCTTGGCTTATGACTTCCGCTGGAGTATGCGTACAGATATAGACATGCAGCGGCATGGATTTAAGGAGGGCAAGCGCGCCTACAGTGCTTTCGGTTCTATGCTTAAGGCAGAGATGATATTTGATGTGACCAGTCAACTATCGTGGAGAAGCTACTTGTACTATAATACCAGCTATCACCGAGTGGAGACGGAATGGGAGAATGGTCTCAACTATGCCTTTTCCCGCTTCTTTTCGGCGCGTATAAATGTGCAGCTTCGTTATGACGATGCAGCGCCCCGCACAGAAGAAATGCGCAGTCGATTGCAAATTAATCAGCTCCTCAGCATTGGCTTCAGTATGACGCTGTAGTTGCGCAGCGCAGATTTAACGGAGCGGGCGGTTAGAGCGATACACTCCCCTCATGTTCCTTTAGTATAGAGCCCGGTTGCACATAGGGCTGCTAAAGGGTGTGGCTCTTCTCAAAATAGGATTGTAAAGAAGGCTTCGCTACCGAAGAGCAAAGAGTGAACTCAATCGCAGCAGGCAAAGCACGCTTTTGCGATTTGAGGCGTTTAGAGCTCTATTTTTGCCGTTTAGCTCAAAAGAGGATGGGGCGGATAGCTTGCCAAACAAATTCTTTTTGTACCTTTGTCCTCACCAATGAGTTTGCCACAAACAATCTCAAAGGTTTTTCAGCTTTCAAGGAAGTGTGGGTGAGTGGCTGAAACCAACAGTTTGCTAAACTGTCGTACGGGTAACCGTACCGGGGGTTCGAATCCCCCCGCTTCCGCAGTAAAGGGTGTAAATCAACGTGTTACGTGGTTTACACCCTTTTTCGCACCCAGAAAATCACTGGTCGGATATTTGACTCAGCAACTTCGATGGTTTTATGCTTTTCAATGTCTATCTAGAGTCTCTAGCGGGAGGAGGTAAACTGCGATCTACTATTTGGATTAAGCTAGATTGGCAGGTCTGACGCATTATGTTATAATGAGCTCATGGACCTCTCTACCCCTCGCTTGTCGCCAGTGTGTAGCTCCTGACTGAGCGATTAACGCAATTTCCAGTAGTAAGTGCAACACGAAGGTAATCATTTAAGTCTTTCGACCCACCCCTGGGAGCCCCCAGGGGTGGGTGCTTTAGTACGCTTCGTGTTGCACTTACTACTGGAAATTGCGGATGTCTATAAAGCCATTGCCAATGGTGCCTGGAAAAAGGAGGATCTCAAGGCAAAGGCCTCAGAGCTTGACCGTAAGATAGCCCTTTCTATTGCTCCACCATCAGAGGAAGAGGAGGACGAACAGAAGGAGAATAATAGTCAGGAGTTACAGCAAGAGAAGCCACACACTGAAAGTAGTCTTTCAATGGAAACACACAACGATAAGCACTCTTTCGCCAATGGCTCTCAAAAGATTTCTACATCTTCATCAATAACTCGAAGCAATTCTTTTGCTCCTAACCATAACAGTTCAGATAAACTACCAGAGGACAAAGGCATTATGAGCAAAGTCGTTTTCTCTAAACCCAAATGGAAGATATAAAGAATGGGGCTAGCAGAGAAGATACACAGCCCCATTTTGACAACTAAAGCGATACATATCGCTCTGTTAATCAGTGTCTAATTATTGAATCTGCACATAATCATGCACAAGTGATTATGTGCATTTTGATGATTAAATCCACAGATAAAATGGACTGCATTCAACAATTATCTATTGCTCTATATTTTAGTTTTTCCAACCTCTCTTCTAGATCTTGATAGGCTGCCGCTTCTAAAAGCAAATATACATCTCGAGCCTGAACTCCCTTAACCTCTGGATCACTCCAAAAAACACCTAATCCGTGACAATCAAAAGCATCACAATAGAATGTCTTACAACAATCTAAAGCATTGTAGCTTTCACCATCACAAGATTCTCCCTTGCCTGGAGCGAGAGAGGCTGAGATATAAACATCTGGATTCGTCCCCAAGGCTATCTGTTTTTGAATCAGATCTGCTTTGTAGGTCAATACAGCATAGCATAGTTCTACTTCATTCTCATCATATCCCATTGCCATTAGCTCATTCATATCACCATCAAGCAATTCATCCATATCCCAATCTTTGAAATGAGCGCATTCGCATTGATATGTTTCAAAATCCATTGGCATGTCAATAGGATAGCTCCACCTCTTCTTCCAGTAATTTAATAACAGCCTACAGTTCTGTCTATTTCGCTCTACTATAGGCAAGAAATCACTTCTCCATCCGTCAGAATCAAGCAAGATCATATTGCATAGGGACAATTTATACAATGGCAAGGGGTGTTCACAACAGCCAATATCCCCTAAAAGGCTCTTATTAAATTTGCCAGACTCAATCAGAGCAATTACCTTCTCTGCTTGATTTTGCATCACTAATGCAACTAATTCGTCTAAATTCTTTGAATAACAACTGTACATAACGCTTCCTTAGAGTATCCATTTATACATGAAATCTATCTTCTAATTCCTTTAGTTGTTCCAATAGAATTTCAAATGGTAGTGATGATTGGTGATACAACGCTTGTATTTATTTGCTCAAACTGACTTGAGACTAAACTTTTGACTTCGGCTGGTTGGGTTGGCTCAAATAGTGAGCGTGCACCAATCTCTAAGAGTACCTCACCTTCCAGATAGGGGATTTTTGAAAGAGTGAGTCATAGACAATATGTATTTTCCTTGGTTCTGGATAAGTCTCGTCTCCTTCACCATCTGGTTCAGGGATAACTTGACATAGATTGTTCAATCCGCATTTCTCAACACCTATTCGAAGCTCTTCCGAGAAAATACTATCCATTCTATTTCGCACATTTATTTGTCGCAAATATAGTAGTTTTTGCGACAAAAGGTGAAGGATGAACAGTTTTTTGACAGTAGATGATTACTCATCTTCTTTTCTGCGAAGCATCTCAACTATTTCATCTCGGAGGAAGAGAAGACGACCACGCAAAAAAAACTAGGCTATAAGACTCCCTATCCCAAGTTTCACGGCAAAAATGAATTTCGGGGCATTTTGCAGCGAAACTTGAGGAGGCGAGAGTAGTAACTCGCTGAGTGTCAAAAGGGGGCTTTCGGAGAGCGGGGCGAATTCCGATTTGTAGGACACTTTTGGGTGAAATATTTGTTGTTACTTTGCGTCATGCACGCAAATGTTCAGACCCGTTTCAACCCTGCCATCGGCGAGAAGGCTCCTTATTATCGACTGAAGGAGTCTTACCGTGATGTACGGGGAAATGTCCATTCGCTGATCCTGCTCAACGTTGGCTTCGACCCCTCCATCGATGCCCTGCAGGCTAAAAAGATCGCTCGTGCACTGACGAATAGGTTTGAGAATCGCCACACCAAGGTGCTCTTCAGCGAACGGCTCAATGGGTTGACTGAACACGAACAAGCTAAGGCTGATGAGTGGTGGAATAGGATGATTCAGGAGGGCGGAATAGATCGCTTTGACAAGCGAGAGCAGGCTGCTCGCAAGGAGGCGGAGCACTACATCGACTTGGACTCCGCCAAGCACACCGATGCTCGCAATGTGGGAGCCGAGTGGCTCTGCAAGCAAACCATTGATAAGCTAGAGCTGGAGAGCTTTTTGAAGCGTCAAGGTTGGTCCGAGCAGGCCATCCATACAGCTCTCTCGGCACTGATCGTTCGCACCGTCTACGCCACCTCGGAGCACGCCTCTTACTTCACCATGCGTGACAATTCGGCAGCTACTGAGCTCTACTCGGGTCGCCCCGATTGGCTTCCAGGCAGGAATGCGCTCTACACGATTACCGACCAGCTCTTTGCCCTCAAGGAGCAACTCGAGCAGCATCTCTGTATGATGACTGACCACCTCTTTAATATAGACAATAAGCTGATGCTGTTTGACTTGACTAACTTCTATTTTGAGGGAAGCAAGCGCAATAGCCAGAAGAGCAAGTTTGGTCGCTCCAAGGAAAAACGTTCCGACTGCAAGCTCCTTGTCTTGGCACTGTGCATCAACAAAGAGGGGTTCATTCGCTACTCTTCGATCCTCGAGGGCAATACGGCAGACCCGAAGTCTTTGCCCGATATGATTGAGAGCTTGGCTCAGAAAAGCCCTGCCAGAAAGGAAAAGACGCTGATCGTCATGGATGCGGGCATTGCCACTGAGGAGAACCTAACGAAGATCAAAGCGAAGGGCTACAACTACCTCTGCGTCTCGCGTACGAGGCTGAAGGAGTACACCCTCCGAGAGGACCACAAGTGTGTCGTCGTGCAGGACTCCAGCAAGCGAGAAATCAAGCTTCGTGAGGTGCACACGGCTCCCGATGAGGACTATTTTCTAGAGATTACCTCCCCCTCAAAAGCGATGACCGAAGCCTCTATGAACAGGCAATGGCGCAGTCGTTTTGAGGCTGAGTTGATCAAGATCAACGAGGCGATCAAGAAGAAGGGTGGCACGAAGAAGTACGAAAGAGTTGTGGAGCGAACAGGCAGAGCCATAGAGCGTTATCCGTCGATTGCACGCTACTACGAGATAGACTACATCCGCAGTGAGGAGAAGCCCCTAGAGATGCAAGAGGTGGCTTGGAAAATCAAAGACCTCTCCAAGGTGGAGGGCGGTCACGGCGTTTACTTCCTGCGCACCAACGTCCGTACACTAGACGAGCGCACCACCTGGGACTACTACAACTTGATCCGAGAGATAGAGTGCACGAATCGTCAGCTCAAGACGGATCTACACTTGCGCCCGCTCTTTCATCAGACGGATCAGCGCAGCGATGCCCATCTTTTCTTTGGCCTGCTCGCTTACTGGGTTGTCAACACCATACGCTGTGGACTAAAAGCGCAGGGCGAGAACTGCTACTGGCGGGAGATCGTCCGACGTATGTCGACACAGAAGTTAGTCACCACCGAAGGCGTCAACCCGCTGGGCGAAAAGGTCGAAATGCGACAATGTAGCAAGCCCTCGAAACAAGCCACCGAGATCTACCAAAAGCTAGGCTTACGAGAAGCCCCCTTCAGGAAAATCAAAATCTGTAGGACACAAAGTCCATAACTCAAACGCTCCCGCCCGCCCCCAGCAACCATTACACGATCCCTCCCGTGAAACTTGGGCTAAGTACAACCATGACACATATAGAGATGGCAAGCTCTTCCCTATCCTTAGCAA